>JBNACB010000034.1:0-21070 GCA_049632765.1 Akkermansiaceae bacterium | reverse complement strand
ACACGGCACTTCACTTCGTTGCGTCATGCGTTCAAACCTTCGGTTCTCATCCGGCAGGACCGAAACGCAAAAACCCTCCACGCAGGAGGGTTTTTTGCAAATGGAGCCGGTTGTCGGATTCGAACCGACGACCTACTGATTACAAATCAGTTGCTCTACCAACTGAGCTAAACCGGCTTGGGTTTGGAAGAATGCGCCTCAAGTGAGGCGCGCTCACTATTTCCATTATCGGGCATTATGCAAGTTATTTTGGGCAAAATGCATTGGATAAATATGCGGGGTTGGATAGCCTGAACCATGATTATAGGTATACCTTCGGAAATCAAGGCTCAGGAGAACAGGGTTTCAATGATCCCCTCCTCTGTCCGGGAGTTATCAGCCCGCGGACACCGCGTGATCATGCAGTCGGGTGCAGGCCTTGGTGCCAGTTACTCTGACGAGCTCTACGTCGCAGCAGGAGCTGAACTGGTTGCTGACGCAAAGTCGGTCTTCGCTCAGAGTGAGCTTATCGTGAAGGTAAAGGAACCGCAAAGCAGCGAGATAGCCATGCTCAGGGATCATCACACGCTCTTTACCTATCTACATCTCGCTGCCGACAAAAAACTGACCGAATCCCTCATGGCCACCGGATGCACGGCTATCGCCTATGAGACCTTAGAGGTCAACAAGCGGCTCCCACTTCTCGAGCCCATGAGTGAGATTGCCGGCCGGATGTCGGCCATCATTGGAGCCTACCATCTGGCCAAGCATAAGGGAGGCCGCGGCATTCTGCTAGGTGGGGTTCCCGGGGTTGCCCCTGGACGCGTGGTGGTGATTGGCGGCGGCACGGCCGGGGTTAATGCTGCCCGCGTTGCCACAGGCATAGGAGCTGACGTCAGCATTCTCGAGGTGGATCTGGAGCGCATGCGCTTCCTGGATATCACCATGGAGGGCACCCATACCATCTATTCCAATGAGGCGAATTTGTCTGAGCTATTACCCCGTGCAGACCTGGTCATAGGAGCCGTGCTCGTGCACGGAGCAGCCGCACCCAAGCTCATTACCCGGGACATGCTCAAGATCATGCAACCGGGATCTGTTTTTGTCGATATCGCCGTGGACCAGGGTGGTTGCGCAGAAACTACCAGACCCACCACCCATGAGGACCCCACATTCTACGAGGAGGAAGTGCTCCATTACTGTGTTGCCAATATGCCAGGCGCCTACGCCCGCACATCGACCCAAGCATTGTGTAATAGCACTCTACGCTGGACGAGCCTCATCGCTGATAACGGAGTCGCCGCAGCCTGCAAAGACCATCCGGATCTAATCAGCGGCATCAACTGCATCAAAGGCAAGCTCACCTGTCCTCCAGTCGCAGAGACTCACGGGCTCGAGGTGGCCGACGCGAGGGACTTGCTCGATTGAGCAAAAGCCCCAAGCAGCCACAACAACAAAGCACTCACAAGGATGGAGGAGAGCCCGATGTGAAGCACTTGTGCCACAGGCAAAATCCCAACCTGCGAGAGGATCAATCCGAGGCACATCTGGGCGAAGACAATACCCACGACGAGATATTCCAGTGTTTTCGCACCAGTTCGCTGTTTTTTGGCACGCGCAAAAAACATGATTGAGGCTATAAGGATAGCCCAAGAACCACTGCGGTGGATGAGATAGGTAGGGCTTTGCTCAAGCTCCTCAACCCATTCAATTCGCGGTGCTGCTGCGTGAGACTTGTGCAGCTCGTCAGTTTTTTCCCGAACCTGAGAACCCAGTATCCCCTCGGCAATAATCAGCACAAATAAAACCACGGCTATTTTAGTCAGACCATTCTCCCGGCAGGATGCCGGCAGCCGCCACGGCTTGTCACAGCCCCGCCAAGCAAGAAACACCAGCAGGCACAGCTGCAAAATCGCCAAGGCCATGTGAATGGTGATGATGCCGGGCTTGAGTCCACTGAACACAATCTGTGCACCCATCCAGGCGTTGACGCCCAGAAGCACCAGAGCCAGCAAGGCTACGATCGGGACCGCGGGTCTCTTGCGCCATTGCCACTGCGCCATGATGAAGGTGGACAAGGTCAGGAGCCCAAGAGGTAGGGACGTAAGCCGATTGACGTATTCCACCCATGTGTGCACCGGGTTGAATTCCTTGATAACGGATTCTCGGGTGATGGTGGCTGGATCAATACCGTAACGGGCTGCGCGGAGCCGGTATTTTTCAATATCCAGCTTGGAGATATCGATTTGCTCGGCACTTGTGGGCGGAATAAGGCAACCCCAGCAGGTTGGCCAGTCAGGACAGCCCATGCCCGAGCCAGTGGCGCGTACGATGGCCCCCACAAAAATCAAGACAATCAGAGAGATGCTGGCAGCCGCTGCCACTTTCTGGAAACAAGTCACGCGAGACACATAAGCCCAAGACCGGCACACGACAAGCCCAGCTGTCACAATCCATGGAAAATATTTCGTTTTTAGTTTAGAAATGGTGTAATCTCGCTAGCTTGCATGGCACATGGCGAAGCAAAATAACAACGTGCGCCGCGCCGCCGTCTCAGCCCTCAGGGCATGGGCCAAGGGGCATGCCTACATGGACTCCCTCATCGAGCGGCAATCCGCCAAAAACAACCTCACCAGGCAGGACCGCGCACTTCTTCAATCTATCGTTTCAGCCGTCCTGAGGAACCGTCGCCTGCTTGATCACTGGATCGCACAGCTGCGCAGGGGCAAACTCGATCACGAGACGCGTGACATCCTGCGTGTCGGTCTTGCTCAGCTCCTTATTCTTGGCATCGCTGACCACGCCGCGGTCAATGAGACGGTGTATTGCGGCAAGGCTCCCGTGCGCGGCCTCATCAATGCGGTACTGCGCCAGGCTATCGCCCGGCGCAAGAAACTCCTCGAGGAGCTCGAGGATCTGTCTCCGGCCCTCAGACTCTCCCATCCCGACTGGCAATGGAAGCGTTGGAAAAAAGCCTACGGCTATGAACAAGCCACCCGGCTACTCGAATGGAATAACCAGCCAGCTTCCACATACGCCCGTATCAACCCGTTGGTCGAGGGGGCGAGGGAAGCTGTGGAGAGTTATGAAAAAGCAAGTCCGCTGGATGGAGTTGATGGCTTTTACCAGATCGAGGGTGCTCTTCCCGGAGAATGGATGAAATACGGCTACGTCTATATCCAGGACCCTGCGACACGGCACTGCATAGATCTGCTCGCTCCCCAACCCGGAGAGTGCATTCTGGATGCCTGCGCAGCCCCCGGCGGCAAGACCACCATGATGGCCGCCATCATGAATAATGAGGGCGAAATTCTCTGCACAGACAGCAATGAAAAACGGCTACCTCGTCTGGAGAGCAACCTTTCCAATCTCGGCATTGGCATTGCAGAGGTGGAAGCGCATGACTGGACACAATCGGCACCCGCAGAATGGCACGGGAAATTTGATGCAATATTACTCGATGTCCCCTGCTCTAATACGGGCGTCATGCGCCGCAGGCTTGACGCGCGCTGGAGACTACAACCCGAGGACCTTAATGCCCTACAGAAGGTGCAGGAATCAATTCTTCTGAATGCACTGCCATGCCTCAAGCCTGGCGGACGCATTATCTACTCCACATGCTCGATCGAAGCAGAGGAGAATCACGACTTCATTGCCAAGTTTGTTGAGCAGCATAACCAATGGCAAATAGAGGCAGAGCATCAGGCACTGCCCCAACGCGATCATACAGACGGGGCCTATGCCGCCCGCCTAGCGCACAAACCATCCAAGCCCTGACATTTATCACACACAATACGCAAACATCAGTGACAAAGACAACATTGCCCGAGGATATTCTCGACCTGCTCAGTCACAGTAACTAAGTTAGCAGTTATGAAATCCTGCCTCAGCTTTCTTCTGGCTGTAATCATCTTCATTGCATTTGCCGGAACCGCTGGCCTGCTCTGGTATGGCAGCAAGACCACCGAATTTACCAACGCGACACAAACTGAAACTGAGGATCAGTGAGTCCGGGCAACCACAATTGAGACGCACATGAAGATCTGTCTATTTGGTGGAACCTTTGACCCTATCCACCTCGGCCACATGCATATTGCCGAGGCCGCCCGACATGCACTGAACCTCGACAAGGTCATTTTCCTACCCTGTCGGCAGTCACCACACAAGTCGGAGCAAGCCCATGCTAATCCTGAGCACCGTCTGGAAATGTGCCGTCTGGCGACCTCTGATCATAAGTGGGCAGAGGTTGACGACTACGATCTCACTGCCGAGCCCCCCTGTTACTCGTGGCGCACTGCGGAGCATATCGCCGCCAAATTCCCCCGGGCGCAACTATTTTGGCTGATGGGCACAGACCAGTGGCAGGCTTTGCCACGGTGGAACCGTCCGGATCACCTTGCTTCGTTGGTGGAATTTATTGTCTACAGCCGGGGCGAAGCACCAGAACCTCGCGACGGATTCAGGCTCCACCCGATCACCGGTAATCATCCCGCCTCTGCCACAGTCATTCGCACCAGCAATAGGGAAGAACTCCCCACAGAGTGGCTCGCGCCGGAGGTCACCAACTATATTCTGAGGCACCATTTGTATGGCCATGGCGACGATGACGAGAACGAATCATCATAAGTGCGCGGGCAGACATATTGTTTGAGTGATTGACGCCACTTCGAAGAATGCTTACAAACATCGAGGTTCGCTACACGCCTGTTCTTTGCTTTTTAACGATTAAGAACCATGAAATTCGTCATCACTATTTTTGCACTTATCACGATCGCCCTATGTATCGGAATCCAGGATGCACGGGCTCAAGAGCCGTCACCGCAGAACAAGGCTGCAGCAAACACGGGTGGTGAGACTCTGAAAAGATTCATGGCCATGCCCGAGGACACGCGCAAACTATTTAACCGCAACCTCTACGAGGCCCAGAAGCTTTTCCAACAAAAGAGGCTCTTTGACGCACTCCAGGTTCTGGATGCGCTGGACAAGATATTCCAGGGCCACCCGGGCGCGCTCACTCTGAAGGCGGGTTGTTACGTTGAGATGAGAGCCTTCGAGAAAGCCTATCCTATCTTTGAGCAGGTTCTCAAAATCAACCCTCAAAGTACAAACATCCGCTTCAATCTGGCAGAGCTCGATTTTGTCATGAAGAACTGGGAGGCTGCCCACCAGAAATTTTCAGAACTCATCGGCATGCTTCCTCCCGAAAGCAAGGGCATGATGCAGCTCTGCGAATTCAAGATGTTGCTCTGCAAGCTGAAAACCAACCGGGTCGAGGAGGCACGTGCCATGGAGAACAAATACGGCGAGTGGGATGACACCCCCTACTATTATTACGCCACAGCAGCACTTCTCTACTTTGATGGTAAAACCGATGAAGCGAAAAAGACTCTGCGAAATGCTCTCTTTGTATGGCGGGACAAAAACCTTCTGTCATCCTGGCAAGACACTCTCATCGAGTTTGGCTACGTCCGCAGTTTCTACGGTGGTCAGGATGCGTTTGAATCCGCCACGGAACAGGTTGCTGAAGATGATTTGGCTCCCACAGAGCCAAAAATCGCTCCAATCATCCCATTGGATACTGAGTAACCTGCTCAAATTTGATACCGTAAGTCTGAGCAATTTCCGGTGCAGCTGACTCTTGGTAGATGTCGCGGTAGTAAATCTCCTTGATGCCATATGCGCACAGTGTCTGCATGCAGGCAGTGCAAGGCATCGTCGTGCTGGCAATCAGCTTGACCTCGCCTCTCTTGAACAGGCTGCAGAGGTTGATCTCAGCGTGCAGCATGAATTTCTGCCTGCGGTCACGATCATCCCAAAAGCCCTCGGGTGCATCAAAGCCGGGAGCAAGACCATTGTAGGCAGTGCCTACGACACGGTTGTCAAAGTCAAGTGCTGCTGCCCCCACTTTGCGAAACGGATCCTCCGAGCGCAGACTCGCCACATGAGCCAGCGACATCGCATACTGGGGAATGCTGATGCGAGAGCCTTGTTGCAGCGGAACCAAATCGTCAGGGCGGTTGCTCATGGACAGATCGAATACCTGTGTTATGGTATTTGTCCAGTTTAACAAGATGCAAAAAACCCCACGACGCCTCTTCAACAGGAGAAACTTCATGATCACCGGCGGTCTCGCCGCGGCATCGTGTGTCTCCTATGCACGCTATATCGAGCCGACACTACTCTCGGTCACCCGCAAAACAGTCAAGCTTCCCCGCCTGCCCGCTGCACTTGATGGACTTGTCGTGGCCCAGCTCACCGACATTCACTATAAGCCCGGTGAACAGGACGGACTCATTGAGAAAGCCGTCAATGTGCTCAACGCTGAAAAACCCGATTTGATTGCCCTCACCGGGGACTACGTCACCGACTCCAAGGACGTGTTCACCCCCTTGACTCAATGCCTCTCCAGCCTACAAGCCAAGCACGGCATTTATGCAGTTATGGGCAATCATGACGGCTGGCAAGGTAGTCCCTCTCATTATCGAAAAGGATTCCGCAGTGCGGGCATTGAATTCCTCTGCAATCAGGGCACCTGTCTCAGTATCAACGGGGAAAAGCTCTTCATCACGGGAACAGATTCCGTCTGGTCGGGCAGCATAGATGCCCCGGCCTGCTACCGTGGCCACAAGGACGAAACCGTACTGGCCCTTGTCCATGAACCAGACGTTTTTGATGTGCTCAGCTCGGAATTCCCTGTCGACTTGCAGCTCTCCGGCCACACCCATGGCGGGCAATGCCAGATACCGCTCGTGGGCTACGCACCCGTGCGGGTCAAATACGGTAGAAACTACCTCTATGGCCACTACCAAAAAGGAGATTCAAACATCTTTGTCAGCCGTGGCATGGGAACGGTGGATGCCAATGTTCGCTTTTCCTGCACGCCGGAGCTTGCGCTTCTCACTCTCAAGGCAACGCACAGCTGACTCAGCTATGGCAAGCACCCCACCCCATGTTCAGTTCAAAGCGGAAACCAGAGGGCATTTTACCATCGCAATTTCAGATCCGGATATTAGGATTTAATCCGTGACCCAAAAATATCCCACCCGCTTTCAAAGCAAGACCATATGGCGTGCTATCACCGGTGTCGCCATACTCATTCTGGGCATTCTCATTGCAGGCCTCATCTGGCTAACTGGTAAAACACTGGGTTACCTACAACCAGTACTGGTGCCTCTCGCTGTGGCAGGCATTGTGGCCTACTTGCTTGACCCCATTGTCAGCTGGCTTCAGAACCGTGGCTTATCCCGATTAAAATCGGTTATCTACGTTTTTGCATGCTTCATCATTTTCCTCGCCGTGCTGGGTTTCCTGATTGTTCCACCCATTGCCAAACAGGTTTCGGACGCTCTGAATGACAAAGAGGAAATTGCCCGCAAGGCCACGGCCACAATGACAAGCATCAAGGACGCACCCTGGCTCAAGCCGGCCATCGATTACGCCTCAGAAAAAGTCAACCCCAAGACTGGCGCAGCTTACCCCGGGCCCGAGACGGCGACCCCGGCAGACCTGGTTGACAACGGATCTGCCAACATCATCTCTGATGAACTGGATGGCGAATCCGCTTACCAATACCGATGGCAATACCTGCTCTCCAAGTATGCCACCCAAATTGTCCAGACTATCACAGGCTGGTTTAGTAAGGGATCATCAAAATTACTCGGTGTCCTCGGTCTGACCATCGGTTTTGTCATGACTCCCGTTTATCTCTATTACTTTCTCAAAGAGAGCTCGAGCATCAAGGCTCACTGGCATGAATATGTCCCGCTCAAGGCATCGAAATTCAAGAGCGAGGTCGTATCAACCCTGAGCGAGATCAACGGGTATCTGATTTCCTTTTTCCGGGGGCAGATGCTTGTCGCTTTTATTGACGGCATCCTGGTGGGTCTCGCCCTCTGGATCTTCGGTCTCCCCTACGCGCTGGTCATTGGACTCTTTATGGCCATCCTCGGTGTCATCCCCTACATCGGAAACATTATTTGCCTGATACCGGCCTGCCTTATTGCCTTTGTGCATTTCGGTCATGTGGACAACCAGAACTTCCTCGGCCACAATGCATGGGCTTACGTGATTGCCGTCATCGTGATTTTCCTCGTAGTGCAACAAATCAACTCACTGGTCACCGCACCAAAAATCGTTGGTGACTCCGTCGGGCTTCACCCCATGACCGTCATCTTCTCCATGCTGTTCTGGTCTCTTGTTCTTGGAGGCTTCATCGGCGCCCTCCTGGCTGTGCCACTGACGGCCGCCATCAAGGTTTTATTCATACGCTACGTCTGGGAACGCAAATTACAGGATGATGCTCCAACCTTGCCCTCTGGTGATGGCGAGCCCAGACAGGCATGAAAATGATTCAACAAATCACACCCATCGGTAACGCTTACGGCACCAACGGAGCCAGCCGCACCATTTTATAAGCCCGCTTTCATGAAGCCACTTATCCAGATCGTTCTTGCCCTTATAGCCGGGGCGAACATTGCTCATTCCCAAATCGATCCCTTTGGCCAGCAAGGCGACGGCACCACGGTATCGCTCGTCTCCGAGGTAAATCAAACCGCACCAGGGGCCAGATTCACCATAGCTATTGAGCTGGAGCACGAGGAAGGATGGCATTCCTATTACAAAAACCCCGGAGGACCCGGTCTTCCCCTGGAATTTGATTGGCAACTGCCCGCCGGATACGTTCTCGAAAAACTACATTGGCCTGTTCCCGCGCTTTACCAAAGCGGCGATACCCAATTCCACATTTACGAGGGCAAATACATACTGCTGGCTGATATCGCTGTGCCCGCATCGGCGCAGGTGGGCACTACTGCCGAGCTGCAGATCACTCCCACATGGCAGCTCTGTGATGACATGGGCTGCGCCCCGCCCGAATCGAGGCTCGCCAGCATCAAAGTAGCGCTTGGTGATAAAGAAATACCCTCCACAGTTCATGCCGATTACTTCAAAGCAGCGCGCGAGAAGCTCCCCCAGACAGACAACTCCTGGGATATCGAAGCCAAGATCAAAGACTCTGAATTGGTTCTTACTATCCGCACCGCGGACGGCAGTGTCGCCATCATTCATTCTCTGCACTACATCGACAACTCCGGCCTGACCGATCCCAGCAAGAAACAAACACTCACTGATCGGGGTGACGCCTATATTCTCAAGGCTCCACTGAAACAATCCGCCCAGCCAGAAGCTCAAATATCGGGCATTCTGCTTTTTGATGAAGGTAATGCTATTAGCGTGAGCACCCCACTGACTGGCTCAGCAGCCAAGACTGATGCGGGCACAACCTCATCAGCAGCTCACGGCCTGCAAAACCTGGCACCCACGGATGCCGAGATCGCAGCTGCGGCAGAAATGTATGATGCCGCGAAGAAAATCGACTTTGTCCTGTTGGACGGCACAAAGGAAAAGGCCCACACCCTGTTTACCGCCCTGGGTTTTATTTTCATCGGCGGATTACTGCTCAATCTCATGCCCTGCGTGTTCCCTGTGCTCGGACTCAAGGTCATGGGCTTTGCCCAGCAGGCGGGTTCAGAACCACAAAAAATCAAAGTGCACGGGCTGGTATTCATGTCTGGCGTTATCGTCTCGATGTGGATCCTCGCCAGTATTATTTATATACTCATTTTCACCTTTGGGCGTGATGTCAACTGGGGCGAGCAACTTACAAGCCCGGTCTTTCTGGCGGCCATCATCATGCTTCTCTATGTCTTTGGCCTCAACATGGCAGGCCTCTTTGAAATCGGCACCTCATTGACGGGAACGGGCAGCGAGCTTCAGGCGAAAAAGGGTTACTCGGGATCATTTTTCTCAGGTGTCCTCACTACCCTTATCGCCACACCCTGCAGCGGACCCTTCCTCGGCTCGGTGATGGGCTACACCCTGAAACAACCTGCCTTCCAGGGGATGCTGATTTTTACCGTCTTCGCCCTCGGTATTTCCTCCCCCTATGTCGTTCTGGCTTTTTTCCCCAAGCTGATCAACAAACTTCCCAAGCCGGGCGCCTGGATGGTGACCTTCAAACAGCTCATGGCATTCGCCCTCTTTGCCACGGCTGCCTATTTCTTCCGCAGCTTTGCCAAAATCACTGGCACGGGAGGCGCATCATGGCTTTTGATGGCTACTGTCGTCGTTGGCTTGGCCCTATGGGCCTATGGCCGCTTCGGCACTCCCTACACACCTAAGGTAAAACGAATTGTCTGGGGCCTGAGCTTCCCCTTACTCGTTGCTGCAGGTGGCTTTTTGATGACCAAGTCAGCCACTCAGGAACGTGCTCCAGCCACTCCACTAACTGGTTCCTCATGGTATCCGGGAGTTGTGGAGCTTAATCGCTCCAAGGGGCGTATCGTCTGGGTGGACTACACGGCAGACTGGTGACTGCTTTGCCAACAAAATGAGAACCGTGTGTTCTCATCCGACGCTGTAAACTCGCTACTCACAGAACACAATGTCCTGGTGGTAACCGCTGACAGCACTGATGGCGACCCCGTGATCAAGCGGGACATGGACCGTGCAGACAGAAAGTCCCTGCCAACCAACCTGATTTATCCTGCAGACCCATCAAGGCCGGCAATCATGCTGCCCGAATACCTGACTCCAGATATTGTGATCAAAGCCCTGAAACTCGCTGCCGGAGAATAACCTACTCGAGCTGTATTGCGCATATTTTCCGTGCGTTAAGCCATCAGTTTGCTTAGCTTGCAAATATGAGTAGTGATTCAGCCAAAGTTCCTCAACTGGTTCAAGATGACTGCTGGCTCGAACCCTACTCAGATCACATCAGCCGGCGCATCGAGAGGCTGGAGGATCATTTGCAACTCATCCATGAGTCTACTGGAAGTATCGAGGCCTACGCCCAGCTGCACAAGGACCTGGGTGTCCACTTCAATAAGCGTGAAGGCATCTGGACAGTTCGTGAGTGGGCACCGGGGGCCAGGCATATTTCCATCATTGGCGATTTCAATGATTGGAACTCGGATACCCACCCCTTGAAAAAGGACACCAATGGCATCTGGGAAACTGAGCTCGATGGCTCCACACTCAAGCACGGCGACAAAATCAAATTGCACATTCACGGAGCTGACGGCTCAACCAGAGACCGGATTCCCGCCACCATCCACCGGTGTATTCAGGATGAAATCACCCATGACTACGCCGGCCAGATCTGGCAGCCTGAAAAGGACTACACCTGGCAGCACGATTTTGATCCCTCCACCATTGGTGCCCCGCTGATCTATGAGGCACACGTCGGCATGGCTGGGGAGGAGTCAAGACTTCACACCTACCGGGAGTTTGCAGATAACATTCTGCCCCGCATTGCCAAACTCGGCTACAATACCATTCAGCTCATGGCCGTACAAGAGCACCCCTACTACGGCTCGTTTGGCTACCACGTATCCTCGTTTTTTGCTGCCTGCTCGCGCTTTGGAACACCTGATGACCTGAAATACCTTATCGATACCGCTCACGGTCTCGGCATCGCGGTCCTCTTGGACATCGTCCACTCCCACGCGGTCAAAAACCTCGCAGAGGGGCTCAATGAATTTGACGGCACTGATCACCAGTATTTTCATGGCGGCGGCAAGGGCGATCACCCGCAGTGGGACTCCAAGTGTTTTGATTATGGCAAAGAGGAAGTGCGCCGGTTTCTGCTATCCAACGTTCGCTTCTGGCTGGAGGAATTCCATTTCGACGGTTTCCGCTTTGATGGCATCACCTCAATGCTTTACGAGCACCACGGCAATGCCGCTTTTGACCACTACGACAAGTATTTCATAGATGGCACTGACGAGGATGCCATTCTCTATCTGAGCCTCGCCACCACCCTGTGCCACAAACTCCGCCCCGGCGCCATCATCGTGGCCGAGGACATGAGCGGCATGCCAGGGCTTTGCCGCCCCACTGCCGAGGGAGGCAGCGGCTTTACCCACCGCCTTGCCATGGGCATTCCCGACTACTGGATCAAGCTCCTCAAACACAAAAAAGACGAGGACTGGAACCCTGAGGAAATATGGGGTGTCATGACGAACCGTCGATATGGTGAAGCTAACATTGCTTATGCCGAGAGCCATGATCAGGCACTTGTTGGCGACAAGACCATTGCATTCCGTCTGATGGATCAGGAGATGTACTGGCATATGGGAACAGATGACCATCATGAGGTCATTGAGCGAGGCATTGCCTTACATAAAATGATCCGGCTCTTCACACTCGTTTCCGGCGGTGAAGGCTGGCTCAACTTCATGGGCAATGAGTTTGGCCATCCTGAGTGGCTGGACTTCCCCCGTGAGGGCAATGACTGGTCATACCACTATTGCCGCCGCCAGTGGTCGCTGGTGGACAACCCGGAGCTTCGCTACCAGCACCTCAACGAGTTTGACAAGAACATGATCACACTGGCCAAAACTCACAACCTTCTGGCCTGTGATCCTGCCCAGAAGCTCCATACCCACAATGACGACCAAATCCTTGCTGCCGAGCGCGGCAATGTGATCTTCCTGTTTAACTTCAACCCGACCCAGTCGTTCCCGGATTACGAGGTCCACATTGGACGCTCGGGTGATTACAGGATCATCCTCGACAGTGATTCCACAAGCCATGGTGGATTCCAGCGCATTGATGACAGCCTGACATACACCGCCGACAAGCAGAACAAATTGAAGCTTTACCTGCCAAGCCGCACCTGCATGGCATTAGTGGCACAATAATGCGGCACTCGATTTGATCCTTTCGCGGTTGCCAAAACCGCGGTTCCCCGCTAAAGCCACACGCATGGCAACTGAAACTTCATTGATTCTATTCAAACCGGACGCTGTCGAGAAAAACATCGTAGGCACAGTGCTTGCCCGTTTTCAGGCAGAGGGCTTCGCAATCCGGGGCATCAAAATGATGCAGCTCGATGATGCAATTCTCAAAGAGCATTATGCACATGTGGCGGATAAACCCTTTTTTCCCGAGATTGCCGAATTCATGAGTCGCACCCCCGTCATCGCCATGGCCCTCGAGGGTAATGATGTCATCGAGCGCGTTCGCAATCTTCTTGGACCCACCAACTCCAATGAAGCCC
Organism: Akkermansiaceae bacterium; assembly: GCA_049632765.1. Lineage (GTDB taxonomy): Bacteria > Verrucomicrobiota > Verrucomicrobiia > Verrucomicrobiales > Akkermansiaceae > Oceaniferula. Next base: position 8,031 of record JBNACB010000034.1, on the reverse strand, counting down.
CCGAAGGCACGATCCGCGGCGATTTTGGTGAGGACATGATGGTCAATGTCTGCCATGCCTCAGACGGCCCGGAAACGGCAACAGCAGAGCTCAAACGCTTTTTTGGCGAGGAAGAGCTGTTTTCCTACTGATAGACGACTTTACACAACCCTTTTCCAAGGTCTGCCCATTGATGGCAGGCCTTTTTTTGTTTTCCACCATGACCTGATTCCGCGTGGTTGACCCTTGATTAATTGAAAAGTTGGCTCTAGATTGCTGCGCGCTTTGCGAAAGCACTCTTTTTACCCATGAGTTCATCTACATGCTCCTTGTGCCGGTTTTGGCACTCCTCCATCGGAAAAAAAATCGTTGTTGCCCTCACCGGCGCATATCTCGTCTTTTTCTTAGCAGGCCACCTTGCAGGCAATATGCTCATTTACCAGAGCTCTGAGGCATTCAACCATTACGCTGAATTCCTTCATGGCATGCTTCACGGATGGGGAATCTGGATCTTCCGCCTGACAATGCTTGCAGCCTTGGCCCTACACATCATTGCCACTATTCAGCTCACCGCCGCCAACCGCGCCGCAAGACCCAGTCGCTACCAGCACGATGCGACCATGGTTGCCCCGCACTCGTCCCGCCTGATGATCTGGAGTGGCCTCACCGTCCTCGTGTTTTTTGTATTCCATATATTGCACTACACCGTCCGCGTCCAGGAGGAGCTGCAAATACTCGCTGACTTCAAACAAAACTGGGCCATGACCATCGCTGGCTTCCAAAACGTGTTTGTTGTACTCTTCTACATTCTTGCAATGGCCCTGCTCTGCTCACACCTGTCCCACGGTGTTGGCTCCATATTCCAAACTCTTGGATTGCGGACCAAGAAAACCTCGAAAGCCATCCAGTTTTTCTCCAAGGCATACAGTCTGGTCATTTTCGTAGGCTTCATCTCCATTCCCATCAGTGTTTATTTTTTCGGGCTGGGTAAGAAAGAAATGGAAGAAACCAAAGCCAAGGTGGAGGCTGCAGTGCAGGCCGGGCTCTCCGAACTCCCGGATCATTCCAAGGCCCACTAGCACAAGACTGGACAACCCGATATTCGCAGACTTAACCATTTTTCATTATCATGTCACTAGATAGCAAAATACCCGAGGGCCCCATCGAACAAAAGTGGACGAAGCACAAGATGGACTCCAAGCTCATCAACCCGGCCAACAAAAGGAAATACACCGTGATTGTCGTTGGCTCAGGTCTTGCAGGTGGCTCCGCTGCCGCTTCCCTCTCCGAGCTGGGCTACAAGGTCAAGTGCTTCTGTTATCAGGACACCCCGCGCAGGGCCCACTCGATTGCAGCGCAAGGAGGTATTAATGCGGCCAAAAACTATCAGAATGACGGCGACTCGGTATACCGGCTTTTCTACGATACGGTAAAGGGTGGAGACTTCCGTGCGCGTGAGGCCAATGTCTACCGCCTGGCTGAAGTATCCAGAAACATTATCGATCAATGTGTTGCCCAGGGAGTTCCTTTTGCCCGTGAATATGGCGGCCTGCTCGACAACCGCTCATTTGGTGGCGCTCAGGTGTCCCGCACCTTCTATGCCCGTGGCCAAACCGGCCAACAACTGCTTATCGGCTGCTATCAGGCGCTCCAAAAGGAGATTTCCAAAGGAGGCGTGGAAATGTTCACCCGCACGGAGATGATGGATGTGGTTCTCGTCGACGGCCACGCCAAGGGAATTGTCGTCCGTGATCTGGTCACAGGCGAGATCACATCACATGCGGCGGATGCGGTTTGTCTGGCAACGGGAGGATACGGCAACGTCTTTTTCCTCTCCACTAACGCCATGGGCTGCAATGTCACCGCGGCATTCAAAGCCTACAAGCGTGGCGCATACATGGCCAACCCCTGTTACACCCAGATTCACCCCACCTGCATTCCCGTTAGCGGAGACTACCAGTCCAAGCTCACGCTCATGTCAGAGTCGCTCCGTAACGATGGTCGCATCTGGGTGCCAGTCTCCAAGGAGGACTCTGAGGCCATTCGCAACGGCACTAAAAAACCAGAGGACATTGCCGAGGAGGACCGCGATTATTATCTGGAGCGCAAATACCCGTCCTTCGGAAACCTTGCCCCGCGCGACGTCTCATCCCGCGCAGCCAAGGAAGTATGTGACGAGGGCAGAGGTGTCGCACCCACGGGACTTGGCGTCTATCTCGACTTCAAGGACTCCATTGCCCGCCTGGGCGAGGATGTCATCCGGGCTCGTTATGGAAACCTCTTCCAGATGTATGAGAAAATCACCGGCGACAACCCCTACAAAACGCCAATGCAGATTTTCCCCGCTGTGCACTACACCATGGGGGGCTTGTGGGTGGACTACAATCTACAAACCACCATCCCCGGCCTACACTGCCTCGGTGAAGCAAACTTCTCAGAGCACGGAGCCAACCGCCTGGGCGCCTCTGCGCTCATGCAAGGTCTGGCTGACGGCTATTTTGTGATTCCAACAACCATTGCCAACTACCTTGCCGACCAGAAACCGGGCACCGTTCATTCCGATCAAGAGGAATTCAAACAGGCTGAGGCTGCCGTCAAGGAGCGCATCGACCAGCTTATCAATATCAATGGCACCCGCACTGTGGACAGCTTCCACAAGGAGTTGGGGCTACTTGTATGGGAAAAGTGCGGCATGGCCCGCAGCAAGGAAGGCCTCGAGGAAGCTCTCAGGCGCATACCTGAGATTCGTGAAGAGTTCTGGAAAAATGTTCGCATTCCGGGAGACGCCAACGGCATCAACACAGAGCTGGAAAAAGCCGGTAGAGTTGCCGATTTCATCGAATTTGCGGAGGTCATGTGCATTGATGCCCTGAATCGCGAGGAGTCCTGCGGTGGTCACTTCCGGGTCGAATACCAATTCACGGAGGACTCACCAGAAGTCAAGGAGGGCAAGACCCAACCTGGCGAGGCCTTGCGCCGGGATGAGGAATACGCCTACGTCGCTGCGTGGCAACACAACGGTGTTGGTGAGGCCCCCACCCTACACAAGGAATCGCTGGAATTTGAAAATGTGCACCTCGCTATCCGAAGCTACGCCTAGGCAACTCCCAAACAATCTCACTCTTTAACATCAAATCATACTCTCCATGAACTTGACACTCAAAGTCTGGCGTCAAAAAAGCATCCACGATGATGGCCTCATAGAAACCTATCAGGCTGAAGACATCCCCACCGAGGCCTCATTTTTGGAAATGCTCGATATCGTCAATCAACGTATCATCAGTGATGGCGGAGAACCCATTCACTTCGATTATGACTGCCGCGAGGGCATCTGCGGGCAGTGCTCGCTCACCATCAATGGCATTCCGCATTCCAAAGAGCGCGGCGTGACAGCCTGTCAGCTGCATATGCGTAAGTTTAAGGACGGGGACACGATCTGGATCGAGCCATTTCGCGCCAAGGCCTTCCCCCTTCAGCGCGACCTCATGGTAGACCGCTCGGCCTTTGACCGCATTATCGCTGCCGGAGGATTCGTCGATATTCGCACTGGCTCAGCCCAGGATGCGAACAACTTGCCCGTGGCAAAAACCCGTGCCGATGCCGCCATGGATGCTGCCGCCTGCATTGGTTGCGGCGCATGTGTTGCAGCCTGTAAAAATGCCAGCGCCATGCTATTTGTCTCAGCGAAGGCCGCCCACCTCAACCTGCTGCCTCAGGGAGCGCCTGAGAAAGACAAGCGAGTCCTGGGCATGGTACGCCAAATGGACGCCGAAGGCTTTGGCAATTGCACCAATCTCTACGAGTGTGAAGCCGTATGCCCGAAAGAAATCAGCGCGGAAAACATATCCCGCCTGAACCGCGATTACGCTGCTGCCATCGCCAGAGAGGCAACGGTCTAGACTGCGAAACTTTTCAGGGGCTCAAAAAAGGTTGTAATAACCCAGCTCCAAGCTGCCCGCTTTAAGTGCCGGGGCTGTGTATATTGCCCGATCCCAGGCTCCATGCATTCTTCATGATAAATGGCTTATTTCGCCATTTCTCTTGAATATCCCTCCTGTCTATGCCATCTCCCCGCCGCATGGCCGACAAGTGCTTCCAGTCTCTGCCCGGGTTCCGCGACTTCACTCCGCGTGACTGCGCGGTGCGTAACTACCTGTTTTCAGTGTGGAGGGACGTCGCACACCGTTACGGCTTCAGCGAGTATGAGGCTCCCATTGTTGAGTCCACCGAGCTCTATCTCAAAAAAACCGGTGGAGAGCTTGCTACCCAACTGTTTCGTTTTGAGGACCAGGGAGGGCGTGATATCACACTGCGCCCCGAACTTACCGCCTCTCTGGCGCGTATTGTCGGCGCCAACCAACGGGATTTCCCCAAGCCCCTCAAGTGGTTCGAAATTGGCCCCTGCTTCCGCTATGAAAAGCCCCAAAAAGGGCGCGGACGTGAATTTATCCAGTTTAATGCGGACATCATCGGCGAGCCCTCCGCAAGTGCAGATGCGGAGCTTATCGCTCTCGCAATAGACACCATGCTGGCACTGGGCTTTAGCGAGAGAGATTTCGTCATCAGAGCTTCTGACCGCCACAGCTGGTTGCAATTTTGCCAGCAACACGATATTTCCGACCCCTCCGAATTCCTACCTCTCATTGACCGCCTTGAGAAACTCAAGCCTGAGGTACTCGACGATCAGCTAAAGGCATTTAACGTGACGCGCCAAGAGGTTGATGACTTTATCAACAACCCCCAAAATGCCTCCCCTGCATTTGAAGAAATCAGGGCTAACCTCGACGCCCGCGGCATGGGGCATTTCCTTGAGTTGGATCTCACGATCGTTCGGGGTCTCGCCTATTATACGGGCGCAGTCTTTGAGATTTTTGACACCCAAAAGTCCATGCGCGCTGTCGCTGGAGGTGGTCGCTATGACGGACTCCTCTCCACCATGTCAAACGGTGCCGCGGATCTACCTGCCACCGGATTTGCCATGGGAGACATGGTCATCCGCAATTTCATCGAGGAAACTCCTGAAGCAAAGTTAGCAATGGAGGCCTGGATGGCACGCAATGCTGCATGCGATGTCTTCCTTGTCATTGCTGATGAAAACGGCCGTCACGAGGCCCTCGGGATCCTGTCCCAATTACGTGCTGCCGGCATATCCGTTGATTACCCGATGAGCCAGCTCAACGTTGGCAAGCAGTTCAAAAAAGCCGAGCAATCCGGAGCACGTCTGGCACTTGTCATCGGTAGTGAATTTCCTGAAACCCAGCTCAAGAATCTTTCCTCACGCAGCGAGCAAACTATCAGCAACCCCGATACCCTTGTTGACACCATTCAAGCACACCTTCATGCCCCGGATGGTCCACTGATCGCCTAAAACTCAGGCTGACTCCAAACCATCCAACTTTTTACCAAAATGAGAACTCATACCTGTAACGAACTCCACCACTCCAACATCGGCGAGACAGCAACACTAATTGGCTGGGTGAACTCCAACCGAGACCATGGCGGTGTCGCCTTCATTGACCTTCGCGATCGAGAAGGCATGACCCAGTGTGTTTTTCGCCCTGAAGAAAACGCGCAAGCGGCCGAGCTGGCCAAGACATTGCGCAGTGAAGACGTCATTCAGGTAACTGGCAAGGTGGAGGAGCGCCCCGTCATCGACGGTGTCTCCACGGTGAATCCTGAAATGGCCACTGGCTCCATTGAAGTATCTGCCAGCGAGCTGACTATCATTAACAAAGCAGAGGTGCTCCCCTTCCAGCTCGACAAAGAGCTCTCCAACGAGGACCTGCGGATGAAATACCGTTTCCTCGACCTGCGCCGTGAGCGCATGACGAACAATCTGCGCCAGCGTCACCGCATCACCCAATCCACCCGCAACTTCCTGGATGCCGATGGCTTCTGTGAGGTAGAAACACCCATTCTCTCCAAATCAACTCCCGAGGGTGCGCGTGACTTCCTCGTTCCCTCCCGCATGCACCCCGGTTGCTTCTATGCCCTGCCCCAGGCACCGCAGCAATACAAGCAACTGCTGATGTGTGGCGGTATCGAGAAATACTTTCAGATTGCCCGCTGTTTTCGTGACGAGGATTTACGTGCTGACCGCCAGCCTGAATTCACCCAGATCGACATCGAGGCTTCCTTTGTCACACCGGAGGACATGCATAAGCTCATCGAGGGACTGCTTGCCAAGGTATTTAAAGACGCTCTCGATGTAGGAATTCCCTCATCATTTGACCGCCTCACTCACGAGGAAGCGATGAATACCTATGGCTCGGACAAACCTGACCGTCGCTTTGGCTACCACCTCACAGAGCTCTCCGAGGAACTCAAAGACTGCGAGTTCCGCGTCTTTTCCGGTGCTATTGAAGCTGGTGGTGTGGTCAAAGCCATCAACGCCAAGGGCTTTGCAGGTGCATCCCAGGGTCAAATTGAGAAACTCACCCAAACAGCCATCGAAGCCGGCTCCAAAGGACTGGCCTACATTCAGGCTCGCGATGTGGATCGCTCGACTTGGCGCTCTCCCTTCGTCAAGCGCATGACAGATGCAGAGGTCGAAGCGCTGAGAGAGAAGCTCAATATCGAGCCAGGAGACCTGATCCTCTTCGGCGCCGGTGACTGGGAAACCGTCTGCGAGGTCCTCGGACGCATCCGCCTCTGTTGTGCCGAGCTCCAGAACGTCCTTGAGGGTAATACAGAGCTCGACTTCCTCTGGGTTACTGATTTCCCCCTGCTTGGCTACGACGAGGAAGAGGGCAAATGGAACGCTGTGCACCACCCATTTACTCGTCCCGTTGCCGAGGACGTGCCCAAACTCATTGCAGCCACCACTGCTGATATCGAGGATGAGAGCCAACGCTATGCGGGCCTTCGCGCAGAAGCTTACGACGTCGTGCTCAATGGATACGAGCTCGGCGGTGGCTCCATCCGGATCCACGAGGCCGACCTACAGTCCGCGATGTTCACCGCACTTGGAGTAACCGAGGAGGAGAAAGCAAGCATGTTTGGCCACATCCTGGATGCCTTTAAGTTCGGAGCCCCTCCACACGGCGGCATAGCCCTCGGCCTCGACCGCCTTGCCATGCTTGTATGTGGTGAGTCTTCCATCCGCGAAGTCATCGCATTCCCGAAAAACAACAAGGGCATGGACATCATGTCCTCCTCCCCCTCACCCGTGGATGCCATCCAGCTGCGCGATCTCCGGATCCAGACCAAGGCCAAGGAGAAACCTGCAGCACAACCGCCCGTGGCATAGGCATCGTTTTACCGGTGATTGTCCACCGTCGGAGGAACCACATTTCCCGAGGCCTGCAAGGAAAGTGCCTCGGGGTGTATGCGGTAATGCTCGCGCACAGTTCGTGCGAGCTCCAGCTTCACATCATCACCCACGGGTGACGGCGAAGCATCCGGCAAGACGTCCACCAGTCCCTGCACCAGCTCATCCTGGGGAGATGCCACCCTGCCCCGCCATGAGGCCAAAAGCTCACGGTCCACCCTTGCCGGCAAGGAACCCATAATTCCCAGATCGTTCTGATCATGCACTAATAGCCCGGAGGTTGTTCCTCGGTCTAGTGTGAGGACCTGAAAAAGATAGAGGGTGTGGTAGGCTAGCTGCTCGGCCCTGGCCTCCTCATCAATATCCGGATAAGCAGACAGGGCGGAATGCAGAATCTCGACATAGCTGTCTATCACTGTTTTTCCAAAGAGCTCAGCGAATTCCCCGTCAGCTACCGCATTGCCTGTAGCATAACTTTCCAAATAAAAATGAGTGACTCCTCGGTGCCGTTTCAATGCGGGTATGTAAAAATATCTATCCCCTTGTGCAGCTGCTTCATCATACTGTTCTGAAGCTGCTCTACGCATACAGTGTTCAAACTGATCCCGGTATTCGCCGTGAACCACAGAGGGGTTCAAGTCTGCCATGATCCGCCAGTAGCCTTTTACAGCAGTATCAGCCTCCGGCTTCATCTCCGTCCAACTGATGTGGATGTGCACCGAGGGCGCGTGCGGGTTCTGTGGATGGATGATCGTCGAAATGGCGGTGGCTGAACCGAGTTT
>JBNACB010000033.1:0-21125 GCA_049632765.1 Akkermansiaceae bacterium | reverse complement strand
GTCGAGGGCGTGAGCCCGGGCATTGTAGACAAAACCGCCTACATGGACATGATCCGTGCCTCCGGCACGCCCGTGCACGGTGTCGTGGACATGGTGCACTGGCAAAAAAGGCTGTCCTCCCCGGATGCCGCGGTCCGTGCCGCAGGACAAAAGGCACTCGCCCAGGCCGTGGTCGATGCCAAGGAGTTCGGAGCATCCTCCGTCCTGCTCGTTCCCGGTAAGGTCGCCGGCCCTAATGAAACACATGACCACGTCTGGCAACGCTCGATTGCCGAGATTCGTAAGACCATTCCCCTGACCAGCAAGCTTGGTATCCAGATCCTCATCGAAAACGTCTGGAACGGATTCTGCGAGACCCCGGAATTACTCTGCCGTTACATTGATGAGATCAACAGCCCCTGGGTCGGAGTCTACTTCGACATCGGCAATGCGCAAAAATTTGCACCGGCTCATGAGTGGATCCGCCAACTAGGCAAACGCACTGTCAAACTCGACGTCAAGGACTGGGGTGTGAAAAACGGTTTCTGCAAACTCGGTGAAGGTGACGTCGACTGGCCTGAAGTGCGCAAGGCGCTCAAGGAGATCGGCTTCTCCGGCTGGGCCACCCGCGAGGGCAATGACGGCGGCCACGAGCACACCGCGCGTCTGATGAACCAGCTGCTGGATCTCTAGGGCAGCTCCATTGGTTGTATCCATAAAACAAGGCGGCCTGCCACCTGACAGACCGCCTTGGGGTAAATAGATGTTAGGCTAAGCCCTACTTCTTAAGAGCATCGCGGATCTCCTCCAGCAGGACTTCCTGCTTGGGTGGAGCGGCGGGCGCTTCCGCCTCCTTCTTTTCAAAGGCGGCGATGAATTTCTTCACCACGATGAAGACCACAAAGGCAAGCAGGACAAAGGAGATGAAATCACTGAGAAACTCGCCATAGAGAATGGCAACCTCTTCCACGGCGGGGGTCACGACCTTGTCTCCCTCTTTCACCTCTGCAGCACCCTCCTTGAGAACAATTTTCAGGTTGCTGAAGTCCACATTGCCGAGCAGTAGCCCGAGAGGCGGCATGATGACTTTCGCCACCAGTGTTTTGACCACACTGGCAAATGCTCCACCGAGGATAAATCCCACGGCCATATCAACGAGGTTGCCCTTGAAGGCAAATTTCTTGAATTCTTGTAACATAGTATTTGGGTTGGGTTGGGTTGTGCCATGTAAGGTAGTGCAGTCTCTTTGTAGGTGCCCCTGACCCTTGACACAACGCAATTTTACGGGCAGCTGGAAGTGGCAGCAGGTATCCCGCACTTGCCAGAAGCGCTAAATACATTACATTGTCCGCCCTGTCTCATTTACCCTTTGCCCATACCTGATTAAGACATGTCTTTTTTGATGCCCATTTTCGTCATCTTTGTTGTTATTGTTATCTTTAACATCATCATCTTTGTTCACGAACTAGGCCACTTTCTGGCGGCACGCTGGCGCGGCCTTGAGGTGGAGCGCTTTCAGATCTGGTTCGGCAAGCCCATCTGGAAAAAGACCTACAATGGCGTGCAATACGGGCTTGGGTGGATTCCATTCGGCGGTTTTGTTGCTCTCCCCCAAATGGCGAGCATGGAGAAAATCGAGGGGGAAAACACCACGGACAAACCCCTGCCACCAGCCAAACCGCTCGATAAAATCATTGTGGCCTTCGCCGGGCCGCTGTTCTCTTTCCTGCTTGCCGTGGTGACCGCTTTTGCTGTCTGGGGGATTGGCAAGCCAAGCTACAAGATGAACAGTGTCACGGTAGGTTATGTCGTACCTGACAAGCCTGCGGCAAAAGCCCAGCCCGCTTTTCAGGAAGGGGACAAGATTCTTGCCGTCAATGGTATTGCAGTAGATCGCTGGCGCGGGGATACCGACACGGGCATCAGTGAGAATATCATGCTCAGTGAGGGGCAAACAATTGAATTCACCGTACAGCGTGAAGGGATGTCAGAACCCATCATCGTGAAATCAGGTTACCACATTCCCGAAACCGCGTGGTTTGATCGCCGCGCTATGCGCCAGGTGGGCATTATGATGGGTTACCGCACCTTGGTCGGCGAGGTGATTGCCAACAGCCCCGCATATGATGCAGGGCTCAAGGAAGGAGACGAGATACTGACGGTGAATGGCAAAAAAGCCTACACCTACCAGCACATTGTTGATGCCGAGCTTTCCGCTGCTTCAGCAGAGGTGGTCGTCTTGCGTGATGGCAAGGAGCTCACCTTCTCCTTGAATGCTCGCAAGCCCGTAAGCCCCACGGATAGCGAGCCCAGCTTTGGCATTGTGCCTGGCCCCGATCCCGAGCTCATCGTATCCACCATCACCAAGCCCACACCCTGGGAGCAGATCAAGCACAGTGTGGGGATCATGTACACCACGATTACAAAAGTCATCTCCAGCCAGTCAGATGTCGGAGTACAGCACCTTGCGGGTCCCATTGGTATCGGTAAGGGGTATTATCAAATGCTGACTTCCCCCGACGGATGGAAGATGGCGCTGAGCTTTACGGTGCTTTTTAATATCAACCTCGCCATCCTCAACATGCTCCCATTCCCAGTGTTGGACGGAGGACACATTACACTGTCTATTCTGGAAATCATTGCACGCCGCCCAATACAACCACGCGTACTTGAATTTGTGCAAACCGCGTTTGTCCTCATGATCATGGGCCTCTTTCTCTTCATCACCAGCAAGGACGTTGGCTCCTTTTTCACCAGTAGTGAGGAGACCCAGAAACCGGTATTTGAGAAGGTGGACTCAGCCGGTGATTAACAGGCATTCACTCGATACCCACTTGTCTGACCGCCTCGTAGAGAACAATGCCCACCGAGGTGGCCAGGTTCAGACTGCGCGTGGAGCCGCTCCGCATGGGAATCGTCAGGCAAGCCTCGCGGTGCTGGCTTAAGAGGCTCTCTGGAAGGCCCCTTGTCTCGGGGCCAAACACCAGATAGTCGCCAGCTTTGAAAGTGACATCCCAGTAGGCACGATCGGTTTTAGTGGTCAGCATATAGACGTTTGCATCGCTTGCCACGGAGTTGGCAAAGGCATCCCAATTCTCCCACAACTGCAGATCCACATCCTTCCAGTAATCCAGACCCGCCCGCCTGACCTGCCTCTCATCGAGAGAAAAACCCAGTGGCCCAATCAAGTGCAGTCTGGCTCCCGTTGCCAGACACAACCGCCCGGCGGCACCTGTGTTGTGAGGGATTTCAGGAGTTACCAGAACCACATGGAGCATGCGGTGACATAACCCGGTTACGTGGCTACTCGCAACCGTAATCATTTCCTCCAACCTTATCCCGACACCATGTTACATAACCGCCTCACAAACTAGATCATTTCTGAACTGACAGGCGCACAAAAAATGATAAACTCTTCCAAACTTTATTTTCCAGTAACCATGACGAAGAAAATATTGATGGCAACATGTCTGGGCGGCGCAGTTGCATTCCTTTGGAATTTTGTCTCGTGGGAAATTCTACCATGGCACCGCATGCACGGCTTCTACAATAATGCTGAAATTTCAGAGAGCCTTGTCAGAAATAGCCCTACTCATGGGATCTACATGCTACCCCAACGAGGTGAAAAAGGACTCGATGCGGAAGCCCTCACCAAAGGCCCTCTGGTTTATGCGGTGATTCGGCCAGGCTCACTTCAGCAACCATGGTCACTCACCGAGCACTTGATCAAATCCTACATCATCCAATGCCTTTGCGCGCTGATCCTCGCTCTCACCGTCTGGCGAATGAAAGCGTCACGTTTTATCTCGCGCGCCGCGGCCGGCATGGTGATGGGGCTGTTCGCGGCGGTAAGCTCAACACTGCCGTTTTGGAACTGGTTCGAGCTGCCCGGCTCACGTGTGATCGTGAACATTCTGGATCCCTTCATCTGCTGGACCCTCACCGGGCTGATCATTGCCGCTATTGTCAAACCCCCCGGTCCGCGCAGGATTTTCACCTGAGATAGCTCCCCCATACGTTTGATTTTTGCCTCTTTGTCTCAGTGGGCTCCTCGCTCTGGGCTTGCACCTCAGACAAAGTGGTAGCAAGATACGCCCGCCTTGAACTGAATCATCATGGAGCTCGCCAACGACATACCGCGCCACATCGCCATCATCATGGATGGCAATGGACGCTGGGCTAACGCACGGGGATTGCCGCGTGCGGAGGGTCATCGCGCCGGGGCCTCCTCCGTGAGGTCCGCCGTAGAGACATGCCGTCAACTGGGTGTTGAATACCTCACCCTCTATGCCTTTTCTTCAGAAAACTGGAACCGCCCCGCAAAGGAGGTCGAGGCCCTTATGAACTTGTTAGAAAAGTTCCTCCGTGACAAGCTCCCCGAGATGCTTAAGCAAAATGTCCGCTTTCACAGTATTGGCAGACACTCAATGCTTCCTGAGAAATGCCGTAGACAGATCGACAAGGCCATTGCTGACACCCGGAACAACACGGGCTTGAATCTTATCCTCGCGCTCTCCTACGGTTCACGTGAGGAAATCGCCGATGCTGCGCGCTCCATCGCCATCAAGGTAAAAGCCGGGGAAATCCAACCTGATGATATCGACAACAAACTTTTTTCCCAGCACCTCTATACCGCCGGATTTCCAGACCCTGACCTGCTGATCAGAACATCCGGAGAGCTGCGCATATCCAATTTCCTCCTCTGGCAAATTTCCTACTCGGAAATAGTCATCAGCCAGAAAAACTGGCCAGACTTCCGCGAAGCCGACCTCAGGGAAGCCGTGGAAGAATACGCCAGGCGTCACCGCAGGTTTGGCGCCGTCTAACTTCCTTCACCCTTTACTTGTGGCAGAAACTTCTACAGAGCAGACAATTCTACTGGTTGATTCAGATATCGATTATCTGGAATGGGCAACCAAACATCTTAGTGCCAAGGGACTGCGCATTCTTCGCTGTGACCACGCGGAAAAAGCAGCCAAGGTGTGTGACACCACGGATGTGGACCTCATCATCGCTGACATAGGCATACAACCCTTTGACGGTCTTGTGCTGCTGCGCCGCATTCGTGCTGCCCATCCGGGCATTCTCGTCATCCTCACCGATGGATTTCCCACCACAGCACAGGTCATTGAGGCAACCCAACAGGGTGCCCAGGACATTCTCAAGAAGGAGTCCCTCACCTTCGAGCTACGCCCCGTGGTAGAGAACGCACTGCGTGCACTTGAACAGCGGCGCTCTGCAGTAGAGCCACAGGGGCTGACGGCAAACCAGACTGGCAAGGTCAAAATCATTGGTAACTCCCGGGCACTTCAGGATGTATTTAAAATCGTCGGCCGAGTTGCCCGCACTGACGCTCCCGTACTCGTATCGGGCGAGAGCGGCACGGGCAAGGAGCTGGTCGCCAACGCCATTCACGAGTATTCACCCCGGTCAAAAAACAAGATCATTGCCATCAACTGCGGTGCGATCCCTGAGAACCTCCTTGAGAGCGAGCTCTTTGGCCATGAAAAAGGTGCCTTCACCGGTGCTATCAATCGGCGAGCAGGGCTGTTTGAACAATGTGATGGAGGCACCCTGTTTCTGGATGAAATTGGCGACATGCCTTCACCGGTACAGGTCAAGCTGCTGAGGGTGTTGCAAGATGGCACATTCACACGTGTTGGCAGCAATGAGATGCAAAAATCCGACGTGCGCATCGTTGCCGCCACCAACAAAAATCTTGCCGAGGAGGTGTCCAAGGGTCATTTCCGCGAGGATCTTTTTTATCGCCTTAATGTGGTTGAAATTCACCTGCCTCCCCTCAGGGCGAGGGCTGATGACATTCCCTTGTTAGCAGAGCACTTCCTGCAGCTGACCCTCAAACGCAACAAGATGTCTCCTCTCAAACTCAGTGCAGAGGCAATGGATCACCTCAAGGGGCACCGCTGGCCAGGCAACGTCCGGGAACTTGAAAACACTATCGCCCGTGCCTGCGCGCTGGCCAACAATGAGGTGCTCTTGCCCTCGGATATCGAGTTTACCAAGACCTATGATGATTCCTCCGGGGAAGATGCCGCTACCACCAATGCACTCAGGCATCTGGCAAAACTTGTCCCAAAAGGTAAAAGCCCAGGCAAGTGGATCACTCAGCAGCTCGCCAAGCTTGATGCCGTTGATGAGCCCGCAGGCGCCGAAAAGTAAGCGTCCTACTTTTTGCCTCCTTTACCCCTTTGGGGAATGGGTAGCGCAGGCTGCTGGTGCACCTTGCCGCCACAGATGAAATCAGCCGGCGTGAAGCCCTTGCGGAATTTGTTCACGCCATAAAAGCTCGGGTTGTAGCCATCTGGAAGACCGGCATCCGCCTTATCCGGCACTGGCAGTCCGAGGCGCTCGTGCGCGGCATTGACCAGTAGCAAGCGGAGGTTTTCATCAGCCAGATCAATGCCCGCACCCATGGTTGAGGTCAGGACTTTGTTCGTCTTGCCATTGGGCCATGTGTAATCACGGGTCCAGATGACTGGCTGGGCCGGGTTGTTTTTGCCGGCGATTTCCTTTGATTGCGGCTCCAGCGTTTCGGTCACATAGCCACGCACAAGAATGGTTGATGGCTCTTTGGGGCTTGCACCATAGACATCGGAGGTGACAAACATTTCGCCAACCCCTTTGAGAATCGGATGATTCTCCATGCCGGCCTCAGCGCGTGCCCGGCAACCCTCGAATGCATGATGCCCGTGGTGGTTGACCCAGGTTTCACCTAACACCTGCCGGCCAAAACCACCCTTCCAGCCCTCCTGCCTGGCATTGAAACTGAAGTGGGAGTATTTCCGGTTGGCGGGGATTTTAAAGGCATGTGTGGTTGTGCGCAACGCCATCACTGCAACACCGCGCTCCAATGCCGCCTGAAATTGGTCCATGACCTCATCCGGCCAGTCTCGGAAACGAATGTTAAGGAAAATCATGTCAGCACTTTCAAGAGCCTCGGGATGGCTCAGTGACTTGCGGGCATTGGGGTCCACCGTTTTGCCATCAGCCGACATCGAGAAAAGCACCGTGCACTTAAAACCATGACGCGCAAGTATTTGAGCCATCATGGGCATAGCTTCCTCGGAGCGGTATTCCTCGTCCCCGGCAATGAGAACGATGTGTTTATCATTTGCCTCTCCCTGTGGATGAAAAACCAAGTGATCAGGGTGTGTGGTGACCTGCTTGTTGGATTCTGCTCCGTGAGTCATCGTGCTGAAAAGAGTAAGGGCGCAAACCAGAGCGCCAATGTGGAAATAGTTCATCATGGTTTTGGATAGGTCAAAGATTGAGGATGGGCTGCAGGCTGCAGACCATACACTCTGATAATACGGGCACACTTTTGCAATCTTACTCTTTGGCAACGATTTTACCCTTGTTCCATAACTAAGCCAGCCACATGCTTAGACTACTGTGAACCATCATATTGAACACCCGGTTATTGATGATCGCCTCGCAAGGCTGCGCTCCCGTGATTGCCCTACCGCTGAATTCCGGCGCCTGGTCAGGGAGATATCACAGCTCATGGTACCCACGGTAACTGCAAACTTCCTGACCCGCCCCGTGGAGGTGGATACACCCATGGAAATCACCACGGGCAGGAAACTTGAGCGAGACATCGTTTTAGTACCAATCCTGCGTGCCGGCCTTGGCATGCTGGAGGGCTTCATGAGCTCGCTACCTGATGCAAGTGTAGCGCACATCGGGCTTGTTCGTGATGAACACTCTCTCGAACCAGACTGTTATTATTTCAAAACACCGGCGCATCTACCTGAAGCCGATGTCATGGTGTTAGATCCGATGCTCGCCACCGGAGGCTCTGCCTGCGCGGCGGTTGCCGAACTCAAAAAACAAGGTGCTCGCCACCTTTCCCTGACTTGCCTGGTCGCCGCGCCCGAGGGCCTTCAGGCGATGAATTCCGAGCATCCGGATGTACCAGTCTATTTCCCAGCCCTGGATAACGGGCTTAACGAAAAGGGATACATCCTTCCCGGTCTTGGTGACGCTGGAGATCGCATCTTTGGCACCGATTGAGTGCACTGCAGAAGGCATCGTATGGTAAAGCTACCACCTGCGGCCTAGTCATCCGATTCCCCCGCCCTTGGGTGCGCGGCATCATAAGCCTCACGCATACGCTCCTTGGTAACATGCGTATAAATTTGAGTCGTCGAGAGTGATGCATGCCCCAGTAAGGTCTGCACACTCCGCAAATCCGCACCATGGTCCAGCATATGTGTGGCAAAGGTGTGACGCAGTTTATGCGGAGTCACCTCAAAACCAATATCGGAGGCCGCGAGGTATTTTTTGAGAAGCATCTGCACGGACCTCGCCGACAGGCGGCGTTTGGCGGGGTCCTTGTTTTTATTGATGAACAAGGGGCCTTCATGGACTTTGGCCTCACTGCGGTATTTCTGTATCGCCTGCATGGCTTGGGAGCCGATGGGTACTAGCCTCTCCTTGTTGCCTTTGCCTATTACACGCAGGGTTTCAGAGAGAAAATCCGCATCCCTGACATCGAGCGCGACCAGCTCAGAGACACGCAGTCCGCTGGAATAAAAGAGCTCCATGATGGCCACATCCCTCGACGCCTGCCATGGCATGGCTCGCGAATCGAGATCGATCTTTCTCGGCATTTCGAGCAGTTGCTCCATTTGCGCGAGGGTCAGGACAACGGGCAACTTCTTTTCTGTCTTCGGCAGTTGCACGTCGTTGAGGGGACTTGCTTCCATGCCCCGCCGATGCACTAGAAATTTGTAGAACGACCTGAGTGCAGCAAAGCGAAGCCGGATGGTGGAGCGCGCCATTTCCTGCTTCATGAGCTCAAAGAGATAGGTGCGGAAATCATCCGCCGTGCACTCACGCCATGAGGTGAAGCCGTCTCCACGCCAGTTGCGGTATGCTTCCAGCGCGTGGCTGTAGTTGCGCAGCGTCCGCTCGGAAGCACTGCGCTCCACCTTCATAAAATCGAGGAATGCTGCCACATCATCACTCATTACTTCATGATTCTAAAGCAATGAATGCGCACAACAACGACAAAATCCCAGTGACCTGTCAGCTTAGAGCGTGATCATTTTACCCGTGCGAAATGACTCATCGGCCGCGGCAACGATCTTCATCGAGTTGATTGCATCATCCATGTGGTCGCTCAGATCGACATCATTGCAAATCGCCTCCAGGAAGAAAAGCTGCTCGCGTTTGCACAGCTCATCGTGATCCGGCTCATCACCCGTAACCGTCCAAACATCCTCCTGGGAGAATTTGCCCTCCGCATCCAGATCGGAATAGTGCCGACGCAGCGTATTGGTCTTGGTATGAGCATCGACATCAGCGGAAGCCCCCTCCCCGGCAGCCTCTTTGGCCTCGATGGTGACACAGCCTCTCGGGCCCACCACATCCTTCACAAAGAACGCGGTCTCGCTCATCATCGGCCCCCAACCCGCCTCATACCAGCCCACCGAACCATCCTCAAAGGTAACCTGTAAGTGGCCATAATTGATCTTACCCTCGGGCAACTCATCAGACAGCCTCGCGCCAAGGCCGGACACACGCACAGGTTTGGAGCGCGTCATCTGGCACATAACGTCCACGTAGTGCACACCGCAATCCACGATCGGTGAGATCGAGGCCATCAAATTTTTGTGGGTTTCCCATTCGCTTCCCGATGACTGCTGATTGAGGTTCATGCGCATGACCAGCGGCTTGCCGAGCTCATGGGACATCTCGATGAATTTTTGCCAGCTCGGATGGTGACGAAGGATGTAGCCTATAACGAGCTTGCGGTCGTGGGCCTTGGCCGCAGCCACAATCTTCTCTGCCTCTTGCACAGTTTCCGCCAAGGGCTTTTCGATAAATACATCACAACCAGCTTCGAGCGCGGCCACCGCATAGGGTGCATGGGTATCCGGATACGTGGAGATGGAAACGGCATCAGGCTTGGTCTCCTCAAGGGCCTGGAAGTAGTCATCAAAAAGCGCGTAGCCCCCACCAAGCTCCTCATTGAGCTTTTCGCGTGAACCGGCTGAACGCGTGCATATGCCAACAATCTCAAATCCGGGAATATGGTGATATGCAAGAGCGTGGGACCGGCCCATATGACCGGCTCCGGCACAGAGAATTTTAATAACAGGCTTACTCATTATTACATTTTAGGTTTCTTGTTAGATGGTGCTTTCGCTGTCTGGTGAAGCGGCTTCAGCTACTTCCTCGCTATCCACATTACGATCTACCCGGTCCCAGAAAAAGAGGGCAAAAACAACAAAGATCACCGCGGCCATCCCGGCGGGGAAAAGCCAATAATTTTTCCAATCTGTCATTGCCCTTGTAATCAGCTCGGCATCGACGCCCTCCGGATAGCCCTTGCCAAACATCCCCAACAAACTGTCGAGAAAACCCGCCTCTGCAGCGGATGAGGTCGTCATAATATTCTCCATGAGGGCACCGTGGTTTGCCGGCGCTTGCCCATACTCACCATAGGTGTTGGGCAAGGTTTTTTCTGTAAACGGAAAGCTGCCGCCGAATGCCATCCTGAAGCCAAAGAACATGCCCAGACCCTGGGTCAGAAAAACGAGCAGGGACTGCGCCTGACCGCGGACTTCAGCGGGCGCCTTCTTGTCAGTGTAGATGAACCCAGTCACAAAAAAGAAGTCGTAACAGATTCCGTGCAGGGCAACACCCAGCAAGAGCATCCATGCCACTTGCTCAGGAGCGCCCAAGGCAAACAAGGCGTAGCGCGCCACCCAGCAGCCCATGCCAACGAGCAGCATGATTTTTACTCCCAGTTTACGAAAGAAAAACGGGATCAGCACCATGAATACAATCTCTGACATCTGGCCGAGCGTCATGGTGGAGGCTGCCTGCTCAAAGCCGGCGGCACCAAGGAAAGCGGACGTCTGCCCGTAATAGTAAGCAAGCGGAACACAAATCAACATTGAGCATATGGCAAAAACCAGAAACGGTGGGTTTTTGAGCAGTTTGAGTGCATCGACCATCAGCAGTGAGCCCATGTCCAACGGTTTGCCCTTCGCCGGTGGGGGCGTGTGTGGCAAGGTAAAGCTATAGAGCCCGAGGCAGATACTTGAGATGGCACCGAGCCAGAAAATGTTCAGGGAGGCTGACCAGCCACAGGCCCCAAGCGCCAACCCGGCGACAATCCAGCCAATGGTTCCCCAGACCCGCACCTTGGGAAATTGTTCCTGCTTGAGGTGAGTGAACGTGATGGTATTACCCAGCCCCAAGGTTGGCATGTAGCAGAGCATGTAGGCGATCATCAGCCAGACGATGAGCCCGCCTTTTTCGGCCCCCTCAGGAGCCACCTTGGCAATGACACACATGATGCCTCCTCCCGCCAGCATGAGAATGCCCATGACTTTTTCCGAGGGGAAGAGGCGGTCCGCGATGAGGCCCAAAAACAGGGGGGCAATGATGGCGGCAATGGGTGCGCTCTCGTAAGCCCCCCCAATGAAGTCACCCAAGTCATTGCTGCCCATGGCAAGTGCGAGAGTCGCGAACCAGGCTCCCCAGGCGAAAAACTGGAGGAACATCATGATGGAAAGACGATTTGCAACGTTCCGGGCATTCATAAGTGTTAATTTTGTAGTGAAATAGCAGCACTAAGTAACTGTTCCGGATACTACACAGGGCAGAGGCTGCGATACCAATCAAAAAAGCACGCACAAAAAACCCGGCTGCCATCGGTAAGCAAGCCGGGTTGTTTGGAAATGATTTGCCAACCAGTAATTAGCGCTCGCTCATCGACGGCACTGGCCGGAGCTCCTGAGGACCGACATACTTTGTAAGCGGGCGATACAGGCGGTTGTCGCGCAGCTGCTCAAGAATCTGAGCGGCCCATCCGGAAGCACGTGCGATGGCAAAGATCGGCGTGAACAAATCGGTGGGGATACCAAGTGAATAATACACCGTTGCAGAGTAGAAATCGACATTGGCATTCAGGCCTTTGCGCTCATGCATGATCTCGGCGATGCGATTGGACATGTTGATCCACTTGGGTTCACCAAGCTCCTCAGTGAGTTGCAGGGCCATTTTCTTCAAATGGGGTGCACGCGGATCCAGGACTTTGTACACCCGGTGACCGATACCCATGATCTTCTTTTTGCGCTCCAGGCAATCTTCCACATAAGCATCCACCTTGTCTTCACTGCCGATGCTCTCGAGCATGTGAATGACACCCTCATTGGCTCCTCCGTGAAGAGGCCCCTTGAGCGTACCAATGGCGGAGGTCATGCCTGAGTATATGTCACTCAGGGTCGCCACCGTCACCCGGGCGGAAAATGTGGAGGCGTTCATGCCGTGGTCGGCATGGAGAATGTAGGCGATGTCCAAGGTTTTGGCAGCGGCCTCACCCGGCTCTTCCCCGTTGATAAGATACAGGAAGTGGGCAGCCTCGCCGAGGTCCGTGCGCACGGGAAGAAGCTCAAGCCCCATGCGGGCGCGGTGGAAATAGGCGATGATGACCGGAACGCGAGCAATGATCGAAATGGCCGAATCATACAGTGCATCATGGTCCGGCTCACCAATCTTGGCGCGCTTGTCAAAGAGTCCCAACATGGAAACCCCGGTGCGCAGCACATCCATAGGGCTGGCGTCATGAGGTGCTGACTTGATGAAATCAACAACTTGTGAGGGAAGACCCCTGTGCTGGCGCAGCTTCCTTTCAAAATTCTCCAGCTCCTTGTTGTTGGGCAGGCGCCCCTTGAGCAGCAGATAAGTCACTTCGCCAAAAGAGCAGTTCTCCACGAGGTCATCGATGTCATAGCCCAGATAGGACAGCTCCCCCTTCAGTCCCTCCACATTGCTGAGGGCCGATTCATTGGCAATGACCCCTTCGAGCCCTTTGGCGTAATCACTCATGATTGTTAATACTTCTTGGTTAATTTTTTATGATTTATTCACCAGCGCAAGACCTGGTGGTGTCAGCCCTTGCTATGGATACCACGGCGTGGCAACACGGAAAAATTGAGACAGCCCTTGTTTAAAAAAATAAGGCAGGGGCCGCCAGCGGCTTGGAGGTAACAAGCAAACGGTGACGGATGCAAGAATGAATAGCTAAGGATTTTTTAGATATTTTGCGGTATTCCATGATTGGTATTTTATTTCCCCTGACTAGATTGCCCCCGTGGAAACGACCCTTGCCATCGAAACCAGCTCGCCAGAGGCCAGCATTGCCCTCTGGTCTGATGGCGCCTGCTTGTTTGAGGCGGAATTCCTCAGTGATCGCAGTCACAACTGCATGGTCTTTGAGCCATTGGCTGCAGCCCTGAGAGCACTTGGGGAGCGGGATCTTTCCTATGTGGTAGTTGGCACGGGCCCCGGCAGTTACAGCGGCACCCGCATTGGTATTGCCGCAGCCCAAGGTGTGGCAATCGCCAGATCCTGCCCGGTCGCCGGCCTTGGATCCCTTGCTGCTACGCCTGCAGCTCGCTGCAAGACAGCAAGTAGTGCCGTCACGGCAATCGGCGATGCCCGCAGAGGGCTCTATTACCTGTCCAATATCAATACCTCCGGTGAGGCCACTGAGCCTGAGCTGATGGATGCCGAGGAGCTGAATCGACGTCTTGCCGACTCCACGGATTTTGATTTGTTTACCCTGGATGACCCCGCCAAACTTGAACTCAATAAGGATGTGCAACATCGCATCAAGTGCTCACATCCACAAGCGCGGCTGCTGCTTGAATTATGGCTGGATCTCGATTCCAGCAGGCGACAGGAACTGCTCGCCAGGCCCTTGGCCCCAACCTATTTGCGGGCTCCCTTTACCTCCAAGGCGAAGCCGGGCCACCCCTTGTTGCGCAAGGGATAATATCTCCGTTTCAACTTGACGCCCTCTCCGGCAGCAAGTGAGATCGCAACATCCTAATTCGTATCCACATTCGTATGATCAAACTCTTATTCCAGCGCGCCCCGCAGCAACTTCTCATGCTTGCGGGTTTTATTTTGATGGCCTCCAGTACGGCCACCAGCCATGCACAAAGCTATGACGGAAAGGCCATCAATTCTGTCACGGTTCGCTACATCGGTCCCAGCACTGTCGATGAGGCACGCATCCGCGGATACATGTCAACCCGTGCGGGCCAAACCTACAATGCCGCCCGTCTTGATGATGACGTCCGCTCCCTCTATGAGAGTGGGCTCGTTGATGACGTCCGCTTTCTCGCCGAGCCTGCCGGCGCAGGGGTCAACATCATTGCAGAGGTTAAAACCCGCGCCTCCGTCGTTGCCATTGGCTTTGTCGGCAACTCGAAATTCAGTGATCGCAAACTTGCCGACGTGGTCGAGCTCAAGGCTGGCGGCTTCATGAGTGACGAGGATATCCTCGCAGCGCGGCGCAAGGTCGTGGACTACTATCTTGGTTACGGTTACGCTGATGTGAAAGTCTCACATAGCATCAAGGCCACCGACATCCCCGGATCCGCTGAGCTGGTCATCACCATTGATGAGGGAGCGCGTGCCGAGATTGACAAGATCCGCTTTCAGGGCAACACCGCCATCAAGTCGCATGTGCTGCGCAATGAGATGAAAACCAAGCAAAAGGGCTGGTTCTCTTTCATCACCAAATCAGGACGCATTGATGCCACCAAGCTGGATGAAGATCTCGACCGGATTCTGGATTACTACCGCAATCGTGGCTACTTGCGTGCCACTGCGAGTGTTTCACGGGAGGTTGTGGAAGGTGATCGTGTCGATCTGGTCATCACCATCAACGAAGGGGCAAGATTTACGGTTGCCGGCGTGGGCTTTGGCAAAATGACGGTATTCACCCAGGAGGACTTGATGCCGGCGCTCACCCTTCTCGCCGGGGATTCCTACTCTATTACAAAGATGCGCGATGACATTCAAATGATTCGCAAATACTATGGCTCCAAGGGTTATGCCGATGCGTCCGTGAGCCCCGATATCCAGGATGTGACTGCCACCAGTGTAACCATCACCTATCGCATTGTTGAGGGAGGCCGCTATCGGGTTGGCAAGGTTACCATTGAAGGTAATGACAAAACCCAGGACCGGGTGATTCGCCGTGAGCTACCCATGCAGCCCGGTGACTATCTGAACTCTGTGGAGATGGATCTGTCCCGCACAAAACTTCGCAACATGCGCTACTTCAATGATGTCCAGGTATCTGCCTCACCCAGCGACATGGACGGCTACCGGGATGTGAACATCCTTGTTGATGAGAGAAAAACCGGCTCCGTCGGATTCGGTCTCGGATTCAGCTCCGTGGACAACATTGTGGGTTATGTCAACCTCGAGCAGACCAACTTCGACATCACCAACTGGGGAAGATTCACAGGTGCCGGGCAGCGCTTCAGCACAAGGGTGCAACTTGGTAGCGAGCGCTCGGATTTCCGCATGTCCTTGGTCGAGCCATGGTTTTTGGGTAGGCGCCTGGCCCTCGGCACGGAGCTCTTCTACCGTAATTCCCTCTACTACAGCCCGGAGTATGAGCAGAGCCAGTACGGCACTGCCGTTTCCCTGCGCAAACCTCTCGGCAAGCGCGCCTATCTGCGCAGCGAGTACCGGCTTGAAAAAATCACCATTGATGCGGAGTCCGACACATCTGCTGCGTTCAAAGCCGAGGATGGCGAGTATGTGCGCAGCGCACTGACCTTCAATTACGTCTACGACAGCCGGGATGACAACCAGCTGCCCCGCAAGGGAGAGAAGCTCGACTTCGGAGTCACTTACGCGGGCGGTGCCATTGGCGGTGATGTCGATGTCTACATCGTCAGTGCCAGTGGCTCCAAGCATTGGAACCTCTGGGCAGACAGCATTCTTGACCTCAAAGGTGGCCTGGTTGTTGCCGATACACACGGTAGTTCATCCAGCGTGCCCATCTTTGATCGCGAGTTCCTCGGCGGGCCCTATAACTTGCGCGGCTTTGAGAACCGCGATGCCGGCCCCCGTGATCCGGATACCAAAGAGGTCCTGGGTGGTAATACCTCGGCCTTTCTAACCGCAGAATACACCTTCCCTGTTGTTGAGAATATCCGGGGTGCGGTTTTCTATGACATCGGAACGGTCAACACGGACTCATGGGAATTTGGCAACGGGTTTTACCATGATGCCGGCTTCGGTCTCCGCCTGAACCTTCCCTTTGGCCCCATCGCACTGGATTACGCCTTCCCACTGGGAACTCCTGATGATGACGAGGAGGCAGACCAGGGTGGCCAGTTCCAGTTCTACCTGGACTACAAGTTCTAGCACCTGCCCAAACATATCACACCACACATCTCACAAAGTCCCGGCGTCAACTGTGCCGGGGCTTTTTTTGTTCCGGTCCTGGCTAAAACGCTATCAGGCTCGACCAACCCACACGGATTTCAAATACGCGGGAGCCGTGTATTCCTCAGGCATGCCCTGAGAGCTTACTCGCATGCCTGGCACGGCTTGCCTCACTGTCTCCATGAATGCGGCTGGCTCGAGCTTACGGCAGTTCGTACAGCATAACATCCAGCCGTTTGGAGCAAGGCAGGCACTGGCCAGCTCCACAAGCCGGCCGTAGTCCTTTTCAACGCGAAAGACCTTACCCTTGTCATCCCGGGAGAAGGTCGGCGGATCGAGAATGATGCCATCAAAGTTACGTCCCTGTCGGGCGAAACGTGCCAGCCAGTGAAAGGTGTCCCCCTTGCAAAAGTAGTGATCGTCCGGCTCCAGACCATTGAGCGAGAAATTTTTGCGCGCCCAGTCCAGATAAACCTGGGAGAGATCCAGTGTGGTCGTTGTGGCTCCTCCCAGAGCAGCACATACCGAGAAAGCCCCGGTGTAGGCGAAGGTATTGAGCACCCTGTCGCCGGCTCTGGACAGCTTGCGGGCACGTTGTCTGTTGATGCGTTGGTCGAGGAAGATGCCCTGTGAATATCCTGACTGAAAGTCGACCCAATACTCCACGCCGCTCTCGGTGATTACAAAAGCCTCATCCTGTTCAGGCCCTGCCAAGTGCGTGGGGCTGGTCTTGTCATGCTGGTCGAGCTGCTTCCAGTAGATCGTTCGGCCCTGGGCTCCCTGCTCTTGAAGCCAGCTCCGCAATTCAGGATCAAGCTCCGCAGCGGTCGTGGACACCAGCCAGCGACCGGCCAGAGTATCCAGATAGAACCCGGGAATACCATCTCCCTTTCCGTCGACAAGCCTCAGCGCGTCTGTGTCCTTGCCAAGCAAAGACGCGCGCCGGGAGATCGCGGTCTGGAGTTTATCCTTTATCACGGGGTTGCAATCTCATGATCTCTCCTTATCATCCAGCTTGAAATGTCTGATATGCAATCTGTTCTCAAAACATTGGACCATGCCGCGGCCTCGGGAGATCTGCTGGAATCCTCCCGCGACAACATACAAGCACTATTGGATGGAACGACCAGCCCGGTGGCAGCGGCGGCGATTTCCGAGTTGGTGGATAATGGCTCGTGGCAAGAGCTCAACGACCGCTTCTTCAAGACACTGGCTTTTGGAACCGGTGGTTTGCGCGGCAGGACCATTGGCCGTGTTGTGACCACTGCCGAGCAAGGGGCGGGAGGACCGAACGAGCGTCCGGAGCATCCTTGTGTGGGAACAGCCTCGATGAACTTCTACAACGTCAGCCGTGCGATCCGCGGCATGATCATCTATCTCAAACGCTATCTCGCCGAGCAGGGCATCGACCGCAAGCCCGCCTTTGTATTTGGCCATGATACGCGCCACTTTTCGCGCGACTTTGCCGAGTTCTGCGCCAAGGTCTGCTCCGAGCTTGGCTGTGACGTGCACCTCTTTGATGGTGCCAGGGCCACTCCCGAGATCTCCTTTGCCATCCGTGCGCTCAACGCCGATGCCGGAGTGGTGCTCACGGCCAGCCACAACCCGGCACATGACAACGGCTTCAAGGCCTACTTCAACCAGGGGGCCCAGCTTGTCGAGCCAAACGCCTCCGGTGTGATCGAGGAGGTCAATGCCATTACCAGTGAAGCCTACGAGGTTTTGCCCGAGGAGCAACAAGGCGCACTCAACATTCTCAGTACGGACATGGACCGTATCTACATGGATGACGCCAAGAGCTTGCTGCTGCGTCCCGATCTGCTGCAGGGCAGTGGCAGCAAAACCAAGGTCGTCTTCACCAACCTGCACGGCACCGGTGGCCACTGTATTGTGCCGCTGCTCACCGAGCTCGGCTTTGAAGTGCTCACTGTTCCCGAGCAGGATGTCCAGGACGGACGCTTCCCCACCGTGGACTCCCCCAACCCGGAAAATGGCCCGGCGCTCGCCATGGGCATTGCCCTCGCCAACGAGCAGGGTGCGGACATCGTCATCGGCACTGACCCCGACTGTGATCGCATGGGTGTTGCCGTGCGCAATGATGCCGGGGAAATGCAGCTGCTCACCGGCAACCAGATTGGATCGCTGATGGCGTGGTACAGAACCAAGACCTTTGTCGACCAGGGCATCATCACAGACTCCAACAGAAGCAGGGCTGTTCTCATCAAGACTCTCGTAACCACCGAACTCCAACGTGCCATTGCTGAAAAGTATGGAGTCGGCATTGTGGACACTCTCACCGGCTTCAAATACATCGCGGCCAAGTTGCAAAAATATGAGGACGCCATTCCTGCAGACAAGAAGGGCAATTACCGCTCGCTCAGTCCTGAGCAAAGCCGTGCCCTGCGTCTGGAGTATTCCCGCTTCTTCATTTTTGGTGGCGAGGAAAGCTATGGCTATCTCGGCACGGACAGCATTAGGGACAAGGATGGCAATGGTGCTGCTGTCATGTTTGCCGAGCTCGCAGCCTACGCGAGCAGTGAAGGCAAGACCATTGCAGCACTCATGGATGATCTTTACGCCGAATATGGTTATCACCTGGAAGTCGGCAAGGCTCTGGTGATGGAGGGTGCCGATGGCGCCGCCCAGATCAAGGCGCTTTCTGCCTCCTATTCGGAGAATCCGCCAACTGAAGTCGATGGTGCTGCCGTCTCCCGCGTGCGTGACTTTGCCAAAGATGATTTTGAAGATGCCGAGGGCGACACCCTGCCTAGGGAGGGCATGCTTATCATTGATCTCGAGGACGGACGCTCCTGTGCAGTGCGCCCCTCGGGAACAGAGCCCAAGATCAAGTACTACCTCTTTGGTAAGGATGCCCCCTGTGATGATCTACCGGCCAGCAAGGCTCGTGTAGCCGCAGGGCTCGAGTCCCTCTGGGTCGCCCTCGAGGCCGATGCCCAGCAACGCATGGCATGACCCGAACAATGGCGAGCTTCCCAGAGCCCGCCAACGGTTCTCCCTAGACTGATGTTAAGTAGCTCCAGAAACGCTCTCTGGTCCGTGCTCGCGGCACTTGCCAGTGGCCTCTTGCTGGCAATGTGCTTTCCGGGACTGGGGAATCTCCCGGGGCTGGTTTGGATCTGGATGTTGCCCTTGCTGCCCGCGGTATGGTGCTGCAAGAGCAAGCGCCATGGCTTTGCCATTGCCTACCTTGCCGGCCTGCTTTTCTGGCTTCTAAACCTGAAGTGGCTGTGGACGGTCAGTGGCCTGGGAGCCATGGCTTTGGCTGCATTCCTTGCGCTCTACTTCGGTGCATGGGGTGCCCTTGCGGCAAGCCTGGGCAACCCATGGAGAACCCGCAACAAAACCCATGATACATCCCAAGATGCCACAGCAAGCAAGCTGCAACAGAAGATCGCCCAGAGGGAAAAGGATCAGGAACACAGCCCCGGACAAGGCGGCCGGCTTCTCAGTGCATTGCATGACTCCCTGCGCTCGCTGAAATTTGCATTCATCAACGCCGCCACCTGGGTCTCTCTGGAGTGGTTACGCGGCTGGATTTTTACCGGCTTTGGTTGGAATGGGCTTGGTGTGGCGTTTCATGAGACCCCGGTTCTTGCCCAGGCCGCCGATCTGGTTGGTGTCACCGGGCTGGCATTTGTGCCCGTGCTGATGAGTGCCGTCATCGTTCAGACAGTAGCACGGCTGAGATCGGAAGCGGCATCCGGCAAGCTCAAGCCACGCCTCGACTTCAGCGTGGCCGCCCTGCTTCTGGCACTACAATTCTGCTACGGGGTCTGGCGCGCCAACGAGGTCAACAGCTGGGAAAGCGAGCGGGTGAGAGTATTGCTCGTACAAGGAAACATCCCACAAGACATCAAGTGGGATCCGGCCTCAGTTCCGGATATTTTGCAAACCTACGCGGATGATACACGCGAGGCAATTCTCTCACTGGAAGAGGAAAATCTGGAGCGCCTCAAGACAAGCACGGGCGAGGACGCAGTGGAGCTCAAGCAGCCCGACCTCGTCATCTGGCCAGAGAGTGCTGTGCCCACACCCCTCTACTTTGCTGACAATCTCGATGGCTACCTTCTTTTCGGAGAGGCGCACCACTTGATCAACGAGGAGATTCGTCCACTCCAAGCTGTCACCGGGCCCTTTGTGCTCATCTCGGGCATGAATGAATTTGAGTCTGATTTCGATGGTGAGCGCGCCGTCTGGAAACAAGGCGGCCGCCAATACAATAGCATTGCCATGGTGCTTCCCGAGGGACAGCTCGAGCAGAGCATCAGCACATGGCGCAAGGTGCACCTCGTCATCTTTGGCGAATATATTCCCTTCATCGACCAGCTTCCTTTTCTTGGTGAGCTGTTCAAGTTCTCATCCGGGGCGGACTTTGCTGGCAACTTTGATGCCGGCACATCGACGGACCCACTGATCGCCCCCGTGGCTGATGGCCATGTGCAACTCATTCCCAGCATTTGTTTTGAGGACACCGTCGGCCGCTTGACGCGCAAGTTCGTGCGCACCGAGCCACAGCTCATCATCAATGTCACCAACGATGGCTGGTTCAAATACAGCGAGGGCGCCCAACAGCATCTGGCCAATGCCAGGTTCCGCGCCATCGAACTGCGCCGCCCGATGGTGCGCAGCGCCAACACCGGGGTCAGTGCCATCATCTCCGCCACGGGCAGTCTGATCGATCCAGTGACCGGCAAGCGACAGCTCATCGAAGATGAGGCAGGTAACCACTTCGTGCGCGCCA
Source organism: Akkermansiaceae bacterium (assembly GCA_049632765.1). Taxonomy (GTDB): domain Bacteria; phylum Verrucomicrobiota; class Verrucomicrobiia; order Verrucomicrobiales; family Akkermansiaceae; genus Oceaniferula. The sequence goes on along the minus strand of JBNACB010000033.1, from coordinate 148 downwards.
GCCTCTACGGCCATGCCTACCCGCCCAGACACGCTCCTGCTACTCTCTACGCTCTTGCAGGCGACTGGTTCGCTTTCCTGATGATGGCGCTGGTCATTGTGATGGCAGTTGCAAGCTTGAGACGGGATCCCCCTGAGTGCTAGACCCG
>JBNACB010000032.1:0-21172 GCA_049632765.1 Akkermansiaceae bacterium | reverse complement strand
AGGCCCTATGTCGGATGGTTGGGAGTCGGCTTTTCCGTGCATGCTCGTAACCAGCGCACGCTTAACTCAGTCGAAATATCCATAGGAACTGTGGGCCCACACGCCTTTGCAGAGGATACTCAGGATTATATTCACGACCTCATAGGCGAGGAAAAATTCCAAGGTTGGGACAGCCAGATGCCTAATGAGCCCACCCTCAATATCGTTCTTAACCAAAAGCGGCGCTGGAATTTGCTGGAGGACGCACAGTTACCATGGGATCTCGAGATAGACGGCTTTCATGAAGCCGGGGTGTCATTGGGAAACTTCCTCACTGATATCCATGTGGGTGGCCTCGTGCGCATCGGCTGGAACTTGCCCGTGGAGTTTTCCGATACCCGCCTCACACCTACCGCGCATACCCAGAGGCTGTTTAGCAACGGCGATATTAACGAGGACAGATGGTCATATTACGCTATTTTTGGAGCGCGAGGCAGCGCGATCTTGCATGATATCACTCTAGATGGACCGGTTTTCAGAGACTACGAAACCGGAATTAACAAGGAGCCCTTGGTGGGAGAGGCTTACCTCGGTTTTGGAGTGCGTCGCGGCAACTGGGAGTTTAGCTACGTGCATACCTATAGGAGCAAGCAGTTCCAATCCCAGGATGACCCTCAGGGCTTCGGATCCATGGCGATCAGGAAGCGCTTCTGAGACCCGATTGGGTAAAACGCAGTAGGGGAGCCTGGTGAGGTCCCTTAGTCTGCTTTCGAGAGCCCTTGTATGTAGGCTAGCAGGCTGGCGGTTTCATGCACGGTGAAGCTGCTCATCAAACCTGCTGGCATGAGAGAGTTGGGCAAGGTATCACGTTTGGCGATTTCTGATTTTTTGAAGGTGCTTTGCTTGGAGGTGATATCGCGGATGGTGACGGTATCTCCCGCTTCATCGGTGACGAATCCCATGTGGGCTGCACCGTTTTTGAGGGTGATTAGATTGGTTTTGAAGCCCTGCGCGATGGCTTTGTTGGGAATGATGATGGCCTCGGTAAGATCTTTCGGCTGGAGAATGTTTGCAATGGAGCCCAGGTAGGGACCCTTGGGTGGCTCATCAGCGCTGACGGTGTGGCAGGCGTTACAAGTGGCACGGGTATATACAGCTTCACCCAGAGCGGCATTGCCCTTTTTATAGTTGAGGATTTGGGCCACCGCCTCCTCGGGTGTGAGGCTGGCAATCTTGGGTGTGGTGTCCTTACCGGGTGCCTGGATACCAAGCCTTTTGGCTGCTCCCTCTGCCCGTTGTTTAAGCCCGGCATTGGTGGAATTGAGCATCATACTGATACGGTCATTCAGATAGGGAATCTTGGTCCAGAAAGCAGCCTCCATGAGGCTATGTTGCTGAGCGGCACCCTTGGACCAGTTGGATTCGATGGTCTTGCGGCTCCGCTCACGGGATTCGATACTTACATTCTTGCCCTCGGCGAGCTTAAGCAAGGCTTGTGCTGACCAGCGACCCTTGGCGCTGTTAGGGTCTTCCTCAAAAAGTCGATTGAACCCGTCAATATAGTTCTCCAGTTTCGGGTGGGCGAGGAGATGATTGCGGACATCTTCCCGCACTTTACTGGCACTGGTATCATTCATCAGTGCCTCCAGCGAATTCATGATGGCATCAAAGGCCTCCGGGTGATTCAGGGTGAGAATGATGCGGATAGCCACCTTGTGGGTTTCAGCGGGATTGGCGGCATTGTTCGCCGCCTGGATCACCAGCGGAGTGGCCTCGGTGGGGATGTTTTCCTTCTCGGCAAGCTGCGCGAGCAGGGTGGGGAGCAAGCTGGAGTCGTTTTGTGCCAGAGTAATGATACGCTTCAGCCCACGGTCGTTTTGGATACGGTTTTGACCCAGAAGTGCAACCAAGGTCGAGTTTTCCTCATTAGGTGTAGCTGGATTTTCCAGGATTTGGTTCAAAGCATTGAGAATGCGTTCTGACTGTTCCCAGGTTTCCGGTTGATAGTAGGGGCCACGAGTATCCGGACGGGTGCTCCACGAGTCACCTTTCCACTCGCCGTCCAGATGATACAGACGGGTTAGTATGGTGAGAATGGAGTGGCGTTTAGCGGTTTTTGTTTGGGAAGAGAGTTTGGCCAGCAAGGCATCAACAACCTCTTTTTTGTGCATGCGCATGAGGGCCCGTGATGCGCCAGTGCGCACCAGCGGGTCATCGGAATCCAGTTTCACCAGTGCCACTTCATGAGCGCCGAGCTTGGCGAGGGCGCGGTAAGCAGTGTGGGCAATGAGATGGTCCGTGCTTGAGAGGTGTGTAGCGATGTCTGTTGCCAGCTCTGCTTTACCTTGGAACGTGCTGGCAATAATAGCCTCAAGAATGGCGCGCGGCTGGCTGGCATGGAGTTGCTTGCGCAAAAAGTCATCCGGAGCGGGCCCGGGCTTGCCGGCAGTGCGGGAGTCAATGGCAAGGTCACCCAGGGCGCGTGTGACAAATGGCACAATGGGATCGTCCGCCGGCGTGGAACCAAACGCTGGCACGATGAGGTCGAGCACACTCTGGCTATGCTGGCTCTCGACACCTCTCTGGGTGATGGCGTAGAGAGCGAGGATACGCTTGCCGAGATCTAGCGAGGTGTCCTGTGCAGACTCAAGCAAAAGCTTGGCAGTCTCATCACTCGGCTGGCGACGCAGGAGGGTTCTTTGTGCTGTGAGCGAGCGAACATGACTTGGAGACGTGCGGATGAGTGCGACGAGCTCCACATCGCTGAGTTGGGCAAAGTCGGGAAGCGGAGTAGGATGGTAGCCGGAGGGAGAGACCCGGGCGATGTATCCATGCTCAGGGCCCTTCCAGCTGAAACTGGCGGGGCCTTTCCATGAAGCCTGGTAGATGTTGCTCATGCCATCGACATCCGCATCCGTCGGGCGGGTCATCTTGATCAGGATCTCCGGCTTGGTGGTTTCCTTGAAGGTGGCACCGGATGGCTCAAGGATGTGGCGGTAAGAGCCCTGACGTCCCCAGTCACAGGTGTAGGGAAGCTTGTTCCAAGCCTCTGGAATACCGGGTTCTGAGAGATAGAAGGCACCTACACCGGAGCCACCACCATAGTCGGCAAGTGGCGCAACACATTCCTCGGCAAAGTTCATATAAAGACGTGGGTAGCCGTGGTCTTCAAGTCCACTGAGATGATGAAGTCGTACGTTCCAACCACCACCGTCGTTGGTGTTGTCCCGGGCAAAAAGGTCCAGGGTGGGAGTGATCGCAATGCCATAGGTATTGCGAGTACCGTCCGAGAAGGTCTCCATGCCAGTACCATCCGGGCGAAAGCGCACAACGCCACCACCACGCATTTGCAGGGTGCGGCCATCCTTGCCGGTGGCTTTCATAAAGCCGAAGTCACCCACAGCGATGTAGATCCATCCGTCGGGCCCCATTTCCAGACCGTTGGTGGTGTGGTCAGCTGGCCGGTCCTCATAACCGAAGGCGATGCCTGAGATCAGCCGTTCACTGGACTCGGAGATACCGTCGCCGTCCTTGTCGTGAAAGACGGTAATGTGTGGCGGATGTAAAAGATAGAGGCGGTCATGGTCCCAAAGTAAGCCGCGAGGGGAGTCGACATCCGACACAAACTGCGTGACCTCATCTGCCCTGCCGTCTCCATCCGTGTCACGAAGACGCAGCACTCGTCCGCGTCCCGGATCCCGGCCGACCGAGCCGTTTCCATCAGATGACACATAGAGATCCCCATTGGGTGCCGCGGCCACGTAGGTGGGGTAATTGGCCATCTGCCAGGGTGCAAACAAGCTCACATTAAAACCATCAGGCACAGAGACATCCTTGAGTATCTCTGCCTCCTCTGTCGCACTCAAACGATGCGGATGCGGTGGATAATTACCCGACTTTTTGTAGTTGGGGGGCAGAGAGGTGACCTGTTTTTGCTCAACGCGGGGATAGAGTGGAAGTTGTTTGCCATCTGCACCGTAAAGGCGTATTTCCCATAGACTCGGCCAGAGGTCATTCTGCTGGTCGAGGATATTGAGTTTTACAAAGCGTACGCCTGAGACGGAGAACTTGTCCCTGCGAGTACCCGCAGAGGCATTTTGAGAAGCATCGAAGGCCTTGTGCCACGTCTTACCATCAGGGGAAGTCTCAATGTTGTAGCGCATCCATTGGTCGCGCATCTCCCACTCAATTTCTGCACCAGAAAGAGAGACCGGCTTTTCAAAGGCAAGCTGGATCCAGCAAGGTTTGTCGCCGGAGCTGGCACACCAACGGGTCTTGGGGTCACTATCGACTGTATGCCACGCCAGATTACCCTGGTTGCTTTGGGTGCTCTGGGCGGTGAGCCGGACAAAGGTGGCATTGGCCGGAGGGGGCCCTATCTTTTTGTCCCCGGGCTTACTTATTTTTTTTTTTAACCGGCTTCGCAGGAATCTCCGTGATCGTATTCTGGCCGGTGTAGGCGCTCATGTAGGCTGGTTGATCAAGTTTGCCACATGCCCACAGGGTGCCGCGCGTGATGAGATTGAGATACTCTTCGCTTTGCACCACTTCATTGTAGTGACCGAGGGAGGTGGAAAACGAGGGAGCCCCGTGCTTGGTGTTCACCCATGCCACAATGGCTGAGTCAACAACCTCCTTGCCGCCTTGGTTGTATTTCTGGGTTCCCATGGCAAGCGCGTGGGCATCAAAGACTTCAGCATTATTGTAGAGCTCTTCCTTGCCCGTGATCCAACCTTTCATGCCCTTGGTGATCGGGTGCTCGGTGTCGACGATATCGACAGTAAGTGGTACGTGTGGACCGTGGCGCGTTGAGAGCAGGCCGATGTGCTGAGCCCATTCCTTCACACGGTAGGAGTGCATGGCACAGTGGAGCTGAACTGCAGGTACGGTCTTGTGTGTGTTGAGGATATTGGCGATGACTTGCGGGTCCTTGTTGCCGGCGGCACACTCATCGTGGATAACGACGTCGTAACCCTTCGCCCAGTCGGGATCCTTGAAAAAATCGAATGGCGGGTCCACCGACTTGTCCGGGGTCCAGAGGACATCGACCCGCACATTGGCACGCGCCTGAATGCCCTTGGAAATAATCTTGTGCTGCTCGGCGTAGTCGTGGCAGCACCCCCCTGCAATCAGCAGTGCCTTGATGGGTTTGGCGGGTTCGGCAGCAACCATGAAAGAGCTGGCGAGCAGGCAAAGGCCTGAGAAGAAAGCGAGAAGCGAGGAACGCGAAAACATAGTCATATAGAGTGAATTGAGAGCTGACGGGGATATTTTATACTCGTGCATAAGTCGGATATTTCAAATTTTTCTCAAAAAAATTAACTTGGTGAGCTTAATGAAATATTTGGGGATGTCCATCCCCCGTTTGGGTAGATTTTCAAAATAGGACCACAACATGATTCAAGGCGGTTTTTTCACACTTGCTTCTTGTGAGGTGATTTCTGAATCTAATTCACGTGAGTCAGATCCATGTCATCACTGGTTCGGATGAGGGTAGCGTGGCGGAGGCCGCACTTGCCCTCTACAACAAACTCAAGCCCGAGGGTGGGGATGAGTTTTCCCAGGAGACGATTGATGGTACGGTAGGCAATGCGGAGGATGCTTTTGCCGCTTGCAGCAAAGCCATTGAGTCCTTGCAGACCTTACCCTTTTTTGGCGGGGGCAAGACGGTGTGGCTTAAGAATGCCAACTTTCTGGGCAGTGATCGTACCAGTGAGGCAGAGCGGGCGAAGGAGGGCACTGAGGCTCTCATCAGCTGTCTGGAGGAAGGCTTGCCAGAGGATGTGCATTTTCTCATTAGCAGCACGGCCATTCACAAGGGCAGGAGGTTTTATAAGTTTCTCAGTAAGGTGGCGGACATTGATGTGTTCGACAAACCCGACGTCGGGCGTGACGGATGGCAACAGGAAATGATTCCGATTGTCAAAAACAAGGCCGCGGAGTTGGGCTTGAGCTTTTCGAGACATGCACTCGATCTCTTCATCACCCTGGTGGGTGTCGACACTCGGCAGATCAGCAGTGAGCTTGATAAACTGGATGTCTATCTGGATGATCGTCGCGAGGTCAGCGAAGAGGACGTAAGAATGCTCGTGCCTTTGACACATGCAGGTGTGGTGTTTGAAATTGGGAATGCCTTGCAGACAAAAAATGCAGGCCGGGCATTTGAGTTGATCGACCAGCAACTTGCGCGCAAAGAGAGCGCGATCGGCATTCTGCGCGCATCCATTATCCCAACAGTGCGTAATTTATTCATGTCGGCAGTAGTCAGTCAGGGCCGGAGCATCCCCGGCAACAACTACCGGCAATACGCCAGCGCCCTGGACTCCTTGCCGGCCAACGAGCGTGCCTGGTTGCCCCAAAAAAAGGCAGGAGGTGTAAACGCCTATCCCCTGTTTCTGGCCAGTCAGAATGCCAGAGCCTTTGGCGTGGATAAACTTGCCGGTGCACTCAAGGCCTGCCTTGATGCTGACAAGGCGCTGGTGACATCAGGACTTGATGAGCGCACTGTGTTACATCGTCTAGTGGCCACGGTTTGCACATCCTGAATTACCCCAGTAACACTGATATGAAGATGTTCGCCATCGCTGCCTTTACTGGTGTCATTGCCGGTTTGCTGGGCGCACTTTGCGGAATCGGAGGCGGCATAGTGATGGTCCCGGCCTTTGTAACCGCTCTCGGGTTTGATCAAAAAAAGGCAGTGGCTACGTCCCTGGCAGTGATTGTGATCGTCTCACTTGTAGCCACACTCAATACTTCCCTGCGCAAGGGGGAGTCTCTTATCGACTGGCGGGTCGTGGCCTTGGCAGCTGCAGCGGCCGCCCTGGCCGCGTGGTTTGGCACAGACCTGATGCACAAACTAAGCAACCAATACCTGACACGTCTGTTTGGGGTCGTTCTGCTTGTTTTTGGTATCAAGATGCTACTCAACAAGTAGCCCGAAACAAGATCACCGCACCAAGCCCTGCAGCTCGGAGGGATCGTGAAAAAGGAAGTTGGGGTTGGCCCCGACAAGGGCCTCGGGGGAATTGAATCCCCACCCCACCGCCGCTATAGGAACACCTGCCTTCTTGGCTGCTTTGACATCACGAATTTCATCACCGATGTATACGATATCATCCGGCTCGATGGAAAACGTTCTGCATATCGAGCGGAGGTGTTTGGCTTTGCCGGTGAGCTTGGATGTGGATGAGATAAAGGAGAAGATATCCTGCATGCCATGATGCTCGAGAAAGAGCTCCACATTTTCCACAGAGTTGGATGTGAGGATACCAAAGTGTTCGCTTTGTTTGCTGAGGTGAGGCAGGACATCCCCCATGCCTTGAATCATAGGTAATCGACTGATACGCGATTTAAGTATCCGAGTGCCTTTGTAGAGCAATTTGGGCACAAGTCTTTTAGGCACGGCCAGATGATCGAGAAAGTCACTTAGCTTCATGTGGCGCAGGTAATGCACTTCCTCCTGCTCAATGGTGCGCAAATTGTGCTCACCGGCAATCTGGTTATAAATGCTTAAAGCCTCATCGAGTGTATCGGCAATGGTGCCATCGAAGTCAAATATGAGTGAGCTGTACTTCATCAATCACAAATAGTGTAATATGAACTTAACTCATTTTTTATATTCTACGATGGAAAAAACTCCATGGCCTGTCAGTCTATGAGTTGATTTTATATTCATGAATCATTTGCGACCAAGATTCAGCCCTGCGCTCATTACCTTTAGCGCGCTCTACATGGTGATTGCCATCATGGCCGCCATCCGCCAGGGCAATACGGAGTTTGTCTTTTACATCGTGGTGATGGTAGTGCTCATCACCAGCCTTATCGTGGTACATCAACGCGTGAACTTCTCGGACGGTGTCCTCTGGGGCATGAGCTGCTGGGGCCTGATGCACATGTCCGGAGGGCTTGTGCGCGTTCCCGAGGCACTCACTCAAAATGGTACCCAACCCGTTCTCTACTCATGGTGGATCATACGGGACTGGTTAAAGTATGACCAGATCGTGCATGCTTATGGTTTTGGCATCACCACCTGGGCGTGTTGGCAGATCCTTAAATCCAATATCAAAAAACAAACCGGAAAAACCCCTCAGGCAAGCTATGGGCTCTGTGTTTTGAGTGCTGCCGGCGGCATGGGTTTTGGAGCTTTGAATGAGGTGGTTGAGTTTATCGCTACACTCACGATTCCAGAGACCAATGTGGGCGACTACAACAACACCGGGTGGGACCTTGTCTACAACTTGTTAGGATGCGGTCTCGTAGCTATTCTGATCAGACAGTACGACAATCATCGATCAGAATAACCCCATTCACGACACGCCATCGCACATTCCAACTTTCGATGAGGCAGCCATATTCCCTCGCTTCGTCACCTTGTTGGTAAGCTGGACGCGGGTCAGTGGCGAGTGTGTGCTCGATGAGTGTTTTTGTTTCTGTGGGTAACGCATCACCGACCGAGCCCTGCCATTCGACATCAATACCAAGAGGCCTCTCCTGGGCAAAGCCACCGAGCGCATCAGGAAGCGAGTCGCAGTAGGCAATGTAGGGCTTGATATCGAGCACCGGAGTACCGTCTACCAGATCGACGCCTTTGACTTTGAGGATCGGTCCATCGGGATGATCATGGTCTATCTCTTTGAGAGCGACACAGGACAAACCAATGGCATTGGGGCGGAAGGGTGAGCGGCTTGCAAAGACACCCAGCCTTTCATTGCCCCCGAGGCGTGGCGGCCTAACCGTGGCCTTCCAGTTGTCCTGTAAAGACTTGTGAAAAACAAAAACCACCCAGACGTGTGAGAACTGTTCAAGTCCTCGCAGGCAGTCTGCATTTCGATACTCAGGTTCAAATATTAGTTCACCCCATGCTTCATCGACGAGGCCTGGTTGCCGGGGAACGCCGAACTTTTCGGGGTAGCAGGTTTTGAGGTGAGCAATGATATTGAACTGCATATGTACTGGTATTCGTTTGGCTTGAGGAGCGCAAGCTCAACGCTATGAGACAAGGGGACTCATGGTATATGGGGCTTCCAGCCAACCACACTGAACTTACAGACGGGTTATCATAATAAAAACAGGGTGAAGCGAGACGCTTCACCCTGTAATAGTGATTGGTAACCATTGCAGTCACCAACTTTTGAGAGCTCCTCACGAGGAGCGATACTTAACGCACTTCTCCGGGACCCCAATCAAATCCGAACTGAAGCCAGATGCTGTCCTCTGTGCCGTGATCCTTGATATCATCATGGTTGTATTGCAGGCGGACAAGTCCGGTGAGCTGATCGCCAAAGTCAAATCTCTTGGTCAATGAGGGAGAAATACGGCGACGCTCGGAGAGTTCAGGATCAGAAACGCCCTCCACGTAACCATAGCGCAGACCAGCTTCCCAAGTCTCTTGGAATTCCCAGAGCAAGGCGGTGTTGAAACCGTTGTCTTCAAATCCACCTTCATCATTTTCCACATCACGCATCAACCACTCAGTGCGCCAGCGCAGTTGCTGCCCACCGGGCTCGAGACCATTTTCACGCCAAGTGTATGTGATATCAGCACCGTAAACATCAGTGGTCATGCCAAAGCCGTTGTCTCCGGTCAGGAAACTTGCTCCTGCTTGAAAACGGTGGAAGTCACTTGGGCCAAACTGCGCCTGATAGCGCACGACAATGATGTCTTTTTCAGGACGCGCCATCTCAGCTTCTTCATCGTGGCCATGCTCCTCGTCACCCCCTTCTTCATCGCCATGTTCTTCTTCATGATCGTGGGAAACGGCAGAGCCAAACCCAATGCTCAGCGCGTCTTGCCATGAGGTGGGAACCAACCATGTGATTTCACCCCCATCATAGCCAAAGCCGTCTTCACCGAGAAACCTGACATTGGTCATATTGGCATCAGCAAAATCCCATGCGTGTAGATGGCGTGCGTTCTGATCACCAAATCGTGCCAGCATACGGCCACCACGGAGCTCGAAACCTCCGGGGAGGTCTTGAATCTTGAGGAATCCCTCTTCGAATTCGGATTCAAAGTCTTCCCCGTCCTCCTTGTAGGTGTTCACGGTGGCGAACCCGGATATGCTTTCGCCAAAGTAGACGTTTGCGCCAATTTCAAACCCCTGGAAGTTGAAGTTGTCATCGGATGGGTCATGGCCACCAAGATCGACCTCATCTGAGGGTAGCGTGGTATTACCGTGAGCCAGACGCAGGTGAAGCGTGGGCTCGAGGCGGAACGTACCGTCGTCTATGAGCGGAGTAGAGGATTGGTCGTTCGTGTTGGTAGCCTCTTGTGCATGAGCCGTTGAGGACCAATGCAGTGAAGCAAGAACTGGAACAAGGCCCAGATAGGTGGTGTATTTGTTTTTCATCTATTGGTTTATTATTAGTGTTAGTCTGATCGAGATCTTTTGAATGGGCTGTAGCTGGGACTGCAGAAGTAGGCGATAATGAACAGGGCCCCTAAAACGAGCACGATGGTGGGGCCTGTGGGGATGTTCAAGGGAACCGAGATGAGGACCGCAAGAATCGCAGCCATACAGCCCACAACGCCGCCACCCCAGAAGAGCCACTGGGTGTGATTGGTAAACAGCGACACGATGGCTCCGGGCACGACAAGCAGGCCGATGGATAAAATAGGTCCGACAGCCTGAAAGCTCGCCATGAGGGCAAAAATCATTAGGGTGTAGAGCAAGTAATTCATCCAGCGGACAGCAACTCCCTGAACGGCTGCCACATTCGGTTCAAATAATGTCAGCAACAAGGGACGCATGAACAGCGTGGCGCTCAGTAGAATGAAGCAGGCGATACCAAAGAAGACTTTCAAGTCGGCGTCACTGACGGAGAGAATGCTTCCAAAGAGCCATTCTTCCAAATCCTGAGATGTGTGAACGTATTGCAGGAGAACAACCCCCAAGGCGAATGCTGTCGTAAAAAAAATAGCAAGTGCCGTACTTTGTGGCAGCCTTGTATGGCGCGTTATTACTATGGAACCGAGCCCAACTAACAAGGCTGCCAGCAAGGCACCCATGAATGCGCCTGCCTGGGTAAGTACGCCTGTGATGAGAACCACGATGACAATACCCGGCAGCATGGTGTGGCACAGGGCACTCAGAGTCAGTGAGCTTCTTCTCAGCAGTACGAATCCACTGACAAATCCATTGGTAAAGCCAATCAACGCCGCTGCAGCCAGAGCACGGCGAAAGAAGGGCATGTCGAGCATTTCAAGGAGTTCAGACATTGGCCGTGTTTTCAAAAGTGAGATTGAGATTTTCCTCGCTGAGTGTGGTCTGGCACTCACCAAACGCGACAATCCGGCGGTTTAGAAGCAGGACCTGATCAAAAATATCTGCCAGCGTGTTGATATCGTGGTGGGAGGCAATGACGAGGCGGTTCTCTTTGGCAAGCTTGCGCAAAAGGCGGGTCAGGTTTGCGGTATGGTCGCGATCAAGTCCGGTAAACGGCTCATCCAACAATAAAACATGCGCCTCCTGAGCCACCGCACGCGCAATGAATGCGCGTTGCTTTTGGCCGCCGGAAAGCTCACTGATCTGGCGATTGGAAAGTTCTCCTTCCATTTCCATAAGACGAAGTGCCCTCTCAACGGCAAGGTCGTCCTCTTTGGTAAACCTTTTCCATGGCCCTAATTGTGAATAACGGCCCATCTCCACAACACCGCGTACGGTGATCGGAAAATCCCAATCGACTTCCTCATGCTGGGGCAGGTAGGCAAACTCACCACCACGGGTTTGAACGTTGTTTTCCCCTGACCAGGTGATGTTTCCCTTTTTTTGTTTAACGAGTCCAGCAATGGCTTTGAGAAGTGAGCTCTTTCCGGCTCCGTTAGGTCCGACAAGTGCCAGACTAGTTCCGCAGTGAGCGTGCAGGTTGATATCCTGCAAAACTGTGTTGTGGCGGTAGGCTACCTCCAGATTCTCGATGACGAGCTCATGGGTTTGTCCGTGGGCGTGACTGTGGCTGCACTTACTCATGGTGATGATCTCCGGTGTGGTATTCGAAGGTTTCATTCATCTTCCTGGTTTTACTGTAGAATGAAAAACGCTGACTCTCCCCGTGGTCGGGAGAGATGTAAATTTGCACAAAATGGCGAGATCCATCCGCGGCATCTTCTGGCCACACCACATCCAGCCAGTAGGTTGTTAGCCCGTGTGTCACTAGCTCCGCAGCGTCATAGCAGGGGTTCTCTTGAGGCATGGATAACTCCAGCAACTCCTTGTTTTCACCTCCGGTTTCCGACGGTTGAGTGATCGTGCATGTCAATGGTGGCGAAGAGAAAACAAATTCAATTTCAGCTTCTACCGTGGGTGCGCAAGTTAATGCTTCAGGTGCCGGATCCTTGGAGCTGGGTGCATTGCTGTTATCCAGATCCATATCAATGTATTGGTTTCCCACATAGCCGAGCAGGCTCAGAGCGATGAGCAGAAAAAATGCCTGAAGAGGAGGAATGCCGCGCATGAAAGGTATAAGGTTTTGGGATAATTCTCTGGTGGCGTATGATTATGGTGCCAGGGCAGTAACAATCTTGGTCACATTCTCTCGCATCATTTTCTCATAGTTTTCCGCACCATCAGCCACAAGTGTTCCACCTATCTTTATCCCGGTCTCCTGAGCGATGATCTGCAGGGCCTTGGGGTTAGCCCGGAGCTCTGGGAAAATGGCTTTCACGCCGTGTTTGTGGATTTCCTTGATTGCCTCTGCCTGGTACGAGGCGCTCGTTTTTTGGTGCGCGGTAAGCCCCTTCATGGGCAAGGATTGAAAGCCGTATTCTTTGCAGAAATATCCAAACGCGGCGTGAGCTGTGCTAAGAATACGGTTCTTTCTTGGAATACGGCTTACCTCTCGTTTGACCCATGTGTTGAGTATGGCAAGACGCTCTGAATACGCAGCTGCATTTGCCTTGTAAGCCTCGGCATTGGTTGGATCTACCTGGGCAAATTCCTTGGCGATCACGCGTGCCGCTTTTTGCATGTTACTGACCCGGTGCCACCAGTGGGGGTCGATCGCTCCATGTGCATGTACGGGGCAACAAACGTAATGGCTGTCCCGCCCACTGATTTTTTGCGATGGAATGGTTTTTCCCACTTCAACTACCTTGGCTTTGTTGCCCAATGTGTCCCTGAGCTTATCGAGGTAGGTTTCCATGTTTTTTCCACTCGCCAAATAAAGCTGCGCACCTTTTGCCCTCAGTAATGATTGGGGAGTAGGTTGGAAGTGATGCGGGTCAGCGTGCGGGTCAATGAGCTGTATCACGTGGGCGTGCTGGCCTGCCACCTGTCTTGCGACATCCGTAATCAGGGGGTGGAGGCTGGCTACCTTGAGGTCTGTTTGGCCTGCGTGTGCAGCCCAGACAGAGCAGAGCGAAATCGCTATCAGGGAGACCAGTCTTATCATGACGAAAGAGGCATTAATGCAAAATACATACTATTGCAAGTTTTTTGCATTAAAACTTATACTCCAAGAACTCATTAGGTATTGGCATTTTATGTGGGATGTCTAAAAGCATAGCCATGGTGACCCGTTTTGCTCCATCTCCAACCGGGCACCTGCACCTTGGACACGCTTATGCGGCCCTCTTTGCCTATGAATTGGCGATGGATAACGGGGGCAGGTTTTTGTTGCGCTACGAGGACATCGATACCACGCGGGTTAGGGATCAATACTATTTGGCCATCGAGCAGGATTTGGCATGGATTGGTATTCATTGGGATGGCACTCCCATCAGACAAAAGGACCGTCTCGACGTTTACGCCGCCTCGCTGGAAAAACTCAAGGCGCTCAATGTGGTCTATCCATGTTTTTGCACCCGCCGCGAAATCCAGCGTGAAATCGATAATATGGCGCATGCTCCGCACGGGCCCGATGGCGAGGCCATGTATCCGGGTACGTGCCGGGCACTCGGGCTGGCAGAGCGTGAGGATCGAATCAGCCGGGGCGAGGCGCACTGCTGGAGGCTGGACTCTTATCGCGCTGAGGCCCTGACGGGGCCACTCATGTTTGAGGACAAGATCAAGGGCTCTATACAAGTGGACGCTCACCTCCTTGGTGATGTGGTGCTGGCGCGCAAGGATATTGCCACTTCCTATCATTTGGCGGTGGTTACCGATGACTACTTCCAACACGTGACAGATGTTACCCGCGGTGAGGACCTCTTGCCCTCCACCCATGTGCACCGCTTGCTGCAAAGCATGCTTGGCATGCCGGCCCCGGTTTATCACCACCACCGGCTCATCGTGGATGACTCAGGCCAGCGTTTGGCAAAGCGGGACGAATCCCTGAGTCTCGCCGCACTGCGCGGGCAAGGCAAAAGCAGTGAAGATGTTTTGGCGATGCTCTGCCCCTGATGAGGGAGTGGCTAGAGCCGGAGTCATCGCTGAAGATCAGAGCTCACTATCGGCACGGCGGGATGCGATCAGTGTTAGAATCTGGCTTTGATCATCAGGCTCGGTGCCGGTGTCAAAATCACCGATGACCTGCTCAATGACAAAACCCGCATCCTTGAGAAGCTGCGTCATTTCCCCGAGGCGATACCAGCGGAGGTTCTGACGGCTGCTGCTTTGCTCCAGCGGCAGGCCGCTTTCATCCACGATTTCATAACGGTGTTCGCGGCGCAGGCTTTGGGCAGAGTGCTGGATCCGGAAGCGTGTATGACACCTCGCTGTGTGGCCCTCTGGCGTGAGGGCTTCATGATCCAAAAACCAGCAACCTTCCTCAAGCTCTCCGGTGATTTCAGCCCATGGGATGAAGGTGGTCAGGTAAAGCCCGCCGCCGGGTTGCAGATGTGTATGAATATTTTTTAGAACCTGGGGCACCTTCTCAGGGGCGATGAGCTGCAGGGTGAAGGCGGGAATACTAATGGCAGCATAGCTCGACCCTGTGTCAAAGTCCTCCATACATGCATGGTGTATCAGCGGAGGTTTGCCGGAGCAGCGTTCATGACAGAGCCTGATCATATCCGCTGAGTTATCGAGCCCTTCCATATCGTGGCCCCGGGCAATAAGAGGAAACAGCAACCGGCCTGATCCGCAGCCCAGCTCAAGGGCCGGCCCGGGGTGCTTTGTAAGGAAGTCCTCGATCAAGGGCAGCTCCTGGCTCTGCCCTTCTGATGCCCAGAACAGGTCGTGTAGCCTGGCTTCGAGGTGATCGTACATGGCATCAGGCATCCTCGGGGCGGATCATGGCATACACAATCGTGCCGGGAGCGGGGGTCTTCATCTGGTCATGGGCAACCTGTAGTCCTTTGTCCTCGGTTACGTAAAAAAGCAGAATGTGATCTGTGCCGTAGATCTTCTGAAAATCATCAAGAGTGAATTGCTCGGTGATCGTGGTCTTTTTAATGACCGCGCCATCTGCGGCCAAATGCTCCAGTTTGCGAAATTGGGGCCGGGAGGGGAAACAGATCCGCCCTCGCATGTGTGCTGCCACTGCGGTCTTGTGATGGCCGTCATCATCCAGAGGTGCTACCTGCCAGACATTTTCGCTGCCGAACACATGGACAAAGTGATGGGCTGCCAGGGAATTCACTTCATCATTGGGGGTGGTCGTAATGAGCTGGCCAAGGCCACTGAGCTCAAGCTCGTCCTCAACGTATTCGGATAGAATATTCGCTCGCCATGCCGGCAGGCCCTCAAGCTTGGCACGAGCAATGTTGTTGTAGTTGGTGTCGAGAAGGAGGACATCATGGCCATCTTCCTTGAGTGCCTTGGCGGCAAGCCTCACCCACTGTCCGGCACCCGCAAAGAGAACACCACGCGGGTTGTGCGAGGCAAGTCCCAGGCGGCGTGCCAGGGGGGCGGATAGCATGCCATAGAATGCAACGGTTCCCACAATGACAACAAAGACAAGAGCCACCATCTGCTGGGATAACTGCTCGATTTCAGGTCCAATGCGCCCCTCCTCAACTGCGTGGGAAAACTCCAGAGCAAAGACAGCTGTCACGGCAGCGGCAACGATACCGCGTGGGGCCATCATCGAGAGAAACACCTGTTCCTTGAAGCTGATGTTGCGGGAGAACAGGCTGGCACCAAAAACACTCAGGGGCCGCACTACTATGATCAATATGATGAGCAGACAGACTCCGGGAATGAGTGCTTCACTAAGCGCATCAAGGGCGACACGGCCAGAGAGGACGATAAACAGGACGGAGATGATGAGCACGCGCAGGTTCTCCTTGAATTCCATGATGTGCTTTACCGACACCGATTTCTGGTTGGCCATGGCAATGCCCAGAACAGTACAGGTCAAAAGGCCTGACTCTGCCTGGATCGCATTGGAGGCGGCAAATGCGGTGGCAGTGACCGCCAACAAGAACACAGAGTGCAAGTAGTCCGGAATCAGGTGAAGCCTGAGCAGAAGCTCAATGAGCTTGGCAAGAATCAGGGCAAGCACGACACCCACAAGCAAGGTCAGTCCAATAGCGCGCAGGATTTCGTCCCGGGCAGCATCCACGCTCCCAGCAATAGCCACCTGGTAGACAAGTACCGCGAGAATGGCTCCGATGGGATCGATGACAATGCCCTCCCACTTGACGACATTACCGATTTTTCGTGAAGGTTTGATATGGCGTAGCAGGGGGGCAATGACCGTGGGTCCGGTGACCACCAGAATAGCACCCAGTAACGACGCCACTCTCCAGTCAAAGCCGAGCACATACTTCATGGCGCCGAAGCTGAGTAAAAAACTGATAGCCACCCCCAGAGTACATAATCTGATAACAGGTGTGCCACTCTCCTTGAGATCGGAAAACTTCAGCGTCAATCCTCCCTCAAAAAGGATAATGGCAACACACAAACCGACGGCCGAAAGCAAGACATTGTCTGCCACCAGGTAATCATCGATCGTGGCGCCGGTCAGTTGCCCGAGGCCAAAGCCAAATGCCAGCAAGACAAGAATGGAAGGCAACTTCCATTTCCATGCGAGCCACTGTGCCGCAATGCCAAGTGCCAAAACGAGGGTGAAGTAAGTCAGCGGAGTCATGAAAAGAGGTTATGATTCAATAGCGAAAAATGGCGCATGACCATTGTAATCCGACTTAATTTTTATACCTGTATATTACGGAAAAATAATGGATGGCGACTTGACGTCAGAGGGCAATTTGACCAGTGTCCAGAATCACTATTTGTGTAGTTTGTCGTGATCACCCTTACTGCTGCTACTCCGTACTGACCAATAAAACTGAGCCCGCATCGTGTACTCCAACGAAGACTACCTCCTTGAACTGCTTACGGAAGCCGGTTTGATAACCGCTGAGGAGATAGAGGGTGTTCGCAGCCAGCTTGAGGAGCGGGAGAGTGTGGTTGAGCGCCTCATTACCAGTAAGCGACTCAATGAGGAACAGGTGGCGAGAGTGTCAGCCCAGAGTGCAAGCATGCCATTCATTGATTTGGAGCATACTCCGATTGCACCGGATACATTTGAGCAAATACCGGACGATATCGCCAAGCGCTTCCGTGCGGTTCCTGTTTTTGATGACGGGGCCACACTCACTGTTGCAGTTGCCGATCCGCTGGACTTTGAGGTGCTCGATGGCTTGCCTCACATCATCAAACGGGAAATTAACCCGGTTTGCGCCACAGCATCAGCAATCGATCTGACTATCAGGCAGAACTATGGGGGCGAAGTCATCGAGAAGGAAACCGAATCAGAGTTCACCGTGGTCATGGAGGACGGTGCGGAGGAGGTCACCGAGGATGATGCTCCGATCATCCGCATGGTATCCACCATGCTACTCGAGGCATTCAGGCTTTCAGCAAGTGACATCCATATTGAGCCCATGGAGACGGCTCTGCGCATACGCTATCGTGTGGATGGAAAGCTTATCGAGGTGGACAGCCACCCCAAAAAACTTCATCCCGCGATCGTTGCCCGCATCAAGGTGATGAGTGGCACGATGAGCATTGCAGAAAAGCGCTTGCCACAGGACGGACGCATACAGATCCGGGTTGCAGGTAAAGAGGTCGACTTACGGGTATCTTCAGTGCCCAGTAACCATGGAGAGAGTATCGTCATGCGTATTCTCGATAAGAGCGCACTGATGCTCGGGCTGCCAGAGCTCGGCTTCTTCTCAGATGACCAAGAGGAGATCAATGAGCTTATCCGCATGCCTGATGGAATCATTCTCGTTACGGGCCCCACCGGATCAGGAAAGACAACGACCCTCTACGGGTGCCTGAACACCATCAACAAACCTGACCGCAAAATCATCACTGTTGAGGACCCGGTGGAATACGAACTACCGGGAATTAACCAGGTAATGGTGAAAACAGACATCGGCATGACTTTTGCGGCTGCATTGCGTGCCATGATGCGCCAGGCCCCCAACATCATCATGCTGGGAGAGATTCGGGATGCTGAAACAGCGGGAATAGCCATTCAGGCAGCACTGACCGGACACCTTGTGTTTTCCACGCTGCATACCAACGATGCACCCGGATCCGTGGCCCGTCTTGCTGATATTGGCGTCAAGCGCTTCCTGATTGCTTCTGCCGTCCGTGCCATACTGGCTCAGCGCCTGGTGCGCAAGTTGTGTCCCAATTGTAAATTGCCTGCGTCACTCAGTGAGCAAGAGATGCGCGCCCTCAACCTCGATGTTCGGCAGGTTGCAGAGAGCAACATCATGGGACCGAAGGGTTGTGAGATGTGCCGCAATCTCGGTTACCGCGGCCGGATGGGTATTTTTGAGCTGTTCAAAGTGGATGACGAAGTTCGCCATCTCATCAATGAAAACCTCACCTCTCCCCAGCTGCGCCGAAGGGCTCGCGAGCTGGGCATGCGCACTCTTCGCGAAGATGGTATCCGCAAAGTACTCGCAGGCATCACGGCCACCGAGGAGATACTCCGGGTAACCATGTCAGACTCAGATTAACCCGCTTCCATGGACAATTCACAACTCATCGATATTTTCATCAACCGTGGACTGGTTGATCAGTATCTTGCGGATGACATCCTCATGGAGGTCGATAACAGCGGCAAGGAGGTTCCGGAGATCCTCACAGATTACGAGGTGATTCAGGACAAGGAAGATGTGTGGCCCATCATCGCCAATGAACTTGGTGTGGGCATCATCAAGGACCTGATGCATTTCAACCCGCCGCCCGAGCTGCTCGCCATGATCCCGGGTGGTATGGCACGTCTTCACGGAGCTCTGCCTGTCAACATTGACAACGAGGGTTTGACGGTCTGTCTGGTGGATCCTCTCAACCCGCAAGTCCTCGAGGACTTGCGATTTGCCCTCGGCAAGGAGATCATTCTCGCCATTGCGCCAAGTCATATTGTTGAGAAAAAAATCAACGAATCCTATGGTGGCGAGGGGCAGGCCCTGGACGAAATTCTCAGCCAGCTCAAGTCAGGCGCGGGGGAAGATGGCGATGGCCCCGGCCAGAATGTCGAGGCCGAGGCGAATTCAGCACCTATCATTCGCTACGTGGATTTGGTCCTCTACCAAGCCATTAACGAGGGCTCATCGGACATCCATTTTGAGCCCTTTGAAAACGATTTTAAAATACGTTACCGGGTCGATGGTGCCCTCTACGAAATGGCGCCACCACCGGCACACCTCTCCCTGCCGATCATTTCGCGCCTGAAGGTGATGTCGAACATGAACATTGCCGAGAAGCGGGTTCCGCAGGACGGCCGTATTGTCAAACACGTGGGCGACAAACAAGTCGACATGCGGGTTTCCACACTACCCACTCAACATGGAGAAAGTGTCGTGCTGCGAGTGCTCGACCGCAGTAACATCAATCTCAGTCTGGACATGCTGGGCATGCCTGGTGCGATCTTCGACTACATTAACAAGACAGTGCGCAAGCCGAATGGGATCTTCGTCTGCACGGGCCCCACGGGTGCTGGCAAAACCACCACTCTCTATGCAGCTTTGAGAGAGATCAATACTACGGACTCAAAATTACTTACTGCCGAGGATCCTGTAGAATATGATGTGGATGGTATTGTTCAAGTACCTGTCTACGAGACGATTGGTCTTACTTTCTCGAGAATCCTGCGTGCCTTTCTCCGACAGGACCCAGACCGGATTCTAGTGGGTGAGATCCGGGATCTGGATACCGCGCAAATTGCCATTCAGGCATCACTTACAGGACACCTGGTTCTGAGCACGCTACATACCAATGATGCACCCGGGGCGGTAACCCGTCTCATCGACATGGGAGCTGAGCCATTTCTCGTGGCGGCCTCCCTCGAGGGCGTGCTTGCCCAGCGTCTGTTGCGCACCATTTGCAAGGATTGCCGTGCTTCCTATGAGCCCAACGAAGCCTTGCTCAATCAGTTGGGAGTTTCATCACATGAACTGGGCGACAAGGAGTTCTACACGGGCCGCGGCTGTGATGTCTGTGACCAGACTGGCTACAAGGGACGTCGCGGGCTCTTCGAGCTCCTCGATATGTCGGACCCAATTCGTGAGCTCGTTACCGACCGGGCTCCGACGGTTGTCATCAAGCAGAAAGCTATTGAGCTGGGAATGAACACCCTCAGGGAGGACGGGCTGCGAAATATCTACGAGGGGAACACCACCATTGAGGAGGTGCTTAAGTATACCTAAATGATATAGGACCCCTTCTGAATGCTCTGCACACCACGTCTTCTTAGCATTGAGCAAGCACAACTACCAACCGCGTAAAATTTTGTATTTTCAAACGCCCTCGTATTTACCACACTTTCTGAAGCTATTTATTTAAGCGACATCTATCATGGCCAATTTCCTTTACCTAGCCCTCGACGCCAAAGGCGAGCAAACCACTGGAAGTGTTCAAGCATCCAGTGAGTCAGACGCCATCCAACAGCTCCGCGCCCAGGGTCTATATCCCACACAGGTTGTCCAGGAGGGCAAGGGAAGCCTTACCGAGGGGGGGCGCGGCAAGGTTAGAGGGAAGAAGAAAGCCCGGGCGGCCACGGGGGGCAAGGTGAAGCCCGAAGTGCTCATGATCTTCACCCGCCAGCTGGCGACTCTGATTGAGGCAGGCCTTCCGCTCTTGCGCGGTCTTCATACCCTGGAAAAGCAGGAGGCTGACCCTGCCATGAAAGCCACCATTGCAGCACTTGCTGATTCTGTGCAGTCGGGGGCGACATTCTCCGAGAGCCTTGCCCAGCACCCGAAGATCTTCAACAAGCTCTTTGTCAACATGGTCAAAGCAGGTGAGCTCGGCGGTGTGATGGAAGTCGTGCTCGTCCGCCTCGCAGAATAC
>JBNACB010000031.1:0-21200 GCA_049632765.1 Akkermansiaceae bacterium | reverse complement strand
TTCAATTTTCCATTTGTATCAAAATAGTGCGATGTGAACGCCCCTTTAACCGCTGCCGCTTCTGCAGCATAGCGCTTCATTTCGTCCGCTCGACCCAGCACCCGGGCTGACTTTGCCAGGATATCCGCGCCAAGGGCATAGAACGCGGTACCGAGCAGGGCCTTATCGGTATCCCCCTGCAGTTCTTCAGCATATGGCTGTAACCAATCCCCAAAGCCCCCGATCTGGTGAATCCGATGGTCTTTGGCCCTCTGTCGATACCAACCGACCAGGCGTTCCATCATCTCAAAGTTCTCTTCCAGTACTTCCGCATCACCGGTGCGAACGTACACCGCCCAGGGAACGATTGTAGCGGCATCCTGCCAGCCGGGGCTGCCCCCGCCGAGGCCGGGCTTGGGCACCACGTTCGGAATACGCCCATCGCCAAGCTGGTCGCCCCGCATGGTTTGCAGCCAGCTCTTGAAGAAGGCGTGACAGTCGTAATTGAACAAGGCGGTGGGCGCAAAGACCTGCGCGTCGCCGGTCCAGCCAAGGCGCTCGTTACGCTGCGGACAGTCGGTTGGAATATCCAGGAAGTTGCCCCGCTGCCCCCAGACGATATTACTCTGCAATTGATTCAACTTGTCATGTGAGGAAAGAAAGTCACCAATCCGGCGCATGTCACTGTGCAGCACAACGCCGGTCACCCAGTCCGCCCCGGGTTTCAATCCCTCCGGCAATCCCGACAGCTCCACATACCGGAAGCCGTGAAACGTGAAGGTCGGGCTCCAGGTGATGGTGCCGGCTTTGGCGGCTGTGTAGGTATCGGTGGATCGGGCATTGCGATAATTCGCCGTATACAGGGTCCCGTCTTGCTGCAGCATTTCGGCAAAGCGCATCGTCACCGTCTGCCCCTGCCGTACGGGCATCTTCAGGCGGGCCCAGCCCACCATGTTCTGCCCCAGATCGAACACAAACCGGCCCGGAGCCGGTTCGCTGACACTGCGGGCCGGCAGTTCGCCCGTGGCACGCACCGGGGCGTGCCTCTTCGGAAGAAGGGCCGGTTTTTCCGCCACCGGTTCGACGGTGAGATCGCGTCTCCAGCCCGAATCATCAAAGCCTGCACGGCTCCACCCGGGCATCTCACGACGTGCATCGTAGACTTCGCCATCATAAATGCCGGAACTGCGGATAGGTCCCTGATCCGTGGCAGCCCACGTCCGGTCACTCACAATGGTTTCCGTTGTCCCGTCCGCATAAATGATTTCAAGCTGTAGCAGCAGGGCAGGCTTCAGCTCCGGATACCGTTCCTTCCGGCCGTGCACCCGGCCGGCATACCAGCCCTCCCCCAATACCACGCCGAGCGTGTTGGCCCCCTCCTCCACCGACGCGGTGACGTCATAGGCCACGGTCTCGATCAGCTGGTCGTAGGAGGTGTATCCCGGAACAAAAAAGTCCGCCCCCACTTTATTTCCGTTCAGCCAGACCTCGTACAATCCTTTCGCAGTGACGTACATGCGTGCAGACCGGATGACTTGATCTGCCTGAAATGCCCGACGCAAATACTGAGGCTTGAACGTGTTGGGATCTCCGCCGAGCAGCACGCCGGTCACCAGATCAAGCTGCGCGTTTTCAGCCAGAGTGCGCTGCATCTTCTTGCCGTTGACGGTGTACTCCAGCCGCAACTCTTTGGCGTGACCATGCGCCGGATCACCGGCAAGCTGGTTACCCGCTTTCACTACGCGGCCCCCGTCGGCCGCCAGCTTGCGCACAGCCCCAGTCACATCCCGCTGCCTACCGGGATCATTCAGGTCACCGTACACGGCCTTTGTAATAACGATCTCAGCCTCCGGAACCGGGGTGCTTTGATCAGGCTTATGCTCGTCCAGCCGGATCCACTGAGCCTGCCAATCACTGTTGGAGAGCAGCCCCATCTCCAGGGATGCCGGCCGGCTCCAGCCTGAATCATTACCTGCCTCATCACGGTATCGGACCCGCCATTCCACCCGTTGCCGAGACTGCAACGGCTCACCGCCATAGGGAACCAATACCGATAGCCCGGATTCAACCCATCCGCTGTCCCACAGAAGCGATCCATCTATCACTTCAATACGGTAGGCCGACTGCTTCTGCACGCCTGCCGGAAGAGTCCAGGAAAAGCGTGGTGCCGGATCGTGGAAACCGATTGGTTCCCGGAAACCTTCGCCCACCCTCAGGTCGTGGGGCGGCACCCCGGAATACCCGCAGGTGGCCGCCAGGGCCATCAGCCCCAGGGCGACCCATATCTGCACTGTTTTTCTCTCAGCTGAGAAACATCCTGTCTTTTGCATGATTATTCCTTTGGTCATTAATGGCTCTTCCAAAATCAACAATACCGCTGCCCGTCCAAATTATTTTTTGGCTTCCCCGGGCGCCCTTACCTGAAAAGTGCTGAAAGCAGGCACCACCTGCATGCCCGGCCGGTCAGGGAGGGCCGTCCGCTTTACTGCGCCTGTGACGTCCACCGGTTCAAGCGAAAGAATGACAGCCGGATCCAGGGGCATGTCATATAGGAACTCCCGGCCATATTGATAGACACCCAGGTCGACACCCTCCCGCGGATAGATTTCTTTGATCCGGTACATCGCCCCGGGGTCCTCCTGAAGCCGCAACCAGCGATTGATCGGGATGGACGCGCGTAACGCCGTATCCTGGTTGAGCCCTGCGTCGAAACCGCCGCGAAAGACAAACACATAGCCACGATCCCCGAGAATGTGGGCACTACCGTCCAGCGGCGAGTGGCCCGGGCTGTCGAAGAGGTCACGTTTGACCGCGAGGTAGTCGATATTCTCGCTGGCCCAGGCTCGCCATTTCTGGAAGAAATCCCGATTCTCTTTTATGGCGAATTGAGGGTAAGCTTCGCCGATCATGGAGTAGTATGCAATGCTGAGCCCGGCGATCACGTTGAAACGAAAACTCTTCGGATTCTTGCCAAAAAGGTCGAGAGAGTTCTTGTAGACGGGGCGGAAGCGATCGTTCTGCTGGTGCCAACTTTGCAGGCGATTCATGTCGGCCCCGTGGGTTTCATAATAGTGATAGGCCGAATTCAGATGCCGCAGCGCCCAGGGGCCGCCACGATGCATTCCGTAATAGGACTCCAAGCAGACTGTTGGGTATTTCTTTTTGAGCTTCGCCAAGAAGCCCATGATGTTCTTCCACTCCTTGTACCGATTGTCGCCGGGCAGATGGCCGTGGTTCTTGGCAAAACAAGGATCCGGACCGGAACCTTTGGGACCAGGACGGTACTGGCCGACTTCCCAGAAACTCAGCCAGCGTCCGTCCCACCCCCACCAGCGGGGCTGATATTCTTTGAATACATGATCGGTCAGCGCAAACATGAAGTCGGCGTACTCGTCGCAGGCGAAGCAGGAGGCTTTACGCTTGAAGAGATACTCGCAGACCTTGCCGTTCTCATCGATCGCGGCCCACTCGGGATGCTCCTGAAAATAGACCGATGCGATCGAAAAGCTGTTGACGTGTACACCTATCTTTTTGCCGTATTCATGAAACTTTTCCATAGCCTTCGGCAGGACAAACTCAGGTGTGAATTCATCCTTGTTGAAATTATCCAGAAGGACTTTGGCCTTTGACTGGTCTGCATGATCCAAGCCTTTGGTGATGGCGCCCGGTCCAGGCATGCCGGCCACTCCGGTGTCTTTGGGAAAGCCCATGGGGCTGATGCGCATTTTATCGATGTAAGGCGGGCTAAGCGGATGCACACCACGCCCATACCAGGTATGGGCGGTCATGACATCGTGAATCCCGGCTTCTTTGAGGTAATCAAGAATCGAGGTTTGGACGTCCCAGAGCCCGGCCCACCAGCCATTTTGCCAAACCCAGTATCCTTCTTCAGGCAGGGCCAGGTCATTGGGCAAAACATGGCGCATAAATTCTTTCATCGCCCAGACCTCTCCCCAATCCAGAACCTCAACGGGCACCTCTTTAACCGGGTTTGGCATACCTCCTTTGAAATGCTGGCTTAGCCCACCGAACTTACTGATCAAAGGATAGCGTCCCCGTCCGGGATACGGTCCCTGGGAAACGCGATGGATCCCCTCTTTGCGATACACACCGATAAAATACTTCTCGCTCGTGTTCGTTTCCCTCGCCGCAACCTGATAGTTCGGCTCGTACCCCAGGCGGAATCCTTCTTTCCCATTCTGCTTCAGATCCCAATACGGATAGGCAATCCCCGCAAAACAGCCGCCTTTATCGGCGCGCAAAAAGAGGTTGATCGGACAATGCCAGATCGTGTTGTCATCATGAAAATGAATTTCGGAAAACGCATCCGTGGTCATGTCCTCCAGAACCACTGACTTGAGGAAATACGGTTTACCGTCCGACGCGTTAATGGTCAGCCACTTTTCAACAAAGTGATCGCTGGCACCGAGACGATAGTGCAACGTGACATCCAACCCGTTGCCGAAGAACTTAAGGTCCACTTGGCCCTCGCGGGTGTTGACCGCCTTGGCTGTTTCAGAACGGAAGGCCCCCTCCGTGGTAACCACTTCGAAACCAATGCCGCTCTGCCGATAGACCACATCCTGTTCCTTGTCGCGGATCGAATGCACCGCCCCACTCAGCGGATCGATCTCCACGGCAATGCGCGGATTTTCGAGACGCAAAGCAGCTTCAGCCCCCGAGATATCACCAAGTATCGCAAGGTGCACGCCTACGAGTGCAAAAGATGTAAAAAGTCGTCTCATTTCCATTAGTTGAATGGATCCCATCGTCCACGGTATACGAGGACGCCCCTATGTTAGTCGAATTTCCGTGATAGGTGAATGAACTCGCGCCGACAATGCCATAAACAAATCCGACCTAACAGATCGTTTTAGATCTGCTTGAATGCTCAATGAGGCCATTCTCATATGACCATCAGCCCCCCAATCCCGGGCAACTAGGATTCGGGACGCAGCTTACCGAATACCTCACGAACGATGCTCTCGACATCCAGATGGTCCACACCTGAGCTCTGGGAGGAAGGCCGGGATTGCGAGCAATCCTGGCTGCCACAGTGAGCGGCTGCCTCATCGAATCCACAATCAGCAAGCAGGCATGCAAGCTTGGCACGAATATTGAGAAAATGCTTCATCTCTGTTGGCGCCATTGGTTGGCGAGCACGGCCAGCATTAAAACCACGCAAGTTGACCCCCTCACGGAATCCTTCTGGAAAATTGCCTGCCGCAAACATGGTTTCAATCAACTCAAGCATCTTGAATTGCACCCGTTTAGCCGCCTCTAAATCACCCCGTTGCCAGTCACCATGGAGTTTCATCACCGCTTCTGGGGCAACTCCACTCGTGGCAATGGTGCCACCGTCACCACCCATTAACAAAGTCGGCAGGAGCGTCTCTTCAGTACCTGTCAGGCAGATAAAGTCGGGGCGCTGCGGCTTGATTTTACCAAGTGTATTCATGAAGCGTGGCATATCGCGGCTACTATCCTTGATGCCAATAATACGCGGGCAATCCATTGCCAGGCGCTCGACGATATCCACTCCAATCTCATTGGAAAATTGGGGGATGTTATAGAGCAAGATATCGATCGGGGAACGCTCGGCCAGCTCACGAAAATAGTGCTCGATACTCTCTTGTGACACATTGAAATAATAAGGGCCTGTCACTGAAACCGCAGCACAGCCGAAATCAGCACAGTAGGCGCAGGCCTCAAGTACCATATCAATATTGGCCTCCGCCGCTCCTGCCAAGACTGGCACGCGCCCGGCGGCTTCATCGGTGATGATCGCTACAATCTCCTTGCGCTCCTCAAAGCTAAGCCGGATGAATTCACCTGTGCTCCCATTCGGGTAGATTCCGCTGACGCCTTTGTCGATGAGCCAGCTAACGTAGCGACGCAGCTCGCCCTCGTTGATGCGGCGGTCATCGTGGAAAGGAACAATGTTGGGGGTGAGAATACCTTGGATCTTCATGGCTTGGTTGGTTTGAATCTGAAATTTAGCAGTAGTATGGGAAATAGAAAGCACTCAGGCCAGAGCATCGCGGGTGATCCTGGCCGGGTGGATGGCAACACGGCCGGTGCCGTCATCAATCTGATGGCGGCAGCTCGTCCCCGCAGCGGCGATCAGGGTCTCAGCATCGAGGTGCTGAACGTGAGGAAAGAGCACCAGTGAGCCGACGTTCATCGAAACCTCATAGTGCTCCTCTTCGTAGCCGAAGGATCCGGCCATGCCACAGCAGCCGGACGGAATTTCTTGCACGCTATAGTTCTCCGGGAGTGAGAGCATGCGCAAGGTGGGCTCGGTAGATGCCAGTGCCTTCTGGTGGCAGTGGCCGTGGACATGGATGTTGCGTGGCTCGCGAGTGAAGCAACCCACATCGACGCGGCCGGCGTCTGCCTCACGGGTGATGAATTCATCGAGCATCAGGCAATGGGGGGCGAGCAGGCGCGCACTCTCGCGCAGTTGCGCATCAACCAGTGCGGGGTATTCATCCCTGAAACCGAGAATGGCGGATGGCTCAATACCGATCAGGGGCTCGTCCACGGAGACGATGGATGAGAGTGCACGGACGTTATCATTGGCAAAGCGCTTCGCACGGCGAACCAAGCCCTTGGAGAGTGAAGCCCGTCCACTCTCGACATGATCAGGTAGGTTGACCTCATAACCTAGCAATTCAAGTAATTCCACGGTAGCGATGCCGGCGTCGAGGTCGTTGTAGTTGGTGAACTCATCACAGAACAGGTGTACTCGCCCAAGACGCTCACCACGTAGAGGATCAAGTGGGGTGCGCTTTGCAAACCAACGCTGCAGGGTGATCTCGTTGAGCTTGGGCATGCTGCGCTCGGGATGAAATCCTAACACTTTGTTCGCCATGCGGCGCAGCAGGGGCGTTTGCAGAATCGCGTTATAGAGCCACGGAGCGAGTGAGGCCAACTTAGCACTATCTGCAAAGTGGGCAATGAGCTTCGAGCGCAGCGGCACACCATGGGCATCGTGGTAGTGCTGCTGGAACTCGGCCTTGAGCTTGGTCATATCGACACTCGACGGGCACTCGGATTTGCAAGCCTTGCAGGACAGGCACAGGTCCATGACTTCCTTGATCTCGTCACTGTCAAAGGGGTTTTTGGAATCCCGCGGGTTGGTAAGGATCTGGCGCAGGATGTTGGCACGGGCACGCGTGGTGTGTTTCTCTTCGCGAGTGGCCTGGTAGCTCGGACACATCGTGCCTCTCGCCGAGGGTCCCTTGCGGCAGTCCCCCGAGCCATTGCATTTCTCGGCAGCACGGAGCACACCCATGGTGTCACTAAAATCAAAGACGGTATCATACTCGGGAGTCCCCTGCTCCGGACTGTAACGCAGTGATGAATCCATGGGTGGAGTGTCCACAATCTTACCGGGATTGAGGATGTGCCCGGGGTCAAACAAGCCCTTGAGCTCGCGCATGAGCTGGTAGCAGTGCTCACCCACCATAAGCGGAATAAACTCACCGCGCAGGCGGCCGTCACCGTGCTCGCCACTGAGCGAGCCGCGGTATTTTTTCACCAGATGGGCGATGTCTGTGGCTACGTCACGGAACATCTTCAAGCCTTCAGCGGTCTTCAGGTCAAACAACGGCCGGGTATGTAGCTCCCCGGAGCCAGCGTGAGCGTAATAGACGCATTCGATAGCGTATTTGTCGCGCAGTAGCTGCTCAAACTCAGTAATGTAGTCGGGCAGATCGTTCACATCGACAGCTGTATCCTCAACGTTTTCCCTCGGCTTGGTATCCCCCACGACATTGCTCATCAGCCCCTGCCCGGCACGGCGCAGCTCCCAAACCTTGAACCCGTCTTCTCCCCATAGCACCGGATAGGCGTAGCCGTGATCAGCCGCCTTCCACGCGTCGATGAGGGCGTCTACTACCTGCTCCACCTCAGCCAGAGTGTGACGGCGGATTTCCACTACTAAAATGGCACCGGGATCTCCGGCAACAAAGTCACGATTGCGCCGCTGGGCAAGATTGGACTTGGTGCATTCGAGAATATGCCGGTCGATGAGCTCACAAGCACTTGGATCATAGTGCAGTGCCAGTAAATTAGCGCGCAAAGATTCATTCACGCTCTCGAAGTGACCACACACGAGGGCGGCGTGCTCGGGCGGCAATGGTGAGCAGTCGAGCTCAATCTCGGTGGCAAAGAAAAGGGTTCCCTCAGAACCGGCGATGAGCTTGCAAAGATTGAAGGGTTTGTCAGATGATGCATCAAAAACCTGGGCATCCATCAGCAGGTCCAATGCGTAGCCGGTGTTGCGGCGAGGAATCGAGGCGAGCGGAAAGTTCTCGGTAATGGCAGTCCGGTTTTCCGGCTTGCCGAGCATGGCTTTGATACCGCGGTAGATCTGTGTCTCCAGGCAATCCGGCCCCTCACACTTGGCTTCGAATTCCTCAGCCGTGAGCGCTTCTAGGGTCACCTCACTACCATCACTGAGAAAGCCCTTCACCGAGACGAGATGGTCGCGTGTGCTGCCATACACGATGGAGTTAGAGCCGCAGGAGTTATTGCCCACCATGCCCCCCATCATGGCCCGGTTTGCTGTCGAGGTCTCGGGACCAAAGAGCAGCCCGTGCGGTTTGAGAAAGTCATTGAGTTCGTTGCGCACCACTCCAGGCTGTACGCGGACGCGGCGGGACTCAACATCAACACTGAGGATACGGTCAAAGTGCCGTGAGACATCAACCACCAGACCGCCACCGACACACTGGCCAGCGAGTGAGGTGCCGGCTGTGCGCGGGATCAGGCCAAGCTTGTTGCGACCCGCAAATCGGATAATCTCAGCGATGTCTTTATCGTTTTTGGGAAAGACCACCCCGGCAGGCATTTCCTGATACTCGGAGGCATCCGTCGCATAGAGACGACGCAAGGTTTCACCCGTGTCAAGCTGACCGGATATCCGAGAGGCAAGTTGTCCAAAGGGGATCATGGTGCCAAAGCAGCGTCACCTGGCTGATTCATTGTCGACAGACTTGTCCGCAGGGATATATTGATCCTGGTATTTACGCGTAGCGAGAATGGATGCGGTAAAGCGCTCTGCCCACAAAGTTGCATCCCCACTCTCGTAGTCAAAGAACCCGATATTGTTTTTCGGACCTTTGGCATTTTGATCGATAAAGGACTGGAGCGTAGGTTGCAACTCGGTGGAATTCGCCATCGTTGGCAACACCCCCTTGATGGACTCGGAGTAAAAGGCTCCACCACCCATCACATCAATGACACGTAGCGGCCCACACATGGGCGCCCAGAGACCCACCGAATTTCTGAACGAAGCCTCAATGGTCTCGGCATCCGCGACCCCTGATTCCAGTAAATAGACCGCCTCACGATACATCGCGTAAGCAATGCGGTTACACAGGAAGCCTGCGATATCCTTCTTGAGAACAGCGGGCTCCTTGCCAAGTTTCTGAGCCATGACTGTGGCACGTGCCATGGTCTGCTGAGATGTCTGCTCCCCGGGAATTAATTCCATGAAACGAGTTACATGACCATGACTGGACCAATGCATGCCAAAAACCCGATCCGGGTGCTTGCAGTCACGCTGCAGGTCGGTGATTGGAAACGCCGAGGTGTTGCTCCCCATGGGCACATCAGTGCCAATGATCTCCTCGATCTGTTGAAACAACTTTTTCTTCGCTGGAAGATTCTCAGGGATCGCTTCGATGACAAATCCAGCGTCAGCAATGGCTACAAGGTCTCCGGACAATTCCAGGCGTGCTTCCCATTCTGCAGCATCAACCGCATCGAGCACTTCTGCTTCCAGGCAGTGAGCCGCGGCTTGAGGGATAAACTCCTTCATTGCCTGACGATTTTTTTCTTCGAGGTCTATGCCAATGACAGAAAATCCTCGCGAGATGCAGCAAGCTACAATCCCCCGCCCCAGAGGACCGAGGCCGACCACGGCGACTAACTGATCATCCATTGATTTGTTGTTATTCATGATTACTTTCTATTTGGATTTTATTCAGCACCTACGCTTGGGAAAAACAAGCCCGAGAAAATCAGCATCAGTAGCACGATCACGATAGAATAGGCCAACCACCAGAAGACGACACTCCTATACCAACGGTCACCGAGGCCGCCAAAGATGTTGAGCTTCTTCCAGTTCATGCAGAGTTGATCAGTCACTTGCTCCGGCTTGGGAGGAGGAGTCAGAAAAGTCACCACCACACATGTTGTCATACTGATGAGGTAAAGGATCGATGCCTGGTTAGGGAATGAGGCCAGCCAGAGTGGGTAATCTGCTCCACTATTGAGGAAAATTTTCAGTCCAAGACCAGCAGCCATACCGACAATGATCGTGGTGATTGCCGCCGGAGCTGTGACCCGGCGCCAGAGGATCCCCAGGAGGAACACAGCGGCAAAGGGAGGAGCAAACAAGACATAGAGCGAGATCACATACTCGAAAAGCCCGCCACCCATGTCGCCGATGAAACGTCCAATGATAATGGCGACGGCTAACACCACAACAGATACCACCACGCCCACAACCACTAGTTGGCGGTCCGCACATTGTGGGCGGAATAATCTGCGGTATATGTCGAAGGTGATGATCGTGGAGGTTGAGTTGAGCACACTGTTCACGGTGGATTGGATCGCACCAAACAGGGCGGCGAGGAATAATCCACGCAGACCTATGGGGACAAGGTCCTGGATAAGCTTTACATATCCCTTGTCCGCAGCGGGTTTGACCTCACCCCATGGTTCAAGGAGCAACAAGTCCGGGTGCATCGCAAAGAGTACCAGACCTGGAACAATGACGATGACGGGCAAAATGACCTTGAGCCAGCCAGCGAACACAATGCCCATCCGGGCATGATACATGTCCTTGGCCCCGAGCACGCGTTGGATCATGAATTGATTCAAGACGTTGTACCAAAGGCTAACTGAGAGCAGCAAACCGATCATTCCCCAGCCTGGAGTCATCGGATGGGTAACTGGCTGGACCACAGAGAGGCGGTTATAGCTGTCCGTTCCAGCCAAATCCCGGGTGTTGCTCTGCACTGCCTCTGCCCACTGACCACTGGTCGCCGCATTGCGTTCCAGCATGACCATGAATCCGTCAATCAGACCTCCTCCATCCGGAGCCAGGGCCAGAACACCGAAGATCGTCACCACGACACCGCCCAAAAGCATCACGGCCACCGTGAAAAGGTCTGTCCAGGCCACGGAGGACAAACCACCATAGATCGCCCAAATACCTGCAACGATACCAAGCCCGACAATGGAAGGCCAGAGACCCCAGCCGAACAACTCGTGCAGGGCAAGTGCCCCGCCGTAAAGCACGGCCGCAAGGAATGCGATGACGTTGCTAATGATCGTCACCACAGCGAACACTGTGCGAACGGAGGGACTGAATCTTTTTTCCAGGTATTCAGGTGTGGTGAACACCTTGGCACCCAGAAGAAAGGGAACAAAGAACCAGATCAGAATCGAAAAGGTGGCCACATTGGCCCACTCGTAGAGCGAAACACAGATACCGTAAACCATCGCGGCACCGACCATGCCGATGAACTGGTCACTCGAGATATTGGAGGCGATAAATGAACCCCCAACCACGTACCAGGGAAGTTTTTTTCCTGCCAGGAAATATTCCTCCGCGTTGGCTTGTTCTCCACGGCCCGCGAGAAAACCGATGAGCGAGAGGATCACAAAGAAAAGCCCGATGGCGAGGTAGTCCCAATAATGCAGCCCAAACTCGACGTTGGCGATGATAGGTTGAAGGTCCATACTCATGATTGCTCGTTGAGGTGCGCGTTGAGTGTTCTGGCAGCCAAGTCAGTAACAGACTCAAGAGAGCCCTCGGCGTAGGGTGTCTGCCACACGGTGTAAAGCGAAGGTCCACCGTAGAGCGGTGCTGACGGCAAATAGCCATGATTACCATTGGCTAGATTCAACACCAGGGTATGCGGCTGATCACTTCGCAATTGGTATTGCAGCTGGGAATAGGCCTCGAAGGGCACGCCTACCAAATTGATAGCACCCAGCTTCCAAGACCAGATTTGCTCGCGGGAGGTATCCCCGTCACCCACTGATTCTCGCACACGGAGCTGCCGGACAAGGCGCTCATAGGCAAAGCCTGCAGGCTTCATCGCGGACATGCGCTCACGGATTTCCGCAAGGCTGGGCAGATCCGGCTTCAAGGGCAAATCAATCGACGGTGCGGTTGCTGCCACTGTTTTGGAAAGTTCTCCCTGCGCTGCTGACCACAAGGCCAGGGGTGCGCCGGATTCAAGAGCGCCATCGTAGGCCATGTCAGCCATGCCCGGAGCGAGCATTTCAAGCAAACTCATTGCTGCATGCCCAAGCACACGGCCGTGCCGGTCCGCCGTTTCCGTGTCTCCGACATACTGTTCGCTGGGTGCAAGCTCTCCCGAAGCTCCCTGCAAAAACAGGCAGGGCGCACCCGTGGATTCCTCCACGAGCTCACGCATGGCACCGGGAAAATCAGGCGAAACAAGGTCATTGTCCCACCCAAGGGTGGTGGGGTGGCAGGCATAGTTGACCAGAGTTGCACGGGTGCGGTTTTGCTCATCGAAAATGCGAGCCACGACCAGTGTTTGATCCGCAGGATAGTCCGGATGCCAGCCGGTCAAAAACCGCCCCGGATCATCAGGGTCAGGAAAATCACGATGCACAGCAAGCGCACATGAACCGGTGTGCAATAAGAGAGAAGATTCCCTCAGGTCCTTAATGGCATCCCTGACACCGGCGATACAGTTCTGCGTGAGCATCTCCAGGTAAGCGACAGTTGTCTTCGGGTTGGCCTCAGCCGGGGGCTCGGAGTCCAGCAAGGGAGCCGCATGAGTATGCGTCAGATGAATGATAAGGTTTTCCTCCGGAAGCGAGAGCTCATCGCGTATGGCAAGCCGCAAACCATCCACATCTGCACGTGCGCGCCACCATCCCAGATCAAGACTGATAAGGACCAAGGGAGATGCAGAGCCTTCTGCTATCGCAAGTGCGGTTCCTGTGAGCGGGCGATGTACCCCGCGGGCAAACCAGCGATCGGTCGCCCCCCAGTTTTTCACGCACACATCCAAACCCGGCGTGATGTCCCAGCGAGCAACGCCGAAGCGTGCACGTAATCCAGGAAATCGATTTTGGTTACTCATTTTTCAATGATAGTGGGTGCGTGGAGACTCATCTTTTTTGCTACCTGCCACAGGCCTCACCGAGAAGGTCAAAAAGGCGCACTGCCTCATTCTCTGTCTCGGTATCGAGAGTGAAGCCGACCGGGCCGCGAATTACGCGGTTTGGAAAAACCCCTTGGCGCTGCAGGAGCATTTTCTCGATACTGAGATAACCATCGAGGCCGTGTTGCAGGGAAATCAGGGGTGCGATGATCCCCTGCAACTCCGTGGCACGTGCAAGATCCCCCGCCTTAAGAGCATCCCACTCGGCGCGGATTGCCCAGACAATTTCCGTACCTGGCATCGTGCCGTGAATACCGCGCTGATACGAATCCAGCAGCGCAATACCACCACTACCCTCAAATACTTTCAGGCCGGGGCCACCAGCATCACGCAGCTTGGTAAGGTTGGGACCCAGTGGCTGGGCTTCAGGTTTAAAAAGAACCCTGTCACCGAAGCGCCGGTACAGATCTGCCTGGGATTCGACAGGCAAAGGCTCACCCACATAGCCACTCGCGTCCTGAACGATAACCGGCAAATCGGTGGCTGCAATGATGGCCTCATAGTAACGGATTTTTTCTGGCAACAACGCGCGCGACGCCGCTGGCGGGATCGCCATAAGCGCGTCCACACCGGCGTCTTTTGCAGCACGTGCATGCCGCACTGCCATAACTGTGCTCTCATCGCCAATACTCATAACCACCGGACCACGACCGGCATTGTATTCAACGAGCTTCTGCGCGAGCTGATCACGCTCGGCATCGGTCAGCCGCAGTATCTCAGTAACCATGGCGGCAACGACACCCTGACCCCCATTTTCATATGCCCAGTCAATCTCGCTGGAAAGCGTCTGCCAGTCGATGGATTCATCCTCGTGGAAAGGCAACTGGATAACCGGCAATACACCGGCAAGTGATTCTATTGTATTCATGATGCTTTAAAGTGAGCTTTTCTATATCTTACCAGTCTCCCACCGCTCCATCCGGGTAGAACACGCGCTGAAGTTGTTCTTGCTGGAAAGGATGCTTGGCGATCTCCTTCTCATCCAACTCAACACCGAGGCCAGGAAGAGTATTGGGCTTCACCGTTCGTGTTGCGGGATCGACCTTAAAGCCTTCCTGCACGACGTCATCCCGCCATGGCACATCGTTGTGCACACTCTCACAAATCACATAGGAGGGTGTTGCAAATCCGAGCTCAATGGAGGCAGCCGTGCTCACAGGTCCCTGAGGGTTGTGCGGTGCCAGGGCCACGCGATAAGCCTCTGCCATGGCGGCGATACGACGCGCCTCGGAAAGCCCGCCGCAGTGGGTTATGTCAGGCTGTAGCACGGAACAGGCACGCTTCTCCAAAGCCTCACGGAAAGCGTGCTGGGTAATAAGCCTCTCTCCGGTCGCTATCGGTGTTTTCACCGCATCCTGAATACGGGCGATATCATCCATGGTTTCCGGCCAGCAGGGCTCCTCGAAAAAGTACAGGTCGTATGGCTCAAGTGCCTTGGCGAACTGCAGTCCCATTCGAGGAGATGGTCTTGCGTGACAATCCACCATGATGTCAACATCGGGTCCTACCGCATCACGCATGGCTTCAACACATTGTGCCGCGTAGCGCACCGGGCGGTTCCCCTCCAGTGGCATGGTCGGCGGCACCGCCATGGATTTGAATGCTGAGAAGCCGTCCTCGACAGCCTCCTGAGCCAGCTCGCCGAAGCGCTTGGCATCAGAGCAATCCGTCTCGTAAAAATCCTCCATGCGCCCTCCACCAAGATGGCAATAGAGACGGATATGATCACGGACCGGCCCACCCCAAAGCTGATGCACTGGCACTCCATGCACCTTGCCGAGAATGTCCCACAGTGCCAGATCAATGCCGCTGATCGCCGTACCGCGCACTACTCCATTACCGTGCCAGAAGTGCTGGCGAAACATCATCTGCCAGAGATGCTCTATACGCCGTGGGTCCTCTCCGACGAGCAACTCAGAAATATCCTCGACTGCACCTACAACCGCACGGGTGTGCCACTCAAGGGTTGCTTCACCCCAGCCGTAGAGCCCGGGTTGGTCGGTAATGACTTTGACAAATATCCAGTTACGCATCCGCGCGTTGCAGACATGGGTTTCTATACGTTCAATTTTCATTAGCTTGTGAGGACAACATAGGTGCCGACGTGATTAATAGATAATAGACAAGCAATCCGAATGAGGGAATGATTTCGAGGTGTAAAGAACATGAATAATTCCGACTTTTTTAGATATGGGCGACCGCCTTTCCGCCAAGAATCATAGAGATATCGTCATTTGCTGCTTCAAGCGTGGTAAATTAAAAATCGCGCACTATGGTGCCACTGGACATGCATAGCTTTCCCACCAAGATTGATGCCATTGAGCAGCGCATTGAGGAGATACAACCAGCAAAATATGCCGCTACCCGTAATTTCAAAGATGGCGCGGTCACATGTTTGAGCCCATATATTTCCCGGGGGGTGATCTCGACGAAGCAAGTCTTCGATCACATCCTCTCACTGCAGCTGCCATGGAGCCGTGTTGAAAAACTTGTGCAAGAACTGGCGTGGAGAGACTACTGGCAGAATATATGGATCGAAAAGGGTGACGGAATCAATCAGGACCTCAAGCACACGCAAGAGCCGGTTGCCAACCACCAGCTTCCCCGCGCAATCATGGATCATGCCACAGGAATCCATGCGGTGGATGACGCTATCAAAGAATTATACCAAACTGGATACATGCATAACCACATGCGTATGTATCTGGCATCGATCACATGTAACATCGCACAGTCTCACTGGCTGATACCGGCAAGGTGGATGTATTACCACTTGCTGGATGGAGACTGGGCAAGCAACGCACTGAGCTGGCAATGGGTGGCAGGAACAAATGCCAACAAGAAGTACTACGCCAATCAGGACAACATCAACAAATACTTTGATAGCCATCAGAGGCAGACATTCCTGGATGTCAGCTATGACCAGTTTGATAAACTCGCAATCCCTGATGCCCTGTCTGAGAGTGTCCCCTTTCGCCCTCAAACAAAACTACCTGACATGCAGGGCAACGACCTCAAACAAGGAGTCAAAACACTCATTTATAACTACTATAACCTCGACCCCAAGTGGCATGCCACAGACGACATGCAGCGTGTTCTGCTTCTTGAGCCCTCATTCTTTGAAGCCTATCCAGTAAGCCCGCACTGCATCGAGTTCATCTTGCAACTGGCCGATAATATCCAAGGCGTTGAGGTTCTGGTGGCAGAATTTAAGCAGCTCGCTGACATGGTTGGTATGGAGCATCTTATCTACAAGGAGCATCCGACCAACGAGCATTACAAGGGTCACGAGGAACCGAGGGACTGGATGTTTGAGGTAAATGGCTACTACCCCACGTTTTTTGCCTACTGGAAGAAGTGTAAAAAGCTCATCTGAGCCCCGAGCGCATGAAACACCGCAAGAAGTCTGACCTGCCTCACAAAACATGTCCTGTTTGTGGGCTCAAGTTCTCCTGGCGCAAAAAATGGCAACGCAACTGGGACAGCGTCAAATACTGCAGTGAGCGCTGCCGGCGAAACAAGGTGGAGCACAAACCCACCTGAGATAAAAACATGCACATCTACCGACCATTGCTGCGGGTACATTCAACAAGCAGCCTGGGCACTCACCCAAATTATCGCCTGCTTTCAATACCTCACGAATCGACAAATCCTCGCACTTGACGGACCCGTCGATAACTCGCTGGGGGCAGCCCAAAACGACGCTTGAAGCTGCGGGAAAAATGAAATGGGCACTGGTAGCCACAGAGCCCTGCTATGTCCTCCACTGTTTTTTCCGGGTAGGCGAGCATACGCGATGCACGCTGTAAGCGAGCCTCAATGAGCCAGTTCTTCGGACTCATGCCAGTATGCGACTTAAATACACGGCTGAAGTAATCGACATTAAGCCCACAACTTTTGGCCCAGTCTGCGACCTTGACTTCCTCACCCAGACGCTTTCTGGCCCACTCCTGAGCAGCGTGCACATGATGAACGGTTTTTTGGTTACCCTCGGCGGCTCCCGGGTCAGGACTCAAGTCCTCCTGCAGACACGCAAGCCATTCAAAAATCGCCGCGGTGACATGCAGGTTGCGCCATCGGCTATCGCTTGCCAGTGTCTGGATCACGTTTTCGAAACTTTGCTCGTAAGCCTTCCGGTCCTTGAGTCGGTAATGACGTTGATAGGCGTGCTGTAGCAGAACGTTTGTGGAGTCGTCACGGTTCATTGCAATACAGGCCGAGAGTGATGTCTGTGGTTTTGCTGGATTTTGAGTAGCAGAGAAAATATCACCCCCGCGCCACACCACTAAATCGCCGGGCTGCAGCGACACCTCAACACCATTGACTTCTGCGGTTACCACTCCGGCCTTGAGATAAAAAAAACAGATAAGGTCCGATCCAAGCCTGGAAGGTTGGATCGCCCAGTTGGGATTATCCCCCCAACAGCCAAACCACTTCACTTGAAGGCCGAGTGAGGTTTCAAACTCCGGTTCCCAGTCATGATGGTATGGTAAATCAATCATCTGAAAATAGCCAGGTAGCGCAGCGTTATATTCTGACTGTCCGTTAAAAGCAGTGCAAATGATCAAGTCGATCTTATGCAGAAAACAACTGTCAGCTAAAAGTAACAATTAGGACAAAAAACCACAATGGGTTTATGCTCGGGAAAGAATGAATAAATCCGACTTTTTCCAGATATGGTAACTCTTGACCACCCGACAAATGGGTGGTCTTTCTGCCGCCACGAATGGGTGCATGGTTGCTGCACCCGCCCCCGCCGCTAGTTCAGGAACTTAATCGGGTTAGCCTGGCGGCGGAATTTACTTTTGCGGTCGTGCACGTTTTGCTGCCAGTCCTCAGGCATGGGGGAAAGGTCAGTGCGGTCATCGTAGTGCTCGCGCAAGCCCTTGAGCTTCTCCTTGAGCCCGGCAATGGTCTGCGCGTGCGCCTCACTGCCATACAGGTTCTGCAGCTCATCAGGGTCGGCCTCCAGGTCGTAAAACTCCCACTCATCAAACTGGTAGAAATGGATGAGCTTGTAGCGTTTGGTGCGGATACCGCAGTGCCTTGCCACCATGTGCACACTGGGAAACTCGTAGTAGTGGTAGTAGATCGAGTCCCGCCAGTCGGCCGGGGTTTCGCCTTTGAGCAAGGGTAGCATGGAGAGGCCCTGCATGTCACCGGGTATGTTAACGCCGGCAGCAGCGAGGAAGGTGGGGCCGTAGTCGATGTTCTGGATCATGGACTCGCATGAGCTGCCGGGCTTGATCACTCCCGGCCACTTGATGATGAAGGGCATCTGCAGGGACTCCTCATACATCCAGCGTTTGTCATACCAGCCGTGATCCCCGAGGTAAAAACCCTGATCCGAGGAATAAATGACAATGGTGTTGTCACTGAGGCCAAGGGCATCGAGCTCCTGCATCAGGCGGGCCACGCTTTCATCCACCCCACGCACGCAGCGCAGGTAGTTCTTGATGTAGCGCTGATAATTCCAATGCGTGCGCGCCTTGCGATCATCCATACCCGGCGCCTGGGCATTGAGTGGACCGTAGTGTTTTTGGTAGGCGGCGAACTCCTCAGGGCTCATGCGCTTGAAATTACCCCCCAGTCTCTCCTTCGATTGGGGTGGGTCATTGTTGAGAGTCAGGAACAGATCCCACTCGTTTTTCATGTGCGCATAGATGCCCATCTCGTGCCCGGCCACCGGGGAGGCGTTGTCCTTGTAATCATCAAACAGCGTCGGTGGCTCGGGAAGGTCCCGGTCCGCGTAGAGTTTCAAGTGCCGCAGGGCTGGCATCCAGTTGCGGTGCGGTGCCTTGTGCTGCACCATGAGCAGGAAGGGTTTGGCCGCGTCACGCTTGTTGTTGAGAAAATCAAGGGCCATGTCGGTCACTACATCCGTGCAGTAACCCTCAACAACGCGCTTGCCGTCAGGAAAAATGAAGTGCGGGTTGAAGTAGTCGCCCTGGCCGGGCAGTACTGCCCACTGGTCAAAGCCTTGCGGAGTACCCTTGAGGTGGGACTTGCCGTAGAGTGCCGTCTGGTAACCCGCTTTTTGCAGGAGCTTGGGAAAGCTTTGCTGGTCCCAGTCAAAGCTGTAGTGATTGCTCATAAAGCCATTCTTGTGGCTGTGCTTGCCGGTGAGAATGGCCGCCCGGCTTGGGCCACAGATGGAGTTGCCACAAAAGCTGTTGCGCATGACCATGCCCTGGGCGGCAAGCTGGTCGATGGCCGGAGTCGGGTTGACACTTTTGAGCCAGCCGTTGTAGGCGCCGATGGCATTGGGAGAATGGTCATCGGAGAAAACAAACAGGATGTTAGGCTTTTCTGAATTTGCGAGCGAAAGACTGCAGAGACTCCAGAGGGCACCCATGGCGAGGGTCCATCGCTTGGGGATGTTCGTGTTGAAATGTTTCATGGAGTGACTTGGTTTATTTTTTGCCGTGATCACTGCGCTCCCTGCCGCCGAAGTACTTGTCCCTGATCCACTTCGGCTGCCAGACGTCAAGAAGACGGCGCTCATTCTGATAGGTGGGCTTCAAGGGAGCAGGCTTGGCCACGCTCAGCGGGGTATCGTCCCCCAGTTGCTCGCGCCATTTTCCCATCAAGGACTCAAGCTCTTTGATTTTAGCCTGATGTTCAGGGCTTTCGGCAAGGTTGTTCATTTCAAGGGGGTCCCCGGCAAGATGATAGAGCAGCCGGTGATTGACTATGGGGTAGATGTGCAGCTTCCACTCACCATCATTGATGGCGCGCTGGTTGTCCTGGTAGGGCAGGAACAGTGAGTCGTGAATGCTTTGCTTTTGCCCGTGGATGAGGGGCAGCAAACTGCGGGCATCCACCTGCGCAGGTGGAGTGACCTTGGCAAAGTCACAGATGGTTGCGTAGAGATCGTGGATGTAGGTGAAGGCCCTGCTGGATTTCCCCTTGGGCACACCCGGGCCACGGACAATGAGAGGTGAGGACATGCTGTGCTCGAAGACGTTCTGTTTGCCGAGCAGGCCGTGGCTGCCCATCGCAAGCCCATGATCAGCGGTGTAAATCACCACCGTGTTGTCGGCATGGGGGGAGTTTTCCAAGGCAGTGAGAATCCGGCCCACCTGCTCATCGAGCTGGGTGATCAGTCCGTAGTATTCACAGAGCTGGTCACTGATGACTTCCTTGGTGCGCGGCCATGGAGCCAGGCTTTCGTCCCTTCCGTGCGTGGTCTTGGAAATGAAGTTGAAGGGAAACTCGGGGAGAAAGTTCTCCGGAAGCGGTGGGCGCTTGTTGTAGTATTGTTCCCGGTAAGGCTCGGGAGGATTGCGCGGATCGTGTGGCGCGAGGAAGGAGACATAGAGGAAGAAAGGTTTTTCAGAGTCGCGCTGCTCAATAAAGCGCACCGCCTCGTTGGCAAAGTGAGTACTGGAGAAGGCCTCAGCCTGGTACTGCGGCCCGAGCTTGCCACCCGAGTAATCCTGCACCTTGAAGTCAGTGTGGTCCGCCATGCCTCCCATGTAGACCGAGGCCCCCTCGGAAAAACCCATCTTCAGGGTGTTGAGCCCATTGTGCCACTTGCCGATGATGAAGGAATCATACCCGGCTTTTTGTGCCAGCAGGGCGGGCAACACCTCGTCGGCTTTCCAGTCCATGCCGGGGTTGTGTTTTTTGCCCGCGGCCCTGGAGCCGATGTTGAGCCAGTGGCGCCCGTTCATCAGCATCGCCCGGCTGGCGACACAGACCGCGCCACTGAAGGAACCGGCGCAGTAATTCCGGTGGAAGCTGAAACCCTCCCCCGCCAGGCGGTCGAGGTTCGGGGTCACAATGTGGGGATTACCGTGTGCCGAGATGGTGTCAGCGCGCTGATCGTCGGCAAAGAGGAAGACGATATTGGGCAGTTTGTCGGGCTTTGCCTGCAGACCGAGGGAGGAGACAAGGACAAACGCGATGATTTTTAGTAATAGGTTCATGGGTATACGGATTTTATTTGGGATTGGCTTGGATGACCGCCTTCAACTTGGCTTCAAGCTCGCG
>JBNACB010000030.1:0-22791 GCA_049632765.1 Akkermansiaceae bacterium | reverse complement strand
TCTTTGACAATGGACGTCATGGCCGTGCTGTGACTGGTGCCGGTAACCGTGCACTCAAGTCACTTTCCGACATGCTCAAGGGCAAGGGCGGACGCTTCCGTCAGAACCTGCTCGGCAAGCGTGTTGACTACTCCGGACGTTCGGTCATCGTGATTGGTCCTGAGCTTAAGCTCAACCAGTGTGGTCTCCCCAAGAAGATGGCACTGACTCTCTTTGAGCCATTCATCATCCGCCGTCTCAAGGAGCTCGGCTACTGTCACACCGTGCGTAGTGCCAAGAAGATGATTGACCGCAAGACAACGGAAGTCTGGGACATCCTTGAGGAAGTCACCAAGGGTCATCCCGTTCTCCTGAACCGTGCACCCACCTTGCACCGTCTCTCGATCCAGGCATTTGAGCCTGTGCTTATCGAGGGATCCGCGTTGCGTGTGCACCCGCTTGTCTGTACTGCATACAACGCGGACTTCGACGGTGACCAGATGGCTGTGCACGTGCCCCTCTCCGTGGAGGCACAAATGGAGGCACGCCAGCTGATGTTGGCCCCCAACAACATCTTCTCGCCAGCGAGTGGCAAGCCGATCACCGTGCCATCTCAGGACATCATTCTTGGTTCCTACTATCTGACCTATGCGCGTCAACTGACCGCGAAGGAGAAAGAGGCTCGCAAGGACGTGCACTTGCCGCTCTTTGAGAACACCACCGAGGTCGAGTTCGCCATTGCCAGCCGCAAGGTCAAGTACCATGACTGGATCCGCCTGCGTAACCCAGACTATGGCAAGGAGGAAGCAACCTTCTTTGGGGACCACGAGAACAAGATCATCGAAACCACGCCCGGCCGTGTGCGCTTCAATGAGATCTGGCCCTCCGGTCTTGGCTTCCTGAACTTCAATGTCGGCAAAAAGCAAATCGGCGACATCATCTGGCGCTGTTACCAGTGTGCTGGTCAAGCAGCCACCGTGAAAGTCCTCGATGATCTCAAGGGTCTTGGCTTCATGGAGGCGACCCGCTCCGGTATTTCTATCGGAATCATCGACATGGTTGTTCCCGAGGAGAAGAAGGGTGAGCTCGAGAAAGCCTACGCTGAGCTTGAGAAAGTGACCAAGCAGTATCGCAACGGTGTGATCACCGACAACGAGAGATACCAGCAGGTCATTGACATCTGGACTCACGCTTCTGACAACATTGCTGACGCTCTCTACCGCAAGCTTGAGCACAACGAGGGGGACAAGATTGTCAATCCGCTCTTCCTCATGGTTGACTCCGGTGCCCGTGGTAACAAGCAGCAGATAAAACAGCTCTCCGGAATGCGCGGCCTGATGGCTAAGCCATCCGGTGACATTATCGAGCGCCCGATCACCTCGAACTTCCGTGAAGGTCTCTCCGTGCTGGAATACTTCATTTCCACTCACGGTGCCCGTAAGGGACTGGCAGACACCGCACTCAAGACTGCTGACTCCGGATACATGACCCGTAAATTGGTGGATGTATCCCAGGATGTCATCATCTTCGAGGAGGACTGTGGAACCGTCAACGGCATCACAGCCGAGCCCATTATCGAGAATGACGAGGAAGCAGCATCTCTTGCCTCCCGTATCTACGGCAGAGTCTCGTGTGAAAAGGTCACTGACCCTGTCACTGGTAACGTGATCCTCGAGGTTGGCCAGCTCATCGGTGAAGATGAAGCGAACAAGATCGAGGATCTCGGTTTTGAGCGTCTCAAGATCCGCTCCACGTTGACATGCGAATCTGATCGTGGCTGTTGCCAGAAGTGTTACGGCCTGAATCTGGCCTCTGGTGAGGTGGCAAAAATCGGTGAGGCCGTCGGCATCATCGCTGCCCAGTCCATCGGTGAG
Organism: Akkermansiaceae bacterium; assembly: GCA_049632765.1. Taxonomy (GTDB): domain Bacteria; phylum Verrucomicrobiota; class Verrucomicrobiia; order Verrucomicrobiales; family Akkermansiaceae; genus Oceaniferula. Next base: position 20,938 of record JBNACB010000030.1, on the reverse strand, counting down.
CCAGGCACCCAGTTGACGATGCGTACCTTCCACGTTGGTGGTGTTGCCTCGTCTTCATTCAAGCAGCCCATCATCAAAGCCAAGCATGGTGGTGTTGTCGTCTACAAGGACGTGCGCGCCGTGCAGGATGCCGAGGGGAACTTTGTTGCCCTCAACAAGAAGGGTTCCATTGCCATCCGTGACAAGGATGGCCTTGAGCTCGAGTCCTACAACCTGGTCATGGGATCTGCAATCTCCGTGCCTGATGGTGAATCCGTCAAGAAGGGCCAAGTCTTTGTGACATGGGATCCATACAACGTGCCGATTCTCACTGAGAAGCCTGGTAAGGTGGAGTTCCGTGACATGATCAAAGGCATTACAGTTCAGTCAGAAACAGACAAGGAAACCGGCAAGAAGGGTATGGTGGTCACCGAGCACAAGGAAGACCTGCACCCACAGATCGTAATCGTTGACAATAAGACTTCAGAAGTCCTCGCCAGCTACTCCATCCCGGTGGGCGCGCACCTTTCCGTGAAGGAAGGGTCCAGTGTCAAGGGTGGTGCCCAGCTTGCAAGGACACCGCGTAAGATCTCCAAGACAGGTGATATTACCGGTGGTCTTCCTCGTATTGCCGAGCTCTTTGAAGCACGCCGTCCCAAGGAGGCCTGCACCATCGCCAAGATCGATGGAGAGGTGTCCTACGGTCCTAACGTGCGTGGTAAGAAGAAGGTTATCGTTACTGACATGGATACCGGTGAACATGCAGATCACTTGGTGCCTATGGGTAAACACATCATCGTCGGAGAAGGTGACTTCCTTCACCGCGGTGACCAGATCACCGAGGGACCCGTTTCTCCTGATGATCTGCTCGAGGCATGTGGCGCACAAGCTCTTCAGGAGCACCTCACCAACGAGGTGCAGCGCGTATACCGTCTCCAGGGTGTGGAAATCAATGACAAGCACATTGAGATCGTCATCCGCCAGATGCTGCGCAAGGTGAAAATCACCGAGCCCGGTGATACCGAATTCCTCTGGGGTGATCAGATTGATCGCACCACGTTCAAGAAGGCCAACGAGGAAGTTGTCGCCCAAGGTGGCGCTGCTGCAGAATCCGAGCCGGTCCTTCTGGGTATCACTAAAGCCTCACTCGAGACTGAGTCATTCATTTCCGCAGCATCCTTCCAGGACACCACCCGTGTCTTGACAGATGCATCCACCATTGGTCGTGTCGATTACCTGCGCGGCTTCAAGGAAAACGTCATCATGGGTCATCTCATTCCTGCGGGAACCGGATTCCATCAGCACCGCGATGTGGATATTGAATTCACTGTGGATGAACCTGAACCAGTGCAAGAAGAGCCTGCCGAGGGTGCCGAGAACGCTGAGGGTGCCGAATCAGGCGCTGAGGAACTTCCTCTTCAGGCCAATGCCGTCCCTGCGGGCGAGGAATCTGCCTAGCTTACCTAAGCTGGAGCACATCCAGAACAAATCACAAGCCCGGCTCACTCTCCGTGATGCCGGGCTTTTTGTTGCCGCGGTGTCTGGTATTAACTCCAGTCCACCTCAACTTCAGTGAGGTTGCCATTGCGGTCATTATACTTCAAGTGACCGTGCTTCAGCGCATACTCATGCACCTCCTTGGTAACCTTGACATCGTAACAGCAGTATTCCGCAATTTTCATCAGTGGCTCCGGATTACCTGTTTTCTTGTATTCCTGCCACCAGCGCAAGGCGTCGAGTCCGTCAGCTGACTTTCCGGTGCCGAGGGTGGCCGATGCTATGGCATCAAGTTTGATCCTGTGGCCAAGGACTTTTTCAAGTTCGATGAGCATGTCCAGATTGATAGTCTGGTTGGGTAGGTCGAGGATGGTATATCCCTGCAACACGGGATAGTCGAAATAGAGGTGATTGAATCCCACGACCAGGTCCGCTTTGACCAGCATGTCGACAAGCTCGTCTGTCTGATCCTCACCGAAAACGTGATATTTGCCAGTGCGAGTGGAGTAAGCCACGCCGACCGAGATACCCATTTTATCTTTATTCTTGGCGCCACCCACATCGCCAAAGCTGCGCTGTGTTTCGAGATCAAAGTAAACGATGTCTTTCATGGATGACTCTCAATAAGTGGTAAAAAACGGGATCGCAACTCACATGTTGCGCAAGGATTTCGCGGCATCACTCCGTGATGCGATCATAGCGGGAACAAGGGTCGCAAGAATACACATAACAAAGGCAAAAATGAAAACTCCGATGAATTCGGCAGCCTTCATGGTGGCGGGAAGACCGTCAAATCCGTTGAACTCTGATGGGAACGGATCAAAGCCCCAGGAGGCGAAGAGATCGAGAAGGACCTGCCTGTTTTCAATCACAAGATAACCAAGGCCGAGACCGAGAATGCCACCCAGCACACCGATGATGACCCCCTGATAGAGGAAAACGCGTATAAGCTGGGCAGGTGCAGCTCCGAGAGCCTTCATGACTCCAATCTCGCGCTTCTTCTGGATCGTCACAGTGAACATCACGGCCATGATCGAGAAGGCGGATACCATCATAATGAAGGAGAGCGAGAAGGTCAGTAACTGGCGTTGTGTCTTGATCAGCGAGAATTGCTGCTGGTGATCTTGCATCCAGGTGCGCGCCATCCATGCTCCGTCGTCAGGGAGTTGGGGCCGCACGCTGGTTTCGAGCACCTGCGCTGCCACATAGGGGTCATTAAGGCGCAGTGCAATGCCCCTGACCCCCGCACCAAGACCAGTGAGATCCTGTCCGACAGGGAGGGGGACAAAGACATCAGGGCTCGCAGCGTGACGTGTAGCCTGATAAAGGCCGATAACGGTGAGGTCCTTGGGCAGGATCACCGTTTTCATATACTTAATCTCCTCGATGTCGGCCTTGTCCGTATTGATGTTCTCAAGCTCGTCGAGTAGCTGCACTGCCTGCTCCATGTGCCCGGCAGCAAAGCTGTAAACACCGCTGTCATCGGGTTCCGGAGTGCTGCGCTCTCCCTGTTCGAGATGCAGGAGCACGCTATCGATGATTTCCTTCTCAGCTTTGCGTATATTCTCGTCCATGATGGGCATGAGACGGTTGAAGTAGAGGTCCTGTAGCTGGGTAATGGGCACGGTTTCGTTATCATTCTCAGCGGTGGCCATATTGATCATATCCTCCCTGATGAGGTTGAGCCGCTGGGCGGCTGTATCCACCAACCGGGCCTCACCGATGCGTTCAAAGACCGGCTGGACTTCCTGGAGATTGCGGTTGGTGTGGATCTGAATGGTGTCGCCGACCCTGATGCCGAAGCGCTCCGCGGTAATGGTAGAGATCACGGCTGTCTCACCGAGCCCCATGTCCGCATGACCATTGCCTGGCTGGATGAGATCCTGGAGTGACTTGAGTTGGTATGGGTTGCCCGTATCAATGGCCTGCATGGAAGCTGGGGCTACGGCCCCGCCGCGATCAAGAAGGACCCAGTCATTGACAAGGGCATAGGCGCTTTCGACTCCCGGCAGCGAAGCCATCGATTTCTCTACGGAGCGCCATTCATTCTCGGGATTGTAGCTTTCGTCGAAGCTGGGGTCCTGCCACGGGGCAATGCGCTCAATGTTGATGTGCGGAGTGTAGCTCAGAACCCGGTCCTTAACCAGCTGCTCGAATCCACCAAAAACGGAGAGAACCACGATGAGCACCATCACTCCAGTTGCCACTCCTGCCAGCGAAATCAGGGTAATGACCGAGACGTGGGTGCGCAGCGGGTTGAGGTAGCGCAGGGCAAGTAGGAGACTGAAGTTTTTCCGGACGATAGCTCGCTGAGGTGGTTGTTCGCTGAGGAGCAAAGTGATGCGTTAAAGCTGGATTGTCCATCGAATTGTCATCAGAGCTCTCCTCGGGGATGGATGGTAATGGGCTTCGCCTTTCTGAGAGTAGGAGTGATGATTAAATTGCCCTTCTCAATGTCAAGCGTGAGGGCTCCGGTTTGTTGCTGGTCCACGGTTATAATGCCCATGGACGCCGTGCGCTTGAACCAGTTTTGCGGGATGCGTTCATTCTCAGGATAGGCAGCATTGCTTGAGATAATCACTCTGGGTGCAACAGCCCGGTAAAAATCCTCATGTCCGGTGAAATCACCCCTGTTTCTGCCACTGATAATGACATCTGCCCCAAGCTCCATGTCCGAGGCGAGCAACCTGTGCTCGGTGATAAAGCCGGCATCTCCCGTGAACAGGATTTTCCAGCCGTGCCAGTGAAGGCGGATCACGAGGCCGCTGTCGTCCGCACGTCCGTAGCCATCGAGCTCTGCGGGGGCTTGCAAGATTTCCATGCTGACGCCCCTCTCAATGGGAAAACTCTGCCCTGAGCGGGGGATGATAAGGTGGCATTGGCGTTGCCCGGATTTATGGAGGAATTCCCGGTAGCTTGTGCTTAGCAGGTCCATACGGGGAATGATCGCCTGCCGGGGGGAAAAATGATCCAGGCACAAGCTCATGCTGCCACTGTGCCTGGAGTCGGCATGGGTGATGATGAGTGAATCCGGGTGGATCCCCAGTGCCCTGAGAGATGGTAGTACATGTCTGTAAAAGGCATCACCGCGTCCACTGTCGAGCAAGATGCCCCCGCCGACATCAATGAGGTTGGCTCCGCCTCCGCCCGGGATATCAAAGACAATGACGCGGCCCTTTTCCGGACGCGCCGGCTGCCTATACCAATGGCCTCCGGGTATGCCGGCAAACAAAGCTGCGGTGTGGTAGGTCGACTTCGCAACCAGCGCGTTGACATGATTGAGAGTATCACCGGCTGGTTGCCAGAGAGTGCCTGCACCTATGCTGAGCAGAGCCAGGGCAAGAAGAATAAAAACCATGAGCATGAGGGGAATCCCTGCGATGATGGCAATGGGTGTTACGATGCCAAAATAGATCCATATCAGGGGAGCTGACCCTGTCCAGGCCGCCATCGAGACAGCCAGCGAGTTGCGTAGCCACTTGCGCCAGGCAAGCATGCGCTCTTGCCATGGTGTCAGCAGCTGCCTTGGCAGAAACGGATCAATCGTGGCCATCGGCCTGAGAAGGTGGATGCAGGGAGATCCTGCCAGCGCAATTGCAAGCAGCACACCATAAGACAATTGAAAGCCCGGAGTGAAAAGCTGGTGGCCATCCCAGAGGATCACAATGATGGCACTCGTTGCCAGACTGTTGATGAGAGACGGTTTCCTTCTGATGAGAAAGCCCGTGAGGAAAACGCTCGCCATGATCACGGCGCGAACCGCCGGGGGCCGGAGGCCGGTAATGCCCGCGTAGGCACTCATGGCGAGAATCACGCCAAGGATCAGCACCCAGCGTGGCGCCCTCACTAGCCAGAGCAGGCTGGCAAAAATCGCCCCCACCATGCCCACATGCAAACCACTCACCGCAAACACGTGGAGAGTGCCGCTTTGGCGGAAATCATCGACCATGGATGGGTTGTGCTTTGGAGTCTCACCCAATACCACGGCACGTATGAGTTGCGCTGGTTCGGCCTCGGCATCGAGGCCCGCAGTCATTTTCTGACGCAGGTGCTGCCGTGTGCCTGTCATCAGGCGAAAAGGTCTGTGCAGAAGGCTCTCTGCCTCTTTGTTCAGGGGCTGGTGCGGGGTCATGGAAAGAACAGCTCCCTGTCGATAGAGCCACTCTTGCCTGTTAAATCCATGGGGGTTGCGCATCGGCTCTATGCGCCGTAGGGCTCCGGACACCGAGATGGTGTCGCCATATTGGACTTTGAGCCGCTCGCGAAATCCCGGCTCAAGCTCCACCTTCATGCCTCCGGTGGGCGGAAGCTTATGGGTTTGCTGAGCGGAGATGATCCGGCTTGCCTTGACTAGATAGGGCCCATTCTGTTCCGGCCCTGTGTCCACGATCACGCCCGTCAGGGTCATGGTGTCACCAAGTTTACCCTCGCGGGAGGCCTCTATCCAAGCCTGCAGATTTTGCACCTTGGTCCCGTGAAGGACATAGGCCAATCCGAGGCCGGCGAAGAAAAGCACAATGATGCCTCTTGGAAAGACCAGGGCGATAGCAAGACTGGTGCCCACAACCGGGATCCAGTGTTCCAGGCCATCATGGTCCGCTATCAAAACTCCGGCCAGCACCCCGAGTAGTAATGGCAACAGAGGCAGGGGATTGAGAATTTTTTCACGTATGCCGCATGCTCCCACAAAAATATGTTAGATGTGAACCTAACAGCATCAAGAACAAGTTTCTGTTTTGCGTGGGGTAAGTGCCGCAATCACTGCACGAGATCAATGGGACGCTTATCAATCTCATTGATCTTTTGGTTGGCGCTTGCGGAGTATTGTGTATCCGGGAATAGCTCAACGATCTGCCGTAGAACGCCAACAGAGGTCTCCTTGTCCTCGAGGTCCTCGAGGTAAATCTCAGCAATGCGGCCCATGAAATAAGCTGCGTCATCAGCGGGCCACTCGTGCTCTTCGAGAGCAGTTTTCAGGGTGTTGAGTGCGGTCTCAGGGCTTTCCAGCTTGTCATGCTGTATTTTGGAAATTTCCACCCAGGGAATGCGGTTGTCTGTCTCTTCCTGCGCGATGGCGTAGTAGAGCTCGATGGCCTCTTCATAATCGCCACGGGCATAAGCGGCTTGTGCGCTGTGAATGGGAAGTCTCTGCACGGTTTCATTGGATGCCAGAACTGCATTTGTTGCTTTGTTGCTGAGCATCGGCAGCAGATACATCACAAACAAAAACCCGATGTAAAGGCCTGCCAGCAGGAGCGCTGGCAGCTGAGAGGCAAGCTTTGCGGGATCCTCAGGATCGGAGCCGACAAAGGAGGTGGCGACGATGGCAGCTATGACCAGGAAGACGATGGCGTGAACAATTTTGCCTTTCATAAAGAATCGATTGGAGAGGCTATCATGGTAATTCCTCCCATGGAAGGACTAAAAAGTGACCCCGGGATGTGGTGGGATACTCCGGATGAGCTACATGCGCCGGGCATTGCGGCCCTCGTCAATGAGCTGCCAGAAATGCTTGGACTCAGCGAGTTGCTCATCCTCGGAAACCGGCATTTTCGACCTGAATAGGAAGTCGGAAAAAGTGTTTTTGTGTAGCACGCGGTGAACGACTACCAGATCATCAGCTACTTCGAAGTAAATTCGGCAGTCATTCGCACGGAAGCGGTAGAGGGTTTTGCCGTCCCTTACAATTTTGCCAAAGCACTGGTGCTCCTCGTTCTCATCCAGTTCAATAAGGTCGGACTCAGAGACCTTGAAGGCATCGAGCAATTCCAGCTGATCCATGGTATCCATCCGGGATATCTCGGCAGCACTAATTTCATTGAAGACGATTTGTAGCACAGGAGAAGCAAACCACCGGCAAGGCGATTAATCAAGCAATCTTGATGCTCTTTGAGGGTGGAGACCATGTCATGGGCGCTTGCAATCGTCTGTATTTGATTGCAAGGTAATACAGCCTCGATGATGCGTTCTCTTTTAAGACTGGGTTGGACCTCACCATTACTTGCTGCGTTTGCTTGGAGTGTCATGTTGTCATCATGTGCGACAGCAGTCAGCATTGCTCCGCGGGCCACCGCCATCCCTCAGCTCAAGAAAACCCATTATGTGAGTTATGATGGTGAAGAATTCGGCTACCGCAAATGGCTACCCGCCAATGTCGGACAAAAAGCTCCCTCCGTGGTCATCATCGGTGTGCATGGCATTTCCGGACATGCGGGTGACTACGAAAACATGGCAGGTTATCTTCTGAAGCATCGTCAGGATGTTGCCTTGTATGCTGCTGAGACGCGTGGGCAGGGCATGGAGACCCGGGCAAAGCGGCGTGGCGATATCAGGAGAGTGGGGCAGTGGTATCAGGATCTTGCAACCTTCACTGGTTTGGTGCGTGAGGCTCATCCGGGATCGAAGATTGTCTGGTTTGGTGAAAGCATGGGCTCTCTTATTGTGATGCACACCTACCACCACACGGGGCAGGAGCTGCGCCCGGATGCCGTCGCCTTTTCTTCACCCATCATTGAGGTTGCTGCAGAGCTGCCCCGGTGGAAATTGTGGACGGCCAAGTTTGCAGCTCTGTTTTTTCCCAAGGCCAGGATTTCTCTGGAGTCCCTTTCTGATGGGCGCAGCACGGCCGTTACCCGGGAAGACAACCATGCAGAACAAGCTGCAAAAAACCCCTGGCATATTCGCCGCTACACTCTGCGCTTGCTTGTCAAGCTGGGTGATTTGGCTAGAAGCATGGATGAGAGGGCATCCTCGGTGACATGCCCGGTGCTTGTGTTGCATGGTGGTAAGGATTTTTTCACCCGCGAAGACAAGGTGGGGGATTTCTGTAACAACTTTGACCAATCCGTTCGCAAGACCCACCATTATTATCCGGGCTCATACCACCTCCTGATGTATGATCATCAGCGTGACAAAATCTTTGGTGACATAGCCGCGTGGCTTGATCAATTTGGCGATGACCAGCAGACTGACAAATAGGTTTTTTCCCGCGGGCAGTGGTATCATGCAGCGTCGCTGTTGGATCTTGTGCCTGGTATGTGGCGTGTTTGCAACCGTGGTTTTGACGGGTAAGGAAACCAGGGCCGAGACAATCAAGGCCGGGAATGATTCGCCTGGAGTTGACCAGCTTGCCCTGCAGCTTGGGGATGAATCCTTCGCCGTGCGGGAGCATGCCATGGATGAACTCTGGAAGCTGGGTAGTGATGCGTTGCCCGCCTTGCATAAGGTTCAGGTGGGAGATGATATTGAAGCCTCTGAGCGAGCCACGGAGCTGATCGGTTATATATCGGTGGGCTTGCTTTATGACAGCCCCGCGGAAGTGAAGGCAATGGTAATGAGATTTTTCCAAAGCAATGAAGATGGCAAAATCATCATGGTGCACAAGCTCATCAGCATGGATCAATGGAGGCAAGTCATGGCTTTGGCCAAGCGTGAAAAAAATGCGGTGCTCAGGGGGAAGATCTCACAAATTTGCTGGAGACAAAAGCTGGCCCCCATGCTCAGGCTAGCCCTTGCAAAGGGTGATCAGGCCCAGGTGGATGAAATTTTCTCTCTGGTGGGCGATATCGATTATTTCATGCGTGTGCGTGCCTTCTATTATGGACAGACAGGCAAGCTCAGGGATGAGCTGGGCAAGGCTGCCGAACTCACCGGGCAAAAAGCTGCAAAGTGGAGGATGTGGTTGCATCGAGTGGATGGCAACATGGACGCAGCCACCACGGAGGCGCTCAATGCCAAGCTGCCAGTTGTGGCGGACTTGCTTAGAGTGCTGGATGGAGATCCCGTGCCATACCTTGAGCGCAGCGCAGCTTCCGGTGATGATATATACAGCTGGGGTTGTAAGTTGCAGCTGCTCAGGCTTGCAGGCAAGGAGGAGGATGCGCAGGCCTTGAGCCGGCAGTGGCAGGATCTGGCAAGAGACGATGAATCCCGACAGCGGGTGATGCTTTGTCTGGCGATTAATGGATTTCGTGAGCAGGCCCTGGAGCTTTTCGAGACAATGGCTGTGCATGAAGCGATTGCCTTTTACGACGTGATTGAAATGCCCCTGAGAAGTCTCAAGTTGCTGGGTGTTCCGGAGAATGCACGAGCTGCCTATGAGGCATGGGTGGCGGATCGCCTTGATAGGCTTGATGATGAAAACACACGACAAGAGATCCTGATGCTTGCCGGCTTACTCAATGCGCGCGGTGAAGAGGCACAGGCACGAGAGGTAATCCTACCCATGATGACACGGCTTGCCATGGAGGATGATGCCGTATGGCGCGAGCAGATCATAGCGATGGTGGATGGCGACCTCGGCGCATTGGCCATTGATTTCATCCGGCAGCGCATGGCCGCAGATGATGAGCGCCTGGAGCAAATGGTGGATCTCAGCAAGGAGATATTCGGTAGTTTGCCATCCGAATCCATCGATTTACTGTGGGATCATCTCATGAAGCGCAAAGGGGATGACCCGTCTCAAGTTCTTGAGGAGCTGGCAATGCTTGCTGGGTTGTTGCCGGATCCTGATAACCGGGTGCCTGAGCTTCATCGCTCGCTCCGGCAAGAGGCGCAGCAACAAGACGGGGCAATCAAGGACTTGCTCATTACTGCCATTTACCAGCTATGCCTTGTCCGCGGCGATATCACCACAGCGTCACAAATGATGGATGCACTGGCTGCCGAGGGCCTCACGCTTGGTGAAAATAAAAATGACTTGGACTTCCAGCTACAGCGCTGGGAGGTCATCGAGCCGGTGCTTGCTGCCAATGTTGAGAACCGGCCGGCTGATTGGTCAAGTCTCATCAAATGGCATATTGCTCTGCTGAAGTTGGGGCAAAGCAAGCAAGCTGCTGAGATATTTAGTCGGGCCATGATACAAACGCTCGGGGACCCCGCTTTGCTCACCACCTGGGGAGTTGCATTGCATGATGCTGGTTACGAAAGCAAGGCCATGGAGCTGTGGTTTTTGGCAGCGGCGATGTCCAGTCTCGAAAATGATTCATCCTTGCATGACTACCGGCGTGCCATCTCCAGCCTGGCGAATTGGGTGCAGCCATTGTATCGCAGTGGTCAGTGGCAAAAGGCTCTGGCAATGAGCGAAATGGCAGCCCATTCCTTGATGAGCCGGCATGTGAAATCGGGGATCCATACCGCACTCAGGGTGCGCTATCAGGCTGAATTTTGCCGTGGCATGGAGATGCTGCGGCAGGGCAGGCAGGCGGCGGGGCTACGTAGCCTGGAGAGGGCTCACAGCCTTATGCGTGGTGACGGCGTGCTTGCAGATGATTTCTTCCCTGCATTGAGACAACGAATCCCGGTGAAAACCTACAACCGTTGGTTTGACCAAAGCTATGCCCTTATCGAAGCCGCCTGCGCGGATTTTCCCCGGTCACACAATTCCCACAACACAGCAGCCTGGCTTGCTGCCAGGGCCGTACGTAAACTCGACGAAGCCCATGCTCATGCCGAGCAGGCCCTGCAGATTCGGCCACACCAGGGCGCCTACCTTGATACCATGGCCGAGGTATGGTTCTCGAGGGGAGAGCGCCAAAAAGCGCTGACGTGGTCGCAAAAGGCGATTGCAGCCAGTATTTCCAAAACCTCCGGTAGCCCGCGCGGGCTGGAGTGGGTGCTTGCCAATTATCAACAGCTCAACAAGCAACTTCATCATTTCAAAAATGACCCTTTACCCAACAAGCCGCGCTGACGATACTCAGTTTTTAATTCTGACTGCATGCACCGCCTCCTCTTGTTGATTTCTCTTCTGCCCCTGCTGGCGGCATTGATATTGCGCAAGCTCTACGCTGACCGGGTCCTGAAAGAGTCGCGCGTGATGGATCTTGGTAGGGATGGATCCTCCCTGGCCCGGAGCATGCTTGTCTCGATGGGGCATGAAGACACTGAACTCAGGCTCACCAAGGGCGAGTGGGCGGGTGCTGCTGCCAGCGGGGAAGGCTGGCTGTCCCTGCCCTCCAAAACAGCGCTGGGCAACAGTGTTGCTGACCACGGGCAGGTGGCACTCAGGGTCGGCCTCTACTTCCTGTCTTTGAAAGACCCCGCCTCTGTTGCCCGGCGTCGCTGGGCACTGCGTTTTGGTCATGTATTTCCGATCTTTACGGCAGTGGTGTGCGTGTTTGCCCTGCTGGTAGGCAAGCTGCCCGTGCTGTGGCTTGTAAGCATTGTCATGGGCTCGCTTGGGCTGGCAGCTTGCGCTCAGTTGCTGACCCTCGCCGCGAACCTGCAGGCCAGCGCCATGGCCGCCGTTATTCTGGAAAAAAAGCGCATTTTGCCCCGGAGCAGTGATGAAGAGAACGTGGTGGCAGCGGTGCGCGCGTGGGCCTGGCACGCAATTGTTCCGGGGATGATTTCCCGTTTCATGTCCTAGCTGTCGGAGGACCACCTGATGGTAAGTCACTGAAAAGAGCATTCTATGCTCGCCACGGAGGAGACTTCTTGGTAAGGATTTCTTAACTTTTTATGCTGACCTGTACAGCTTCGAAATTTTCACTCTTACTCTGACCAATGATTTCGTACGACCGCGACCCACAGCAGACAATTCCCGAGTCCTCCGTCAAGATTATCGGGCTTGGTGGTGCTGGTGCCAATATCCTCGACCGCGCCACTCTCGATGGCCTGACAGGGCCCGAGATGATGTGTGTGAACACCGACATCCGCACCCTCTCGAGTTCAGTGGCTGCTGAAAAAATCCATTTGGGTAAAAACCTGACCAAGGGGCTCGGCTCGGGTGGTGATCCCGATCTCGGTGCCCGTGCAGCCGAGGAGGCTGAGACGGAGATACGCGATGCGCTTCGGGGTAGAAAGATGGTTTTTCTCTGTGTCGGCCTTGGTGGAGGCACTGGATCCGGTGCGGCTCCTCTCATTGTGCGCATTGCCCGTGAGGAGGGTGCCTTCGTAGTCGTGTTTGCAACCATGCCCTTCGGCTTCGAGGGCCAGCGCCGCAGGGAACAAGCACAAACCGCACTCAATGAGCTGTCCGTTCTGGCCAATGCAGTGGTCACCTTTGACAACGATCGCATGGGTGAGCTGGTACTTGCCAAACAAGGCATTCACGAGGCATTTGCCGCCTGTGACCGGATGATCTCGGATTCTATCAAGGCTGTCACACGCTTGGTTGTTCGTCCCGGCCTCATCAACATTGGTCTGGGTGACCTGATGAAGGCCTTGAGCACGACCCGCTCGCGCTGTCTTTTTGGATCCGGAGTAGGGCACGGTGAGAGTCGCTCCCAGCAGGCGATTGAAAATGCGCTCAACAGCCCGCTTCTCGACAAAGGGCATCTTCTCTCCCAGGCATCCAGCGTATTGATCCACATCTGTGGCGATGAGAGCCTGACCCTCTACGAGGTTGAGCTGCTCATGCAGAACCTCTCCAAGCATATTCCGGCTGATGCCCAGGTTCTCTTTGGTGTTGCTACGGACCCCTCGTTGGAGGGCGGTCTCAGCGTGACACTCATCAGTGCCGTGCCCGAGGAGAGCCTGCACGGACCGGCCAAGCAAGATGACAAAGCGGAGCCAGCAGTAAAAAGCTCCGATGAGGAGCCGGACCTGTCTGCCGTGGTGCCAGCGGTTGAATCAGCCACGGTCATTGATACGCCCGAGGATGAGCAAATCATGGAACCCAGTGAGGGATATTCACCTGAGGATGATTTTGCGGATCCTTTTGCTGGGCAGGCAGAGGAGGACACCCCCGCAGAGGAGGATGTTTCCCGGGATGAAGAAGTTTCCAGCGATGAGGGTGCCTGGGGTGAAGATCCCGCTGAAGGCCATGATACAGGGGAAGATGAGCAGGATGATGAAGACCATGAGCAGGATTATGAGGACTTTGTGCCTCTCGATGATGTGCAGAGCATTGCAGATGCCGTGCTCCAGGGTGAGGAAATTGACATAGCGGCAGAGGAATCCTCAGAGCAGAATGGTGATGAGGTTGAGCAGCCATTCGCCGAGATCGATGATGATGATCAGGAAGACGATGCCCAGGATCACCATGAAGAGAGCGGGACCGACTCCGGGGAGTCCTTCGTCTTCGATATCGACGAGAGTGATGACTCTCAAACCGCACAAGCCGAACTTGAGCTGGATGGTGGGCCCAAGGGCAAGTTTCAGGGGGAGAGCCCCAATTTGCTCGAGGGTGAGGACCTTGATATTCCACCGTTTTTACGCAACAAAAGGAGATAAAGATACAGAGGCATCGTTGAATCTGGCTTGCCGAGCCCGAGCCTCGATGTTACGGAATCGCGCGTCATGACAAATCTTGGTACCATCATTCTCGTCCTTGTGTGCGTGGGCATTGGTTATGTCGTCGAGCCGTGGTTTTTTGAATTGCGCAATCCGGATCGGAACAAGAGCGGAGTGACAGAGGAGAAGACGGAGAAAAAACAAAAGAAGGACAAGAAGGATAAGAAGCCGGTAAAGCCAAAGCCGGTCATACCCAAGGTGGATATCGACCTGAAGCTTGTCAAAGCAGAGGATTTCCCCAAGGAGGTGGCCCTGTACGAGACCTTTGAGATCTTACTCAATGGTCGCCCGCTGACTCTCCAGCAGGGGGACAAGATCACCCCCATCCGTCTTCAGGGCACCGATCTTGTCTTCAAAATCGACGGCATCGAGCTTGAGCACAACATCGATGTGGATCTGACCGATTTTAAACAACAAGTGCTTCCCGTCATGAATGCACGTCTGCAGCGTGAGGAAGAGATGAGGCGTATCGAGGCAGCCAAACCCGTCGTGCTGGATGCGGCTGGCATTGTCGAGGCCCTGAAAAAAAGTATCGAGGCAGGAGCCGTAACACAGTTCAAGGCCGAGCAAGTCTCCCAGTGGGAAGCGGCTGAGGACATGGAGTTTGACGGCCAGACTTATCAGTCGGGTCTGGTGACCTATAAGGAAGAGACCATTCTCGGCACTCAGGACTACAAAGCCATCGGGCTCATCACCAATGGGGCTGTAGTCAAGTGGATCAGTGCCAAGACCAAGCTGGAAATCCGCTAATCTTGCTCCGTCAGTTCACGTGCACCTGATGGCAGGCAGTTCGCCGCGCTAGCTTACCTGACAGCGTGAGCATTTGTCCTGGGTGAGAAACTCCCGCACTTCCTCCAGGCTGCGTGTGTTAAGCACATCCTCGCGCCGGAGCCATCCCTTGCGGGCGATGCGCACACCATAGGCGAGGAATTGCAGCTGGTCCGTCGAGTGAGCATCCGGGTTGATCGATGTCATCACCCCCTTGTCACGGGCGCGGCGCCAGTGGCGCCAGTCCATGTCCAGACGGTAGGGGTTACAGTTGAGCTCAATAATCGTTCCTGTGGCGGCGGCGCAGTCGATGATCTTGCCGACGTTGATCTCGTAGCCATGGCGTTTGAGCAGAAGCCTTCCCGTAAGGTGGCCGATCATGGTCACGTGTGGGTTTTCCATGGCCCGTATGATTCGCTTTGTCTGCTCCTTCTCCGTAAGCTGGAAGGAGCCATGAATAGAAGCCACGCAATAGTCGAGCTGCCCGAGTAAATCATCCCCATAGTCGAGGCTGCCGTCCTTGAGGATGTCCACCTCCGTACCGGCAAAGAGTTGGAATTGCTCCCCGTCGGTTTGCCAGCCGGCGTTGAGTGCGCGGATTGCCTCCACCTGGCATAGCAGGCGCTCCGGCTCCAGGCCACGTGCCTGGAACTGGGACTTGGAGTGATCGGCAATGCCCAAATACTGCAGGCCCAGATCGCGTGCTGCATCAGCCATCTCCTCGAGCGTGTTCTTGCCGTCAGATTCGGTGGTGTGGTTGTGGAAGGTGCCACGCAGGTTTTCCAGCTCTATAAGGCGGGGTAATTCTCCGGCATCAGCTGCCTCGATCTCGCCCTGATTTTCACGCAACTCAGGTGGTATTTCATCGAGGCCCAGAGCCCGGTAAATATCGCGCTCATCCTTGACGCTGGGTGGAGCAGGAGTGGACTTGTCCTTGGGGGTAAAGCCATACTCATTGAGTGACCAGCCATGCTTGAGTGCGCGTGATCGCAGAGCCACGTTGTGCTCTTTACTGCCGGAGAAATACTGCAGGGCAAAGGGGAATTGTTCGTTGGAGACAGCGCGTAGATCACATTGCAGGCCGTTCTCAAGCCTGATCGAGGCCTTGGTGTCACCTTGGGCGATGACTGAGTGCACCTCCGGCAAACTGGTAAAGAAGCTCGTTAAGCTTGCTGGCTCAGAGGTAGCGACCAGGAAGTCGAGATCGTGAAGTATTTCCTTACTTCGGCGATAAGAGCCCGCCGCCGCCACCCGTAATGAGTCCGGATGCTCGCGGAGAATATCCAGCATGTGCTCCGCAATCGGTGCGACATCTCCGAGGCGGAAGAAGTCCGCGAACTGTTCCTTAAGGGCAATGGACTCGAGGAGTTTCTCAATCGACTTCTTGCCAAAGCCGGGCAATGAGGCGGCACTTCCATCCTCACAGGCCTTTTTGAGCGCATCGATGGAGTCGATATTGAGCTTTTCGTAGAGGGCTCGCACTTTTTTGGGCCCCAGTCCCTGGATGCCGAAGAGATCAAACAGACCTGGAGGAAACTCGGCACGAAGGTTCTGGTGAAACTCAAGTTTGCCGGTGCTGGCGAGCTCGTGGAGCTTCTCCTGCAGTGCCTTGCCGATACCTGGTATGCCTTCCAGATTGTTGGCTGCCGCCATGGCGACAATTTCACCTTGGAAGTTGCGCACCGTCTCCGCTCCATTGCGATAGGCACGCGTTTTGAACGGGTTCTCCCCCTTGATTTCCATGAGCAGCGCTATCTCATCGAGCACTGCAGCAATTTCATCTCTTGAGACACTCATGATTTACTGGTTGGATTGGCTCGGTCTGAGCGTGATGTATGAGGCGTGGTAATAATCCCGGGGACTGAACAGCCAGCCCGGCTTGCGGTTGACCAGCTCATAACCGGTGAGCATGAATTCAGGAAGGATCTGGTTGGAGTTGATCTCGTAGACCTTGTCTCCAGTGAAGTAGCCATAGATCTTATACTCGTAATTCTGGTCAAAGCCGTATCGCTCACCGGGTGGGCCGGTCTCAGGCAGGCGGTCCGGGTTGAGCTTTTTGCTCTCATTGAAAACCACGAGCCTGGCAGTATCCGCACTTTGCCGGGGTTTACGCAAATAGCCCCAGAAGCGTGTCTTTTTGACAAAGTAGCGCCTGCCGTAAAAGAAGTTGCCCGTCGGCTCCGTGGCGATCTGGGCGGCGCGAACCTCGGGGGATGGTCCCCCCATGTTGGGTGGGCCGTAAACACTGCCTCCCACGCCACCCGCGCATGAGACAAGCAGCAATGCTATTGCGCCGGAGAGCGCCAGAACGAGGTATTTCCACATGGGCGTATCCTTGTTGAGAACGGCTCCAAGGTCAAGTGGGCTTGTAGGATCAGGGCTTTGGTATTTTGTTCAATATGGCATTGTAAGCTGCTTCCAAATGCGTATATTGCGCGCCCAGCAACAAGGGGGCTGTAGCTCAGTTGGTTAGAGCAGGGGACTCATAATCCCTTGGTCGCGAGTTCGAGTCTCGCCGGCCCTACTTTTTGAATGTGATGGCGCACGCATGTATGCTCAGGGGTTCGAAGGGCCGCTATTACATCGGGTGCACGGAGGATCTGGAGGCACGGGTAGTCCGTCACAATACAGGTATGGTCCACTCGACCAAACGACTTGGCCTGCCATTGGAACTGGTTGCTTAAAGGGATTTTGCCAGCATGGCGGAGGCCCGGGAAATCGAGACGATGCTCAAGAAGTGGAAGAGTCCACGTAAAGCCCGTCATGACTGGTCGCCAAGTGATGTTTGCGGGCCAGGAGCCAACACGGGATCATCAAGTGCGGACTTCGTGTGGCCAGATTATCTGTACAAGCGGAACCCGTTTTTTCGTGGAGACACTGTGAAAAAAGTGGCTTCAGCCCAAAAGTCATTCGAAAGAATGATTTTAGATGTCCATAGAATGTTTTTTTTAAAAACGGGTCGTCAGAAAGATAACATCTTATCTCTTGGACGTGAGTGGATTGTGCGTAGAATCAGGGTCCTCGATTAATTCTATGAGGCAATCTGGCCCATTCAAAAAGGCCCGCATCTCTCCGGAAAGCATCGAGATACATAATACATAAACCGCCAACACAACATATCCCCATGAAAACATCCCCGCATACATATAAGCGCACGAACGAGACAGAAGCTCAGCGAAACTCAGCAACTTGCAATCTGGCAACATGCCGAGCACTCTATCTGGCTGCCATCGCTGCTTTGTTATCTATCAGCAACCAAAGCGCGCAGGCTGCTAATTTCACCTTCACAGGGGCGACAGACAGCGCATGGGAAACAACATCGAATTGGGGTGGCACTTTGCCCGGCTCGGGTGATGATGCCTTATTTTCAGCTGACGTTGTTCTCACAAGTTCCCAAACAATCAGAAGGATTAACTCTCAACTTGGGCACAGCCTGACAATTGATTCGGGCGGTGATTTAACGTTTACAGCCAGTAGGCCTCTCTTGAACAACAGCAGCTCAATCATCATCAACTCCGGTGGTAGTCTAAATTCAACGACTTCGATTGACCTTAGAGCAGGAGGAGGCTTTGTTACTGTTAACGATGGGGGTTCGTTAGATATATCAGAATTGCGCGCAGCGGATGGCACGCTTGCCATAAGTGGTAGCACCGCCGATGTTACCATAGGCACCTTGCGGACGGTGGATCCTGCCAGTGGTGGTGGTAACAACAACACATTTACGGCTAACAATTCCAACCTCAGTCTCACCAGTGCAACCCTCAACATCACAGGGTTGATGGAGTGGGACGGTGCCTCGGCAGTTGCCATCGGCGCTGGATCCACCCTCAACCTGGCCGGCTCCGGTACACATATTATCACAGATGGCTTGGTGACATCCGCAGGTGGCGTGCTCAAGGCGAGCGGCAGCGGCACGCAAACTCTGGCATTTGATATCAGTGGTGACGGTGCTATTGTGCAGGACGGCGCGGGAAGTACTATTCTCACTGGTAACAACACCTTCACCGGCGACACCACGGTCAGCCAAGGTACGCTTGCCATCGGTGGATCCGGCAAAGTTGGTGATTACACCGGTGCCATCACAATTGCCTCTGGTGCGACCTTTGAATACACCAGCGACCAAGCAGGTAGCAGTACCAACCGTTTCAGGGGCGGCATCAGTGGAGACGGCACCTTTGTGGTTAATACGGCGTCAGGTTCGGTTCTTTCGCGTGCACAGACTGTCAGTGTCGCCAATATAGAGATCAAGTCCGGCATTCTTAATGGACAGGCGAGTGCTGACTCCCTGGGAACAGCCGCCACAACCATTTACCTAGGGGATACCTCTGGCAGTGCCGATGCCGAGCTTCGATACTCTGGATCAGGCGGCACGTATACCACCAAGGCGGGCATCATCGTTCAAGCCGGATCCACCGGCACCAAGACGATCTCTAATGCCGTTCCTACTGTAATTGATAACACCAATATCACTCTGAATGGTGACCTGACCCTGGCACCTAGACAGCACGCCAATAATGACAGGTCTTTGACACTCGGTGGCATCATCAGCGGCACGGGAAGCCTGATCGTGGCTGGTGTCCCCAATGGTACCGGTGATCAGGGCATAGTTATCCTCAGTAATGCAGACAACAATACCTATACAGGCACCACCGTGGTTAACGATGGCATTCTGGTGGAGCAGGTGAGCGCAGCTGTGAATGCAGGCGTGTGGACGCGCACGACCAGTGCCACCACCGTCAACAGCGGAGCTACTTTGCGGTTGGATACCACCAATCAGAGCAGTGCCGGCAGCAAGCAGGCGATTGGTACTATCACCGTCAATGCAGGAGGAACTCTTGAGCTTCTGACGGAAGCAAGCGGTGGCAACCAGCCGTCGATCTGGCAAAATGGAGGTGCTTCCACGCTCATTGGAGAGGGCACCTTGGTCAAAAATGGCACAGGCATTCAAGGTGTCGCGTGGTCAGGCACGGGTGCGAACAATCTCGACGGCTTTAATGGAGCGATCCAGATCAATGCCGGCAGGTTGGTTTTTGATCCCGGTGGCGCGAATGACGCCGGCTCTGGCAACTCGGATGTCACGGTGGCTGCCGGTGCGGAACTGGATGTGCGCACGGGCGCACTGCTTATCGATGCACTCGATGGCAGTGGAACTGTGATCAATTCAGGGGGCAACGGATCCAATACCCTCAGTATTGGCAACAATAATGGCGGCGGTACCTTCAGCGGTTCGATCACCCAAGTGGATGCCGATGCTTTCAGCCTGGTCAAAAACGGTAGCGGCACCCAGATCCTGTCTGGGGCGAACACCTATAATGGCACGACAACGGTCAATGCTGGTGAGTTGAGAATCGACAACATTGAGAGTGGTGCTTACACCGGTGCGATCATTGTCAACGGTGGTACATTACGTGAGGTCACTGCATACAATGGTGCTGAGCAGGGTAGTAATACGACCGATTATGCGCGTGCAGCTAGCTCTACTACGATTAATAGTGGTGGTACATATGTTCTGGATACGAGTTCAATGATAGACAACAGATCTCGCGTCGATGCGGGCACTATTATTGTTAATAGTGGTGGTGTTCTGGAGATTGCTCATGCCAGCACCAACCTGGATACAGATAAGTATATCTGGACCGGAGGTAGTGTCAGCGGAGATGGCACGATACGCAAGACGGGGGCTGCTTACGCTGATCTGGCGTGGTCCAGTCCTTCCGGTGACAGCCTTGATTCTTTCAATGGTTTGATTGATGTGGATGAAGGCACCTTGGCAGTCAATGCTCGAGGTAATTCGAACAATGGAGGTATCGCCGGTAGTGGAAACGCGGACTTGGATATTGCATCAGGCGCAACCTTCGACCTTCGAAGCGGAACCTTCAAGATCGATGCGCTCGACGGAAGTGGTACGATCGAAAACTCATCTGGAGTTGGCAATACCCTCAGTATTGGCAATAACAATGGTAGCGGCACGTTTAGTGGCAATATCACCCAAGTAGACGCCGATGCCTTTGACCTCGTGAAAAACGGAACCGGCACTCAGATCCTCTCTGGTGCTAACACCTACACCGGTACTACGACCGTGAGTGGAGGAACCCTCTCCCTAGTGAGTGGCTTAAGCCACAGCGGCACAGGTGCCTACACCGTGAATGGTGGTACACTCGAGATTGCCACCGGAGTTGATCTCAGCACCCACGCCATGACCATTGCGGGAGTTATCAGCCCCGGCAACTCACCTGGAACAGCAGCCACAGGTGCACAGACCTGGCTTGACGGAGGATCCTACCTCTGGGAGATCAATGACAGTGGGGGCACCCAAGGTGCAGACTCCGGCTGGGACTGGCTCGACATCACCGGGGCACTCGATCTGACCAGCCTCACTGCAGGTGGTTTCACCATCGATATTGATTCTCTGACTCTGGGTAACGTTGCTGGAAATGCCGCAGGCTTTGATAGCTAC
>JBNACB010000029.1:0-23246 GCA_049632765.1 Akkermansiaceae bacterium | reverse complement strand
GCGTATACGAATCCACACTCGTCCGCTTCGAGGGCTTGTGCAAAATTGCCGGCAGCAGTACCGATGTCTCCGTCAGGTTTTGAGGTCCAGCCTGTTTTGGCGTAGAAGATATCCTCGGCATCGATTTGGTTCGCGATAAAGAATTCTCTGAATGCTTGATTGGAACTCGGAGCCACTGCACCAGTAGACATGGTTTCTGAGGAACCTGGGTATTGACCATTGTCTTGGTCAAATTCAAACAGGAGGATGAAGTGCTGCTTGGCATTGTTGACAGCCTCAGTGGCTGCAGCTTTCTTCTGCTGCTTGAGAACAACAGGTGTTGATAGCGCAGCGAGAGCTGCGATGATTGCAATAACAACAAGGAGCTCAACAAGAGTGAAGCCCTTGGCCATATTGTGTTTTGTCATTTTCATGGTATGTATTTTGTTTTGTATGGTTAGCATCAGATTGACCGGTTTGTCTCACTGATGATAATGGGGTTTGTGTGTGGTTTAGGGGGTATGGGGTTGTTCTTTGGGGGTTGTTTTATGTATGTATGGGTCGCTGAATGATTGTTGCACAAGCAATGTGAATAACCAGACAGCGCATCAGAATAACCCCACAGTCTGAGGCGACAAGATAAAAATGACGGAGAAAATCTGAAAAAAGTCCTTAAGTCCTTTTAAAACAGCCGGCTAGATTTTCAATATCCGTTAATGAAATCTCGTCTGCGCCCTTGATTGCCTGCCTTTGTAGCTCGCTGATTTCCTCAATGCCCTTGCGGGCGAGATCGAGCATGGCGGTCATTTCTTCATGAGAAAAAGTGTTTTCTTCACCACTTCCCTGTAATTCCACAAAGTCCAGATCCTCGGTCATGACGATATTGAAGTCGACACTGGCGTCCTTGTCCTCGAGATAGTTGAGATCTAAAATCGGTGTTTGGCGATAAATGCCTGAGCTGATGCCGGCGATGAGCTTTTTCATGGGGAAGGTCTTGAGTTTGCCTTTGCCGATGAGCTCGTTGAGGGCAATGGCAATGGCAACACAACCGCCGGTGATGGATGCCGTGCGAGTGCCCCCATCTGCTTGAAGCACGTCACAGTCCAGCCAGATGGTGCGAGGGCCCAAGGCTTTGAGGTCGACAACGGCCCGGAGCGACCTGCCGATGAGACGCTGGATTTCCGAGGATCTACCATCCAGCCTGCCGGCGGCGATGTCGCGCTGCTTGCGGTCATGGGTGGAATAGGGCAACATATTGTATTCCGCCGTGAGCCATCCACCGCTGACCTTCTGGTTCTTCATCCAACGGGGCACATCCTCCTGAATGGTGGCGGCACAGATGACCCGGGTGTTGCCAAAGGAGACGAGCACGGAACCCGTGGCGTGGGGTGCGATACCGGTCTTGAATGAGATGGGTCGAAGTTGGTCGTTCTGGCGTCCGTCTGGTCGGGTCATGGAAGAGTTCTAAGTTTGAAGTTTGAAGTTTCAAGTTTGAAGTCTTATAACTGCACCCGCGGATGAGGGAAACATTAGACGAGCTGGAGCAGTGGGGCACGGAGGTCATCTTCGGCAGGGCCCGTGGTTTCCGCGCCACGGTTATGCGGGTGTTTCTCTGGAGTTTGTCCGGCCTCTACCGTCTAGGCGTGGCGAAACGCCTCGGGAGATACCGCAGCGGGGCAAAGCCACAGCAGTATCTGGGAACCCAGGTGATCAGTATTGGCAATCTCACCGTTGGAGGGACCGGCAAGACCCCGGTGGTGGAAATGTTTGCCCGCACCTTGCGCGATCGCGGCCGCAAGCCGGCGATACTCAGTCGTGGATACAAGAGCAAAAAACTCAGCCACCCTCAGCAGTGGCATGCGAGGCTCAGCGGGGAGGTGATACCCGCGGAGAAAATGCCCAAGGTGGTCAGTGATGGCGGGCAGCCTCTGCTCAAGGTGAAGTACGCAGGGGACGAGCCTTGGATGCTGGCGAAAAATCTTCCAGGTGTCTCAGTGGTGGTGGATAAAAACAGGGTCAAGGGCGGTGCCTTTGCCGTCGGTGAGCTGGAGGCTGACACCCTGATTCTGGATGACGGTTTGCAATACCTCGATCTGGCACACTCGACCGATGTTGTCCTTGTGGACCAGAGCGCCCCGTTTGGAACCGGGCAAATGCTACCACGCGGTACTTTGCGCGAACCCGCCAGAAATCTGATGCGTGCCGATTATATTTTCATCACCAAGTGCGATGGCAGCTCCAATGAGCAGCTGATCCGCAAGATGCGGAAGTTTAATCAGGATGCTGAGATTATTGAGTGCACCCACGGTCCCAAGCATTTGGAGAACCTCTTCACCGGCGAGCAGGTTCCGCTGAAATTTCTCGACGAGAAGTATGTTGCTGCCATCAGTGGTATTGCCGTGCCAGAGAGCTTTGAGAAAATTCTTAGGGTACTGGGCGCACAGGTGGAATTTCACCGGGTGTTCTCCGATCACCATTCCTTCAACCAGAGGGAGATTGATCGTTTCATGAACCGCTGTGTGGAGCGCGACATTGAGCTCATTGTCACCACGGAGAAAGACGCGGTGCGTTTCATCAAACCCACGGAGCTGGATGTGCCCGTTTATTTCCTGCGTATCGAAGTCGATATCCTCAAGGGCGAGGAGGTTTGGAACAAGCTCATCGAGCGCATTTGCTGTGAAAAACCCACCGCGGATCATCTCTTGTTGAGAGAATTGGCGGGATAAGTGCGGCAGGCGAGTGACCCGGGATGGTAAAATTCTGTTCTTTCCTTGTGATGGGCGAGGTCGGCTTTTAGCTTGCTAACCATGAGTCAGAAGCAGTCAAAATGGATCCTTGCGGAGGTGCCGGACATACCACCGGAAGTAGACAGCAGCATGCCAAAAATACTGACCTGCATGCTGCTTCAGAGGGGGGTTGGCCTGGACGAAATGGAGCATTTTTTGCATCCCAGGTTGAAGCTGCTTAAGGACCCCTTTCTGTTGCCAGACATGGAAGCTGCCGTGTCGCGCATCCTGCAGGCCGTTGATGAGGGTCAGGAGGTTTGTGTGTATGGTGATTACGACGTGGACGGCATTAGTTCAGTCACCCTGTTGTCAACGGTTCTGAGAGCCTATGGCCTGAATGTCCGCAGCTTTATACCACGGCGTGGTCCCGAGGGCTACGGTCTCAATCCAGCTGCACTTGAGCGGTGCATGCGTGAGGGGAATAAGCCGGATTTGTTGATCACAGTTGATTGTGGTACCGCTTCGATAGAGGAGATTGCAGCATTGAAGGCGCAAGGCGTGGACGTGATTGTTGCCGACCACCATGAGATGTCACCTGCCGGCCGGCCCGATTGCGTTGCTCTGGTGAACCCCAAGTGTGCCGCGCAGTCTCAGGAAACTTTTGATTATCTCTGTGCTGCGGGTGTGGTGTTTAAGCTGGCGCATGGTTTGTTGAAAACCCGACCCCTTGATGACTTCGATCTGAAGGACTATCTCGACATGGTGGCGCTGGCAACTATCGCGGACATCGTGCCCTTGATCGATGAGAACCGCCTACTTGTCAGGCACGGGCTCCAACGTATGGCGCAATCCTGCCATCCTGGAATCAGGGCACTGGTTGGACTTGCACAAATCAAGGGCCCGCTGACGAGTGCGGATGTGGGATTTCGCATCGGGCCGCGGATTAATGCCGCGGGTAGAATGGACCGGCCTGAGGATGCACTGGAAATGCTCAGTACCCGGGATGAGGAAGAAGCCCAAAAGCTGGCCGCTTTGCTCGATGCGCACAACCGCGCCCGGCAGGAGGAGGAAATGAGAATCCACAAGGAGGCTGTGGAGCGTTTTGAAACCGATTTTGATCCATCTGATCCCGTCATCGTGTTAGGTTCGCGTGATTGGCACCCCGGGGTGGTGGGCATTGTGGCCTCGAGGATGATGCGCCGCTATCACAAGCCAACTTTCATTATTGCCATCGATGAACAGGGAGTTGGCAAGGGAAGCGGCAGGAGTATTCATGGCTTGTCCCTGATGGATGCGATCAACGCGAACCGGAACCTTTTGATCGCGGGTGGCGGGCATGCCATGGCAGCGGGTATCAGTGTGGAGGAAAACAATATCGATGCGTTTCGCCAGTCATTTGCCGAATATGTATCGAACCACCTTAGCGAGGAGGACCTGATACCCAGGCTGAACATCGATGCTGAGATTGAGCTCTGTGAGCTGTCACTTGAGTTTCTTGGTAGTTATGAATTGCTGCAGCCATTCGGTGCGGCCAACCCTGAGCCCCTGTTCATGAGTAGCGGGGTGCAGCTCACCGACCCCCCTCGAGAACTCAAGAATCACCACCTCAAGCTATCCCTGCAGCAGGATGGCCACTGGCAGGAAGCCATGTTCTTCGGTGCGGGTCAGCGAGACTTGCCCAGCTGGAAAGAGCCTTGGGATATTGCCTACACGATCCAGCGCAACACGTTCAGGGGAAGGACCAGTCTGCAGATGATCATACAGGACGTGCGGCCTCATCAAAGCGAAGTTTTATCCCACTCATGAGTTCGTTGAGCACCAGTGATGCTTTATCCAGCGTCGATTTCATTGCTGAAAAAGACGTGCTGGCCTACCACTCGGCCGGGATTGACTGCGTTGAGGATTTACTCAACCGCCTGCCGAGGCGTTATGAGGACCGGCGCAGGTTTGATCATTTTCCGACTCAGGCTGGTGGTGGGCATTGCTGTTTGCGTGGAACGGTGATTGATACCCAGGTCAGGCGACTCGGTGGCCGGAGGCAATTTTACGAGGCGATTATCATGGAGTCCGCCGAGGGAGCCCTTGCCAGTGGCAAGATCACATGCAGGTGGTTCAACATGCCCTGGATGAAAAACATGCTGGCTGCAGGCCACGAGGTGATTCTCTACGGCAAGCCCAAGGAGAGTCAGGGCAGAATCATCATTGACCATCCGGATTTTGAAATCGTTGAGGGGGACCACGATTCAGTGCATGTGGAAAGAATTGTGCCTGTCTACAAGGGCATCAGTGGGGTGTCGCAGCGACGCCAGCGAGAGCACACGCATGAGCTGCTCGCACTTGTGGATGCTGCCGGTTTGGCAGCGGTTTATGATGTCGATCCCAGCTACCCAAGGTTTGAGGCGATGCAGGAGGTGCACTTCCCCGGCAGCATGGAGCAGGCGGAGGCCGCCAGGCGCTACTTTGCCCTGGAGGAGTTCTTCGCGCTTCAGCTCAATGTAGTCTGGAAGAGGGCTCGCCTTCATGAGCATGAAGGCAGGGTGTTGGCAAAAAAGACCGCCTTGCTCACAGATTTTTACCACAGCCTACCCTTTGACTTGACCGATGCCCAGAAACGCAGCGTCAAGGAGGTCATTCACGACATGCGCCTGCCTCATCCGATGAGCCGCTTGCTGCAGGGTGATGTCGGCTCGGGCAAGACCTTTGTGGCAATGTGTGCGATGCTCCTGGCGGTTGAATCCGGGGTGCAGGCCGCATTGATGGCTCCCACCCAGATACTTGCCGAGCAACATTACCTGACATTTTGCCAATGGCTCGAGCCACTGGGGGTCAGGCTTGCCCTTGTGACAGGATCGCGCAGGGAGGGGACGCATCTAGAGCTCGACGGTGACGCTCAAATCATCATCGGAACCCACGCTCTATTGTATGAGGGGGTTGAGTTCAGTGATCTGGGACTTGTCGTCATTGACGAGCAGCACAAATTTGGCGTGGGTCAGCGCGCACTGCTGGTGAGGCAGGGTGTCATGCCCGATGTTCTGGTGATGACAGCCACTCCCATTCCCCGAACACTCACCCTCACCCTGTATGGGGACCTCGATGTATCCGTGCTCGACGAGCGGCCGGCAGGGCGGGGAGAGGTGGTTACCGTAGTGAGGAAAAACCCGAAGGTCTCGGACGTGACGAAATTTCTCAAGGAGCATCTGGCTGAGGGCCGGCAGGCCTATCTGGTCTACCCTCTGGTCGAGGAAAGCAATGCGCTCAAAGCTGAGGCCGCCACTGTGGAGTATGAAAAATGGGTCAAGCGTCTGTCCGGATTCAACATTGGCTTGCTGCATGGGAAAATGCCCGCTGCCGACAAAGAGCAGGTGATGACATCTTTCCGTGATGGGGATCTTCAGGTTCTGGCAGCAACCACGGTAATTGAGGTGGGTGTCGATGTTCCCAATGCCAACATCATGGTCATTCACAATGCAGAGCGTTTCGGTCTGGCGCAGTTGCACCAGTTGCGCGGTAGAATCGGCAGGGGTGAGTACAAGAGCTACTGCATTCTTGCAACCGATGGAAAGTCAGACGAGGCGATGGAGAAGCTGCAGGTGCTTGCCGATACCACCGATGGATTCAAGATAGCAGAGGCAGATCTCCGTTTGCGTGGGCCGGGTGACTTGCTGGGAACAGCCCAGAGCGGCTTGGCCGAGCTGCGCTTCGTCGAATTTCTTGCCGACACGGAGCTCATCCGAGAGGCGAGGGCACTTGCTGAAAATGTGCTACAGCAAGATCCCATGCTGGCCCGATCCCCCGAGCTGTTGAATCTTATTGAGGACGGGGAACTAGAGATTTGAGCTGGTTGTAATGCTGGGCTCAGCGCTCAAGGATCTCAACCTCGTAGCCATCCGGATCGGTGACAAATGCCATCTTGCGATCACCTGATGAGAACTTCTCGCGCCATTGCCCGGGCCATATTTCGATCCCCTTCTGCTCAAGCTGATCACAATACTCGATGATATCCGCCACTCCAACAGCTGTGTGCATGAGGTCCTCCGGGAATGTGACATCATAATCAGGAGAATAGGTCAGTTCCAGGAAATGATCATTACCCGGCAGGTGCATGAATGCCAGTTGGTTCCCTTGTGGAGAGGTCTTCTGTTCCCCCAGTTGGAATCCGAGATTCTGGTAGAATGCAATGCTCGCTTGTGGGTCGGATACGCGAATGCGCGTGTGAAGGAATTTGATCATGTCTGTTTGTGAATGGGCTGGGTGGCTGCGTCAAGTGACAGGTAAAAAATGATTGGCATCTTTGTCACCGGATTCTACATTAAATCCGTATGAAAAAATCAATCGCGTTTGTTTTTGCCCTGCTTGGCTTTGCCGCCATGGCCCTGAGTTCATGTAACACGGTTGCTGGATTTGGCCGCGACATCCAGAGTGCCGGCGAGGCGATCAACAACTCTGCCAATCGCTAGGTCAGGGAGACTGGATCAGCTAATACTGCCTTATAGGGCAGTGCCCGGGGGGCATGCTTGCGCTACCTTCAAGCGCTGCATGGCTACCCAGTGAACACAGTGGACATCGGCTGCCCGCCATTACCTCTGGTCACGGCTCATAGTGATTGCCCACTCAGGCAAATCAGGCCTTGGCAGTGCCTTTGCCCTTGCCGCTCGGCTTGACGGGTTTGAAGGTGAGTTCCTCGGCGTCTTTCTTGTAGGAGACCTTCACCGTGTCACCCTCCTTGATGTCAGAGCGCAGCAAGGACTCGGCGAGCGGATCCTCCAGGTAACGCTCCACAGCCCGGCGCATGGGCCGGGCCCCGTAATTGGGGTCATATCCCTTGTCCATGAGGAACTCGCGTGCGGCTTTGTCGAGTTTGAGGATAATCTCCTTTTCCTTGAGGCGGTCACAGAGCTTCTTGCTCTCGAGGTCGACAATAACATTGAGGGCTTTTCTCTCGAGCATGTGGAATACGACCACGTCATCGAGGCGATTGAGGAACTCCGGCTTGAATTGCTTTCTAGCCTCATCAAGGATTTTCTCCTTCATGCCGTCAAAGTCAGCCTCGTCTTCCTGCATGGCACCAAAGCCCAGTGAAGTTTGGCGCTTGATGCTGGATGCCCCGACATTGGAGGTGAGAATGATGATCGTGTTTCTGAAGTCGATCTTGCGGCCGAAAGAGTCCGTCACCATGCCTTCCTCCAGGATTTGAAGCAACAGGTTCATGACGTCGGGGTGTGCCTTCTCAATTTCGTCAAAGAGAACAACGGAGTAAGGTCTGCGTCTGACAGCTTCGGAAAGCTGGCCACCTTCCTCGTAGCCGACGTAGCCGGGAGGTGAACCAATGAGGCGTGAAGTGGAGAACTTTTCCATGTATTCAGACATGTCGATCTGAATCAGTGAGTCCGGATCGCCAAACATGAACTCAGCCAGATTGCGGGCGAGGTAGGTCTTGCCAACACCGGTAGGTCCCAGGAAGAGGAAGGATCCGATGGGGCGGCGTGGATCTTTCAGATCGGCACGTGAACGCCTCAGGGCCTTGGAAATGGTAATGACAGCCGTGTCTTGACCAATGACGTTGCTCTTGAGCTCCTCTTCCATTTTGAGCAGCTTCTCGGCCTCCTTCTGCTCCATGCGCTGGAGTGGTACACCGGTCCATTTTGAAATCACGGCCATGATCTCGTCTTCGCCAACCTCGACGATGGTTTCCTCGCTCTCGGCCTTCCAGCTGGCTACGATATCCTCCAGTTCTTTCTTTGCCTGTTTCTCGGCATCCCGCATGGAGGCGGCTTTTTCAAAGTTCTGATCATTGATGGCTGCGACTTTGTCAGCCTGGATTTCCTCGATTTTTGCCTCGAGCTCCTTGAGCTCGGGAGGGCGGGTCATCTGACCTATCCGGGCACGTGATCCAGCTTCATCAAGCACGTCGATAGCTTTGTCTGGAAGGTAACGGTCTGAGAGGTAGCGCGAGGAAAGTTTGACGGCCGCGCTGATCGCCTCAGGCGTGTACTTGGCCTTGTGGTGCTCCTCATACTTGAACTGGAGTCCTTCGAGAATGGCGATGGCGTCCTCTTGCGAGGGTTCCTCGACTTTGACTTTCTGAAAACGGCGTTCCAGTGCCGAGTCCTTTTCGATGAACTTGCGATACTCGTTCATCGTGGTCGCGCCCACGCACTGCAGCTCTGAACGTGAAAGAGCCGGCTTGATGATGTTAGAGGCGTCCATGGCGCCCTCTGCCGAGCCTGCGCCGACAATGGTGTGAAGCTCGTCAATGAAGAGGATGATGTTGCCAGCCTTGCGGATTTCATCCATGACGGCCTTGATGCGTTCTTCAAACTGACCCCGGTATTTTGTGCCTGCCACCATGAGGGCGAGATCAAGGGTGACCACATGGCGGTCACGCAAGAGTTCAGGAACGTTGCCGCTGGCGATTTCCTGGGCAAGGCCTTCAACGATAGCTGTTTTGCCAACCCCGGCCTCTCCAATGAGAACCGGGTTGTTCTTGGTGCGGCGGCACAGGATTTGAATCACGCGCTCGATTTCCGATGAGCGTCCGATGACCGGGTCGAGCTTGTCTTTCTGGGCGAGTTTGGTGAGGTCCCGGCCAAAGGCTTTGAGTGCAGGGTTCTTACTCTTGCCCTCATTCTCTCCCTGCATTTCGCTCTCTCCCTCATCCTCAAAGTCCTCGAATTCATCTCCAAGTTCATCGGGGTTGAAGTTGGGATCAATCTCCGCGAGAATTTCCTGCCGGGTCTGGTTGATGTCTACGTTGAGACTGGTGAGTACCCGGGCAGCAACACCCTCACCTTCGCGCAACAAACCGAGTAGAATGTGCTCAGTGCCCACATAGGAGTGGTCAAGCTGCTCAGCCTCCTTGTTGGAGAGGGACAGGACCTTCTTGACTCTGGGAGTGTATGGGATGTTTCCAGAAATGGTATTTTCCGGGCCTGAGCCAACCTGCTTTTCAACCTCGATGCGCACGGTTTCAAGATCCAGCCCCATGTTTTGTAGCACACTTACAGCGACCCCCTGTCCGAGTTTGATCAGCCCCAGCAAAATGTGTTCTGTGCCTACGTAATTGTGGTTGAAGCGATCCGCTTCTTTGCGTGCCAGGGCGAGAACTTGTTGGGCTCGTGGTGTGAAATTATTCATAGTGAATGCAGGTGCTTGCTGGGCTGCGATTTGAGGCTGAGTTTAATCGATAAATCCTATATCAATGAGTTGTAAACCCTATAACAGGGGAGTCGAGGTTTTGCAACCTGCTACGGATAATTTCCGCGCGCATGGTGTCCCTCTCCTCGGGTGTGAGTTTGCGTTCAGCCCTATGCTGAAGGTGGGCTGGCTCGATGTCCATCAATAAAGAGTCACAAAGGCTGATAGCCTCCTTGGGGAAGCAGTCCATATCACTTCCCAGCCGGACTAGCGACAGATGTGTCAGTGCCTCCTTGGAATCAATGACGTAGGCGTATTTGAGCTGGCCATAGGCACGTGATATCTTGTCGGCAAGCATCTGGGGATCATCCTCAAGCAGCTTGCTTCGTGCGTTGCGTTCCTGCTCCCTGACCCGTTGGATGACACGCTCAAGCCTGTCGAGGATATCCTCCTCGGATTCGCCAAGTGTGGACTGATTGGAAATTTGAAAAAGGTGCCCCAGAGATTCGGTGCCTTCTCCAAAAATACCTCGCACGGCGAGGCCCAGCTTGGCGACGGCCTGAATAACCTGGCCAATGTAGTCACTGATGACAAGCCCGGGAAGATGCAGCATGGCGGAGGCACGCAGGCCTGTGCCAACATTGGTGGGGCAAGCAGTGAGGTAGCCAAGCTCATAATCAAAGGCATAGGGCAGCATTTGCTCGAGCTCTTTGTCCACGTTGGTGATGAGTTGGTATGCTTCACGCAAGTGAAGTCCGGAGCAAATGGACTGCAGCCGCAAGTGATCCTCCTCGTTGATCATGACACTGAGTGTTTGGTTCCGATTGACTACAACGGCGCTGCCCTCGCTGCGGGCTGCCTGCTCCCTGCTAATGAGGTGACGTTCGACCAACACCTGCTTTTGAACTGAGGAGAGATCGCTCAGTTGATGAGAAAAGGCGTCTTTCATTTCCGGCAAGGCCTCGACCTTCGAGCGCAACTGGGGAAGAACTTCGATGCGCTCATCCTTGCGCGCCCAGCCCGGAAAAGGTGCACCCGTTATGTTGCGCGCGAGCCGGATGCGACTTGTCAGAACAATGGCGCTGTCGGTATCCACGCCCGTCATCCAGTCCGCGGGGTGCTTCATGAGTGTGGAAAATCGCATCATGACGGCTTGGTCTCCTCGGAAGGCGTGTTCTCATGGTCAGAGAGCTTGCCGATTTGATCACGGAGTGCAGCTGCCTTTTCATAGTCCTCTGCAGTTACCGCTTCATCGAGCTTTTGTTGAAGTTCCTCGAGCTCTTGGCGCTTTTTGTATGCTTGAGCCATGCCTTCCGGGACTCTGCCCGTGTGGCTCGTGCCCTTGTGCATGCCGCCAAGGTTGTGTTTGATTTCCTTGCGAAAGAAATTATAGCACTCGCTGCATCCAAGCCTGCCGGTTTTTTTCAGGTCATCGAAGGCGAATCCGCATCCCGGGCAACAACGAGTGCCTTTGCCGGCGATGGTGCTCTGTATTTTTGGCGTGGCCGTGGCTGCAGGACCCTGCTTGATGGTGTCTTGAGCGCCAAGCAAGAATCCCTCCGGGTCTGTGATGCCCTGCTCAGTGGCGCAGGACTCGCACAGGCATTTTTTTTTGCTGATGCCGTCAATAATCTGAGTGTAGAAGACGGTAGCCTTGTTATCGCAGTGTTCACATCGCATTGCTGAATTCATCGTAGACTGGCCTCTGAGAAATGCGAAAACAAAAGCGTCCATGCGCAGTATTTTTTTTACAGGGTGTATCGAAATGGGCTGGCTATGCACCCGGGCAGAAAAAACGCCTTCTTGCAATACGGTGCCATAGGGGGCAGTGTCAACGAGGTCATCAACTGGCTTCATTGGCCGGTGCCGTTTGAGCTTATTACCGTGAATATTTTCCGCCATATTACGTCGAAGCTATTGAGGGTGCCTCTACCAGCTGGCTCTGGCCCCGCTTCCGGACCTCTCATGGCATTAGCGATGGAGGGCGAGACGCGAGTTGAGCATGGCGGAAAGGGAGCCCCTGGAGACGGTCAGACCGGATTGCCACCTCATTCCGATGGAGAAACCAATGAAACAATGGACAAAGACAAGACCAGCGCGCTTGAGGATGCTCGCTGGGTGGAGCAGGCCAAGTCGGGGGATACGCGTGCCTTTGACCAGCTGGTCTCCAAACACCGGGGAAGGATTTATGCCATGATTTACCAGATGGTCAGAA
The DNA here is from genome assembly GCA_049632765.1 of Akkermansiaceae bacterium. Classification (GTDB taxonomy): domain Bacteria; phylum Verrucomicrobiota; class Verrucomicrobiia; order Verrucomicrobiales; family Akkermansiaceae; genus Oceaniferula. Next base: position 11,192 of record JBNACB010000029.1, on the reverse strand, counting down.
ATGATGCCGATGCCTGGGATCTTGCCCAGGAGGCTTTTATCAAGGCGTGGAGAGCACTGCCCGGATTTGAGTCACGGGCCCGCTTTACCACGTGGCTGTTCCGCATCGCGCACAATGTAGTGTATGATTGGCTGCGCAAGCGGCGCATGAAGGTGGCCGGCGAGCTTAATGATGAGGTGTTTGACAGTGGCAAGATTGATCCCGGGGCGTCAACGGCCCCGCAGCAGCACCAGCGTCCGGATGAGGCCATGCAGCGCAGCGAGCTGCAACAGCGCATACAACATGCTCTCGACAAACTCTCGGATGAGCACCGTGAGGTTATTGTTTTACGCGAAATTCAAGGCCTTGAATACAAGGAGATCGCAGAAATTATCAATAGCTCCATGGGAACCGTGATGAGCAGGCTTTATTATGCCCGGCAAAAATTGCAGGTCTTCCTCAAATCAGAAATTTAACAACCAAGATAAAAAGATATGAAACAACAACATCATCAAGCGCCCGATGAAGCCATGCTGACACGTTGGGTGGATGGGGAGCTCAGCGGCGATGAATTGGCTCAGGTGGAAGCGTGGGCAGAAAAACATCCCGATATCCTGGCGGAGCGCGATGCGGTGCTAGCCATGCAACAAGACATGCGGGACACTATGGCGGCGGATATGGAGCCTCCCTATGCCGATTTTTTCAATCAGCGTATCCTGCGAATCATCGAAAATGAGTCTTCACGCTCCAGCCATGATGCCCGTGTATCCGGCTCTCATTGGTTGGGCTCAATCTGGAACAAATGGCTGGCGCTGCCCGGTGCTGCGATGGCAATGGTGCTTTGTTTTTATTTGGGCACTCAGGTGAGTTTGGTGCCTCAAGCCACGGCGCCGGTGGCCGCAAAACTGGCAAAGCCGCTAATCTACACGCCGGATGCCGACATCAGGGCGAATGTATTTAGCTCCGGAGACACCGGGGCCACGGTGATTGTGCTCGAGGGGCTCGATGACCTTCCGGATGATTTGGAAATCGTGGGTTACCAAGGTTCTGAAGGGGAGACCCAAAGCCGTGGCCTGATGGCAAGCCACACCGTGTTGTTCTGACCCTTGAGCTTAAGCCAATACCCTGCTAGCCATACCTTAGCCAGTTTACAGCATGATCCGGATTCGAGTTCTCATCACCATTGCCAGCTTGTTCGCAGCCATGCATTCAAGCCCGGTTGCCGCCGAGGATCGCGACTCGGACAAGGGTAAGGAGGTGGTTGGTCACATCAAGGCGACTCTCTACATCGGCAGTGACACCGAGCCAGGGGAATGGGCGTCAAAATACCCGCTGGTAGGAGAGGAGACCGCCGGGCAAATGCGCGGGATCGAACAGATGGACTTCCGTTTTTACCGTAAACTTGGAGACGATACTCAAGTGGTTTTTCGCAGTTATGAAAATTGGCTGGCTCCCATCAAACCATCCGATGAAATACTCCTCAGCTTCGAGTCACGCGGCCTTTCCGCCGACAACGGATTACGCCTGGACCTGGAGTTCTGGCAAAATCGCCGCAAGATCATACAGATTAATCCCGTGTTAAATGCTGGAAAACCGCTGCTGATCCTCGGGCCCAGTTGGCGCGGCTGCAGAATGATCATTGCCGTTGAGCTGGTTGAAAAATAACTACCTTTTAATATGAAATTTGCACAACTTCCGGTTTGGCTTCTTGCCGTGAGCTGCTTCTTCTCACTGGCTAATGTGCTTCGCGGGGAGGAGGGCCTCTCATTTGAGCAAACCCGCATTGAAATGGCAGTGGCCCCGGATGCGAAGACCGTCACGGTGCCCTATGTTTTCTCCAACCGCACGGAACGAGCTATCACCATCAAGCGCTATGACTCCGCCTGCTCTTGTCTGAGTGCCAAGATCAAGGGAGGTAAGCTGGTCTACAAACCCGGAGAGAGTGGAGAGATCAAAGTGACCTTTGAGTTGGGTACCTTTTTCGGACTTGTTGAAAAAACCGTCTTGATATGGACCACGGAGGATCCCGATGAGAAGCCTTCAACGGTTCTCTCGGTCGTCCTGGATATTCCTGTGCTTTTTGAGGTCAACCCGAAGACGGTTTTCTGGCAGCAGAACGGTGAGGCCAAGCCTCAGATTATCAAACTCACCGTCAACAATCCGGCTCCGATACACATTCTTGAGCATAGTGTGACCAATAAGAATTTCCGGTACCGCTTGAACACCATTGAGCAAGGCAGGAAATACGAGCTTGTGGTTGAACCATTAGATGTGAGCATTCCGGCATTGGGCATGATCAAGCTCACGACGGATTCATCCATCCCCCGTTACCACAAGCAGATGGCCTTTGTCTGTGTGCGTAGAGAGGGATCAGCGCCTCTTGCACGTTGAAGTTTATTCCCCGGAGGGTAAGCCTCAACGGTTATTGGTGCCAGCCGTTGGCGTTGATGATATCCCGCAGCTCAATAAATGGATGCCCGGGCGTGGATGTATTCCACTCAAATGAGAGAGTGCAGTATCTTGAGGCTGTGTATGGGAAGTTCTTGCCTGTGCCAACCTGACTCATGAGGGGAGAGTCCTTGGGCAGGTAGGCATCGAAATGGGACGGATAATAAGGGTGGTTTTTGACACTGAAACGGACCATGGATTTTGTCATTTCCTCAGGAAGGATGGAGTCACCATCGGAGACTTTTGCCTCAACTACACAGTGAAAGATGGCATGCCCCCCGCTTGGTTCCCGGGCATAGTCTGCCATGGCTTTGTCGTAATGTTCTGTGAAAGCTTTTGCATGAACGAGTGGTGGATGGGTGCCCGTTCGCTCAACGAGAAGAACCACGACATTCAAGCGCTCGCGGTCCTGGGTGGAATCCTGAAAGCTGACCATGTAGAGATGCTCCGTGACATCCTTTTTCATCCCGGCCCGGGTCTCGAGCAGGCGAACCGATTTGACCGGTTTCAAGGATCCCTGCAGACTACTCTCTTCCAGCCAGGCTGAGGATTGTTGCTCCTTGAGTATGAAGGGGGACCTTTCATCGAGGGTCCGGGCGCTGAGGAATTGCTCAAGGTTTTTTCCAGCCATGTATCCTACTCTCGGGGCAGGGGGGGATTTGGGTTTGTTGGCGCTCTCCTGGCTCGGCTTGGGAGCGAAGGGTGAGAGTTTGAGCTCGGGGAATTCTCCTTGCTCGCTGATATTGGCAATGAGTGGACTTCTTCTTCGGATCGGGGCCGGGGAGACGGCTTGTTTTGGTGCTGCGGGAGTAAGGGCTGGGGCCTTGCGGATGGATGGTTCCATGGCAGGTTGCTTGGCTAGCTCCGGGGTTGAAGGTTTGGCAGTTGCCTGCTCTGCGTTTTTAGCGGGCGCTTGAGTGCCTTGTTGGACGCCCTCGGATGGAGGCGGTGCCGGGCGGGATTCTTGTTCGGGCATGGAATTGCTCAGAACCTTGGTGGGCGCATTGGATTGGCCTAGAGCCTCTGGCTGGGTTTCTTGGACAAAGGTTCTATTCTCAGGATACTGGAACTGCCAGAAATCGATGATGCCCATGAATTCCAAAACCAGCGAGACCAGAAGGCATGCAGCAGCAACCAAGGAGCATGGAATAAGTACTCCGAGTAAGGAGATTTTGCGTGAACGAGGTTCAAGGCTGCCGGCCTTTTTTTGGATTGCTGGTGCAGCGATTTGACGGCATTTGATTGGTTGAGCCTCAACGGGGGTGGGCTCGGGATCGCTTTTTTCAGGCCTGGCGGACCGGCGTATGAGCAGGGCGGCATTGCGAATGGTTTCCGCAGGAATATGAGTAGGGACATGCCCCTGCTTGAGGTCGCCCTGTTTATGGCCCGAATCTGATGATGCGGTGATATGCTCGCCACATTTGGGGCACGGGCCCTTGACGCCGGCCAGCGCAGCAGCAACCCGGAGTTGGCAACCACATGCCGGGCATGAAAAATCAATGGTGTCGGACTCGGGCATTGGATGAGAACACCTTCTTGTTAGCGAGAGCTAATAGTTTGCATCTTTAAGATACAATGTCAACTTGTGATCCTATGCTTGTATCAGCGCTGGGAGGCTGTGAATGAAAAAAAGTGACATCCTAATGCACTCGTGAATTGCCAACCCCGGCCTGCTCACTAGACTTGTGTTGCCTTTATTCGTCATGTCCCCTGAGTCCTTTGTTCATCTGCACGTTCACTCCGAGTATTCCACTTTGGATTCGACGATCAGAACGAAGGAACTGGTGGCCAGGGCCGCAGAGCTGGGCATGCCCGCTGTGGCGATAACCGATCACGGCAACCTCTATGCTGCCGTTGAATTTTATCAAAATGCGGTTGCGGCAGGAATTAAGCCTATCCTGGGATGCGAGATTTACCTAGCCCCTGCATCCCTGCGCGACAAAAAAGAAATTCCAGGTCGCAAGAACTCCACCCACCTCACCCTGTTGGCCAAAAATGAGGCCGGTTGGAAAAACCTCGTCAAGCTGGTATCCATTGGGCACCTCGAGGGGGAATATCTTGGAGAACCACGGGTCGATCGTGAGCATCTGGCCAAGTATGCTGAGGGCTTGATCTGCCTCAGTGGTTGTATTCATGGAGCAGTCAATGAGTGGCTTCATCAGCATGATCCCAAGGCGGCCCAAACGGAGATCATGGCGCTGTGTGATATCTTTGGCAAAGAGGATTTCTATTTGGAGCTCAACGACCAAGGGCTTGAAATTCAGCAGGAAATCAATGTGCAATTGAAGGGTTTTGCTGAGGATTTGGGGTTGAAGATGGTGGCGACCAACGATGTGCACTTTCTTGAAAAAGAGGACGCGGAAGCCCAGGACGTGCTGCTATGCATCGGCGAGGGCAGATTGCTACTGGATGAAAACAGGAAGCGCTACCCTGCAGAGCACTACTTCAAATCCAGTGAGGAGATGAGAGAGCTCTTTGCTGAATTTCCCGGCGCCTGTGATGCAAGCCTGGAGATTGCTGAAAAATGCAATGTCGAGCTCAAGCTCGATCCCACAAGCTCGGAAAAGTACCCGCAGTTTGACTCTCCTGACGGCAGCCCCCGTGAGGATTATTTTCGCAAAGTCTGTTATGAGGGATTGGATGAGCGTTACCCCGCCGAAAAACTCGAACAACTTGCCGGGCAGCAGAATATCACAACGGATGAAGTCAGCGAGCTTCTCGATAAGCGCCTGGATTATGAAATCAAGACCATCAATGAACTTGGTTTTGCCTCGTACTTCCTGATTACTGCCGACTTTATCCAGTGGGGACGAGATCACGATATTCCAGTGGGTCCGGGGCGTGGATCCGCAGCTGGTTCACTCGTGGCTTACACCATGGGCATCACCAACATATGCCCCATACGCTTTGGCCTGCTTTTTGAGCGTTTCCTCAACCCCGAGCGCGTCAGCCCACCCGATGTGGACATTGACTTTTGTCAGAGCCGCCGTCCTGAGGTGATTGATTATGTAAGGGATAAGTATGGTGAGCGCTCGGTCTCACACATCATTACCTATGGAACCCTGGGTGCCAAAAGTGTGATCCGGGATGTGGCACGGGTGATGGGCATTAGCTACGGGGATGCGGACATGCTCGCCAAAATGATCGAGGCCAAACCCGGGGTGAAACTCAAGGATGAATATGATGAGAAGCAAGAGCTCCGTGATATTATCGAAAACAGCTCCACCTGGCAGGAACTGTGGAGCTACGCGACAAAGCTGGAAGGCCTCAACCGCAATACCGGTGTGCATGCCGCCGGGATTGTGATCGGAGACCGTGACCTGGATGAACACTGTGCACTGACAAGAGGAAACGACGGAGAGGTGGTGACCCAGTGTGACATGAACGCCATCACCGAGGTCGGCTTGCTTAAAATGGATTTCCTGGGACTCAAGAACCTGACGGTGATTCAGGATGCGGTGAATTACATCAGGCAGCACACTCCGGAATTCGACATTGATGAGATCCCTTTGGATGACAAGCCGGCGCTGGATCTTCTCAACCGAGGCGAGACCATGGGCGTGTTCCAGCTCGAGTCCGGCGGTATGGTTGAGACATGCCGGAAATACGGGATTCAGAAAATTGATGACATCATTGACTTGCTGGCACTCTATCGACCGGGTGCGATGGACTACATCGACCAGATGATTGAGGTTAAAAAAGGTCTCAAGCCCGTCAACTATGAGCACCCTCTCCTCGAAGACATCTGTGGTGATACCTACGGGGTTATGATCTACCAGGAACAGGTGCAGAACGCGGCCAAGCAACTTGCGGGCTACACTCTGGGTGGAGCGGATATTCTCCGGCGTGCGATGGGCAAGAAGAAGCCCTCGGAAATGGCCAAGCAGCGGGAAATCTTTGTGGAGGGTTGCAAGACAACCAACAATATTGACTCGGCACTCGCGAACCAGATCTTTGACAAAATAGCGGGTTTTGCCGGCTACGGTTTCAACAAGTCCCACTCCGCCTGCTACGGTCACATCTCTTACTGGACGGCCTATCTCAAAGCGAACTTCCCGGTGGAATTCATGGCCGGTCTGCTTTCCAACGAGCTCAACAATACCGAAAAAATCGGTATCTTTATCTCCGAGTGCCATCGCATGGATATTGAGGTCCTGCCCCCGGACATCAATCAATCCCAGCTGCGCTTCGCTCCTGAGTCAACACCCTCCGGAAGAATGGCTATTCGCTACGGCCTTGCAGCCATTAAGAATGTCGGGGAGGGCGCCATGGCAACCGCCATTGCCGAGCGTGAACAAAACGGGGCCTTCGCTAACCTCGATGATTTCTCCAACAGGCTGGACTCCCGCAGTGTCAATAAACGCATTCTGGAAAACCTCATCAAGGCAGGAGCCCTGGATTGGACGGGTGAGACACGCGCCGGTATGTTTTCCCGTGTTGAACAGGTCGTGGCATCAGCAAGCTCGGCACAGCGGGACAGGGCACAAGGCCAGGTCTCGCTGTTTGACACCATGGATTTTGCCGGTGCATCCGGAGGCTCTGAGCAGGCATGCTCTGTCTGTGAAGAGCAGGAATGGCAAAAAGACGAGCGGCTCAGCCATGAAAAAGAGCTTCTAGGCTATTACACCAGTGGACATCCCCTCGATAAGTACCGCCAGGCGATCGATTCAGGCAGGTTTGAGAAAATCGGTCTTTTGGATGAGCTCGACACCAAGGACAAACGCGCACGATACCCTTTTGCCGGGATGATCCGGCATGTTGAGCACAAGGTGACTCGAGCCGGCAAGCCTTTCGGGGTGATTCATATTGAGGATTTTACCGGCAGCTGCGAAGTGGTGTGCTGGTCTGAGAGCTACAGCCCTGCGCGCGAGGCAGGCATACTCGTGCCTGGCCAGGTGATCCGCCTGCAGGCAGGCATCAAGGTCGACGAGCGCACAGAGACCCTGAGTTTGACAGGTTCCCAGATTAAGGAGCTCAAAGCGCGCAAAAGCAATAAGAACGGATCCATTCAAGTGAATCTCTGGCTTGCCAGACACACCAAGAGCGATTTGGAATCCATCCGCAATATACTCATTGAACACCCGGGGGAGACCCCTGTTGAGATTCACCTCCAGAGCAGTACTGGTAAGAGAGCTACCGTGCAGGTAGGCGAGGGGTTCAGGGTGAAGAGGTCGGCAGCTCTTGAAAAAGCCCTTGCAAGGTGGGCTGATTGAGCAAGGCGGGTAATGCCTTTGCTAGTTTTGGCGATGCAGAGCTACCCTCTGGTCACCGTGGTAACGATATTGCCCCACAATCTCATATTCCATGAGTTTGTTTTCCCACTGGGGTCCGGATCCAATATTGTGGACGACCCACTTCTCACTCTTGCGAATACCAGGCCCGGGAACCACAATGCCCATGTGGGTGTCTCCGTGTGGCAACCTCCACGTAATGACATCCCCGTATTGATATCCGTCAGCGGGATACTCCCCATTGGGAATTGCAAGCTCTTTACCGTGTCTTGAGAAATAGCGTTGCAGGTTGGGTACGCGCCTGTGATCGATATTGGGGTCGGGCTGGTTCAGGCCCCACAGCTGAGGGTATATCCTGAAATGGTGCCGCATATCCTCATGGACAAGTTCCTGAAGGTCAATGCCCAGGGAGCGATAGCTTCTGATGACCAAGTCAGAACAGACACCTTTCGTGCTCGGAATATCTCCCATCGGGTAATTGATACTGTAGTAAGCATCATCATATTCAATCTGCTCGAGAGTTCGCTTCAAGGCAGCTGCAGCAAGCTGGTTACCAAAGTCGCTCGACTGCTCCAGCCAAGAGGCTGTATCACCCACATTGAGCTCGGTGACCGGCGCCCGATACGCGAGGGCGTTGTTGATAAGCGGCCGGGCAGCAATTCCTACTCCTATGATCACTAGAAACACCATTAACCAACCGCCACCCCACGATTTACGGACGGGTTTTCTTGGTCGGGGGCCAATGTACTCAATGGGATGCATGTAAGGATAACTTTTGGATGCTATGAAATTCTGATGAGTGGATGCTTAGCGGAGGATGAGAGATTCACAACATATATATGTGTCACATTATCAACTTGTTTCATCAATGTCTATAAAATATTTGACTTTCTTAAGTATTTAGCCTCGCTGCATGAAAAAATAATGCCTTTCACGGGTGAAAACGTATTCTCAGCGCACTTCTTTCAGCAAGTTTGAGACCAATGAATATTTTTTTGGCTTGGGCAGAGCCGCTGAAGGTAGCCAGATTGCAGCATGCGCATTGACCGGCAAAACGAGGAGCTCATTTGGGATACCTACAAGCCCATGTGGTCACACCTTGAGCGGGACTGGTTTGGCCAGTATCTTGATGTGCCTGCATCCTTTGCGCTCGCTGTGGACCCGGCCAATTTATGGTTTTTTGCCCAGCGTGACAAACGAGCAAGTATGTTGGCGGGTACCCAGACCAATGAGTTTGTGGAGGGTCTGTGGAATCATGATGTAGCAGAGCTGTTTGTTGGAGGCAGCGAATCTGAGCGCTACCTTGAGTTTAATCTCGCACCCAATGGTGCCTGGTGGAGTGCAGAGTTTTGTGGCCCACGCAAGCGTGTGAACGAGGATGCGCACCCGGTTGAGGGAATAACAACGCATTCAAGAATCTCAGATGATGGATGCTGGCGCGCAGCATTGACCATCCCCATTGTCTATTTGAAAGACAATTTTGGCTTTGGCGTGGATACAAGACTCAATGTGACTTTTATCGTGGATACACCTGCGCAACGATTTTTATCCGCGGCCAGCTTGCCCGGTAGGGAGCCTGATTTTCATCAGCCAAGCCACTTTGAGAGGGCGGTGACACGCTGAACGGAAATACCCGCCGATAGAGGAGGGAATAACTGCCTGGATTGTTCTTCTCGAGGCGTTGTCACGTGGGGTGTCTTACAAGTTGAATAATCACAGCGAGTTTGTTAACTTAAGCAGACCAATGGCACCAGATTTACAAAACAGGCTCGAGCTTGCCTTGTTAGCGTCCAATGAAGGAGTCTGGGATTGGTATGTTGGTGAGCAGGAAATCTACTACTCGGAGCGCGTGCTGGATTTTCTTGGGTATCCTGCAGACAAAGCACCCAATATCATCTTGCAAGCGCGCAAATATTTTCACCCTGACGATCTCACCGGGCTGCGTGACACCTTCAAAAAGGTTGTTAGAAGAAATGGTGAGGACACGCTGGCGGATGATTGCCGCTATTTGCATCCAAACGGTTCATGGCGGTGGCTACGAATCCGCGGGGTGGTCGTCCGTGATGATGAGGGCACGGCATATAGAATCGTTGGATCCATCATCGATATCTCCAAGAGAAAAAATGCCGAAATGGCGCTGGAGGAAGAGCGGCACCGGCTACGCGATCTCATCGAGAACATCCCAATCAATGTTTACTACAAGGACAAGGAATCCAGATTTGTGCTGGCCAACAGCTCGACAGCGGAAAAGCTCGGTGCCAAGTCTGTAGATGACCTGTTAGGTAAGACTGACCAGGATTTCTTCGACAAAAGGCATGCTGATATGGGGCGTGCCGATGAGCTGGAAATCATGGAGACCCGTGTTCCGATGCTCAAGGCGCTGCAGAGGGAAACCTACGCCGACGGCAAAATCACCTGGGCGGAGACCTCGAAGCTGCCCTGGCTCGACCGCAAGGGAGAGCTGTGCGGAACTTTTGGCATTACCACCGATATCACGGCGCTCTTCAATGCGCAGCGCGAGCTGGGAGCTTTGGCCAATGAGTTAAAGAAACGCAACGAGGCTATCGAGGAGGAGTTGCAACTTGCCCGCCAGATCCAACAGGCACTATTGCCCAAGGAATTGGACGGGCTCATTCTCAAGGACAACGAGCGCGAGGTGACGGTGGGTTGCCGGTATTGCCCGGCATCGGAGATGGCAGGGGACTTTTTTGAGGTCATTCCCATCTCGCAACACTGCATGGGAATTCTGATCTGTGATGTGATGGGGCATGGAGTGAGGGCATCCCTGGTCGTATCCATGCTGCGTGGACTCATGGAGAAAGAACGTGAGTCTGCTACGAGCCCCGAGTGGTTTCTCTATGGGGTCAATGACGGGCTTGTTTCCATTTTTGAGAGGGCGGGTGTGACCTTGTTTGCCACTGCCATTTATTTTGTCATCGACCTTAAAAAGGGAACCCTGCAGTACAGTTGCGCGGGACATCCTGCTCCCATTGTAGTGCGGCTGGGCGAGGGAAGTCTGTTAAGCCAGGAGGGCGCAAAACCCAACCCCGCCCTGGGACTTATCCCTGAGGCGGTTTTCACCACACACAGCATCTCCCTCAATGATATCGACCGCATGCTCGTCTACACGGATGGCTTGCACGAGGTTGAGGATGCCGACGGTGAAGAATTGGGCATAGAGCGCATCATTACACGGATGGAAAACAGCATGGAGGATGATCTGGAGAAATCCCTCGATACATTGCTCGATTACGCCCGCCGCCACAGTGTCGAGGGTGAGTTTGCCGATGACGTTTGCCTCTTTGCGATCGATGTGGGCTCAGGTTTGTAGCGTTGCGCAGGCGCATCGCTACAAAATGGTGAATTTTGAGTTTTGAATGTTGAGTTAGCCGCTGCGCGGCAGTTCCCGCCGGCAGACGGACCCTTTGCGTCTCCGCGTCCTGGCGTGAGCCCAATGACCACTGAGATCACCCGTTGAGCGCGGCGAGGGACTTGGGCAGGAAGATGCCGTCCTTGCGGATGAGCTTGCCGTCG
>JBNACB010000028.1:0-24139 GCA_049632765.1 Akkermansiaceae bacterium | reverse complement strand
TCTCCTACACTGTCATTTGACACCTCCATCATCAGATGGAGGTGTTTTTTATGCGAGATGCTCTGACATCTTCAAAGAAAAGACATAGCGCGGGTATGTGCATCCGCTCTCATCTCCACATTCAAATTGGCCAGAATACTGATTTCAGAGGCTTGCAATCCTTATTGAATTTCATAGTCTCACTTATTCCCTATGCAACTCTCCGCCATTATTGAATCCCTCTTAATCGCTTCTGAGGATCCCCTACCGAGCTCGGAAATTGCCCGCATTGTACGCGCCCGGGTAGCCGAGGCGGAGGACGCACTTGCCGTGGATCACGAGCCCGACGAAACTGAAGAAGCAGAGGAAATTGCCGTAGCTGAATTGCCAGAAGAACTCAAGGAACTGGCCAACGTCAACGAGGACCAGATCACCGCTGCCATCGTCGAGCTCAACCATCACTATGAGAGCACCGGCAGAGCCTTCCTCTGCTCAGAACGTGCCAAGGGCTGGAAAATTTACACCCACCCGGATTATGCAGCATTTGTGCGGCAGCTCTTCCCGGACAGAAAGCCCAGCCGCCTGAGTGGTCCGGCCATGGAGACATTGGCCATCATCGCGTATCGCCAGCCTGTTACCAAGGCTTCCATTGAGGCTGTGCGCGGAGTTTCTTGCGATGGCATGCTACAAAAGCTCCTCGACCGTGAACTCATCAAGATTGGCGGCCGTGCCGATCTCCCCGGGCGCCCATTACTGTATGAGACAACCGATTTGTTTTTCGAGCACTTTGGTGTCAAGTCGGTGGACGAACTTCCCAACGCCGGTGAATTGCGCACCATCAAGCTTCCTGAGCCTGAGCTTGAGGAGACCACAACGGATGATGCCGAGTTGCCTGATGCTCCGGAACAAAAACCCGAGGCCACGACCGAGGAAATTGAACAACAACTCGCCCTCACTTCTGCAGGCGTCCCCCAAGTAGAGGACTCTTCGGAGAGCATTCCCGAGGATGAGAAGGAGTCATAACAGATCCATACACCTTTAGCCAATCATCTTAAACCGTGCCGCTCGACGACATCCGCAAAAAAATCGATCAAATCGACCATCAGCTACTCGATCTACTCGCCGAGCGTGCTGACCTGGTTCACGAAGTTGGTGAAATCAAAAAAAAGGAGGGCTTGCAAATCTATGCCCCTGAGCGAGAGGACGCACTCCTCAAGCGTCTGGCAAAAATGAACAAGGGCCGTCTTCCGGATCGTTCCATTATTGCCATATACAGAGAGATTATGTCGGCTGCTCTAGCCCTGGAAGACAACCTCACGGTCGCCTATCTCGGCCCCGAGGGAACCTGGACACACCAGGCTGCGATCAAAAAATTTGGCCACTCCATTGCCTACTCACCCCAAGCAAATTTTGCAGAAGTATTTGACCAGGTTGCACGTCGCAAAGCCCATTATGGCGTAGTTCCCATCGAAAACTCAACAGAAGGAGCGGTATCCCACACACTCGATCTCTTTGTAGACTCACACTTGCAAATATGCGCCCAGATTCTTTTGCGCATTGATCATTGCTTGCTGTCATCCATTCCCAGAGAAGAAATCAAGACTCTCTACTCGCATCCACAGGTTTTCGGCCAGTGCCGCAACTGGATTCTGCGCAATTTCCCCGATGCTGATCTTGTGGAGGTTTCATCGACAACCAAGGCAGCAAAACTTGCCAAGGAAAACGCAGCATCAGGTGCCGCCGCATTAGGTGGCAGGCTTGCAGCAGAGCTCAACGGGCTTGAGATCACAGAAGAATGCATTCAGGACCGGGCAACCAACACGACTCGCTTCCTGGTAATTGGTGAAAAAACCTGTCCTGCCACGGGCAATGATCGCACATCGATTCTCTTCTCCATTCACGATCGCCCTGGCTCACTCGTCAGTGCTCTGCAGGCTTTTGACAAGCTCAACGTCAATATGAGCAAAATCGAATCCCGCCCATCCAAGCAGCGTGACTGGGAATATGTCTTCTATGTAGATCTGGCAGGTCACTGCACGGATGAGCCCGTTGCCAATGCCCTACTCGAGCTGGAGAAACATTGCCCTCTGGTAAAGATCCTTGGAAGTTACCCGGATACTCAGGAATAAATCCACCATACATTTGGCAACATGGCTAAGAACGACGCTCTTTGGAAAAGCTCCAGCAAATTGGTTGCAGAGACCAATGCGGGGGTTCTCTCAACAGTAGACGCCGGAGGCCATCCGCATGCCACCTGGATGAATATTGTTGCCGACAGCTCCATGGAGACAGTCATTTCTGTCACAGCTCCAACCAGCCAGAAAATCAACAATCTCAGAGAAAACCCTTATGGTGAATGGATGATCTCCTCACCCTCACTGGAATCCATGGTATACCTCTCAGGTACAACCAAGATTATCGAGGGGCCGGAGGCCAAGAAATACTGGGATGAGATTCCCAGCAAATCAAAGGCGTATTACCGCAACTATTGTGACGATGACGACTTTAACAAATTCTCTATAATCCTCACCCAGGTTGAGAAGATTGTTTACTGCCGCCCACCGGGCTATCATCAGACACTAGTCTATGAGCTCAATGAGTAACGGGTAATCCCGCAGCCCGAGTATGAACGAGTCCACACCTTAAGTGAACAACACACTCACGATTGCCTGAGCGAGCAGTGCTGACTTGTTAGGGTTTCTGTAGGCGCGAATGGTGATCCTCATAATCAGAGGTATAAATAACCACCGACCCATTACTGCGTCTCACTGCACTTAGCTTACCGTCGCGCGTCCTCCAGCAGGATCTGGCATTGCGTAGCCATTCGCGCCCATCTCCATTGACTTTGAGCATGTATGCTATTTCTGCTTCGGAAAAAGCGCTCGCTTTACCATAGGCTATTCTGTGCACATATCCATTCCACAGGGTCACATTGATTTTGAATACACTGACTTCAAATAATGCGTATTCAGAGCCGTGATCCCCATCATACTTGATATATAAATCGCCATACCTGTCCCGGCACTTGCTGTAATCTTCACCAATTCTCGCATGCACTTGAGGGGAGAGCAGAACCAGAATAATCAGAAATGTCAGGAAGGGTTGCATCTACTGGAAATTCTTGAAATTTAGCCCCCTCGCGCAAGCAGTTAATCTTTGAATCTACATAATGGAACAACACGGCTGCAAGCGCACTGCCCACCGATAACAACAAAGTCCTGATACCAATAAAAAAAGCCCCGTAGGCAATGAACCTACAGGGCTTAAGATTGGTTACGGGGGCAGGATTTGAACCTGCGACCTTCAGGTTATGAGCCTGACGAGCTACCTGGCTGCTCCACCCCGCGATTATGAAAAAATGTCACCGATTGGTGTGGGGGGAAGCTAGGGGCAGTATCGGATCAATGCAAGGAGAATGTTGCCTGTTTTTTTGAGTAGGCCGGGATGCTGCGATGCTGACACTCTGAGCTTTTTCATGTGGTGTTTTTCATCGCATGGGTGCATTATCAGTCATGCCTGTATTTTTGGCTGCCGCGGAAACGGTCCCTGCCTTTTTTGTCCTGCTATCACTGATCCTTGGTTCAGTGGTGTTCATGTCCTTGGTGTTTACGAGGCTACGGCAATCACTCCTTGTAGGATATTTCCTATGCGGTTTGGTCCTTTCGAACAGTGGCATCCTCGGCTGGGCTGGAGCCGACTCCGGCGAGCTCATCCATGCGCTATCTGAAATAGGTGTCATCTTGCTACTCTTTACTCTGGGCATTGAGTTCTCAGCAAGTGAACTCAAAAACCTCAAGCGCCCTGCCCTTCTCGGTGGATCTGTTCAGGTCACACTCAGCGCTCTCATTGCCACAGTCGCTGCCTATTACTGGGGCTTGAATCTCAACCATGCCATCGTTGCCGGCTTTGCCTTCGCACTCTCATCGACCGCGGTATCCATGAAGTGTTTTCAGGACATGGGTGCACCAGACAGCCCACCCGGCCGGGTTGCACTTGGCATCGCCCTGTTCCAGGACCTGGCTGTCATTTTCTTTATCGTCTTGCTGCCGGTATTACTGGGGGAGGGTGAGAATAGTGCTGGGGCACTGTTTTTCGCCCTCGGCAAAGCGTCCCTGTTCTGCGCGGCCATGCTCACCCTGAGCCATTACGGAGTGCCTCAGCTACTTGCAGCGGTTGCCAGCACGCGGAGTCGAGAATTGTTCACAGTTGCTGTGGTCGGCTTGTGTGTGGTTGTTGCCGTTGTCGCTGGCCTCTTGGGCTTAAGTCCCGCACTCGGAGCTTTTGTGGCAGGGGTTGTGGTAAGCAACTCCATCTACAGCCACCGTGTGCTTGCCGATGTCCTGCCCTTCAAGGACCTTCTCCTTACGCTCTTTTTTGTCTCCATAGGCCTGCTCATTGACTTGGAAACACTCGCTGAATCGTGGTCTCTGATCCTCATTGGCACGTGCGCAACCTTGCTTGCCAAGGGTGTTGTCGCGGCTATTGCGGCCAAGGCATCTGGGCTGAGAAACGGAGACTGGCTACTCACAGCAGCGGCTCTCTCAAGTACTGGAGAATTCTCTATTGTCCTTCTCAATCGCGCTGCGGAGCTCAATGCCATTGATCCGGCCATTGAGCAAATTCTCCTCGCATGCACTGCCATCACGATGGGCCTTGTCCCCTCGCTCATGAAATACTCCCAGCCCGCTGTCAAAAAAATGCATAAGATGGGGCTT
The DNA here is from genome assembly GCA_049632765.1 of Akkermansiaceae bacterium. Classification (GTDB taxonomy): domain Bacteria; phylum Verrucomicrobiota; class Verrucomicrobiia; order Verrucomicrobiales; family Akkermansiaceae; genus Oceaniferula. Next base: position 19,445 of record JBNACB010000028.1, on the reverse strand, counting down.
AAAAGCAGATCCATGAAATCAAAGCATGCCTTGGGCATGCCCGGCAAAATCGATCAACTCAAAGATCATGTGATCATCTGCGGTTATGGCCCGGTTGGCCAAAAACTCCACGAATCACTGCGCCGCAACAACATACGTTCCATTGTTGTTGAAAATAACGACCAAACGGTAAGACAGCTTATCAAATCTGGCACCAAATGCTTGTTTGCCGATGCCAGACACAAGATCACCTGGGAGCTTGCATATATCCAAAGAGCTCGCGCCATTGCTTTCACCTTCCCTCTCAAAGAGGTAGTACTCTCAGCTCTCCCAGTCGTAAGAGAGCTATGCCCGGGGATTGTTGTTATTGCCCGAGCCAAATTTAGCAGTGACGCCGATGAGCTCCAGCGAGCGGGCGTTAATCATATCCTACTCGACGAAGAGGAATGCGGCAAAGCTGTCGTAAAGACTGTTATGCGATGCTTCAACGCTGATGATGATTCCTAGGCACTATCTTCGTGCTGCCTATTTGGAGGGCCCGCTGCTATCACCCTTCTTCGACGCCCCAGTCTCTTTGGTCTGTCCTTTTTTATAGGAATCACTGCGGTAATCCGTTTGGTAGAATCCGGAGCCTTTGAATATCACACCGGACCCCGTTCCCAGCAAGCGCCTGATCTTTCCAGCACAATCCTCCTGAGGGCAATCCTCTAATTTGGGATCACTCATTCTCTGGAACACTTCAAAAGTGTGACCGCATTCTTTGCACTGGTAGTCGTAATTGGGCATAGCCTGATAGTGAGGTATGTTGTATCTGCACGAGACAATTGACGATCGCTCCTTAATCATGGAATTGCCATTGCGCAAGCAGGAAACTCACCGCTGAATCCGCAACCAAGACGTCAAAGCAATACAGTTCAGATCAAAAGCCCCTCTTTTATCATGAAGCTGATCCTATCTTGACCTTACGGCGTTCCTGAGTTATGGGTCGGTGGTCACATTGTTCTTCAAATAGTCAGATAATTCAAAAACATGAAATATCTCATTTTTCTTCGCTTGCTCATACTCAGTTTACTCGCTGTTTCACTGAGTCAATGTCTTCCATACCAGTCAGCCATGAGCCCACTGGTGGGTGGCAAGCACTATCTTGCCGGCTATAGACCACAAGACGGTCTGCCAGTCTCGGAGGGAACACCGAAGTATCAACCCAAGGGTTACTGGGACGGTGACGGGGTGCCGGGAGCAGCCAAAATTCGCATTAACAGAAGTGAGCAAAAAGCCTACTTCTACAAAGATGATGTACTAGTTGGGATGTCCCCGATTTCATCGGGGAGCGACAAGCACGTCACACCCGCAGGCACGTTTCGAATCACTGAGAAAAACATTGATCACGAATCCTCTATCTACGGCATTATCAAAAACAAAATCACTGGTGAAATAGTCAACAAGGACGCGGATTTTCGCATTCACAAGCCCGGGCCCAACGAGATTGCCGTGCATGCACCCATGCCCAACTTTATGCGTTTCAACTACGGTATTGGAATGCACACCGGCTTCCTGCCGGGATACGCGGCCTCCCATGGCTGTGTGCGCATGCCTGAGGAAATGGCGAGCAAATTTTTCGAGCACGCCAAGCTCGGAACCCCCGTAATTGTTGAATAACACTTTTAATAGCCAATCTCTCCCTAAAACGCAATGTCCAGCTCACTCGTTCTCACTGTTTGCGCTCATGATCGCCCGGGCGTCATGAAGCTTATCTCCACCACTGTTGAGAAATGCGGAGGCAACTGGCTGGAGAGTCGTATGGCAAGACTAGGCGGCCAGTTTGCCGGCATCGTCCGCCTGGAATGCAGTGAGGAAAATCTCGAGGCACTTTCAGAAAGCCTCCACGCACTGTCCCAGGAAGGAATTGCAGTACAAATACATGCTCAGGGCGATTTGTCAGATTACCCCTACACCCGCTGCTTGAGGCTGGAGATCTTTGGCAATGATCGCCCTGGAATTGTCAGCCAATTAACACAGGCTGTATCCAGCGTTGGAGCCAATATCGAGGAGCTCAACACCACCATTGAAAGCGCCCCGATGGCTGGCCATGCTATTTTCCGCGCTGTGGGCACTGTCTGCGTTCCAGACAACACGGATGAGCAGCAACTCGTCGATGCCGTCGAGAGCCTCAGCGACGATCTTAATATTGAAATAGCAGCGACAGCCTAATTTCGCAGGCCTTGGCAACACTGCCGCTGGTAATCACTAGCCTGCGATGGCTTGTGTTTCCATGTTGCACAAAAAAAACTCCGGCTACCAAATGGCAACCGGAGTTTGAATTTTTCAATAGGCTCGGCGTTACATCATGCCACCCATGCCACCCATTCCGTGGTCATGACCAGCGGCAGCAGGCTCTTCCTTCTCAGGAAGGTCAGTAACCACACATTCCGTGGTCAGCAGCAGACCTGAAATAGAGGCTGCGTTCTGGAGAGCACTACGAGTGACCTTGGTAGGATCAACCACACCGTCCTTGATCAGGTCAGTGTATTCACCCGTTGCAACATTGTAGCCTTCGTTGCCGCTGGCATTCTTGACGTGCTCAACGATGAGTGCACCTTCAAGCCCTGCATTGGCCGCGAGCTGGCGAAGCGGAGCTTCCACCGCACGGGCAACAATGCCTGCACCGGTTTCTTCATCACCTGCCAGGCCCAAATCACCAATGTCTGCCTGAGCGCGGATCAAAGCAGTTCCACCTCCGGGGACGATGCCCTCCTCTACAGCGGCGCGGGTCGCGTGAAGAGCATCCTCAACACGGGCTTTCTTCTCCTTCATCTCAGTCTCAGTAGCAGCACCGACATTAATGACGGCAACTCCGCCTGCGAGCTTGGCAAGGCGCTCCTGAAGCTTCTCACGATCGTAGTCAGATGAAGTCTCCTCGATCTGCTTGCGAATCTGGTTAACCCTACCGGTAATAGCTTCGCTGCCACCCTCGCCTTCGACGATCGTTGTAGCGTCCTTGGTGATGCTGATACGTTTTGCTGAGCCGAGGTCGTCGAGCTCAACATTCTCGAGTTTGATACCGAGATCCTCGGTAATGACCTTGCCACCGGTAAGGATAGCAATGTCTTCAAGCATGGCCTTGCGGCGGTCACCGAATCCAGGTGCCTTCACAGCAGCTACGTTAAGCGTGCCACGAAGTTTGTTAACGACCAATGCCGCCAGAGCCTCACCATCAACATCCTCAGCGATGATAAGCAGCGGCTTGCCAGTCTTGGCTGCTTTTTCCAAGAGAGGCAACAGGTCCTTGAGCGAGCTGATTTTCTTCTCATTGATGAGAATCAAAGCGTCATCCAGAGAAGCTTCCATGGCCTCGGCATCAGTCACAAAGTAGGGGCTGAGGTAGCCCTTGTCGAACTGCATACCCTCAACCACGTCGAGTGTTGTCTCAATTCCCTTGGCTTCTTCAACGGTGATGGTTCCGTCCTTGCCAACTTTGTCCATTGCCTCAGCAATAATGTTGCCGATCTCAGTATCCCAGTTAGCAGAAACTGTAGCAACCTGAGCAATCTCGGATGTATCGGAAACCTCCTTGGAGATTTCGTGAAGCTTGGCAACGATTGCCTCAGATGCCTTCATGATACCACGCTGGAGTGAAATCGGGTTGGCACCGGCAGTTACGTTTCTCAGGCCTTCCTTGTAAATTGCCTCTGCAAGCACGGTGGCAGTAGTGGTTCCGTCACCAGCAATGTCAGATGTCTTGCTGGAAACCTCGCGAATGAGTTGTGCACCCATGTTTTCGTAGGGGTCTTCCAGTTCGATCTCCTTGGCAACAGACACACCATCCTTGGTGATCGTTGGGGAACCAAATTTCTTATCAAGAATGACGTTACGGCCTGATGGCCCCAGTGTTGCCTTAACGGCGGCGGCAAGCTTCTCAACACCATGCAGGAGTGCGTGGCGGGCTGCTTCGTCGAATTGTAGTTGTTTAGCCATGTTATTATTAAGTTCTAATGGTTGTTCTTTTTAGTGTGTGTTAGCTGACGATACCGAGAATGTCGGACTCGGAGAGAATCAGCAGATCCTCACCATCGACTTTGACATCAGTCCCGCCGTATTTGGATATAAGAACGGTGTCCCCTACTTTAACGGCGAACTCGATGGGCTTGCCATCCTCGTCCTTGCCGCCAGTTCCAAGGGAAACGACTTCTGCTTCCTGTGGTTTCTCTTTTGCGGTATCTGGAAGGACGATGCCTCCAGCACTTACTTCTTCGGCCTCGAGGCGCTTCACAAGGACGCGCTGTCCGATAGGTGTTATGGTTGCCATAGTTTTATTGTTTGGTGTTAGTTAGTTGGTTTGTGTTTATTCAAGAAAAAGACCTGCCTGACTCATACGGCCAGGCAGATCTGAGATTTTTGCGATTTAATCATCAACTACTTCCGCATCAACGACCTTACCCTTCGCTTGCTTGGGTTCGTCGGACTTGGCTTGTTCTTCTGCACCACTGACATCCGGAGCTGCTCCGGCACCAGCCGCGGCACCCGCAGCCTGTGCTGCCTGGGCAAGCTCCTGCAAGGACGCTTCCAAATCAGCGGTTGATGACTTGATACTGTCAAGGTCGTCTGCTTTGAGCGCTTCTTTGACAGCTTCTACTTTACCCTCAATGCTGGATTTGAGTTCTGCGGGAAGCTGCTCTCCGAGATCTCCGATTTGCTTCTCAACCTGATGGGCAAGGTTTTCAGCGTTGTTCTTGACCTCGACTGCTTCGGCGCGCTTTTTGTCTTCATCGGCATGCGCTTCGGCATCTCGCTTGGCTTTTTCGATTTCCTCTTCAGAAAGTCCACTGGACCCCTCGATGGAAATTTTTTGCTCTTTGCCAGAGTTCTTGTCCTTGGCTGAGACATGCAGAATACCATTGGCATCGATATCGAAGGTGACCTCGATCTGAGGTGTTCCGCGTGGAGCAGCATCAATTCCATCCAATCGGAAGTTCCCCAGCAATTTGTTATCATCAAACATTTTGCGCTCACCCTGACAAATCCGGATATCTACTGCCGGCTGGTTATCAGCGGCCGTGGAGAAGACTTGTGATTTCTTGGCGGGCACGGTGGTATTGCGCTCAATCATGGGAGTAGCGATACTTCCCATCGTCTCAATGGACAGGCTCAGTGGTGTGACATCGAGGAGCAGCACGTCAGAAACGTCTCCCTGTAACACACCCCCCTGGATAGATGCTCCAATGGCAACCACCTCATCAGGGTTAACTCCCTTGTGTGGCTCTTTACCCGCAAGCTCAGCAGCTATTTCCTGAACCTTGGGCATACGGGTCATACCTCCGACTAAAACAAGCTCATCAATGTCGCTTGCACTTACTCCGGCTTCGGCAAGGCAATCCAATACGGGCTTCTTCGTGCGATCAAAAAGCCCATCAGTGATTTGCTCCAGCTTGGACCTACTCAGAGTTGTTTGAATGTGCTTGGGCCCATTTTGGTCAGCTGTAATAAACGGGAGATTGATGTCGTAGGTTTGCGCTGAGCTCAATGCAATCTTGGCCTTTTCCGCCTCTTCACGGATGCGCTGAAGTGCATCAGGTTGGCCTGCAAGATCCACTCCCTCAGCAGATTTAAACTCATCGACAATCCACTTGATGATAGCTTTATCCCAGTCATCACCCCCAAGCATGGTATCGCCGTCCGTGGCGAGCACCTCAAAAACCCCGTCACCAATTTCGAGAACGGAAATATCGAAGGTGCCTCCACCCAAATCGTAAACAGCAATCTGCTCGTCTGATTTTTTGTCCAGACCGTATGCCAGTGAAGCAGCGGTAGGCTCATTGATGATTCGGCGCACCTTCAGGCCTGCAATTTCACCTGCAGCTTTGGTCGCATTACGCTGAGAGTCATTAAAATAAGCCGGAACAGTGATCACTGCCTCGGTGATGGTTTCTCCAAGTTTAGCTTCGGCATCACTCTTCAGCTTGCCCAGAATCATGGCGGAGATTTCCTGCGGGGAGTATGTCTTCTTTTCACCTGCAACCTCGACCTCGATGTGAGCATCGCCGTTTTCAGCTTCTATAACCTTGTAGGGCAGCTGCTTGTCCTCGTCACTGAGCTCGGAGTATTTGCGACCCACGAGACGCTTGGCTGAGAAGATCGTATTTTTGGGATTGGTTACAGCTTGGCGCTTGGCAGCCTGGCCAACGAGGCGCTCACCACTCTTGGTGAATGCAACAATAGACGGTGTGGTGCGTGCACCCTCCGAATTTTCAAGAACATGAGGTTCACCCCCCTCCATGATAGCCATGCAAGAGTTGGTGGTTCCGAGATCGATTCCTAGTATTTTAGACATGATAGTTAGATGGTTGAGTGTTACTGTTGCCTCTCTTTTTGCTTTGAAATAAATATGATCGCCGATGGGAAAGTAGTTGATCTGACCCTTCCCAAGGGTATTGCCATCAATCCCTTTGCAGATCACGTGCCAAGGGGTCTATTTATCAACTTTACCGGCTCGACATAAGCGACTTACAAAAGAATAAAAGCTCTTCGGCTCCGGGTAAGACTTCACTCAATTGCGACAAAATGTCTCTCTTCTCCCTATCTAGAGGACAAGGTGTCTCAGTAAGGCAAAGAAGTGACACTACTGCCCCAAGTGGCAGTGATTACCCATTGAAGCGTAAAAAAGGCCGTGCCAAAAAGCACGGCCTGAGAAAACACAGTAGCCTTCTTTAGTGGGGCTCGCCAATGAGAGCCCCATTTCATACCCTTGCCTATTTTGCGGCATCCACTTGAGCTCCTGGCTGGGCAGGAGTTGTGGTGGGAGCAGGAGCTGGATCTACACCTGGTATGGGAGCGAATGTCGGGAGTGAACGCAGCTTGGGGGCTGGATCCTCACCAGTACAGCATCCGCATGAGGACAAAATGAGCAGGCTGACTGCAGCGAGTGGAAGAACGAGTAGCTGGGTGATATTCATATGTAACGGTGATTAAAGCTTATAATTTATGCCGAACCCATCACGGAAAGACAAGGAGAAAGAGAACAAAAAAAGATGGGTTAGCGTCAACTAACCCATCTCTGTTGGTATGATAATTTGGAATAAGCCCCCTACTTGGCAGGAATATCCACCACGGGTGCGGGAGCTACCTGTGGCTCAGGTTGTGATCCACAGGACGCACTGAGCACAAGACCTGCGGCTGCTGCGAGAATGATAGTAATTTTCATAGCTGGCGTGATCTTACGAGATCTTCAGTCTTTGCACAAAGTGCGAAATTACTTAGCTGCTTCAACAGGAGCAGGAGCAGGAGCTTCTTGCTGGCATGAGCAGGAAGCACTGAACATGAATCCAGCAGCTGCGGCGGCGATTGCGATAATTTTAACGATTTTCATATTATAACTTAGTTTGTTTTAGTTCGTATTTGTTTTCAAAGGGTACAACGACCCTATCGACATGATGAATACTATGAAAACCATGCTATCTTGCAAGAGGTATTGTTAAAAATGAGAACATGCACTCAAACAGAAGCATGCTACCCACTCACAACCACAACATGAGCTCGCTACCTGGGACCCGCATGTCATCTTTTCTCGATGGCAATCATGGTTATGTCATCCAATTGGGGTTGGTTACCAGCAAAGCCCGACACATCGCTCAAAATTGAGCGGACCACTCGCTCAGCGCCACTCGCCGCTGACTTGCTGAATTCGCTCTCCAACCTGGCCAATCCAAATTCACAATCATGCTCGTCGACTGCTTCACAAACCCCATCCGTGTAGAGTAACAGACAATCACCCGAAGCCATTTCCAGATCGATATCCTTCGTTACACGCTCAAATACATCACCCTCATCTATTCCAAGAGCCAGGCCGGGCGGTTTAATCGTCTCGATCATTGCCTTATCGGCCCGATAAAGGAGCGGTGCATCATGTCCAGCTCTGGCAAGCTTCAAGTTGCCGGTTTCATGCTCTAGCACCATGTAAATCAGACTCACAAACATATCTTCTCTTACATCAGGAAACAAATGCCTATTCACCAGTCCCAGTGCCTCGCATGGGCTGACAGTTGCCCGCGCCGTCAGACGCAGAACACTACGACACATCGCCATCAAGAGGCCGGCAGGCACACCCTTGCCCGTAACATCGGCAATGACAATACCGGTTCTGTTGCCGGGAAGATTGATATAATCAAAATAATCCCCACTAATCATTCGGGCCGGGGTATTGCTGCCATAGACGCGATAACCCGGAATATCAGGTTCACCAGCGGGCAAGAGAATGTTCTGCACCTCTCTTGCGGTGCGCAATTCATCATCCAGCTTGCGCTTTTCAGCAAGCTCTTGGTGAATCATTGCATTACCCATGGCAAAAGCTGACTGCTCCGCAACAGACCGGAACACATCATAGTCATTCTCCGAAAAGGGACCGTTTGATTCATTGCGAACGACTGCCACCACACCGATGTTACGTCCTCCATATTTCAAAACAGAGATCATCGCAGATGCGTCCTCTGGGTAATGAGTAGCCAACGACTGAAGCTGGTCGTGATTTTTGAGGCTGGCAACATACATGCTTGCACCTGTCGTAAGAACCTCACCCAACAAACCCTCCTCGGCACCCACTCGAGTAAGCATGAGATGACTCAACAAAACCCGCGGACTTGCTTTAGCCTGATGGATGACTTTACTTGGAACCTCGGTCAGCGGAGGACAATTGCGAGATATATACTTGGGAACGAGATGTGTCCGATCCTCGCTCAGTAGGTAGATAAGACCACCATCCGTGCAAAGTACCTGCCCGAACCCTTCCACGATTTCCTTGTAGAGCTGAGCGGGAGTAATGTCGCTCTCAATCGCCACTCCAATGTGGTGCAGGAAATCAAACATGCGCATTTCCTCACCAACAATCTCATCTTTTTCTTTTTCAATTTCGTGAAGGCGCAGCTGGCTGAGATGCCAAGCTATAGCCGCGACAATGAGCAAGACTAATAAGACAAGTGCGAGGAGATATCCTTGTTCCAGCATCAGCGCAACGAATGTGAGGGGTGTTTCCATATGGTGCGGGGCATGGAATCGCTTGATTGTAATGCCTATGTGACACCTGATGTCACAAGCACAACGGCCTTACCGCTCTCATTTATCTGCATCCTTTGCTTGAACCTCAGCTTCCAAGTAGTCCAACACCGTGCCAAACTTCTCGATGTTTTTCTCATCAGCCTCACACAATTTTTTGTGAGCATCCAGGACGTGCACACCTCTTCCCAGATCCTCATCACTGGTTTTACATGCCACCAGTTTTGAGCGCACACCATCCATGACATCACGCCAGCTTGCATCCTCAGGATCTATCTCCATTAAAACATCAAGACCCAGATCCTCAAGGGACTTGCGGTTGCGTTCACCCGGTTCTGCCACCTGAAGTTTCCCCCCCGGTAATTTGAGCAACCTCATTGCAAGACCTGCCATCGTGCCCATGAAGGTGGAATCCATTCCCTTGCATTCCTCCAAATCGACCACAATGCATGTGGCACCTGCTTTGATTTCCCCCTCGCACCAATCCTTCATCATGGGACTGTTGGCAAAGGAGCCCTTTCCATCACAACGAATCCATGAGAATTCGTTCTCATGACATGCCGAAATTGAGTATTCCTCACTCACAATTCACAGATAAAAAACTACCGGTTTAATAGTACTTATTACTACACCAGATTGGCGCCCGGGTCAATCGCAAGAGGCCTTATTTTAGTCATGACAGAGGATAGATGCGTTTGACTCACACAGTGCACATCACAACAAAAAACGAGTCCCCGACTGACCACCCGCAACAATCTCCTTGAGAGCGGACGGCTCTCGACCACTGGCTATGACTGTCTCCACACCTGCCGCCAAAGCAAACCTGACAGCCTCAAGTTTTGATGCCATGCCGCCAATCGAGAACTTGCCGTGATCGGGCCTGACATGGCCAGCTATACTGTCTATGTCAGTCACCTCGCTGATAATACCACCATCCTCATCTTGCACTCCATTGACTGTGCTTAGCATGACCAGAAGGCGTGCCTCCAGCAGGTGTGAAACCCTGGCTGATAGCATGTCATTGTCCCCTACCCTGAGTTCCTGAACTGCAACGGTATCATTCTCGTTGATGATTGGGACAATATTCTTCTCCTCAAGTAAGCGGTGAAGGGTGTCCATGATGTGATTGCTTGGGCGCTGATGATCCAAATCTGATGCAGTAAGAAGGATCTGCGCAACATTGAGCCTGAATTTCTGGAACAGGTTCTCATAGGCATGCATCAAGCGGGTCTGACCTACAGCAGCACAAGCCTGGCGCGAGGCAGTGTCCTCCGGATACCCACCAAGCTTCAATGCCGACACTCCAGCTCCGACTGCCCCACTCGAAACCATGACACATGGCACTCCTGAGGCAACGAGTTCGGATACTGATGTTACCAAACGCACAAGGGAGGCTTCATCAAGTGTGCCGTCCTTTTCACACGTTAAAACTCCCGTGCCGATTTTAATGACTACAATATCTCGTCCCATAATATTCTCTTCTTCCTACAGATTTGATGCTATGCGGATTGCCTGGCAGACGGCAGGAAAAACCTGCTTTTTACGACTTACGACCCCGGGTGCTTGAAACACACCATCTGAATCCCGCTCAAATGTAAGGGCATTGGCGATCTTGTCATCACCACTAGTCAGAAGAAGACTGTGGTGGGTGTTGATATCAGTAACCATGAGCAGAGCCAGGTCATATCCTTTTATTGCGATAAGTTGGTCAAGCGCATCACAGAGGTCTTGCTTGCGATTGGCAAACAGATCCAGACCGCACTCCTCAATATGCGATATACTTACCCGTGCACCATTTTCCTCAAAAACCTTGCGGTCAGCGTTGATGGCTTCCTCAGCAGTATTGTGTGCGAGAAGCGAGCCGGATGCAAAAAAATCGTGTGTGAATTCGGCCGCGTTGACTGATGCAATCCCGCATAACCAGTCAAGTATCTCCCGGTCCAAATCCGTGGTTGTCGGCGAAGTGAGATTCAGCGTATCCGAGACCATCCCTGCAATGAGGCACTTGGCAACCCCCTTGGGGACCTCGATGCCGGCATACCGGTATTCACGGGCAACCAGAGTGCATGATGAACCGACTGGTTCATTGATACACCTGATCGGTTCACGTGAAACAAGATCTCCCGCCAAACGGTGGTGATCGATCACTTCTATAATCTCCGCATGTTCAACCCCTTCAACTGCCTGTGAATACTCATTGTGATCGAGTAGAACCAGGCGAATACGAGGAGGGTCAATGAGATCTGACTTGGAAATAACACCCATCAGGCAATTGTTACCCGGGTCAATGACGGGAAACAGATCCTGTTTCGCTGCAGCAAGCCCATCACGTAAAACCCTCACTGTATCATGGGCCATGACACGAATAATGTCGTCATCAAGGGCATGACTCACCATTCTCGAGCATCGTATTAGCTTGGAAGCAGTGGCCGTGTCTTGCTGGCACTTAAGAATGACCACCCCCTTTTGTTTCGCAGCCTCGATAAGATCTTCAGCGACATCAAAGCCTCCTGTTACAACCAACATACAAACACCGCTTTCTATGGCGATTCGCTGGATGATAGGCCGGTCCCCACAGATCACCACGTAAGATTCGATGTCACCTACCTCCGACGCATGCCTGAGTCTTTTCTGAACGGTGTCAACGCTGGAGGCGCCCACCAATTGCACGATTTCCCGCTCCTTGGGCTTGAGCTCAGCACCTTCAACCTCAGCATCCAGGGTCACTGCGATTTTTTCCGGGCACGCGATCATTCTTCTTACCGATTCCGCATCCGTCTCAATGGGCATCAGCAATTGAAGCAAGTCGAGATATTTCAGCAGCCCACATAACTGATTTCCGGAATTGACCACTGGAATGCTTCGAACTTTTTCTGATAGCATCAGTTGATAGGCCTCGAGAAAGGTTGCCTCATTACTCACCTTGACCACCTCTCTTCGACAGATCATCTCTGCTGTAGCGCTTACATCGTCAAGCAGAAGGGGCTTATCCATGCCAACCTGATCCAAAACCCAGGCCGTTCGAGTAGGCACACTGCCACATCGAGCAGGAACTGCCTCAACGACACCCTTCTTCTGCAGCAAATCAGCATAACCAATTGCAGAGCAGATAGCATCTGTATCGGGATTTTTATGCCCAATGACGTAGAGGGGCATGTTTGGAGTGGCGGACATGTGAGAAGCAAAGTCAGAACTATTCCTGAAAGCACTTGCTTTGGCAATCCTGCGATGAGTCATTTATCAGCGGGCCGAAATCATCTGACGCTCGTCTTCAGAATGCGTTTTTTACCACATTGAGCTGGGCCGCTTCCCCATCAGCCAGAATTACCTCGACCACATCAAACCTCCATACCATGTCGCGCCGGTTTAAAAGCTTGATCCATGAATTGGCACCACGCTCAATCAGCTGCTGCTTGGTTGCATTGACAGCATCAAGCGGTCTCCCATAACCCTTGCGGGTCCTGGTTTTCACCTCCACAAAGGCGAGTGTATTGCCATCCCTGGTCACGAGGTCAATTTCCCCTCCTTTGGGTCCCCTGTAATTCCTGTAGAGTATCTTGCGTCCATGCACTGCAAGGTAATTTGCGGCGATTCGCTCCCCCAGTCTACCCACCTCCATCGAAGACAGCTTGGTGCCGTCTTTGCTCAACAGGCGACAAGGGCGTCGATATGAGCAAGTGAAGCAAGCACTGACACGAGCAAGCAGCGCCTTCATATACGCCGCATTCATTGACTGCGAAGACCAGCTTGACACTCAATCATCGCTGTATTTTTTGTGCCCCTCTTTCTTTCCAGCTTTGACCCTCGTCATGACCTCGTCGACTTTTTCAGCATCCTGATCCAGATAAGCCAGCTCCAACTCGCACAAGTCAGCATAGGACAAACCCATCAGGCGGCGGTAATCTGCAATGGCTTTGGTTTTCTCCAAACCATCCGGCATTTCCTCTATCAACCAAGGGATGTATTCCATGCCCCTGCGTATGCCATCTGCCGCTTTGCGAGCCAGTTCAGCTCCTGATTTCCAGTCGTCCCTGTCTATTTTGCGCAAGGTCTTGATTGCCTCACTTGTCTCCTCCATCGTCTTGGTTAGTGGTGTGTCATCGTCACTATCCGCCTGAACCGGAGAGAGAGCACACACCCCAAGAATACCCACCAGGGAAATGATTCTTATAAACAAATGATCATTTTTCATGCCAGATCAATACAGCCGTGAGGCGGCTATCTGTCAATGAAGATGCTCAAATCATGTGATTCTGTGCCTCCCATACTTCCCACGCTGGACAAGCCCCCCTTATCCCCGCTAAAAAACCTGCAGAGATGGCAAGTTCCAAGGGAGACAACGCAAAAGAGAAAAAGCTGACGCCAATGATGGCGCAGTATCAGACTATGCGACGTTCTTTACCTGAGGACATTCTTCTATTTTATCGCCTGGGAGATTTCTATGAGATGTTTTTCGAGGATGCCAAAACTGCGGCAAGCCTTCTCAATGTTGCCCTGACCAAGCGCAATGACATACCGATGTGCGGAGTGCCACACCACTCAGCACAAGGCTACATTGCCAAGCTCATCCAGGCGGGCAAACGAGTGGCTATCGCAGAACAAACGAGTGATCCCCAACCCGGAAAAATCGTCGAACGGGAGATTGCACAGATCATATCTGCGGGAACGGTCAATGACATCACGCTACTCGATGACACTCGCCACAATTACATTGCTGCTCTTTATCAGGCCGGAAAAAAAACGGGACTTGCCTATGCGGATCACTCTACCGGCGAATTTACCGTGGCGGAGTTTGACCAGGTTCAAGCCATGCAGGATGCCCTGCTTAGTCTGGCCCCAAGAGAATTGATCATAGGTGATGACCAGCTCGAACTTTTTGGGCATCTGCGCGGCTGTTTACCTTATGATGGTTATGCCTTTTTGACAGATCAGGCGCGCTTAGCCCTCTGTGAACATTTCAAGGTCCAATCCCTTCGCGGCTTTGGTTGTGACGACATGAACGCAGCCCTCTCAGCTGCTGGAGCCATACTTCATTATCTCTCATACCAGCTGCGTCGCTCCTGTGATCATCTGCGGCAAATCACTGTGCGTAATGACAGTGAACATGTCATCATTGATGCATCCTCCATGCGCAACCTCAATCTGGTGGATTCACCAACAGGCAGGCAACACTCCCTGCTTGGCGCATTGGACCGAACGGCGACGCCGATGGGAGCAAGAAAGCTGCGTGAGTGGATTCTCAACCCCATCAAAGATCCCAGCCTGCTTAGTGCAAGGCATGATCTGATTGCAGCTTTTCTAGCCGAACCCTTTCTGCTGGGTCAATGTCGCGAACAACTCAAAGGCATCAGGGACATTGAGCGCACCACTTCGAGACTTTCGCAGAACTCAGGAAATGCCCGGGATCTGATGTCATTACTGAGCTCACTGCAGCAAATTCCGAATTTGCGCAGCCACCTTGAGGCCCTTCACGATCAGACACCAGCCGGCTCATTACAGACGGAGCTCCTGCAGGGCTTGCATCTATTTCCCGCACTGACAGACCTTCTGGAGTGCGCACTGGTGGACGAGCCCCCGGCCGGCACCAAGGATGGCGGCATGATCAGAGATGGCTTCAATAAGGAGCTCGATGAACTTCGCTCGGCCTCATCAAGTGGCAAGCAGTGGCTTGCGGAACTTCAGGAGACCGAGCGGGAAAGAACCGGTATCGACTCACTGAAGATCAAGTTCAACAATGTATTTGGTTACTTTCTTGAGGTCACAAAGGCCAAACTTGAACTTGTCCCTGATGACTATCAGCGCAAACAGACCATGGCGAATGCTGAGCGCTTCATCACACCGGCTCTCAAGGAAATGGAAAACAAAATCCTCGGAGCGGATGAGCGCGCCAAGCAACTCGAGTATGAAGAGTTCATCAAACTTCGCCAGGCAGTCACACAAGAGATCGACGACCTGCAGCATTGTGCGGATTCACTGGCAACCCTTGATGTCCTCTTGGGCCTCGCAGAGCTCGCACAACTCTACCAGCATACACGCCCCATCATCGAAAAATCGCGCGACTTGCAAATCAGCAACGGTCGCCATCCGGTTCTTGAGCAAACACTGGCAGATGAAAAATTTATCGCCAACGATACTCTCATGGAGGCCGACAGCTCGCGTCTTATACTACTGACCGGCCCAAACATGGCGGGCAAATCAACCTATATTCGTCAGGTTGCACTCATTACCCTCATGGCGCAAATCGGCGCCTACGTTCCTGCTGAGCATGCGCGCATTGGACTTGTCGACCGCATATTTTGCCGGGTAGGCGCCTCCGATGATCTTACCAGTGGTCAATCCACCTTCATGGTCGAGATGAATGAGACTTCGCTGATCATCAATAACGCCACCGAGGACTCCTTGGTGATTCTCGACGAAATTGGGCGTGGAACCGCGACCTTTGACGGCCTCTCCATCGCGTGGTCGGTTGCAGAGCATCTTCATGACACGATCAAAGCGAGGACTCTTTTCGCAACCCATTACCATGAGCTCACTGACCTGGCACTGACCCGGGATGCGGTTGAAAACTACAATGTGGCTGTGCGTGAATGGAATGACGACATCATTTTCCTGCGCAAGATCCTACCCGGAACGGCGGACAAGTCCTACGGCATCCAGGTAGCGCGCCTCGCTGGCCTGCCACCCGCCATCATTGATCGAGCCAAGGACATCCTCTCGCACCTTGAGATGAACTCGACCCGGCCAGAGGCCAAGGGCAAGCCCAAGGCGAAAAACACCAATAAGAGCTCCTTTCCCGAGGCTGACTCACCTCAAATGGATTTGTTCAGCTGAGCATTAAGTTTTGAAAACACACCTCCCCATTGGCATCCTTGATTCTGGCATCGGCGGGCTTTCCGTATTGAATGAAACCCGTAAAACCTTGCCTAACGAGTCGATTGTTTATTTTGGTGACAGCGCATGGTGTCCTTATGGAGCTCGCGATGCTGACGAAATCCAGCGTCGGGTATTTGCGGTCACAGACTTCCTGCTGGCCAAGGACTGCAAGCTCATTGTCATTGCCTGCAATTCAGCCACGATCGCTGCAGTTGAAGCACTTCGCGCAAGCTACCCCGTTCCCTTTGTCGGCATGGAACCGGGCATCAAACCCGCGACATCCTTGACTCGCACAGGCAGCATAGGCGTGCTGGCAACTGAAGCGTCTCTCGCAGGAGCCAAATTTCACCGCCTCATCAATGACCACGGCACCGGCCTGACCATCATCACGAGACCCTGCCCCAACTTTGTCAATCTTGTTGAAAAAGGTGAGCTTCACGGACCAAGGGCACGCGCAATTGTCGAGGAAGAAGTCCTGCCACTCATTGAAGCGCACGTGGATGTTCTCGTTCTTGGATGCACGCATTATACGTTTTTAAGACCATTGATTGAGGAAGTGGCTGGCCCAAAGGTTCACGTGCTCGACACCGGCATGGCTGTTGCCCAGCGCGTAAACCACTTCATCCCCGGCGAAATCGGCGGCCCCTTGCCCACCTGTGACATTTTCACCAGTGGAAATCTTGATCAATTGGAACGAATGCTCCCCATTCTTTGCCCCAACCTCAAAGCATCCCTGCATCGTGCCGATATCTGAACTAGAATGCCTCAGTCAGGCTCAGTGGGAGCAGTCAGCACGAGAGCACCTTATAGAGGTCAAGCATTGGACAAAACCCTATCGCCATCGCAAGGCGTGCCATCAAGAGCACCCTGTTCATGACTTCCTTTTCACCTACTATCCATTTTCTCCGGGAAAACTGGAGCAATGGCACCCTGGATATGGCATTGGGCTTGTCTGTAACGAGCGTTATCCACAAAGCTACCACTCCAGATATTATTGCCGCCACGAAGGCGTTGTGTCCCTGAATCCAGGCACCCTCAGCGAGAAGGAGTTCTACAGGCTCAAATGGATTCATAATCTGCTTTCACTGACACAGAGCAGAAACCCTCACTTTGGCTGTCATGGCATGCACGAATGGGCGATGGTTTTCGGGGGCAACGACATCAGGCACCGGGAATCCACACCTCTGAGATTATCTCAGCGCGAAATCGATGACATTGTGCGTAGTCGCAGTATCACCTGCAGTCATTTTGATGCATATCGATTCTTCTCCCCGGATGCACGCCCCTACAACAAGCTACAACCTACGATGGATAGCAGGACCGAATATGAGCAACCGGGATGCCTCCACACCAATATGGACCTCTACAAATGGGCCTCCAAATGCATGCCATGGATCGGCAGCGGGCTGTCATGGAAGTGCTTTCAGCTGGCACTCAAAGCCCGCGAGCTCGACATGAGAGCCAGCCCATACGACCTGAGCTCCTATGGCTACAGCCCGGTGAAGATTGAGACAGCAGTTGGTCGGGCAGAATACGAAACCCAGCAGCGTGAGATCAGCCATCTCGCCAAACCTCTCCGGCAGCAACTCATCCACACCCTCTCTCAAGTCATCGCAGATGCAGGGCAGCCGGCTGAAAAATGATTTTCGTGCTGCGTATCTGCAGACACCCCTTTTACCATTGCATCCCACTCGCATTACGTATTGATTAACGCCAGAGGGCATCTCCCCTTCGCTACTATCACTTATAATTTAATTACCCAATGATTCCCAACGTCCTTGCTGAACGCTACGCCTCATCCGCCATGTCTGAAATCTGGTCTGCCGAAGGCCGTATCGTGCTCGAGCGAGAATTCTGGATCGCGGTGATGAAGGCGCAAAAAGATCTGGGGCTAGACATTCCTCAGGAAGCAATCGACGCCTATGAGTCAGTCAAAACCCAGGTCAATCTCGAATCCATTATGGAGCGTGAACGCATCACCCGCCATGATGTCAAAGCACGCATCGAAGAGTTCTGTGACCTGGCAGGACATCAGCACATTCACAAGGGAATGACTTCGCGCGACCTGACCGAAAATGTCGAACAGCTTCAAGTTTACCGGTCTCTGCTGATCATTCGCGAAAAAGCAATCGCTGCTCTTGCCAACATGAAAAGCCGGGCCCATGAGTGGCGCGACCTCGTCATTACTGCTCGCACCCACAATGTGGCTGCACAACCCACGACCCTGGGCAAGCGTATCGCCATGAATGGAGAGGAGCTGCTGGGGGCTCTCGACATGCTCAACCACCTTATCGAAACTTACCCCGTGCGGGGACTCAAGGGAGCCGTTGGCACGCAAATGGACCAACTTTCTCTGTTCGACGGGGATGTCACCAAAGCGTCCGAACTTGAAAAGAAAGTCTGCGCTCACTTGGAAATCCCCGAGGTTTTTACCAACGTGGGTCAAGTGTATCCACGCTCACTGGACATGCGCACTGTCTCGGTGCTTGCCGATGTCGCCTCGGGCCCATCATCCCTGTGCCGCACTCTCCGCCTCATGGCCGGTCATGAAACTGCCAGCGAGGGCTTTGCCAAAGGTCAGACCGGCTCAAGTGCAATGCCTCACAAAATGAACTCGCGCTCATGCGAGCGGGTGAATGGCTTCCATGTGATTCTGAAGGGGCACGTCACTATGGCCGGAGGACTTGCCGGAGACCAATGGAATGAGGGGGATGTCTCATGCTCTGTAGTTCGCCGGCTCATGCTTCCTGACGCTTTTTTCGCAATTGACGGAATGTTTGAAACCTTCCTGACCATTCTCGGGCAAATGGACGCTTATCCCGCAGTGATTGAAGCTGAAAACAAGCATTACCTCCCGTTTCTCATGACCACGACCATTATGATGGAAGCGGTGAAAGCCGGAGTTGGGCGCGAAGCAGCCCATTCTGCTATCAAGGAACACGCTGTGGCCACCGTCAACGACTTGCGAGCCGGCAAGATCAGGGAAAACGACCTCCCTGAGCGCTTGGCTGCCGATGACCGTATTCCACTTGATATCGAGCAACTGAGCCAAATCATCGCATCCGGCGGGGAAAACGCGGGCACTGCGCGCAGTCAAGTTGATCATTTTGGTGATGCCGTCAGCGAGTGGGAGAAAAATTACCCCGAGGCCAAAAATTATCAGCCCGGCTCGATTTTGTAGCCCATTCCAGCAAAAAATCGGCAAAACAACATGCCTTAAGTCGCTCTTTTTAAGCTACTTGTTGTTTTTTTGAGATTTTTCTCCGTTTTTTTTGAACATCAGGGGGTCTGGGGGGTCTATGTATTACGAGAACAGCGTGTATATCGCGTGGTTCTTATTCATGTAAGGGTGAATTGCAGATATCAACTTGATCATGTATCAGCGTGTTGAAGTTGTAATCTCGGAAAAGCCGTAGAAAGGGTCCCCCCCATTCTGCGGCTTTTTTTGTGCCCGGAACTCCGGGTCACAAAACCGGGACAATATCATGGGCACTTACCAGCCAAAAGCGGCGAGCCGTCGCACCACGCGCGTGCGTGGTGCCTACTTAAGG
>JBNACB010000027.1:0-25594 GCA_049632765.1 Akkermansiaceae bacterium | reverse complement strand
CTCGAATGATTTCTCGCGGATAAACACGTGCATCAGGCCCTCAAGTTCATCCCTGAGGGGATCAGGGAGTTTGGAAAAGATGGTGAAATCCCTGCCGATGGACTGACGCTCTTCATCGCTAAGACGCAGTTGCAGCCATCTCCTTCTGCGGGAGTGGACTATGACTGACTGAAGCAAGAAACCCAGTGCCACCAGAGTCACCACAGTGAGGATGACGTAGACACCCGTCATTGCTTGCGATCGTTCCAGGCAATCAGCTCCTCGTATTTCACTCCAGAGCCACCAAAAATATCAAGCGCACTGCCCACCGTAACATCGACCTTTCCCCCGCTTCGTTGCTCAACAAGTTCAAGATCACTCATATTTGCAACGCCACCAGCATAGGTGAGAGCTGTGCCTCCCCAGGAGCCGAGAACCTCGACAAGTTCTGCGTCAATGCCTCTACATAAACCCTCCACATCCGCAGCATGAATAAGATACTCGCTGCACCATTCAGCCATTGTATCCAAAGTAGGGGCTGTAATATCAATGTTGGTGAGGGTTTGCCAACGATTCATGGCAACTGTCCATCCGGAGTCAGTTCTCCTACAACTTAAGTCCACGACGATACGATCGCGCCCGACCTCTCTTGCAAGCTCCGCAAGACGGTCCTCTTGGAATGTCCCCTCACTGTCAAACAGCCATGAGGTAACGATGATGTGCGAGGCGCCAGCTTCAAGCCATTGAGCAGCATTTCTAATGCCTATACCCCCGCCAAGCTGCATCCCATGAGGCCATGCACTGAGTGCCTCACGAGCTGCATCCTCGTTACCCGGGCCTAGCTGAATGATGTGCCCTCCGGCGAGCTGGTCGTCACGGTAGAGCTCCGCATACCAAGACGGCGGCCGCTCGGAGACAAAATTCTCCTCAGGACCGGAGCCCTCATCACGAAGACTACCGCCCACGATTTGCTTCACTTGACCTTCGTGCAGGTCAATACAGGGACGAAATCTAGTCATGGCAGTGGTCTTTCTTAAACATCATCCCCGTCTTCTGCAAGCGCCTCTGCTAGCAACTTGAGATATTGTGGGCGTGGCAATTCGTAGCCACCGAATTGACGGAGATGGTCTGTCATCCACTGAGTGTCGAGAAGGATGAAGTCGTTTTCCCTTAGCCAGCTGACCAGCTGAACCAATGCGACCTTGCTGGCATCGGGCTTGAGAGAAAACATGCTTTCCCCAAAAAACGCCCTGCCAATGGCAACTCCATAGAGTCCACCCTGCAATCCATCCTCATCCCAACTCTCAAATGAGTGGCAATAGCCCAGATCAAACAAATGGTTATAACTTTCCAGAATGACTTCATCAATCCAAGTCTCATCCCGGTCTCGGCAGCCGTTGAGCACCTCGATGAAAGCGCTATTCATCTCCCCCTTGTAGACCTCTTTCTTGAGAGTTTTCTTGAGTCCATGTGGGATATGAAATCTATCGTCGAGAGGAATGATGCCACGCATCAGTGGAGAAAACCAATGAATCTCCCCTTTGTCAGCCATGGGAAAAACACCCTCGGTATATGCGCCGAGCAAAATATGTGGTGGGATTCTCTCCATGGCAAATCTATAGCTTCAAGCTACGTATCACGACAAACATCGTATCTTAATGACTCTTATTTGCTATCCATCATGGCGTCGAGTATTTCCCCTGCTTCCTGCTCATCGTCCTCAGCTACTGCCAACCTAATTCCCCCCATGGTGAAGCATGGAGCCAGAGATGCGAGTGCTTCATCGAGAATGACCGATTCAATCCCGTGACTTGCCAGCTCAAGCTTCGCAAGCTGGGCCGGTAAAAGCAGGGAATACTTTCGTACTACAACCATGAATAATGAACGTGGGTATTATGGTTTAGTCACCGGGGGTAATGATATTGGATCTATTGCCGCCAAATCAATGAGCCGCCTCCTGATGATATTGGCCATAGCAGACATTGTCATGGCCTCGGCGAATGGGGAAATGACCATGGAACTGAACAAATTCATAATACTGAACTTAATTGAGGTGCATTTATGGTGGCAACCCGCAAATTAACGGGTTGTCTCGAGAATCAAACGACGTGAAATCCTGCTTGACTCATGGTAGCTGCCATCTTATGTCCTCGTCCCCGCAGCGCTTTAGCGTGCTCAACAACCACTTTTTGCCCATGGCCACTACAGAAGTTATTTTACGCGAAAAAATCGACAAACTCGGATCGGAAGCTGACGTCGTCACCGTCAAGGCTGGCTACGCTCGCAATTACCTCATCCCCGAGGGCAAGGCTTTCGAGGCCAACAAAGCTAATCTCAAACATCTTGAATCCCTCAATGCCAAGCGCATCCAGCGTGAGGCGGAAGAGCTCGAGCAAGCCAAGGAATATGCATCCAAGATTAATAAGCTCAAGCTGAGTTTCACTCTGGAGACCGGTCAAGGCGGCAAAGCATTTGGCTCGGTAACCACCATCGATATTCAGAAAGAGCTCGCTGACAAGGGCGTGGAAATTGACCGTCACACGATCCAACTCGACAACCCCATCAAGACATCAGGCAAGCAGGAGCTTGAAATCAAACTTCATCCTGAAGTGTCTGCAACTGTTCATCTTGACGTTCAGGCTGCCGGTGCTGAAACAGAATCTGCCGAAGCTGAGTAAATCAACCTTTCATCATATAAAGCCCTTGCCTGAATTCAGGCAGGGGCTTTTTCTTGCATGCTTACAGGCATGCCCGGGGATTCCAGCCACTCCTCGAGCGCTTTAAAAAGACGCTCGCTGCCTTCCCCACTAAACGGTTCGTGTCTAAGCTGCTCAATTTCCTCATAACGCTTGTTGCGATTTGGCAATCGCTCAAAGAGGTCTCTGGTCAGCGGAGCAGGGCAAACCATATCCTGGGTTCCCTGAGTACAGAGCAAGGGTATCTCCGAGCAGATATCCGGCAGTCGACTCCGTAGCAAATGGGCAAAATCCAAGAGAGATATACCCCACCCCAGGGATACTCTATTGTGCCATAGCTCACTTCTTGTGATGCATGATGGTTTTTCGTAAACAGCACCGGCTGGAACGATTTCATCATCCATAAGCCGCTTGAAATTCTCAGGTTTGACTTGGGTTGAAAAGGTCAACCCAGGCAAAACGGGGGCTAGGATCCGTGCTGTCTTGAGGAAAAACGGATGCCTGCCCATGCCAGGATCGACGAGTGGCGATGACAGCCAGGCAAAACTGGGATTTGGGAAAACCCCCTGCCCGGCGAGAACCAGATGTCGCGCCGCCAAAAGGCCACCCATGGAATGTCCCATCACGCCATAGGGCAAATCGCCCCGGGCTTTTATATCATCGAGAGTGCTATGCGTGACAGCATCGAGCAGGCTCACATCTCCACCATGCCCCCTGACTCCTGGGCTATACCCATGACCTGGAAGCTCCGTAATTGTGCAGCGAATCCCTCGATCCACAAAAGGGTGCAGAATGTCCAGATAACGCTCAGCGTAGTCCCCCTGACCGTGATAGAAAATAGCCTCAGCGGTGGTCTCCACTCCTTCCGCTGGATGAATGATAAGGCGATGCAGCGAATGCCTGCCAATTTTTTTACGCAGAGTTTCCTCTCTCATTCCTTCAGTGTGTTTGCCAACTCCTTGAAAAGTGCCGCATCTTTATCACGGTTCAAAGCCTCAAGACTATGCTGTATTTCTGTGACATAGCGCAAAAGCGTAAAGCCCAGGTGGCCATCGTCATTGACGGCGGACCTGGCGCGATCGGAGATTTCAGGGTGGAGCCTCAGCAGAGCATCAGCATCAAACTTTCTTCCACCATGGAAACAATCGATCAGGTGGGCGGTGCCCTCGATATAAATACGGGCGAGAAAATGGCCGGGATAATTGCAGCCCTCAACTTGACACCCAAGACGCCGCCCCAACAGCATGAACAGGCATGCAAGACTTGTCGGATTGCCTTGTCGCGTCTCGATGACACTACAAAGATCATAATTTTCCAGTGCATCTGCCTGCTTCGAGTCTCCGGTAAAACGCCCGGACTTGAACAACCAGCGCCTCAAATCGTTCGCACTGGGAGCAATCAGGTCCTCAGAAATTTCATCAGCAAGTAAATCGAGACTATCAGAGAGAGATGGCCGCAGCGTAACCCCGTCGTGCAAAAAATCACATATTTGTCTCAACAGACCTTCAAAACTCTCCCAGTCATCCTCAAGTGCGTCAGAGCCGTTGGTTGGCACAAGCCATTCATCCCTGAGAGTTTCCCTCCTGCCTGGTCGAAGTAGCCGGGACAGACGCTTTCTGCCAGCTGAGTTCATCTTGATGCCCAGAGCAGCCAAATCATGACTGATGTCACCTCTCAGTTCGGCAATACGCTTCTTAACAATCGGCCGCACTGCCGGATCTTTATCATCAAGCAAGCGGATGAGATACGGCAGATCATCAGATGCGTTGTCTGAATTGCGTGGCAGATCCCCCAAGTTGGCCATGCGTAATACTACCTACAGAAACGACAATCTCCAATGCAAAAAGCTCTCGCAGGAGATATCCTACGAGAGCTTTTTCCCAACCTTTGACAATACAAAACAATCAATTTTCAGGGTTCTTGTCGTCACCCTGCGGCATGATTTCAAACTTAAATCCCTCTCTCACATCCTTGAAAAAATCGATCTTCCCTAGTCTTTCCCGAATATCATCGGGAACTGCCGCCTTGTCCTGAGGCGTGTCGTATGGCCCCTCAAATAGAACACTACCCTGCTTGTCTTTCACGATCACCTCGTGCACGCCATCTATCACCTTCATGGTAACGGATCCTTCATCATCCATGACGGTCATTGAGGCCTGAGCATTAAATTGAAAGGCATTACCTTCTTTGCCAGGAACAGGTGCCTCCAAGCCCTTGAGTTTTGCAATATCATCCGGACCGATGAATTTCTTCATATCAAACTCAATCTCGCCATTTCTCTGCAACTGCTTGCTGAGCTCTTCGAGGTTGCGCTGCATCATCTCTCTCATGCGCTCGCGGTCTGCTTTGGGTAGATCCCCCATACCTCGCCACAAAGGATTTACCTCCAAATCCATAGGTGCCTGGCGTGTTTGTCCCATGGTTACTTGGCGCTCAGACAACACCACTTTCCTAGTTTGCATCTTGCCATGCTTGATGAAGGAAACTTCCACCTCATCCCCCGGCTTCTTCGCTCTCACAGCATCTCGGAAAACATCAAAGTCTCCCACTTTTTGTCCATCAAACTCAACGAGCACATCGTGCTTTTCAATGCCCGCCTTATCTGCAGGATCCCCTTCAAGGACATGATGAATCGTCAACCCAACCCCCTGCTCTAGACCCAGATGCTTGGCTAGCGTCTCCGATACCGGGGCACCACCAAGTCCGATCCAAGCCACACTCAGGGTTTGCTCCTGTCGTAAACCGTGTTGCGCATGTTCCTCGCCAGCATTGTTGGTATTATTGGAATCAGCAGGCTTTTCTATGCCCATTGCGGGCAAGCAAACAACCAGAGCGACTGTGACGGTAAGCACATTCAACTTATGATTGATACAACGGTAATTCATGGCTCGCATCAGACTGAGATTGACAGGTAAATGGTGAAATTAAGTGGATGTTACAACTGGCGCACAGATTAAAACGCTGTTTGTAAATATCGACGATATTGGCAGGAATTCTTGTCTGAAAAAATTAGTGCATTTTAATAGGGATAAAATAGCGATCTTTCCTTGGACGGCTGAGAATAACACTCCTGCCATCGGGGCTTTTTACCTTAACTTGGTCCACGTATTCGACCTCGACACAGCGGTATGCGGTCTCCGCCGGGCCGTAAACGATACCCTCTTTGCTGTTAATGACCTTGGTGCTCAGCAGGTTTGATACTGGAGTAATGTAAGGATCACGGGCAAGACCACCTGATGCTGCAGCCACAGTGCTGCTTACTGCCGGAGTTGAGACTGTAGCGTTTCCGGATGCGGGTGACTTGGATGCCAGTGACTTTTCATTGTTTTGAGACAAGTTGGACACAAACATGGCGGTAATGCCGGCAAAAAGCGCCACTGCCGCGGCAGCGCCATAAAACCCAACCCCAAAGACTCTAGGTCTTACGCGGGCATCTTCCCTGCGTGAATCCAAGCTTATAATGCGCTCCCCGGAAGGCTCGTCTTCATGCCACTGGTCCATGGCCCGAACCATGCGATCAAGCATGTTGGGCGGCATCGTCGCTGGAGCGATTTGCCTCAAATGCAGTTCCAAGCTTTCAAACTCCTCAACATGTTCAGGGAACTCATCATCTTCATTGACAGAAAAAACCATAGACTTCTCGAGCTTTGCGTGAAGCTCAGAACAAATGGATGAAGGCATGAGGGCCGACAACTGACTTTCGAGTTCTTGTAGCTCGTCGGGCAGACTGTGGTCTGAGTGGTTAGCCATAATAAGAATAAAGACGGAATGGTATTAACGTTCTGCGGATTGGTTAAATATCGTTTCTGGCGCGGTTGTTTTCAAGTGCTCTGCGCAATCGCTCAAGCCCATAACGGTATCGTGAAGCCACCGTGTTAAGCGATACACCTAGCATTTCGCCAATCTCGGCAAAGGTGTGATTGCCCCATACTTTCAAAATAATCACTTCTGAGAACTTTGCAGGTAGTTTTTTGAGCTCCACTTCAAGCAAGGATCTTGCTTCCTCGTTGGAGGAGTCACTGTGAAACCATGGATCTGAGATTCCCCCGGTCTCGCTTTGTCGGTCTGCCTCAGACTTCTTTTCACGCTTTGAGCGGCGGTCATTTTTACGCCCCAAGTCTATGGCGAGACGACGGATTGTGGTGTATAGAAATGGCCTCCATGAATCCTGACCTCCCTCAAAGGAGCCTTCCTGAACTTTTCTGGCCAGTTTAACCAAGGCCTCCTGGAGGATGTCTTCCGCGTCTTCAGCACTGCGTGATTGCTGGCGAGCAAAAAGCAGCATCCTTGCACCATTTTCAGTAAGCCACTGTCCCCAATTCGGAGAAGTTTGGGCGTTTTCGGCGGATGCCTCCCGCCCAGACACAGCTCCCGCATGTGCGGCAAGGTGAGCTTTACCAGCACCGGCAGTAGAGATTAGATGCTGGCTTAAATTTGCTTGGGCTGCATTCACATTGATATCCTTCTCATCCCCCATAACGATACAGACAGAGATTATTGTTTAAAATTTTCAGCTTAAATATGAGTCCTCTCATGCCTCGTGTAACGCATTTTCTTTGAGCTTGGCTTTGAGGTAATTGCCCGTCAATGAACCTGACAAGGCAATTTGAGCCGGCGTGCCCTCAGCAACAACCTTGCCGCCATGCCTGCCGCCTCCCGGGCCAAGATCGATAATCCAGTCCGCTGCAGTCATGACATCGAGGTTGTGTTCAATAATGACGAGGGAATTTCCCGCATCCCTGAGCTTAAAGAGAACATTCAGCAAGACTTGCACATCCTCATAATGCAGCCCTGTTGTCGGCTCATCCAGCAAATAGAGGCAATGTCCAGTATTTGGCTTGGAGAGCTCATAAGCGAGCTTAACGCGCTGTGCTTCACCGCCGGAAAGCGTGTTTGCGGGCTGACCAAGGTGGATGTATCCAAGCCCCACATCACACAACGCGTTTAGAACCCTCGACAGCTTTGGCACGTTTTGAAAAAACCGCGCAGCTTGCTCGGCGGTCATATCCAGAACCTCGGCAATGTTGTGCCCCTTGTACGATACTTCCAATGTTTCCCTGTTGTATCTTTTGCCGGAACAGGCATCGCAGGTAATATAAGCATCGTTAAGGAAGTGCATATCAAGACGTATAGCGCCATCTCCTTGGCATTTTTCACAGCGACCACCCTTCACGTTGAAGCTGAATCTTCCTGCATCATAACCACGCTGTCGCGACAGCGGTAATTTGGCAAAAAGCGCCCTAATCAAATCCAGAGCACCTGTATAGGTGGCGGGATTGGATCTTGGGCTGCGGCCAAGTGGCTTTTGATCCACGACAATGACCTTGCTCAGATGCTCCTTGCCTTCAATGCCATCATGAGCCCCCGGAGTGTCCAATGCATGATGAAAATGGCGTGCCAGCGCGCGACGCAATATGCGATCCACCAAGGTCGACTTGCCGCTGCCACTGGGACCTGTGATCGCCACCAGCATGCCGAGAGGTATGGTCACATCCACACCCTGCAGATTGTTCTCCTGGGCATTTTTAATAATGATCTCACCTGATCTTTCCGTGTGACTCGCCCACTTCACCTTTCCAGCCTGACCTGACAACCATCTACCGGTGACTGACTTATCGTCACGCATTACCAGATCAGGAGTTCCTGAGGCTAGCAAACGACCCCCATGAACGCCTGCACCAGGACCTATATCGATAAGCCAATCCGCTGCACGGATCATTTCTTCATCATGCTCGACTACTACGACAGTGTTGCCGATGTCCCGCAAGCGAACGAGGGCATTGATCAATCTGGCATTGTCTGCGCTGTGAAGACCAATGCTGGGTTCATCAAGGACATAAATCACCCCCGAGAGACCCGCTCCAATCTGAGTGGCCAGACGAATGCGCTGCGCCTCTCCCCCCGAAAGGCTGTTACTGGCACGGTCAAGCGTCAGATAGGCCAGCCCTACCTCGTCAAGAAAACGCAAACGTCTAAGGATCTCGTCCATGACACCGGATAATGCGTGTTCGCGACCTTGAGGCAGAGAGACGGTATTCATCCAGGACAAGCCAGCTTCAACCGATAAGGCGCAGAATTCATCAATTCCAAGCATCGAGCCAGCAGAACACTCGAGCTTTACAGACAGGATTTCAGGCATGAGCCGCCGCCCATTACATCGCTTGCACGGGCTCGCCAACAGAAACCGCCCCATGCTTCGGCGCACGGCGTTGCTCTTACTCTCACGGGCCAATCTCTCAGCCTTGTGGCAGAGTCCCTCAAAGCCCTCTGCCTTGTCACCATAAAAGAGTATCTGCTTGAACCCATCAGGCAGTTCCCGGAAAGGCACTTCATCACTTACACCCATTTCCGATGCAAGCTCCCTTATCAACCTGTCCTGCAAACTCTTTTTGCGCTTGTTACTTTTCCACATCACAATGGCCCCTTGCGCGATGGATATCTCAGCATCGGGGACCAGTAGCTCGTGACTACATGAAAGCTCAGTTCCAAGCCCATGGCACTTTGGACAGGCACCCAGGCTCGAGTTAAAAGAGAAGTGCTTGGGACTGAGAGCCGGCAACACATATCCCGTCTCTGGGTTGCGATAGCTCGTGGAAAACGAAAGCTCTGAGAAATCATCGTCCTCAGGTTCCTTAACGAGACATGACAGCTGACTACCGCATATACGAAGAGCTGCCTCGACCGAGTCAGCAAGGCGACCTCTGAATCCATCCCGGGCAACAAGGCGATCAATAACCACCTCAATATTTCGAAGCTCAGTGGGCCATGATGATTCTGCATCATCCAGCTCCCTGATTTCATTATTCACACGCAAGCGCACAAAACCCTGTCGCTGTAAATTACTGATGAGAGAAGACAGGTCGGCGGCCTCTTCGCGGGGGATTGGCGCGAGAATAACCAGCTTTGAACCCTCAGCGCATGAGGAAAGCGAGGTGACAATATCCTCAGAGGTCATCTTAACGAGCCTCTGCCCCGTTGAAGGGTCATGCGGAATTCCGGCACTTGCATAGAGAATGCGAAGATAATCGTAGATCTCTGTCGCCGTGGCAATGGTGGAGCGCGGATTCATGACCCCGTTTCTCTGCTCGATAGCAATCGCCGGGCTCAAGCCTTCAATGGCGTCAACGTCGGGCTTTTCGAGTTGGTGCAAAAACTGTCTCGCGTAGGCACTGAGACTTTCCACATATCTCCTCTGCCCCTCAGCATAAAGGGTGTGAAAGGCCAGCGAAGACTTGCCGCTTCCGCTGGGGCCGGTGATGACCACAAGCTTTCCCCGGGGAATCTCAACATCGATGTTATCAAGATTGTGCTGCCGAGCCCCTTTGATTGAAATTACATCCACAGAAATTCCTTTAGCCCAGTGGACCTGAGAAATCCAACGCTGATTCTGATTACTTGCCATCAGGGAACCGCAAATGATAATCTTCAGCTATTACGGCCCCTATGGGCGATGAGGAGTCCACCATGGTATCGTTCAGCCATCATTTACAGCTGCTAGCAGTCCTCGCCATTGCCTGCGCTGCCACATCATGCTCCCAAGGCATCCTGATAGCACGCAACCAACCCATTGATCCCAGCGTAGCAGTTGCTTCCAGTGCTTTTGAGTCCACCTGCTCGGCAATCGTCAAGATGCCATGGACGAGTGGTAATCACGTTCAGACTTTGCTCAATGGAAAAGAGATTTTCCCGGCGATGTTACACGACATTAAAGGAGCAAGGAAATCGATCACTTTTGAGACCTATATTTTCAGCAATGGTAAAATCGCGCGCGAATTTACCGAGGCACTATGTGAGCGTGCCAGATCGGGAGTCAAAGTGCATATCGTGCTGGATGCCATGGGAGCAATGAATATGAGTAGCGCGGACCGCAAGAGCATGGTCGAGGCCGGCATAGACCTTAAGTTTTACAACCCTCTGCAGCTATTCAATCTACGCAAGTATAACACCCGGGATCATCGTAAAATCATGGTCATTGATGGTAAAATAGGCTACTCTGGGGGATGTGGCATTGATGACGCATGGATGGGTGATGCGCATACACCTGAGCACTGGCGCGAGAACCATTACCGGCTGACTGGCCCTGTGGTCGCCCAGCTTCAGGAAGGATTCAATGACAACTGGGTTAAATGCGGAGGCAAGTTACTCACAGGCTCTGAATACTTTCCTATATTAGAAAAAGCCGGCGACATGAAAGCACAGGCTTACAATGCATCCCCTCAGGCCAACCTCTACACCATACCTCACATCTTCAGGCAGGCCATGGCATCTGCAAGAAAAAGCATCGTTATCAAAAACTCCTATTTTTACCTCGACCGCCCTATGCTCAAAGCTATCCGCGAAGCCCGTAGGCGAGGAGTGCACGTCGAGTTGATTCTTGCCTGGGAGCATACGGATGCCTGGCCTGTAAGACACTTGTCGATTTACCAATATCATCGTCTTCTCAAGGCGGGAGTGCATATTTATGAATACCGCCCGACTATGATTCACTGCAAAGTGATGGTGGTAGACGGGTTGTTTTCCATCATCGGTTCATCAAACATGGACCCCCGTTCGCTCTACATCAATGACGAGGCGAATGTGAACATTCTGAGCAAATCTTTTGCCGACGAGCAATTGCGCATCATCGAAAATGACAAAAAACGCTCAAAACGCGTGACCAAGCCTCCATTTCCATGGAATCCGGTCACCATTCCGTCAAGGGCAGCAGTGACCCTCATAGCGCCCCAATTGTGAGCCGGTAGGACTCAGCCATCATCAGGTATTTTTGGCATCAAATCCTTGCTCTTGGATGATTGCCCCTGAAATAACGGGACTTCTTGACAAAGTCTGCGCCCACATTATCCTCCCCCCGCCTACCTCCCCAGGTAGGCTTCATTATTCTGTGACCCGGCTCACTGACCTTACCCATCATATACTTATTTCATGTTATGAATACCATCCGCTCATTTCAAACAGGCTCCGGCATCGAGGGCAAGTTGCATTCTCTCCCAGCACTCGAGGAAGCCGGACTTGGTAAGATTTCACGCCTGCCCATTTCCATACGTATCGTATTAGAGTCCCTATTGAGGAACTGTGATGGGCGCAAGGTCTCAGAAGAAGACGTCAAAAACCTAGCCGGCTGGAATGCAGCCAACCCCGGAACATACGAGGTTCCATTCACCGTTGCCCGGGTCGTGCTTCAGGATTTCACTGGTGTGCCACTGGTTGTTGATCTTGCCGCAATGCGTAACGCTGCCGCTGAAGCTGGTGCTGATGCCTCTGTAGTCGAGCCTTTGGTCCCTGTTGATCTGGTAATAGACCACTCTGTTCAGGTTGATTTTGCCGGTTCTCAGCAAGCACTGGATCGGAATCTCCAGATCGAGTTCATTCGCAACAAGGAACGCTATCAGTTTCTCAAGTGGGGTCAGCAGGCCTTCGAAACCTTCGGAGTGGTTCCTCCAGGCATTGGTATTGTCCACCAGGTCAACCTCGAATACCTGGCAAAAGGCGTGCTTGAAAAAGACGGCGTCTACTATCCGGACACTCTGGTAGGCACGGACTCCCACACCACCATGATCAATGGCCTGGGTGTGGTTGGCTGGGGAGTTGGCGGAATTGAAGCTGAGGCGGGAATGCTCGGGCAACCTGTTACCTTCCTTGTTCCCGAGGTGGTCGGAGTATATCTTACCGGGGAGCTCGCCGAGGGTGTAACTGCCACGGACTTAACCCTGCGCATTACCGAGCTGCTTCGTGAGCATGGTGTTGTCGGCAAGTTTGTTGAATTCTACGGACCGGGCGCCAAGGCGCTGAGCCTCCCTGACCGTGCCACGGTTGCCAACATGGCTCCCGAGTATGGCGCCACCATGGGATTCTTCCCTGTTGATGAGGAAACCATCGCTTATCTGAAGGGCACCGGTCGCTCCGCTGAAACCTGTCAGACCGTCGAGAACTACTTCAAGGCCCAAGGCATGTATGGCATACCGGAGAAAGGTGAAGTGGACTACAGTGTATCTCTCGAGCTGGACATGGCGACTGTCAAATCCTCTGTCTCCGGCCCCAAACGCCCACAAGACAGGATCAATGTCACCGACCTTGGCTCCAAGTTCAACGAGCTCTTCGAGGCACCGGTGGCCGATGGAGGATTTGGCCGCGATGCTGGTAGTAGAAACACCACGGTAGATCTCGAACTTCATGCCTCTGCTGGATTTTCACCTGTCGGTGCAGAGCTCCTTGAGGAAGCCGGCACCCATGTTGAGGCAATCGACACCGATCAAAAAACCAAGCTTAAGCATGGTTCTGTCCTCATCGCTGCGATTACCTCCTGCACCAATACCAGCAACCCCAGTGTCATGCTTGCTGCAGGACTTGTGGCCAAAAAAGCCAACGCCCTGGGCCTTACGATTTCCCCATACGTCAAGACCTCACTGGGGCCCGGATCACGTGTAGTGACGGATTACCTCAATGCCACCGACTTACAAAAAGAACTTGATACACTCGGCTTCCAGACTGTCGGCTACGGGTGCACAACCTGCATTGGCAATTCCGGACCCCTTGCTCCCGAGATTGAGGATGCCATCAAGGAAGGCGATCTCGTATGTGCCTCCGTGCTCTCGGGCAACCGTAACTTCGAGGCCCGTGTTCACGGATCCGTGCGAGCCAACTTTTTGATGTCACCGCCCCTAGTGGTTGCCTACGCCATTGCCGGCAGGGTTGACCTTGATCTTGCCAATGACCCAATTGGCACAGACAAGGACGGCAATCTCGTCTACCTCAAGGACGTCTGGCCGAGTGCTGATGAGCTCAAGCAGGTCATTGATGCCGCGTTAGTGCCCGAGGTATTCAACAAGCTTTACAGTGATTTGGATAACGCCAACCAGAACTGGGTGGAAATCCAGTCCTCCACGGGCCCGACTTTCGATTGGGATGACAATTCCACCTACATCCAGAACCCACCCTTC
This sequence comes from Akkermansiaceae bacterium, assembly GCA_049632765.1. Taxonomy (GTDB): domain Bacteria; phylum Verrucomicrobiota; class Verrucomicrobiia; order Verrucomicrobiales; family Akkermansiaceae; genus Oceaniferula. The sequence continues at coordinate 11,982 of JBNACB010000027.1, read as the reverse complement.
TTTGAAGGTTTCTCTCGCACTCCTGCCTCCGAAGGTCGAGATGTCATCAACGCGCGAGCTCTCGGTATTTTCGGGGATTCTGTAACTACAGACCATATTTCCCCTGCGGGGGCCATTGTGCCAACTTCACCCGCTGGCCAATACCTGCTTTCCAATGGAGTGGAAAAAGCCAAATTCAATTCCTTTGGTTCACGTCGTGGCAACGACAGGGTCATGACCCGTGGCACCTTTGCCAACGTGAGAATCAAAAACCTGATGTGCGAAGGTGTTGAGGGCGGCTACACACAGTATTTCGGATCCTCCGCAGTACCCGAGCCCGACCAGGACATCACCCCCAAGGAGGGTGGAAAGCCTGCATTCATCTATGATGCTGCTCAAGCCTACAAGGCAGATGGCACAGACCTGATCGTGATTGGCGGGGAGGATTACGGCATGGGCTCCTCCCGTGACTGGGCTGCCAAGGGAACACGCCTTCTGGGAGTTTCCGCTGTTGTCACCAAGTCCTTCGAGCGTATTCACCGTTCCAACCTCATTGGCATGGGTGTCCTGCCCCTCAATTTCAAAGACAAGGCAGATTACGACAAGGTCTCAGATCTTGCTGACGCCACATTCAGCATCTCGGGACTCGCTGGAGAGCTGACTCCCATGCAGGATGCCATTCTGACAGTCACCAAGGCCAATGGCGACTCATTTGATATTGAGCTCATCGTTCGTATCGATACTCCAGCGGAGGTGGATTACTACCTTTCCGGAGGTATTCTACCCTACGTGCTCAACCAGATTCTCGATTCCGCCGAGGCCTGACACAACTGTCACAAATTTCCAAGGCTCCCCTGCCCACGCTGGCAAGGGAGCCTTTTTCATTAAGTAAACGCTGCTTAACTGCTTGGCATGCTTTCACCCCCTATGTTAGCTTGCCAGCACTCATGAAGTATTTGATTACCGGAGCAAACGGATACATTGGTTTACGTTTGCTTTCCGCTCTGAGTGAAACCGATCACGAGGTCGTTGCCGTGGTGCGCAACAGGGATCGTCTTCCCGCTGAACTTTGCAACCTCTTCGGAAAACGCCTTCAGATCATTGAGTTTGATTTTCTCGCCATTCCTGAAAAGCAAGCCCCCTGCCCAAATGGTATTGATGCGGCGTATTACCTGATTCATTCCATGGGTTCTGGCGAGGGCTTCAGCGAACAGGAGCGTCGCTGCGCGGAACATTTTAGAACATGGGTTGAAAACAGTGATTGCCAACAAATCATCTACCTCTCCGGGCTTATACCGGAAGTCCCGCAAGGGACGAGCCTGTCCAAGCATCTCGCATCGCGCAATCGTGTCTATGAGATTCTCAAAGACTCGCCCATTCCGCTGACTACCCTACGAGCATCGATCATCGTAGGCTCTGGCTCAGCTTCTTTCGAGATCATTCGTGACCTGGCAGAGAAGCTCCCCTTTATGATCACCCCCAAATGGGCCAAAACCTTATGTCAGCCCATTTCCATTCGCAACGTCATCGACTACCTCATAGGAGTGAGTCAGCTCGAGCAATGCAAAGGGCAATCATACGATATCGGAGGCCCCGAACAACTGACCTACCGGGATATGCTACTCGGGTATGCGAAGACACGGGGTTTAAGCCGCTTCATCATTCCCGTTCCGTTCTTCACCCCACGCCTTTCCTCTTACTGGCTGTGTCTTGTCACCAGTACTAATTACCAACTTGCCAAGACTCTGGTCGGCAGTTTGCACATGGAAACAGTCTGCCGGGACAATAAAATCCGTGATATCTTACCACTCAGACTCATCACCTATGATGAGGCCATACAAAGGGCCCTTTCCCTGATTGCACAGAACCGAGTGCCCTCCACTTGGTATGGAGCCCTTTCCTCCGGTGACCTCAGCCCTCAACAAATAAAAAACATCCGGATTCCAGAGCATGGCACACTCAGTGACAGTCAGTCAGACACATTTTCAGCTCCCCGGAATGAGGTCATTGATGCAGTATGGTCACTTGGGGGTGACAATGGCTGGCCCAGCATGCTCTGGGCATGGAAACTCAGAGGCACCATCGACAAAATAATTGGAGGTATTGGAATGCGCCGAGGACATCTCAACGCCGGGGATTTGAAGCCCGGCGACGCACTTGATTTCTGGAGAGTCATTGTCGCAGACCGTGAAGCAGGCCGTTTATCGCTCTATGCAGAGATGAAAGTTCCCGGTGAGGCGTGGCTTGAATTCAAGGTCAACGAACACGATCTCGAGCAAACGGCAACATTCCGTCCGAAGGGGCTTTTGGGACGCCTCTACTGGTACTTTTGCTTACCCTTTCACCTCGTTCTGTTTCCACGCATGAACCGGTCCCTTGCACACGGTTGGCCAGAGCGGCCCAAAAAGCTTCACAACTGATCCCGTGTCATAACCCTGCATCTAACATGTTTTCTTTCAAATCGATCCTTGTCCGTCGATACACTCAACATTAGAATACAAGCATTATGGATAATCCTGAATCATGTGGCAACAAGCCTCTCATGCAAGAAGTCGAGCCCGGAACCTATTTCTGGTGCTCTTGCGGCAAATCAGCTAATCAGCCTTTTTGCGATGGAGCACACAAGGGAACCGGTTTTGCTCCGGTCAAAGAGGTCGTCTCTGAGAAAAAGAAAATCTTCTGGTGCATGTGCAAGGCGACCAAAAACGCGCCTCACTGCGACGGCTCTCACTCCAAGTAAGTAATACCTTTGCTTCAAACCCAATCCGGAAGCTCGAGGGAAAATTCCGGAACAGCACACCGCACCTTGTCACCGGCTGCGGTTGTGCCGAAATAGGCTCCACAAACTTGAGCATTGTGAGCTGTGACATGGTAGCTGTTATACGCAAAATCATCCCCAGGCTCCAGCACCGGCGATTGCCCGACAACACCATCACCTTCAACGACTGTAACTTCTCCGTCGCTCTCTCTGATGACCCATTTTCTTCCCTGAATCCTTACACGTTCGGTGGAGCCATTGAGTATAGTGATGAAGTAAACAAAGGGATGCGGTTTGTCAGGAGTCGAATCCAGAGTGGGCATGTAGACAATATCGTCAACCCGAGCCGTCAGGCCCTCGAGCTGTTGGTAGTTGCCATGATGATGGTCAGACACAGGCCCAGAGTAGATGATGAGCAAGGATGAAGCAAGCTCTGGGGCACGCCATTACTGCCCTGCCAAACGCTTGAGCTTGCGCTTCACACTGACTTTGGCCGCCGGGCTGATACGATCCACAAAAAGAATCCCATTGAGATGATCCACCTCGTGCTGCAGCGCTCGGGCTAGCAAGCCGTCGGACTCAAGAGTAATGACCGAACCATCCAGTTGAGGCAGCGTTGCTCTGACCACAGTCGGCCTGCGCACCTTTGCCTGAATATCCTGAATACTGAGACAGCCTTCAACCTCACTTTCCCGCGGCCCATCAAGCTCAAGCTCGGGGTTGATGAATACCAATGGCATTACGTCCTCAAGTTTCGCATCTTCACCGTTAACTTTCAAAAACGATATGCACTCCGGATCATGGGACACATCCACTACCGCCATGCGGATATCCTGATCAATCTGAGGTGCTGCCAACCCAACACCGTGTGCATCGACCATGGTTTCAAGCATATCGTCGGCAAGCTTGAGAATGGAATCATCCACCTGCTCCACTGGCCTACACTTCTTGCGCAAAACAGGATTTCCATACTGGGTAATTTCTAGGATCATGGTGATTGAATCGGTTATTTTCCGGGTTTCATGGAGGACTCGGGAATTTTCACCCGGGATGGCACATCCCGCGGGTTCAAGCCTGCCTGAATCAATGCGTTTTGCACTTGAATAAAGCGCTCGAGAGGGATGCCCTTGTCTGGCTCCAGCTCAAGCTTGCGTGTGGGAAACTGCTCACGAAAAACTTTGAGGTAGCTGACTAGCATGCCCTCCTGAATGCGCGTTGCATCGAGGGTCAAGCTGCCGTCTGCAGCAATAGCCAGAACAGCAGCAGGCTCAACGACCTCTACAGCAGCACCATCCTGCGCCAGCGCGAGCTCGATCTGCATGACCGGGCGTTTGTTTTTGGGGTCTGTTGATACCGCAAAATAAATGAGCATAATCGCCAGGATGTCGATCAGGGGAATGATCGGCACTGTTGGAATTTTTCGACTTGGGCGGTAAAACTCCATCGAACAGGAAAAGAACAGCTTCTATGCTTGATACTCTTGCTGGCAGGCAGATGTCACCTTACCCAACAAAACTTCAAGACGAGCAGTCATCATCTCTATCTTACGGTTAAAATGGCTGTGCGCGATCACAGTGGGAACCGCTACAGCAAGCCCTGCCACTGTGGTATTGAGCGCCATGGCAATACCCTGACCGACTTTGCCTGGATCCGCACCTTGACCGACATTGGCAAACACCAAGACCAGACCACTGGCCGTGCCGAGGAGACCAAGTAGCGGAGCAATCGTGATGACTACCTCCAGAACCGGCATACCCGTGTGCATTTTTACAATTTCCTCACGGGCCGCTGACTGCACTATTTTCTGTAATTCATTATCTTTTTTTTCCGAATTTCGTGCGGCCACCCCGCAGAGCCTTGCGAGTGTGGATTGACCGGCTTTAAAGTCCCTGGACATCGCATAAATGCCACTCTCAAGCGTCTGCGATTCAATATTCTCAACCTTTTTCTCGAGATCAGCAGGCACGACCATCTTTCTTGCCAGCGTCATCATTTTGTATGCCACCACCGCTACCGCGATGAAGGAGCATGCGAGAATCGGGATCATAAACCATCCACCTTGGCGGAAAAAATTCCACACTACCTCCCAGGCGGCTGGCTCCGTGTTATTCATCAATATTTGCATGGTTGTCAAAAACGTTGCGAGTAGTGAAACAGCTCAATATCGGGCTGGCAGAGTGATGCACACTCAACTGCAATTAATCCAGTAGTAAATCATGGTATTAGGCACCAACAAGCAGCTAGAGCCATTAGCTTTCGGCAAGAGAATAATTACAAGACATTACTAGAAATAGAAATTGTAGATCAACTCCAACGGCTCGCCCTTGAGCTCCTCGACCACAGATTCAGACATTCTGGGCAATTCTGCCTGACGAATAGCCCTCTGGGTAAAACCGCGCTCAATGTAGTTTGCTCCGATCACCTCCTGAAACTTGATGCCAGAGACCCCGCCGTTCTTATCTACATAAAAACGAATGGAGATCACCCCGGGCACAATGTGATCCCTGTGCTGCTCGCAATTGCGACGCCACTGTAATTCCACCGCCTTGCCAACCAGTGCCTGATACCGACCAAGCGGAGAATTTCTGACATTGAGCGCACTTTTGCCAAAACGGGATATAGACCCGACCACCGCAGTTTGTCTGGAGTAACCACTAAACCCGTCCCTTTTGGGTTCTGGCTCGTCGCCTTCCGAGGCAAGATCCTTGTCCCCCTCGCCTTGCGGCATTTCTTTCTCGCTGGGTTTCTCCTTCGGACTGTCCTCTTCAGCGCTCTTTTGCTGCTTTTCTATGGGCAATATCTCTCCCTGCGCCATGTGCTTTTCCTGTTCACGCTGAGATGGGTCTTTGGTAGCACTGTTTGTCACTACCTCAACCGGCAAATCCGATCCTACTCCGTCTTTTCCGGCACTCGCCTCCTGAGGCATCTCAGTCTCATCCCCCTCCTGATCCTTACCCACTGAACCATCCTTATAGGTTCTGTTCACCGTTTCAATGTGTCCCGGATAAAGAGGAGCGGCGCCTTTCTGGGCAGGTGTATTGGCCTTGGCACCCGGCGTCGGGGCAACCTCGGAAGCAGCCCTTGTATCACGTTCACCAAGTATATCGGTGGGAGCATCGGGTTTGCCTTCCTGATCCTCCGATGTGCGGGCAAAGCGCTGCCTGGACTCTTCCGTTTCCTCAGCAAGATTCTTTGCAAGCTCTTGTGGAGCAGCTTCAGTCGGGGCTGGCTTGGGCGGAGCTTTTGGCATGAGAGGCAGCATCACTACCGTCATCTCAGGCTCAGGCCTCGGATCCTGCCTCGGCTGATCAAGCGCAAATGAGGGCAAGTCCCATACAATGAATAAAATCCAGACGGCAAATACGGCAGCGTGCACGCCGAAAGCTGCCAGTGCCGATAAAAAGGCACGCTTCTGGAACGAGGAGGAGCTATCCACAAGGTCATGTTAATTTCCAATTACTAAATTGCAAACCCAGAGCACGTTCTCCACTATCCAAGTGGTGAAAATAGAGGTGGATTGCATTGAGCCACAGCGGATCGACCAGTTTTTGGTGACCCGTCTACCTGAGCTTTCGCGCTCGCGCATCCAGGCACTACTTAAGTCCGGAGACATTTTACTCAACAATGCAAAGACCAAGTCTAAACAGCAGGTGAGCAGCGGGGATGAGGTCTTGGTAGTCATACCTGAGGAAAAAGACGAGGAAGCGCATGCCGAGGAGATCCCGCTCGATATCCTTTATGAGGATGCTGACATTATTGTCCTCAACAAGGCACACGGCATGGTTGTCCATCCTGCTGCCGGTAATAACAGTGGCACCATGGTCAATGCCTTGCTGCATCACTGTCAGGAAGGGCTCGCCACCACCAATGAGCCCCAGAGACCCGGCATTGTGCACCGGCTCGACAAAGACACCTCCGGATGCATTGTCGCAGCCAAGAATAATGAGGCACTACAGTCACTGGTCAGACAGTTCCATGATAGAACCACGGAAAAACAATACCTCACAGTAACGCAGAGCACTCCTGCCAAGAACGAGGATACCATCTTCACTCACATCGGCCGACATCCTGTCAACCGCCTCAAAATGGCAGTGGTCAATCCGGGCAGTGGCAAGGCAGCCATAACGGACTACCATGTTCTTCATCGCGCAGCAGATGACACCTGCCTTATTCTCTGCGATCTGCATACCGGGCGTACGCACCAAATACGGGTGCACATGCTCCATATTGGTACCCCCATTCTAGGAGACCCCATCTACGCAAAACCAAACCGCCAGCCGGTGCAGCCGGGCAGACTCATGCTTCATGCATGGAAGCTTGCCATTGAACATCCCCGCAGTGGTGAACGCATGGCATTTGAGGCTCCCATACCCCCTGAATTCAAACCTTGGACCCAACACACATCTCATGAATGACCAGTCCCTCATAGAATCTCTTCTACCCGCAGTTGAACAACAACTCGAATCACCCCAGACACCCTATGTGAAGTCCACCTTTGTCAGACTGGTGGAGCAGGAAAAACTCAGCCCGGATCATGCCAAAGAACTCATTGCCATTTGCCTGGCCGATGAATCAAACCGCATGTTTATCGATAAGCGCGACTTTGACGTTACCCGCTACGAGCAATTGCTCGCCGACTTACCCGGAGACCTGCTCGAAGAACTCGACGGAGAATGAGCCAATAACTCTACTCCTCCTCGTCCTCTGCTGGCGGAGCTTTCGGGAGCTTATCGACCTCATCCAGCACATTAATCATCTCCACCCCGCGCTCAGCAGAATGATCGAGGCGGAAGTCGAGACGCGGCGTGCACCGCAGCACCACCCGCTTGGCCACTCGGCTTTGGATCAATCCTCGTTTTTGGGATAGCTGCTCGATGACTTTAGCTCCATAACCGCCCATTACACCCACAAACACTTTTGCCTCTCTCAAGTCCTGAGTGATTTCCACTCCGTTAATGGTAACCAAGGCGCCCCCAAATTCAAAATCACGTTGCAGCACCGTGCTTATTTCACGGCGCAAAAGCTCGTTGATTCTGTCGAGACGCTGACTCATCCTGCGGTCTTTATTGGGGAAACGGCCTCAATGGCAACTCTCACAGAGTCTGCTCAACCTTCTCCAGAATATAGCACTCAATGATATCACCCTCCTCATATTCATTGAAGTCACCCAGGCGAATACCACACTCTATGCCCTGCTTGACCTCATCAACCTCGTCCTGGTGACGGCGCAAGGTCGACATCTTACCATCAAAGACCGGCACATCGCCACGCAGAACACGGGCATGTGCCGTGCGCGTGACCTTGCCATCCTTGACAATACAGCCTGCAGCGCGACCTCTGCGCACCTTGAAGATCTGCTTGACCTCTGCGTGACCAATGATGGTTTCGCGGGTAAGAGGGTCAAGCAAGCCAAGCATGGCCTCCTCAACCGTGTCAATGAGCTCATAAACAACAGAGAAAAGCTTTACCTGCACCCCTTCGCGCTTGGCTGCACGAACGGCATTACTCTCAACCTTGGTATTAAATCCAAGAACGACTGCATCTGATGAGCTCGCCATCAGGATATCGTTTTCCGTGATGGCTCCGGCAGCAGACTTGATAAACAAGGGCTCGACCTTGTCGCTCTTGATGTCGTGAATGGCGTTTTCGATGGCCTGAACGGAGCCTTGCACATCGCCTTTGAGAATAATTTTGAGCTGGATGGTGTTATCTCCCTCAACCATGGACATCAGATCTTCCATGCGGCTCTTCTTGGGACGCTCAAGACGGTTCTTGCGCTTCTCCTCAAGCCTCTCCTCTGAGAGTTTCTTGGCAGCACGCTCATTCTTCATTTGCACGAGCTCGTCACCCACATGAGGCAATTCAGCGAAACCGATAATCTCCACCGGCGTGGAAGGCCCAGCCTCCTTGACTTGCTCACCACAGTCATTGAGCATGGTTTTGATTTTACCAGCATACGGTCCGCAGATAAAGGGCAGCCCCTGCTTGAGCGTACCTGCCCTCACCATCACCGTGGCAGTTGGGCCCTTGCCTGCCTGCACACTTGCCTCAATGACAGCAGCACGGGCATTGGCGCGCGGGTTCGCCTTGAGCTCGAGCACCTCAGCCTGAAGGGCCATCAGCTCGATAAGCTCATCCATTCCCTGACCAGTCACGGCGGACACCTCCACACACTCCACATCTCCACCAAAATCCACTGGCTGTAGCTCATGCTCCATGAGTTGTGTTTTCACACGTGTGGGATCCGCACCTTGCACATCACACTTGTTGATGGCAACGATGATGGTTTTTTCTGCTTTCTTGGCGTGCTCAATAGCCTCAACCGTTTGAGGCATGATACCGTCATCTGCTGCTACAACAAGAACCACAATGTCGGTGACATCGGCACCACGGGCGCGCATGTCGCTAAAAATAGAGTGCCCAGGTGTATCAATGAAACTGATCGGTCTGCCGTCACGCTCGACCCGATATGCTCCGATGTGCTGGGTAATTCCTCCTGCCTCACCTGTGGTGATGCGGCTCTGACGGATAAAATCCAGAAGAGATGTCTTGCCGTGATCGACATGCCCCATAAACGTGATAATCGGAGCACGGTATTCGAGCTTCTCCTCGTCTTCTTCTTCCAGCTTTTTAGCCTTCGGCTCGGTGATCTTTTTCTTCTCCTTGTGAACACCCGCCCCTTTCTCGCGCTTTTCACGCTCGAATTTAAACCCGTGCATTTCGCAGAGCTTCTCTGCCACCTCCGGCTCAATAGCCTGGTGTGGGGCTACGAACACCTCCAGCTTGATCAAATCCGCCATTAGCTGGAATGGCTTCAGGTCCATCAGGTCTGCAAGATCACTGACGATGATCGGCGGCTTGATAGTGATAAGATTTCCCGATTTCTCGCCACCTTCACCAGCCTCATCGGCTGCAGGCTCGCTATCACCGGACCCTGGGAGAGAAAAATCATCTGGATTGCTGTCGATCAGCTTGGAAATGGCAGGCAAAGCCTTCTTCTCCCCTGACTTTTTGCGAATCAGGGATGTCTTTTTCTCCCCGTCTTCCTCCTCAAAGATATCCAGAGCTTCTTTTTTCTGGTCGTCCACGGTTTTGACCTTGGACGCCTCAATACGCTGGCGCTCTCGGCGCGATAACTTCTTTTCGGAGTCACCGATGAGGTCGAGGCTCTCTTTGGCCTTCTTGGATTTATCGCTTGAGTCTGCCATGCTGGATGTCGATTTCTAGGGCTATATTATTTGGATGTGATCTCTGTGAATGAGGAGTGATTTTTAGATAAATTGGCAATGAACCTTATGAGGCCTCCGTGCTTTCCGCCTGCTTTTGCTCAGAGGCATCGTCAGCCTCGGCCTCCGGAGCATCCTCGGCCTGGGCTTGCTCCTCATCTTGGGCGGCGGTCTCCTCCACTACTGCTGGTTCTTCAGCTGGAGCCTGTGCATTTGGGGCTGCCTTTTCAAGAATCTCTGCAGCCTGCTCCTCATCAATCTCAAGTGCCTGTGCAATGTATTCAGCCGGCATCTGAGCCACAAGATCTATGGAGGCACCACCTGCACGGAACAGCTTGTCCGCCATTTCATCGTCAATACCCAGCTCCTCAGCGAGATTATGGGCAGCGTCACTGACGCGTTCTTCAAATTGCTCGTGCTGGGTTTCGTCCTTACTTACCTGCACGTCCCAGCCCATGAGCTTGGCCGTCAAACGGGCATTCTGACCCCGGCGGCCAATGGCCTTGCTGAGTTCCTCTTCATCAACCGTGACGGACACAACCTTGTTTTCCTTGTCCAGACTGATCGTGCGGATATTGGCAGGCTTGAGTGCGTCAACCACAAAGACAGCGGGATCGTCATTCCAGCGGATGATGTCCACCTTCTCATTGTTGAGCTCGCGCACGATGTTTTTCACACGAGCACCGCGCAGACCGACACATGCGCCGACAGGATCCACTTTTTCATCATTGCTGGAGACTGCCACCTTGGTGCGGTAGCCCGCTTCACGGGCGATGCCGCGCAGCTCAACGGTATTGTCAGCAATCTCCGCGACCTCTGACTCAAAGAGACGGCGCACGAAGTTGGGATGACTACGAGACAGAATAATCTCGGGGCCACGTGCTTCATTGTCTACAGCAACAACGTATACACGAATTCGGTCACCAATATTGTATTCCTCGGTAACAACACGCTCACGTGAGGGAATGCGACCTTCAAATTTACCCAGATCGATCATGACATCGCTCTTCTCAAAGCGACGCACCGTACCGCTGACAATGTCACCCGCACGGTCCTTATACTCATCATAAATCATCTCTTTTTCAGCCATGCGCAGACGCTGCATCATGGTCTGTTTCGCCGTCTGGGTGGCTATGCGGCCAAAGTTCTTAGGCGTAACATTAAAGGCCACTGAATCTCCAAGTTCTGCGTCTGGCTTGTTTTTACGAGCAACCGAAATTGGCACCTCGTTGAACTTATCGATGTAGTCGTCATCAGCCACCACTGTCAGAGTAGCAAAGATCGCGGTGTCTCCCTTACGGGCATCCACATCTGCATGGAGCTCCTCAATGGCATCTGCACCGGGAACCATCTTGCGGTAGGCTGAGATGAAAGCAAACTCAAGGGCTTCAAGGACCTTGTCACGGTCTATACCCTTTTCCTTTTCGTAATAATCAATGAGTGCGACGATGTCGTTGGTCATGGCTAGTGGTGCTTGATTGAATCTTGGATATTGTGTGAAAGTAGCGGGATTATTGGTGACCATGCACCAAGCTAATCCTGTAATCAGCACCCGGAGACACAAAAGAGTGGGTCAAACGACCCACTCCCGAACATTTCGCAGAGCTGATGCGTGATATATCTAGGACCCATTCACCCATCTGACAAGCAGAAACTCGGGCTTTCTCTAATACTGGACAGAGCCTTGAGGCCATGGCAACGGCATGGCACGATGTATGCACCTGCCTTGGTATTTCCCTCGAGGAAATACATCACAAACAAAAACCCTGAAAAACGTTTAATTTTCTCTTGCCTAAATGGTCACTCTACGTATTTTGCGCCCCGTTCCGATTTCGGGTTTCCGGGATACGGAACCGAGGAAATCCAACAAATGCGCAGATAGCTCAGTTGGTAGAGCAGTTGGCTTTTAACCAATTGGTCCCGCGTTCGAGTCGCGGACAGCCCACCATTTTTCCCTTGTTACGATGTTTTTTAGCGACCATTATGCTGCGCTCATAGCACCGGCGATGCGTCTTAATG
>JBNACB010000026.1:0-25693 GCA_049632765.1 Akkermansiaceae bacterium | reverse complement strand
GTAGCCATGGTGGGGCAGGGTGAAGTAGAGGTTGGCGGCGGTATCGAGGAGCGCCGGATCCTTGGGGTGTGCGGCGACCACATCCTCAATCAGAGCATCGATTTCAGAGACCCGATTGAGTCGCTGCAGGCAGTCTTTGGCCGCGGATAGATCACGGCTCGATTGCGGGTCCGTGCTTTCCCTCGCCTTGTCCAAAAGTTGCCGGTATATCTCAAAGGCCTCCTTGAAATTGCCGTCTTTTTGCAGTTTTGCCGCTCTCTGCCTCAGTTCGTTTGGCTGATCCTGCGCCATTGCGCCACCCGTAATGAGGGCCGCTAGCAGGATGCTGATGGTGAAGTATCCTCGTTTCATAATCGTGGTCCCAGAGTTGAGGAGCCTGCAGTCTGTAGTTCTAGCACATGCTGTCCGCTGGCTCCAAGCTCTATTGGCACGAGTGTGGTCTATTGTGACAAAAAAATGAGGCTTGCGCGTTTTACATCACGGCCCACCCGTGCAAAATAACATTCATTCTATCCCAGTCTATGACAGATGTGCTCATTTACTCACCCTTTCCCCACCAGACTGGTCAGGGAAATTCGGTGACGGCTGACCGGACGGAGCTCATTCTTAACAAGGCCGGTTTCAGTGTGCTCTCTGAGGGCGGGAGTTATTCCGGAGAGGATGCGAGCTGTCTCATTGCTCTCAATGCCCGCCGCAGTGCCGGTGTGGTGGCTGAGTTCGATACACTGCACCCGGGGCGGCAGGTGATCGTGATTGTGACGGGCTCTGATATCAACCATCCTGAAATGGAGGACAGGGAATCGGAGACACGCAGAACCATGGCGCGAGCGGACGCTTTGGTCATGTTGCATCAGACTGATCTGGAGGCACTGCCCGGTGACTTGCAGCAAAAAGCGGTTTGTGTTTTCCCCAGTGTGATACTGCCGGATGGGACGCAGCATCAACCTGCGGAGGGGAATCGCTTTGAAGTCATCATGGCGGGCAATCTGCGCCCGGTGAAAAACCCGCAGCTTGCCGTTGAGGGAGCACGTTTGCTCGGTGACGACTCCCCGGTTTACATCAGTAGTTACGGTGATGCCAGCGGTGAGCTGGCCGTTGAGATGAGCAAATCCAGTGAGGAGCTGGCCCATTTCCAGTGGTGTGGCAAAGTCAGCCATACTGAACTACTGGGCAAAATGACGCGGGCGCATGTCTTGCTCAACACCTCCACTCTCGAGGGTGGGGCCAATGCCATTTGTGAAGCGGTGAGCATGGGTTTGCCGGTCGTGGCGAGTGATATTCGTGGCAACGTGGGCATGCTTGGGGGCGATTACCCGGGGCTTTTCCCGAGTGGTGATGTCCGGGCCATGGTCGATTTGCTGCAGCGATGTGCGGGAAGCGCATCGTTCTATGCGGATTTGAAGCGGCGGGTGGAGCAGCGCGCTTCTCTGTTTGACTATGCCACGGAATCCGACGCCTGGATCAGCCTGGTCCGTGCTCGCTTGGCACAATAGCGCCTACAGGCTTTACTTGTGCGCGATCTTTTCTTATCAGCGCGGCCGCATTGGTTGTGAATACACCATGCACCGACACGATCCACTTCATCGAAGATGACCGCCTCCCAGATCCGCCAAAGCTTCCTCGATTTTTTCGAGGAAAAGCAACACAGTATTGTGCCCTCTGCGTCCCTCATGCCCCAGAGCCCGGGGCTGTTGTTTACCAATGCCGGGATGAATCAGTTTGTGCCTTATTTCCTGGGTACTGAGAAGGCTCCTTACGACCCTCCGCGAGCTGCTGACACCCAGAAATGCATCCGTGCGGGAGGCAAGCACAATGACTTGGAGGATGTGGGTTATGATACCTATCACCACACCATGTTTGAGATGCTGGGTAACTGGTCGTTCGGTGATTACTTCAAGAAGGAGGCGATCGAGTGGGCCTGGGAATTAGTAGTCGAACGCTGGGGTTTTCCTCCCGAGAGGCTCTATGCCACCGTTTACATGCCGGGTGAGGGAGATCCGGGACAATTTGACCAGGAGGCATACGACCTATGGGCGGCTTTGTTTCAGGCCAAAGGCCTCGACCCGAAGAAGCAGATTGTCAACGGCAACGTCAAAGACAACTTCTGGATGATGGGTGAGACCGGGCCCTGTGGGCCCTGCTCGGAGCTGCATGTGGACCTGACTCCCGAGGGTGATACGGACGGCAAGCTCGTCAACATGGATTCCGACCTTTGTATTGAGATCTGGAACCTGGTGTTCATTCAGTACAATGCCGAGGCGGACGGTAGCTTCCGGGATCTTCCCGCCAAGCACGTGGATACCGGTATGGGATTTGAGCGTGCGGTCTCGATCTACCAGGGCACCGATGGCTTCAAAGACTTTTCCAAGAAACCGACCAACTACGCCACCGATGTTTTCCAACCGATCTTCCGTAAACTGGAAGAGCTTAGCGGCAGGAAATACCAGGATATTTATCCGGAGTCAGTGGAGGTGGACAAGTCAACCCTGGGGGCTGAGCTCAAGGAGGCAATTGCCTTCCGAGTGATCGCCGATCATATCCGCACTTTGTCCTTTTCCCTTGCTGATGGTATTTTGTTAGGCAATACAGGCCGTAATTATGTCCTTCGCCGCATTCTCCGCCGTGCCGTGCGTTATGGTAGGACCTTGGGGTTCGCGGGGGACAAACCTTTCTTGCCTGAGCTCGTTGATACTTTGGTTGAGCAAATGCATGGGGTCTTTCCCGAGCTCAAAGTGCGTCAGCAGGCCATCAAGGAGAATTTGCAGCGTGAGGAGGCAAGCTTCAATGAAACTCTGGACCGTGGCCTCGCCAAGTTTGAAGAGAAAGTGGCCGAGGGAGGTAACGAGCTTGATGGAGCCTTTGCATTTCAGCTCTATGACACCTTTGGTTTTCCCATTGATCTTACCGAGCTGCTTTGTGCGGAGCGCGGCTTGAGTGTGGATATGGCCAAATTTGAGCAGCTCATGGAAGAGCAGCGGGAAAAGGGCCGTGCTGCACAAACCAAGGAGCTGATCCGTGCAGCTGATATTGCCACAGATGCGGTGACAAGTTTCACAGGCTTTGACGAAGATGTCACGGAAGCCACCGTGCTCGAAATTCACCAGCAGCCTGAGTGTGTGTTGGTTATCACCGACAAGACGCCCTTCTACGTCGAAATGGGAGGCCAGCTCGGCGACAAGGGAATCCTGAATCATCAGGGCAACGACTATGCGGTCTCAGCTGTGCAGCAACTGGGCAACGCAAGGGCACACGTACTCGATCCGGAAGCCAGGATAGATATCGGTGACACAGTGACCCTGAGTCTGGAGACCTCGCGTCGCCGCCCCATTGAAGCGCATCACACCGCTACTCACTTGTTACATCTGGCATTGCACGAGATCGTCTCTGAGGACGCTTCCCAGCAGGGTTCATTGGTGAGTCGCAACCGCTTGCGCTTTGACTTTAACTCGGGTGCTGTCGAGCCCGGGGATCTCGAAAAGATAGAAGCCGTGGTCAATGACTGGATTGGTGCCGGGGATTTAGTTTCATGGACCGAGGTGGATTACAGTGAAATTCAGGGGCGCAAGGACATTCAGCAGTTTTTCGGCGATAAATACGGCGACAGGGTGCGTGTGGTTCAGGTCGGCGGCGAAGCCGGCAAGCTCAATGGATACTCGATGGAGCTTTGCGGGGGCACTCACGTTCGCAACACCGGGGATATCGGTATTTTCAAGATCAAGTCGGAGGGTGCCATCGCCTCCGGAATTCGAAGAATCGAGGCCGTCTGTGGCAGTGCTGCGTGGGACTGGATGCATCAGGAAATTGAGAAAGGAGACCAGCAATGTGATGAGTTCCGTGCCAAGCTCGACAGGGTGAATGAGGCTCTGGTAGCTATCGGCCAAGAGCCGGTGAAGCATCCTGATTTCCCGCACATCATGGGTGCGCTGCTCGTTGAGGGTGGTGACTTTCACCAGATTAATTCAACGTATAAAAAGTTCCTTCAGCATATCCTCTCCCTGCGCGAGGCCAGCATCAGTGCTGAGAAGAAATTGAAGAAAGCTCAGGCGGGTGCTGCTGCCAAACTGGCAGATGAGGCACTGGTCCAGTTGCTCGATGGGGGAGGCAATGTCGTCGAGCTCTTTGAGGGGCCTGCCAACTTGCTACAGGAGCTGATCAATGGACTGAAGAAGAAACAATTTGAAGGTGCCGCCTTCCTGGTGGTTAATGACGGTGAGCGACTACATCTTGGCGCTTACTGTGGGGAGACAGCGCTAGCTGCCGATCTTATGGCGGGCAAGTTGATCCAGACACTCGGGCCCATCGCCGGAGGCAAGGGCGGTGGCAAGCCGGACATGGCACGTGGTGCCGCTCCTGATATGGAAAAAGCAGAGGAGCTGCTGCAGGCGGCGCGGGAGATGATCCAGGCCTGATTAGGCAAAGATACTGGTGATCGGCTGACCATCCTCACCACCCATGCGGAAGGGTCGCTTGGATGGCGAATGGATCACTTTGTCATGTGGCAGGCCCATCGCATAAGCGATGGTCGCATTAAAGTCCTGGGCCGTTGTTTTGTCCGTAGTGACAGCCGAGGCTGTGGCATCGGTTGCACCATGGACCTGGCCTCCCCTGATGCCACCACCGGCCATCAGGCAGGAGAAGGCTCTGGGGTAGTGGTTGCGACCGGCGTTGTTGACAATTTCCGGCGTGCGCCCGAACTCTGTGCCCAACACAACCAGGGTGCTTTCCAGCATGCCCCTGAGCTCCAGATCCTTGAGTAAAGCTGCGAGAGCCTGATCGAGAACGGGTATTTTTTGTTCCATCTGGTTGAAGTTGTCGGCATGCCAGTCAAATCCTCCGTATTCGACTTCCACGAAGCGAACCCCGTGCTCAACCAAGCGGCGGGCCAGCAGCGTCCCCTTGGAAAAGGCCTCGCGTCCGTAGAGGAGATGTGTCTCTTTCTTTTCCTTACTGAGGTCAAATGCCTCGAGGTCCTTGCTGCTCATCAGCCGCACGGCGGCATCAAAGGTCTCATGATAATCGCGGACATTTTTTTGGCCCTTCATATACCGGGCATCAAACTCGGCGTCGAGTTGTCTACGGAGGGAAAGCTGCTGGTCGAACTGTTTCTCACTGATGTTGTTGCGCCTGCTGTTTGGCAATCCGGCCGAGGGGTTACCCAAAGGTACCGGGGCATGCTTTGCTTCCATGAAGCCTGCCCCAGGGTGGCTACTGCTGCAATTCACGGTCACAAAGGGTGGCAATTCGCCATCATGATCACCAGAAAGCTTGCTTGCCCATGAGCCGGTGGAGGGATGCACAATACTTGACCGTGTGGCGTAACCCGTGCGCATGTAATAGCGGCCTTGGGCATGTGCCCCCTGAGTGGTGGTCATCGAGCGGATAAGTGCGACCTTGTCCATCTGTTTGGCGAGCCCTGGCAGGCAGTGACCAAGCTGGATGCCGGCGACATTCGTGCCAATGCTCCGGCAGTCGCCGCGGATCTCAGAGCTGGCATCGGGTTTTGGATCCAGGGTGTCTATATGTGTCATGCCTCCGGACATGAAGAGATAGATGACACTCTTGGCCTTGCCGCCGCCTGCAGCAAGCACAGCGGGGTCAGCTGCGCTGGCCTTTTGGTTGAAAAAATGAGCGGCTGCGCCTCCAATGGTTAGCCCGAAACAGGACTTGGCCGTGGTGGCAAGAAATCCACGGCGTGATACTTCATCGAGTTTCAAGTGGTTATTGGTCATGCTAGTCTTAAGGGTTGGAAGTCTGGATTTATTGGACGAAGAGGAAGCGCTTGGAGTTGATCATGGCACGAGCGAGGGCAATGAGTTGGGTGCGCTCGGTGGTGAGCGGCTCATATTGCTGGCGCTCTTTATCAGTGGGAAGGCAGCCGTAAATGGAGAGAAACAGGATATCGAGGCGTTCAGCGGATGATTCCGCCTGTCGTATTTGGATGGCTAGCTCACCCTTGCCATCGGTGAGTCTCGTAATCTCCTTACCGTTGAGCAGGGTGAGTGTTTGAGGCACGGATGCAACGGTGTTGGACGCATCGGGCGTCATGCGATCCGAGGATCCGAACTGCCGCAAAAAGCTGCCTGGCCTCGCAGGTGCTGCATTTTCCGAGGCGCGCATGGGAATCTTGCTTTTGGCAGGCGCCTGGGCCTGCATCATGGACGCAGCCATCATATTCCTACTCATCGACTCAGTGTTCTTGGACTCCTTGTATTTCTCCCTGGACTGCTGATCCAAACCGCGAGCCTTGTCCATGTCGCCTTCACCTCGTGCCTTGTCTGCGGCTATTTTGAGTTCACGGGCCTCGCTACGCAGGGCGTAGGTTTGCTCTTCCAATACATCGATATGTTCATCGAGTTCGATCAGCTCGGGCAGTGACATGTTGAGAATACGTCCGGTGGTTTGAACGTATTTTTTCCAACGATATTGCAGCTCCTTGTTTCTCACCTCATCCTGATTGCCATGGCGTAGTGTGAGAAAAGAGTCGTGCACTTCCTCGGCTGACATTCGGCGTAGGACCGGCCCCCGGAAGTCATACGCCCTGCCCATCCCAGCCTCCTCGCCTGCAGCTGCAGTGGCAAACAATCTTGTGTTGTAGAGGATGCGCATGAATTGTTGCACGTCATAGTCGACCTCCATCATAACCCTGCAAAGGTAGTCGAGAAGCTCGGGGTGTGAGATACGCGTTGTGTCCGACCAATCATCGAGAGGATCAACAATGCCACGACCAAAAACCTCGGCCCAGAGCCGGTTGACTATTACTTTGGTGAAGAGGGGATTATTGGAGGAGGTGATCCAGTCAGCCAATGCCTTGCGGCCTTGCTCTGGAGGGATGTCGTCAGGGATGGGATCTCCAAAAAGGGTTTTTGGGCTGAGGATTTCACCCGGTTTGCCGTCATTGTATTGATAGTCCTTGGGTAGCCGCATTTTTTGGTTCGCATCATCGCTGATAGCTACATTGCGAAAATCATTAAAAAGGTGGCCATAGTCACGATAGTATTTTTTGTTCGCCGCCCTGCGGAGCTCTTTGGTTTTACGGCTGTTCTCACCCTTTTTGAGATCTGGGATGCCCTCATTTTCGATGCTGTGGTCTACCAAATTACGAAGTAGGTTATCGGCAGTCTCGTTCTTGTATTTGGTGCTGCCAACAAAGGCGGATAGCTCGTAATACTGCTTTTGAGTCCAGTCATCAAAAGGGTGGTCATGACACTGGGCGCAGCCAATCTGGGTGCCGAGAAAGACCTGCACGGTGTTGCTGACATTATCCAGAAGCATGTTGCGATCCCGCAGGTAATAGCCGAGAGCCGGGTTGTCGGTTGCCAGTCCCTTGGCTGAGAGCATGGCGTTGACAAAGTCATCATAGGGCATGTTTTGTTCCACCGCGTCCCGCAGCCAAACGTGCCATCCAAGACCGTGTTTATCGAGTTGGGTGTTCACACGCAGCAGGTCAGCCCAGAAGTTAAACATCCGGCTCTTGTAACCAGGGGATCCGACCAGAGAGTCTATGAGCTTGCTGCGTTTGTTGCTGCCAGAGTCCTCAAGAAACGAGCGGGCTTCATCAGCAGTGGGAATCCGCCCTGCGATGCTGATGTAGGCACGCCTTGCAAAGGTGGCGTCATCAATGATCTCATTGGGCTTGATGCCATGTTGGCGTAAATACACGCCAATGTACTGGTCAACCTGTTGGCCTGTGCTGCGAGCTTTTTCACCAGTGAGGGGTTGGGCGAGCATGGTCACCGTACCGAGCATTAAGCAGAGGCAGGGTAATGTGATGGATGCTCGCATGGTAATGAAACTCCTGAGGCTATTAAAAGTTACGCAAAAAAATGCACGATCTTACGTTTCGATTGGGGCGAAAA
The DNA here is from genome assembly GCA_049632765.1 of Akkermansiaceae bacterium. Lineage (GTDB taxonomy): Bacteria > Verrucomicrobiota > Verrucomicrobiia > Verrucomicrobiales > Akkermansiaceae > Oceaniferula. Next base: position 17,837 of record JBNACB010000026.1, on the reverse strand, counting down.
GTTTGGTGAGGACATCATCATCAAGTTTGAGTTGGTTGATGGATGCTGTGAGAATGGAATCGGCGACGTTGGATTTTTTTTCCTGCATTTGCTGGATGCGTTGCTCGACAGTGCCTTTGCAGATGAGCTTGTGCACAAAGACGGGCTTGTCCTGGCCGATGCGGTAGGCCCTGTCAGTTGCCTGGTTCTCGGCCGCCGGGTTCCACCAAGGATCGTAGTGGATGACGGTGTCGGCATTGGTCAGGGTGAGGCCGGTACCGCCGGCCTTGAGTGAAATGAGAAAGACCTCGGCCTCGCCGGCTTGGAATTGCTCAACGAGCTCCTGCCGGTTCTTGCTGGCTCCAGTGAGCTTGAGATAGCTGATTGCCTCACTGGTGAGATGCTGCTCAATAATGTCGAGCATGGAGGTGAACTGGGAGAAGAGAAGAACCTTGCGGTTTTCTTTCCTGAGGGTTTCGAGCAGTTCCTTGAGATGCTCGAACTTGGCAGATTGGGCTGCTGCCACTTCGAGTTTATCCACTGTGGTTTCCAGCTCTGCGTTTTGAAGGAGATGCGGATGACAGCAAATCTGGCGTAGCTTGAGCAGCGCATCGAGAAAAACAATTTGTGCCTCCTGACCGCGGATGGCCATGGCCTGACGGACATGCTTGTCCATGGTGGAGCGCACTGTCTCGTAGAGATCCTTTTCCCCGCTCCCCAGTTCAATCAGGTGGGGTATCTCGGTTTTGGGAGGAAGTTCTTTTGCGACCTCGTCCTTGGTTCGTCGCAGTATGAGTGCGCCAATTTTTTGAGCCAATGCATCGGCACGTTGCTGGTTGCCAGACTTTTCGATAGGGGTGCGGAAGGTCTCACGGAAGGTGTCGGAGCTTCCCAGAAGACCCGGCATGAGGAAATCAAAGAGGCTCCAGAGCTCGCCGAGATGATTTTCAATAGGAGTGCCCGAGAGACAAAGGCGGTGGCGTGAGTCGAGCTGGCGCACAGCCCGGGATACCTGGGCAGAGGGGTTTTTGATGTGTTGGGCCTCGTCGAGTATCAGCAGGTGAAAAGGCTGTTGTTTGAGCAATTCGAGATCCCGGTGCAAAAGGGCGTAGGAGGTGAGTGCAATGTCCGCGGATGCGAGTTCGTCATAGCGATGATGACGGTCGGCGCCTTGTAGGATGATGACCTTGAGTGTGGGTGCGAACTTGGCGGCCTCGCGTTGCCAGTTTTCGACGACACTGGTGGGAGCAATGACGAGATTGGGTAGCGTGTTGCCTTTCTCTTTCTCAGCTAGAATGTGGGCCAGGCTCTGCATGGTTTTGCCCAGACCCATGTCATCAGCCAGGATGCCGTGAAGCTCATGGTTGGCAAGAAACTGCATCCATTCAAAGCCCTCTTGCTGGTAGCTGCGTAGGCTCGCTTCCAGTCCTGATGGGACTGTCGTAGGTTGGGTGGTACAGAGCGAATGGCCAATTCCCAGAGAGGTGATTTCGTCTGGAGGCGCGAAGTCCGGATCGTCTTCAGTGAGAGCTTCGCACATAGAAGCGGCTTCGATCTTGTGCATCCGGATTGGCTTGCCGGTGAATTTGAAATCCATGAGCTCACCAAGGTGCTTGAGGATACGCCGGAAACGCCCCACGGGCAGGGTGAGGGCACGACCGTCTGTCAGAAATACCAGAAATTCCTGCCCATCAGGCATGCCTTCGGTGAGCTCGAGAAAGCCGTATTCCACCAGGGTGGCGAGGATGGGTTGCAGGTCCATTGGCTCGCCGTCGATCTCAAAGCCGGCCGAGAGGCTGAACCATCCCTTGCCCTCATCAATGAACTCCGCACGCCAGCTGGATGCCTCAAACTTCAAGGGAGGGTTGACCGCCCCCGGCGCAATCGACACTTGCCAGCCCCTTTTTTCGAGCGCCGGAATGGCCTCATGCTGGAAGCGTTGCCAGTAAAGTTCCGGTTGCCATTGCTTGTGATCGGGCGCCCAGAGTGTTCCGTTCTCGTCGGGTCTGGCGAGTTTCTTCAGTGAAGGTGGCGGCTGCTCAGCACCTGGCAGGAGGTCAAGCGCATAGAGGGTTTTGAGCGCTTCCATTTCGGCGACGCGTATTCGAGGTTTGCTGATGTTGCCTGACGGATCCAGCGGGTAGCTCTCTTGGCCGTAGATGGCGTTTGCCGAGGCATAAACATCGGGCAGCCATTGGAAGTGCTCTCCTTGAGGGCGTTTTTCAATGCGGAGCTCAAAGTTTGCGCTTGCCGGTGTTGCTGGCTGTGTCGGTGCCTGGCTTTTAGCCTCCCGGTGCAGGGTTTGGGTCTGTGTTCTGGTGGCTGGCTCTCCACTCGCTGTCTCGAGCCTTCCCGGCCGTGTCAGCTGTTCAAGGGTGGCGGCGACATGATCGCAGTTTGCCCCGAGGGGGCATGTGCAGGAGGTGTCTAGCTGGAAGATTTCGTCCTCTTTCCAGAGAGCAATGGTTGGTTTTTCCTGACCGCCGGAGCGGTCTGTGACCGAGGCAGTGATCTCAATGTCCCCCGTGTCCAATGCCTCGACCTGACAGCTGCTGACCTGGCCCGCGCGCGCCATTTTGCGGCCGGCCATCAGGCTGGAGCTCGAGAAGGTGGCTTTCCAGTCTTCTGCAGAGAGGAAATCGTGGATGGAGTCCAAGCTCAGTGCCTTACCGGTAATCATTATCTCTCTTTCGACTACTTGGAATCACCCGTTTGTCGCCCAGCTTACCGCTTTTGAGCAGAGGCTCTCGCTCTTGCTGTGATCCCGGCGCGGTTTTGGCGGGCGCGACCACGGGTGCCGGTTTTTTGATATTGAGCTCCACGCCATAGTTCGGAGCCATATCGACCAGAATGTCGAAGGCATCAGGCTGGCCGGATTTTTTGGCGGCCGCCCAGATTTTTTTGGCCATGGTTCGGTAGTAGGTTTCCTGGTCGTAATGTGTCTCGAGGTCGAGCTCGGAGATGGGTGAGAGCACCCACATTCGGTAAGAGGACTCAAAGGCTTCCTCGTGGTATTTTTCTACATGCTCGGTAATAAAGAGCGAGGCGTTGTTATTGTAGCTCTCGGCAAGCTCGATGAAACGAGTCTTTTCATCGCTGCTTTTGTTGGTTTTTTGATAGTATTTATTGGCGACCCAACCACCGCCCGCAATGATAATCACGAGTAATATCAGGGTATTTCTCATAATAGTGAAGCTTGGCAAATAATACCGTCCATGGCAAGTGCCCAGAGCCGGAATGGTTGCCATTTGCCTGTTCCGGCACACACAGCGGAGGTAAAAGTGGTAATTTTAATTATTTAACATACATTAATCATTGCTGAAGGATCTGGTTTTTCACATACTGTGACCAGTTAATGTCTTCTTAAACAACCTCATTCATCCACCCTCAGTATGTCCAACAAGCTCAATGTTTTAATCGCCTGTGGCGGAACCGGGGGGCATTTGTTCCCGGGTGTTGCTGTAGCCGAGGAGCTTGATAGGCGTGGGCACAGGGCCATACTCTTGATTTCGGAAAAGAAGGTGGATGCGCAGGGGGCTGAAAAATACGGCGGACTGGCTTTTCAGACCGTTCCTGCCATTGCCAAGCCGGCTCTGTTATCGCCGAAAATGTTTCCATTTCTCCTTAAGCTCTGGCGCACGGTACGCCAATGTCGCGAGATCCTCGTGCGCAACGAATGTAACGCAGTTCTCGGAATGGGCGGATTTACATCCCTGCCTCCCGTTCTGGCCGGCAAAAAACTGGGCCTCATGACTTACGTGCACGACTCAAATGCCCTCCCAGGCAAGGCGAACCGCATCACAGCCCGCTGGTGCCGGAAGGTGCTGCTGGGAATGAGCGCCGCGGCGGCCTATTTCCGCGGGGCGAAGGTGGTGGTAACCGGTACCCCCGTGCGGCAAGAGCTGGCTATGTTGCCAGAGCGTACAGAGGCGCGCCGTGCACTTGGTCTGGATCATGATGAGCCGGTCGTTTTGGTCATGGGAGGTAGTCAGGGAGCACAGAGTCTTAACACCATGGTCGTGGAGGCGGCTCGGGCGATGCCGGGCTTGCAGTTTATTCACATCACGGGCGAGTTGGACCATGATCGCGTCAAGGAACTGGTGGGTGGCCGTGCGGGTTACCATGTGCTCTCGTTTTGTGATGATATGGCGACAGTCTATGCGGCCTCTGATGTTGCGGTTTGCCGCTCCGGAGCATCCAGTTTGACAGAGCTCGGGCAAGTGGGCATACCCTCCATCCTCATTCCCTATCCCCACGCCGCCGATGACCACCAGACCGCCAATGCCACAGTCTTTGAGGCTGCCGGGGCAGCGGTTCTCAGACAAGAGAAAGAGTTTGATGCGGGTCAGCTGGTTGCAGATCTGACCCGAATAGTGGAGGACGATGAGCACAGGCAGACCATGTCCGCGAAGGCTCTTGCCCTCGCCGTCCCTGATGCAGCGTCACACATTTGCGATGTGATTTCCGCAGATGTTATGAACCCGACCCCGTAGTTTTTCTCCCTCTCCCGCCCACAAACCACGATGAATATCGATGAGCTAAGCCAAAGACTGACGGACCGGGACACGCCCGTGAAGGTTCACCTCATCGGGGTGGCGGGGTCCGGCATGAGTGGCCTGGCCTTACTGTTGCTGGGTATGGGGCACCGCGTCAGCGGGTCAGACATGGTCACCAGTGGGGAGACCCAACGCATGCAGGGTTTGGGGCTGAATTTTTCAAGCCCCCACCGCGCTGATGAGGTGCATGGGGCGGATGTGGTGGTTTATTCCTCGGCCATTCGTGAGGATAACGTTGCTCGTGCTGAGGCGCGCGAACAGGGTATCCCGTGCATCAGGAGGGCAGAGTGCCTGGCGGCCATCTTGCATACGCGCCAAGGTATTGTCATTTCCGGGACCCATGGCAAGACGACGACCTCTGCCATGTGTGCCCATGTCCTGAGGCGTGGCGGGATCATGCCTTGCCATTATGTGGGAGCTGAGATCCCTGTCCTGGGGACCAATGCGCATTGGCAGGAGGATTGTGAAGTGATGGTTGCCGAGGGTGATGAAAGTGACGGCACCTTGGCACTCTACCATCCACAGCACGCGGTCGTGCTCAACATCGAGGAGGAGCATCTCGATTTTTATCGGGACATTGATCACATCAAGGAGGTCTTTGAGACATTGCTGGACCAGACCGCCGGTAAAAAAATCTATTACGCGGGATGCCCCGTGGCCACGGAGCTGTGCGCGAGCCGCGAGGGGGCAGTATCCTACGGCTGGGATCATGCTGATTTCACGGCAAGTGACATTCATGAAAGCGGCGGCATGATCTCATTTGTAGTGACCAAGCGGGGCGAGCGCCTGGGAAGGGTGGAGTTGGGAATACCAGGCCGGCATAATGTCTTGAATGCCCTGGCAGCTATTACGGTGGCTGATTGTTTGGGTGTGGATTTCGGCTTGGTGGCACGTGCCATGGCGACCTTTGCGGGAGCGCGCAGGCGCTTCGAGAACAAATACGTTTCACCCCAATTGCGCATTGTGGATGATTATGGTCACCACCCCACCGAAGTGGAGGCCACCCTGCAAACAGCGCGTTCACTCAAGCCCGGGCGTCTGGTGGTTGTGTTTCAGCCACATCGCTTCAGCCGCACGCAGAAATTAGCCAATGACTTTGGCAAGGCATTGCAGGGTGCGGATCTGGTCTTTGTCACTGATATTTATCCTGCCAGTGAGCAGCCCATTGAGGGGGTGAGTGCCCAGACCATAGTGGATGCCATCGCGGTTCATGGAGATGTGAGAGCCAGTGTTGCCGGTCCTGTTCAAAACGCCCATCACCTTGTGGGTAACGCGCTGCAACCGGGCGATTTGCTGGTGACCCTCGGTGCCGGTAATGTGCACGAAATAGGCACAAAAATCGCACGCGACATGGCAGTGCTCGAGGAGATGAAACGTTGCTGTGAGGAAGGGGCGGCACCGCAGCAAGAGCCTGCCATCAAGGCCAAGCTCTATGAACCAATGAACCGGCATACGACCATCCTCTGTGGAGGGCCAGCGCAATATTGGTTAGAGCCACAGACTTTTGATGCTTTTGCCAGGCTGGTGAAGTATTGCCGTGACCGTGGGATTGCCCAGCGCATTGTGGGCCGGGGCTCGAACTTGCTTGTCAGGGATGGGGGTATTCGTGGTGCGGTTATTCATCCTGTTGGGGGTGAGTTTGCCAAGGTGAAGGTAGAGGACGATGTTATCACCTGTGGAGTGGGTGTGAGATTTAAGAAACTGGCCAGTATTGCGGCAGCCCACGGGCTCACCGGCATGGAGTGGATGGAGGGCATACCTGGCAATGTAGGAGGTGGCCTGCGCATGAATGCGGGTGCCATGGGCATTGAGACTTTTGATCAGGTTGTCAGTGTCACATTCCTCGATGAGGATGGTGAGATCAGGCAGCGTTCCTGTGATGAGATCAAGGCACTTTATCGCAACGTGCCGGAGCTGCGCAGGAATTATGCCTTGGAGGCAAGTCTGCAGGCAGAGCATGCAGCACCTGAGGTGATTGAAGCGCGAATGTTGGAATCCAAAAACAAACGACGCACTTCCCAGCCTATTGCTGCAAGTGCGGGCTGTATTTTTAAAAACCCGGACGAGGTGCCAGCCGGCAAGCTCGTTGATGAACTCGGCCTCAAGGAGGCCTCTGTGGGCAAGGCTCAAGTGTCAAGCGAGCACGGCAATTTCATCGTTAATCGCGGCAAGGCAAGTTCCGCAGAAGTGCTAGATTTGATCGATCACATAAGGCGCGAGGCCAAGTCGCAACGTAGCATTACCCTGGAGACAGAAGTTCAGATTATCGGTGAGGACGAATTTACATTCTAACACATTAACTACAGCCAATCTAAAGAAACGTGGATAAAGAGATGCTTATCGCAGTGCTTATGGGTGGTCCCGGATCAGAGCGGGAAGTATCCCTGGCGTCCGGAAATGCTGTTTTACAAGCTCTACGGGAACAGGGTTTGAATGCTGTGGCAGTTGATGTCACTGGTCATTCACTGGACCTTCCCGAGGGCACGGCCCTGTGTTTCAACACCATTCACGGAACCTTTGGTGAGGATGGTGAGATGCAAACAATTCTGGAGGCCGTGGGCATACCCTACACGGGCGCGGGTGTAGAGAGCAGTAAAACAGCCTTTGACAAGGTAGCCAGCAAGGAGGTTTTCGTGGCGCATGGCGTGCCAACACCAGCATCGGAGATTGTCGATTGTTCAGCTGGATTCAGGTTGCCGGCCATGGAACCGCCCTACGTGGTCAAGCCCCCCCGTGAGGGCTCGAGCGTAGGTGTGCATATTGTGCATAACCATTCCGAGGCCGAGTCTGCGATGCAGGATGCGGCTCGCTACGGTGATGAAGTTTTGGTGGAACAATACATTGAAGGCTTGGAACTCACCGTGGGCATCCTTGATGGTGTGGCATTGCCAGTCGTGCATATTGCACCGCGCAGTGGTTTTTATGATATGAAAAACAAGTATCCATGGCTCTCCGGTGATGGTGGCACGGACTATCACTGCCCGGCGGATCTTGATGAGGCGACAACTATTGCAGTGCAAGATGCTGCTCTTGCAGCTCACTGTGCACTTGGAATAGAAGTATATTCCCGAGTAGATGTTCTGTTAGATAAGGAGGGTGTACCGTACGTTCTCGAAGCCAATACCATTCCGGGCATGACTGCCAGCAGTCTGTTGCCGAAAGCTGCTCAAGTGGCAGGCTATCCATTTGGAGATCTGTGTGAAAAAATCGCAGATATCTCATTTCAACATCGAACCCAATAGTGACAAGATGAGCAGATCCAAAATACGCAGAAAAACGACCCCCGTCCGGCGCAATGTGCGCAAAGGTGGAGACTTCCAACGTCTACATATCAAGGTGACCTCGCCACGTATTGTGATGCACCAAACCATGAGCTGGTTGATCAAGGTGTCGAAATACGGGACATGCTTGATTTTGCTGAGTGTCATTGCCTACGGGGGCTACCGGGGCTACCACCATCTCTATAAAGACAATCAATACTACCGGTTGCAAGCCATTGAAGTGGACACCAATGGTTATCTGAGTGCCACCAGAGTGGCGGACCTCGCCGAGTTGAAATTGGATAAGACCGTTTTCGACATCGATCTTGATGAGGTGCAAAAGGTTTTGACTGATCTGCCAGAGATCGAGAAATGTGACGTGGAGCGCCGCTTGCCTGGCATGCTCAAAATTACAGTCACGGAGCGTGATGCAGTTGCCTGGCTGCAGTGCGAGGCATTGGGTTACCCCGGATGTAGCGACGGAGGCGTTCTCGTGGACCGCAAGGGCTTTACTTTTCCCAGTGGTGAAGCTTTGTGGCAAGCGTCAAGAAATCTGCCTGTTATCGTCATCAGTGAGGCCAGAAGCGAGGATTTTGAGCATGGGTATCAATCAACGCATGATGATTTGATGCTGGCCCTGAGTCTTATGGAGGTCATTGACCAAGCTGGTCTTCGTCCAGAATGGCGAGCTGTGAAATTTGACCTCATCAATGAGTATTCCATCGAGCTTACCTCCCATGATGGGGTGAAAGCTGTATTTGGCATGTGGGATCATCAACGTCAGGTCAAGGACCTGATCAGCATTCGCGAGCATTGCCGTGACAAGAAACTTGGAAAGATTAAAACCATGAACTTGATTCCCAGGATAAATATCCCCGTAGAATTTGAAGACGAAACCCAAAAGACAAAATCAATTCCCGTAATCGTGAGGCCCAAAAGCAAAGGCAGCTCACTGCAACACTAGGGCATAGACCATTGACAGCAGCTTGGGTCGATGGCATGTCACATTTGCCCAATTCTTAAATACACTTATCACCCAGTCACCCAATGGCAAAATCAAAGATACATGTAGGGCTTGAAATTGGTACTACCAAAACATGCATGGTAGTCGGGGAAGTCAAACCGGATGGGTCGGTTAAGATTCTAGGGGTCGGGGAAACCCGAAGCGCCGGTGTCAGAAAAGGCGAGATTGCCGACTATCCACAGGCCAGGGCAGGACTCAAGGATGCCTTGATTCAGGCCGAGGACATCTGTGATGTGGACATCAGCAGTGTGTTACTCTCCGTAACCGGTGTGCACATACATGGAGTCAACAATCGTGGCACCTACCGCCTGCCCGATGAGGAAGAAGAAGTTCATGAAGGCCACCTCACCGAGGCCACAGAGATCGCGCGTGATCTGGCGATACCCGGAGACCATGTCTATTTGCACAATTTTATCCGGCACTATCGCCTCGATGGTCAGGAACACGCGGTGAGCCCTGTCGGTCTTTTGGGGCGTTCGCTCGAGGTTGATTTTCACATCGTTCATGGCGTTCGAACCCGTATTCAGAACAGTATTAAATGTGTCAGGGAGATCCCCCTTGATGTGGATGACGTGGTCTTTGCTCCCATCGCAACAGCACAAGTGGCACTGGACAGAGAGCACAAGGATGCGGGGGCTCTGGTAATTGATATTGGAGGCGGAACTGCAGATTATGTCCTGTATTTGAAGGGGGCTATTGCCGCATCCGGTTGTATACCAGTAGGAGGTGATCACATCACCAATGACATTCATTTGATTACCAAGATTCCACTTAGCCGTGCTGAGGAGTTGAAGAAAACAGAAGGAGACTGCTCAGGTGACCCGGCAAGGGGTATTGGAAATGTCACCGTGCAGGATGACAGGGGCTTTATTGAAGGTGAGATCAAACGCTCACTTCTCAATGAGATCATCCATGGCAGATTGGAGGAAACACTCCGGCTTATCCGGGACAGGCTGCCTGAGCAGGCAATGCAGGGAATAGGTTCGGGAGTATTTTTGACGGGAGGCACGAGCCGGATGCGCGGTCTCACCGAGCTCGCCAACGAGGTCTTTGGTCTGTCCATTTATGTGGCGGATCAGGCCAATATGAGCGGCGTGCATGCCAACTTCCGAGATCCCCAATATTCTACAGCTGTTGGTCTGATACGATATGCCCAGATACTGGATGCAGAGCGTGAGGCAGCCTCTGGAGGAGTGATCACCAGAGCTATCAAGTCGATTTGGCCCTTCCGACGCTAGCAGGAGATGCCGGCTTGTTTGCCAGAGTTGAGACGGGTTCTCCTCGCTTGCATGAAGATGCCTCTTGCTGTTGAATTAGCCTATGAAACTCAAATTTTGTGGTGCTGCTGGCACAACAACGGGTTCCCAGCATTTGCTGGAGGTCAACGGTAAGCGAATCCTCTTGGATTGTGGTCTCTATCAGGGACACAGGAAAGATGCCTATGAAATCAACTGCTGCTTTCCCCATTTTGACCCTGCCGGGATTGACTGTGTCGTCTTGTCTCATGCGCATATTGATCACTCTGGCAACCTGCCCAATCTCTGCAGCAAGGGCTTTAACGGTAATATTTATGCCACTTTTGCCACCCGTGACCTCTGTCAGGTGATGCTTGAGGACAGCGCTTACATTCAGGAAAGCGACACTAAATGGCTCAACAAGCGGCTGGCGAAAAAAAAGGAGCCGCTCGTGAAGCCACTCTACACGGCCAGAGATGCAGAGCAATGTCTCAAGCAGTTTGTCAATGTAGGCTATGAACGCCCCATGATGATTGCTCCGGGTGTGACCATGTGGTTTTATGATGCCGGCCACATCCTTGGTAGTGCGCAAATTCTTCTCGAGATCGAGGACGAGGACGATGTTCAGACCAAGCGCTTTTTGTTTTCCGGTGACGTGGGCCGCGGTGACAACGATCTACTCAACGATCCAGTACCCGTCCCTGATGTGGATTACATGCTCATGGAGAGCACTTATGGCGGGCGTGAGCATGAGCTTGGTGCCGGAGCCAACGATAGTATTGCCGATGCGCTCAACGAGGCGATCAAACGTGGCGGCAAGATCATTATCCCGTGTTTTGCCGTGGAACGCACCCAACAGATTCTTTACGTCCTGCACCAGCTCTTTGAAGATGGCCGCGTTCCCGAAGTTCCGGTCTTTGTAGATAGCCCGCTTGCTGTTAGTGCGACGGAAATCTTTCGCCTGCATCCCGAGTGCTTCAATAAAGAGGTGAATGATTTTCTCTATGAAAAGCGCAATCCGTTCGGCTTTGAGGGGCTGACACTCATCAGGTCTGTAGCCAAGTCCAAGGAGCTCAATGACAGCGAGCAGCAAGGGATTATTATTTCGGCCTCGGGCATGTGCGAGGCAGGACGAATTCTGCATCACCTGAAAAACGGAATCGGTGACCCCAAGAACACCATTCTCTTTGTGGGCTATTGTGCAGAGAACACGCTCGGCTGGAAAATCAGACACCGCCATCCGGAGGTCAATATTTTCGGCCAACCCTATAAGTTGCGCGCGCATGTGGTAATCATGGATTCGTTTTCCGGGCATGCCGATCACTCCGAACTCATGGATTATTTCAACGCCACAACGGGCCCCAAAAAGAAGGTGTGGCTCGTTCACGGTGAGCAATCCCGTTCTGAAGTTTTCTGTGAGGCGCTTCGCGAAATTCACGATGGAGAGGTGGAGGTCGGCGTTTTGGGTAAGGAGCTGATTTTTTAATCAGATAAAATGGGCTTGAGCCTTCCTGTTTCTGGGATTATGGATCTCCACCTCTTCATGAGCGGCTTTGCAGTTCATGTGACAGGGGACAACAAGGCGCGATTAGCTCAGGGGTAGAGCGCATGCTTCACACGCATGATGTCGCTGGTTCAAATCCAGCATCGCGCACCATTGCCTCAGACGCATTAGTCGTTGCCATGGAGCCACCCGTATTTCAAGGGGGGTGTCCAATCCCGCTTCAATCAATCATTACCGTTTGGGTAACTGCAATGGACCCGGTTTTCCGGCAGCATCCAGATCATACTTGCCAGGCAGGAGCGAGTTTTGGGCGCGCTGGTGCCATTGAGTGTTAAACTTAGGCGATATGTTGTTGCCGTGGATGCTGTTGAGTCTGCGGGGTGAGGCTTGCTGGTCAATGACCTCACCTTTGTAGAGAAGTTCCACGACAAATCCAAAAAACGAACGCTCACCAAACAAGTGCTCATCAGCGAGATGAACTTCTGGAATCCTGTAGGAGATATTGAGCGTTTCCTCATTGCCCGGATCTTGCCAGTCAACACGATCATCCCAGCGTTGTCCAATTTGAGCGTTGTCCAGAGCCTTTCTAATCTCGCCACCATTGAGTTTGTCGTAGAAGTGGAGCTGCACGTTGACATCAGTCGGGTTGATGGGTTTGTCCGGTCTTGCCAGAAGCGTGATGGATATGTCGGCTTGCTTGTCGGCCATCGATCCTGATGCGCGGCGCACATTCATTGGCCCGATGGAGACAAGGGGCCTGTATGCATGTGCGACATCCATTCCCTTGGTCAATTTGTTGGCGGCAAGTTTGAAGTAGGCACCTGACTGGATCCCCATTTGCTGGACTTGTAAATACTGGTCAGCGGCTTTCTCGTAGAGGCCCATCTCCTCGAAAAGCAGTCCCTTGTGGTAAAGAACACCGGCTTCAGAGGGGTCAATACGTGCTGCCTCATCAAGTTTGAGCATAGCACGCATCATATCACCCTCCATTTGCAAAGCGCGGGACTCGCCAAGCAGACTCTCGACGCGAGGGACTGCAATGGTCGTGGGCTGGTAGGTGCTATTGTCTGCAGTCAAGAGGGTAGCGTTTGTCTGAGTGCTGTTACTGAGGGCTGAAGCCGCCTCAGGGGAACGGGACTTGGCTAAAACGGGTGAGCCTGCCTCAGTTGCCAGAATCTCATCGAGGCTTCTGGGCTTGATCGGTCCGGTAATCGCATGAGGGGCAGGTGTTATTACTGCTCTGGAAACGACTGTTTCCATCTTTCCCGCCCTGAGAGCGGCGCCCACCGTGATCAACTGAGCAAAGGCCACGAGTGCCATAAGCCAACATGCAACAAGAAAAGTCGGCCTAGAGCTCGGTGCGGGAGCCAGACCGTTTGTCGCTGTATGAGAATGTTGAAGCTCCGGTTTTTGCATCGGATAGATGAATTACTAACTTATCCTAAGATAGTAAAAGTCATTTTCCAACGAGTCAATCTTGGAAAACCCCTGAAATCAGGCCCCGCAGACTTGTTGGCCGTGGTTGCCAGGAGCCTGGGAGCGAGGCATTGGCCTACACGACTCCGGGCCATTCCCTCAGTTTTGCTGGTCAGGCTTTCCAGCTGAGAGCGCCTTTTTTAAGCGCATAGATGTAGGCTACTGCCAGAATACCGGCAAATCCACACACGCTCCAGAAAGCCATGTTGCTGGTGGCTGTGAGTTCCCGGAATTGCACGGCCCATGGGTAGAGAAACACGACCTCGATATCAAAAATGACAAACAGCATCGCCACCAAGTAGAATTTAACACTGAAACGGGGCGATCCTTCTCCAATGGGCAGCATGCCACACTCGTAAGGAGAATCCTTGATCGCGTTTTTACTGCCTTTCTTGCCAAAAAGAACACTCATGATGAGCATGCTTGCACAAAAGCCAATGGCAACCAGGGCCTGCATGACAACGGGTAAGTAGCTCTCGATCATGGCTGTATAATGAGTATGTGGGATGAACAGTGTAACAATCTATGCAGGATAAGAGAAAACCCGCACCGCCTGTTACGTGGCGATGCGGGTTTTTAAAACAATTCGCATGGTGAAAACCAGCACGAAATTTAGTTGGGGGGTATTTCGGGCTGTCGGGGGAAACCTAGGCAGAATCCTGAGCGGCCAGGAAATCACTGTGAGCTTCGGACAGTTTTGCCAAACCTCTGTATTCTTTACCCTCCTTCTCAATCATGCCTCGGGTGACAAGGTTTTGGAGTTTCTCGTATGCACGGAGGCGGAGCATTTCTTCTCCACCACTAACGGCGTTGCGTTCCTTGAGCCTTGCGTAGACAGCTTCGAACAAATCATTGAATCCAAAGAAGCTGTCGTCATCTCCCAATACATTGACGATTTCATCAGTCACATGATCTGGGACGCGGCGAGAGAAACGAGTTCTTTTCGTAGTAGCCATGCATGCAACATATCACGATATGGCATTTGTGCGAAATGAAAATAAGAAAAAGCGGGAATTTGCGGTTTTTTTTGGCCTGAGCAAAAAGGCTCATTGACAAGATGAGAGAGTTGACAGGCTGGGATATTTCAGCGATGTCAGCCTTTGTCATGACCAGTTCAGAAGGAAAACATGTCGCAATTGTGGGGGCTACAGGAGCTGTTGGGCAGGAAATGCTCGATTGTTTGGAGGAGCGTAACTTCCCAATTAGTGAACTAACCTTGTTGGCTTCTGCCCGTTCCGCGGGAAAAGAGATTCCTTTCAGGGGAAGTTTAATCAAGGTTAAGGAATTGACACATCAGAGCTTTGAGGGAGTGGACATTGCCCTCTTTAGTGCCGGTGGTGGGTTGTCTCTGGAGTATGCACCCAGTGCCGCGGCAGCAGGAGCAGTGGTTATTGATAATTCATCCGCCTTCCGCATGGACGATGAAGTGCCGCTCGTGGTGCCTGAAGTCAATCCCGAGGCCATCCAGAACAGGCCCAAGGGCATTATCGCCAACCCCAACTGTACTACCATTATTACTCTGATGGCCCTGAGTCCCCTGCACAAGCTCTATGGCTTGCGCAGTATTATCGCCTCCAGCTACCAGGCAGTGTCGGGAAGTGGAGCTCAGGGTATTGTCGAGCTCGATGAACAAATCAAGGTCCTTGGCGCCGGTGGCGAGGTCACTGACGACATGAAAAATGTCTACCCGCATCAGATAGCATCCAATGTCATTCCGCATGTGGATGCCTTTACTGAAAATGGTTACACCAAGGAGGAGCTCAAAATGCTCAATGAGAGCAGAAAAATTCTCAATCTGCCGGATTTGCGGGTCACTTGCACCTGCGTGCGCGTGCCCGTACACCGCTCCCATTCCGTCAGTGTAACGGCTCAGTTTGAGCGCCCCGTTAACGTCGAGGAAGCTCGCGCTGTCTATGCTGACTGCCCCGGTGTAGATGCCAAGGATGATCCCGAGCATGCGGTATATCCGGTGCCTCTGGACACGACCAAGAAAGACAACTGTCTGGTGGGGCGCATCCGCAAGGACATGGTGTTCGATAATGCCCTCGCTCTCTGGGTTGTTGGTGATCAGGTTCGCAAGGGGGCCGCTCTCAATGCCGTGCAGATCGCCGAGCTTGTCTGAAGCCTTTGTAATCTCTAATAACGGTCTCATGGACGATTTGAAGCCCTGGCTCAAAGCCAAGCAGAAAGAGGTGGATGCTGCCCTTGGTAGGTATCTGCCCCGTGAGAGTGTCAATCCCCGGACGATTCACAAGGCGATGCGATATAGCATTTTTGCCGGGGGGAAACGTCTTCGACCCATCCTGTGCCTGGCTGCAGCCGAGGCCTGTGGCGGTAATGTGAAGAATGCCCTGGCCCCGGCATGCGCCACCGAGCTCATGCACACCTACTCGCTGGTTCATGACGATTTGCCGAGCATGGATGATGATGATTTGCGCCGTGGGCGCCCCACTTCCCACAAAGTCTTTGGTGAGGGTATGGCGGTGTTGACGGGAGACGCTTTGCTTACCGAGGTCTTTGTCATTATTGCCCAAACCCCTGCAACCAAGCGCTACGGTGTAAAAGAGTATGTCGAGGAAATCGCCTATACCGGGGGGAGTAGAAAACTCATCGGTGGTCAGGTGCTCGATCTCGAGGGAGAAGGGAAAAAACTGGCCAAAAAAGACCTCATCAAGATCCATGAGGCTAAAACCGCGGCACTGCTGACCACTTCGATCCGCCTTGGTGCAATGAGTGCGAATGCCACGCCCCGCAAACTGGAGGCTTTGAGTAGTTTCGGTTACAATCTGGGTCTGGCATTTCAGGTCATTGATGACATTCTTGATGTCACTCAGACCACGGAAATGCTCGGCAAAACAGCAGGTAAGGATGAGGCGGTCGACAAATCCACCTACCCCGCTGTCCTGGGCTTGGAAGCCTCGCGCAAGGAGGCTGCAAGATTGACCCGAAAAGCGCTTTCCAGCCTAGCCACCTTGGGCAGGAAAGGTCAGCGGCTCGAGCAGATTGCGCGCTATTTACTCGAGCGCAAGTATTAGCATTGCCGGTGGCTAGCGGCAAAGCGGTTTGCAGATATCCACCAGGATGGGATCAATACTGACTCTCTGGTCAGCCACCTCGTCGATGGGAATCGTCGCATAAGCTCCCGATTTATAGACCATGATCTTATTGGTTTCTCCGCGGTGCAGGGAATCCACAGCTGCAATACCGAACTTGAATGCCATGAGACGGTCCCGGACCGATGGCGAGCCACCGCGCTGAATGTGTCCCAGAATTGTCAAGCGGGCATCCATGTTGAGCTGATCCTTGATCCACTTGGTGAGGTAATCGCTAATCTTGCAGCCCTCGGCAACAATCGCGATGATAAACTCCCGCCCCTCATCGATTTGCCTGCGGAGTCGCTTTTCAATGGAATCAAGATCATACTCGAGCTCAGGAACGAGGCAAATTTCAGCACCACTGGTTACCGCTGAGGCCATGGCAAGATAACCGCAATGCCGTCCCATGGTCTCGACCACGAAAGCACGGCTGAAGGAGCTGGCAGTGTCACGGATGCTGTCGACGTTTTGCCGGATCATGTTGAGAGCTGTATCCACTCCCAGGCAGTAGTCCGTGCCGGGGATGTCGTTATCGATCGTGGCCGGAATCCCGGCGAAGGGGACCTTGAAGTCGGCATAAAACTGGTTCAGAGCCCGGAAGGAACCATCCCCCCCGATGACAATGAGCTTTGTAATACCATGGTTCTGCAGGTTGTCGTACGCCTGTTTGCGATATTCATACTCAAAAAAGCGCTTGGAACGTGATGACCTCAAAATCGTACCTCCACGGTGAAGAATTCCGGAAACGTCCCGGGAGTGTGCCTCCTCAATGTGATTATCGATCAAGCCGCGCAGGCCGTTGTGAACCAGATAAGGCTTGTAACCAAGCATGCGAGAGTAGTCTACACAGCATTTGATCGCGGGGTTCATACCGGCTGCATCGCCGCCGGATGTCATAATAGCTATTCCTTCCATGATGAAAAATTGATTGTGCCTGACCTGGCGCTCCTCTCCACGGCATGTGCAAGTCATGCAAGTGGGCGTTGCTTTAGCGGGAAACGGACCCTTTGGCAAGTGTCTCCAACGGGTAACAATTCGAAAATTGTTCGGTTGACAAGGCACTACATCGCCACTACCACCATGCCGCCCAGCGTCAATCTCAAGGCGGAGTAGCCAAGTGGTAAGGCATCGGTTTGCAAAACCGACATTCGCGGGTTCGATTCCCGCCTCCGCCTCCATTGAACCACCTTTCGAGGTGGTTTTTCTTTTTTTGAGGTGGCGTTAGCCTGGACGGTGGTTTGCCCCTTGCGGAGATGGGATGAGAACCCTTCCGCAGCGAGCCGGCGCAGACGGTGAGCGCAGGCCCGGGTTTGAACGCACACGCAGTGCGTGCCTTACGCGTCTGCAATCGCAAGTTTCCGGAGGAGGAAACTTGCTGGTCCGCATGGCTTGAGCGGAGCTAAAGCATTCCCGCCTCCGCCTCCATTGAACCACCTTTCGAGGTGGTTTTTCTTTTTTTGAGGTGGCGTTAGCTTGGACGGTGGTTTGCCCCTTGCGGAGATGGGATGAGAACCCTTCCGTAGCGAGCCGGCGCAGATGGTGAGCGCAGGCCCGGGTTTGAACGCACACGCAGTGCGTGCCTTACGCGTCTGCAATCGCAAGTTTCCGGAGGAGGAAACTTGCTGGTCCGCATGGCTTGAGCGGAGCTAAAGCATTCCCGCCTCCGCCTCCATTGAACCACCTTTCGAGGTGGTTTTTCTTTTTTTGA
>JBNACB010000025.1:0-25845 GCA_049632765.1 Akkermansiaceae bacterium | reverse complement strand
GTTTAGAAGGTGCGGGCACCTCCGATGCCGCCGTCCGCGTGCATGATTTGCCCCGTGATGAATTTTGCCTCCGAGGAAAGCAGGAAAGCGGCGAGGGCCGCAATATCCTCGGGCTCACCAATGGTTTTGAGGGGGTGGCGCTGCGCTGAGGCCTCACGCTTGGCATCATTGTTGATGAGGTTTTCAGCCAGTGGGGTGGCTGTCAGGGAGGGGGCAATGGCATTGACCCGAATACCCGGAGCAAGCTCGGCGGCAAGCGAGCGGGTAAGCCCCTCCACAGCACCCTTTGCCATGGCGATGGAGGCATGGAACGGCAAGCCAGTCTGGACGGCGACGGTTGAAAATAAGACCACGGAAGCGGCAGGTGATTTTTTGAGCGCTGGTAAACACTGCTGAATGACTTGGGCAGCACCCAGTGCGTTAAGCTTGAACTCGGTAAGTATTTCGTCCTCGCTGAGCCGGTGAAATGGTTTCAGCGTGATTGAGCCAGGTGCGTATACCAGTCCATCGAGCTGTTCGGGAAGATTGAGAGGTGTTTGGTTCGCCGCATCAAAGAGCTGGTGATGGTCACCGCTACCGGAGCGGTTTGCTGTCAGTGCCTGGATGCCTTCATGTTCGAGCCTGCGCACAAGACACTCGGAAATACCGTGTGATCCGCCAATGATAAGAGCTGTTTTCATAGATGTTAGTGAGAATGGAGTGATGATCTTGTAATACGTGTCACGGAATTAGTTATTGGCAGCGTAGTCAGGTAACTTGGTGGTGATGGTGGCGTCGAGACTTCCTACCAGATGGTAAAGTCCAAAGTAGGTGCGGTTGAGATAGAGGGCATGCGCATTGCCGCGGGAAGTGCTCAGTTTGCTAAGCTCCTTGTCCATTCTGGCATCCTCCCCGAACTGGGCAAGCTCGTCGAAGTAGTCCTGATTGCCAAAGTCAAAGGTGCCATGCACGAAGGGGCGTGAGAGGAGCTCAACAGATGCCCTGAACAGGCTGGCGAGTTTGTCTTTCTCGCTTGGGCTGTCGCTGTCGAGCAAGAGGCCTAGTTTGTGCAATGCTGCACGGAAGGCTGTATCATCGTCGAGTACCGCCGGATCCATAAGGGCAAAGTAATCCCTGTAAAAGTTGTCCTCAAGAAACTTGGTGCAGCCAAAGTCCAGCACCCAGAGCTCATCCTCGTGTATTTTGAAGTTGCCCGGGTGGGGATCGGCATGGAAGAGGCGCAGGTCATGGATTTGGTGGTGATAGAAATCCCAGAGTGCCTGGGCAATGGTCTGCTTGAGTTCTCTGGGGGCATCTGACTCGGCGAAAGTGTCAAGCTGCACGCCGGGAATCCATTCCATGGCGAGGATGCGCTTACTGCTGAGCTCGGGATAATAGCTTGGAAAGCGAGTG
This sequence comes from Akkermansiaceae bacterium, assembly GCA_049632765.1. Lineage (GTDB taxonomy): Bacteria > Verrucomicrobiota > Verrucomicrobiia > Verrucomicrobiales > Akkermansiaceae > Oceaniferula. The sequence continues at coordinate 24,453 of JBNACB010000025.1, read as the reverse complement.
TGCGGAAGGTGGCTGGACTTATTGGCGAGATCCTGGGATCGCTCGAGCTCCAGATGATAATCGGTTTCCTCCAGCAAGCGTTCCTCGACCTCTTTCATGTAGGGCTCAATCGCCTTGGAATCTAATTGGAAGAGCCTTGTGGCAATGGGTTTCACTATCGCCAGGTCAGATTTGAGACTGTCTGCTACTCCTGGATACTGGATCTTCACCGCGTATTTCTTGTCCTTGATCTCCGCCTGATGCACCTGACCAATGGAGGCGCCTGAGACAGCCTTGGTTGTGAATTTTTCAAAGACTTCATTGGGTCGCTTACCCAACTCTTTCATGAAGGTATTAACAACCAGAGGGTAGGTGAGGGGAGGTGCGTTGTAGTGAGCCTGTGAGAATTGATCCGCGTATTGCTCGGGGATCAGGTTTCGATCCATACTGAGCATCTGAGCCAGCTTGAGGGGGCCGCCCTTGAGTTTGCTAAAGGTATCGTAGGTCTGTCGGGCCGTGACCTCGTGGAATGAGGATTTATCGTCGTTGCCGGTGATCGTCTTCTGGGCCTTGTACTTCAAATAGTTCACACCCACCTGAATACCGGTACGGGCAAGCTCACTGGCACGCCCCATTTTGTTTTTTGGGATTTTGGTCTGCTCCTTCATTGAGCTTATGAACCTGGCAGCGTCAGCCGACGCATCAGAAACCTGCCGAGGTCAAATGCGGAATCCAAGGTTCCCGATCTGGCAATGTCCGCGCTGAAGCGGACACTTTTCTCAATGAGGGCATCCGTGTCCTGGAACTCAGTTGATTGATCCTTGCGGTGGAATTCGATGATGCTGCGGAACTGCTCGAAGAGAAGCTCTGGGTATTTTTCACTCAGTTTCTTGCGATCAGCGATGCTTCCATCCTCAAGACCCTGCTCTACGATCTCTCTGGCAAATTCGATGAAGCGTTTCCTCATGGGTTTGAGTGCCTTGCAGCAACCGGGGCGGGGGAAGAACTCAACCAGCCGCGATCTGTTTTTCTGGGCATGCACAAAGAAGGTGTAGAAAAACGCGAGTATTTTCTGGTCTCCCGGGTAATCGGCATACTCATCATCCTTGTGCAAGACCTGGATAGTTTCCTCTACAAGACGGTCCCAATAACTGGCCTCGAGAGCCTCGAAGCTGGCAGCGTGTTTGTAAAATTCCGCCTCCTCGACGCCGATTTCCTGAGTGAAGGCGTAGACACTGGAGGGCCTTTTGCCAGTGGTGAGAAGCACGTGCCAATATTGATTTTCCAGATCCTTTGCTGCGTTCTTCTTGGAAGTCGACTTAGCCATTGCACCCTTTATTAAACCGGGGTGGGCAGCAGTCAAACGGTAATTATGTTATAATAATCTTGAAAAAGGTGTTCACTAGAATACCATGTTCATGTGAATACTTTAAAGAAGCTGGAAATTCTCGCCGATGCAGCCAAATACGATGCGTCCTGTGCCAGTTCCGGTGGTGCGAGGAAGGACTCGGCCAAGGGAAAGGGCGTTGGCTCCACAGGGGGCACGGGAATCTGCCATTCCTATGCTCCGGACGGGCGCTGCATCTCGCTGCTTAAGGTTTTGCTGACCAATGTCTGCCTCTATGACTGCCATTACTGTATCAACCGCCGTTCGAGTAACGTGCAAAGGGCGAGGTTCACCCCTGAGGAAGTGGTCGAGCTCACCTTGTCCTTTTACAAGCGAAACTATGTGGAAGGCTTGTTTTTGAGCTCGGGCATTGTCCGCAGTGCCGATTACACCATGGAGCTCGTTGTGCGGGTTGCAAAATTACTGCGCGAAGAGCATCACTTTCGCGGCTACATCCATCTCAAGACCATTCCGGAGGCCTCTCCGGAGCTCATTGCCGAGGCAGGAAAATACGCCGACCGCCTCAGTATCAATGTCGAGCTGCCCCGTCAGGAGAGCCTGCGTAAACTGGCTCCTGAAAAAAACGTCCAGCGCACGCGTGAGGCGATGGGCACGATCGAGACACGGATCACGGCAACCATCGCCGAGCGCAAGGAGTTGCGCAAACGCAGGTCTGCGGTAAAAAAACCGACCTTTGCCACTGGCCAGAGCACTCAGATGATTGTTGGTGCTGATCAATCCAATGATCGCGATTTTCTGGCCCGGGCAGGGGACCTATACAACCATTTTAAACTCAAGCGCGTCTATTACTCAGCATTCAGCCCGATTCCCGAGCCCTCCGTTGTCCTGCCGCTGAAATCCCCCCCTTTGGTAAGAGAGCACCGGCTCTATCAGGCGGACTGGCTGATGCGTTTTTATCACTTTGATGTGGGTGAGCTCACTGAGGCTGCCTCCCCGAATCTTGATCTGGACATAGATCCCAAGCTTGCGTGGGCGTTACGTAACCGGCACGTCTTTCCGCTCGATATCAACCGGGCACCGCTGGAAATGCTCTACCGCATACCCGGGCTTGGTGTCAGGAATGCGCAGAGAATAGTGAGGTTGCGCCGTCATCACGCAGTGCGGTTGGAGGATCTCATCAAGCTGAGGGTGAACCTCAAAAAGACGATGCCATTCATGATTTGTGCCAATCATCATCCGGCCCGTCTGGAATTATCCAGTAGTGATTTGCGCGCGAGGTTTGCGCCTCCACCAGAGCAAATGGAGTTGGATTTTTCCGCCGCCCCCACAATAAACAAGGCTTTGATTGCCCAGGCCGGGTCGGAGGCACTGCACGGTGAATTCTAGTCTCGTGATAACCGTTTTCACAGAACCTTACTTTGATGCGTGGCGAAAAGCCGCGCGCAGTTTGCTCACCAACAAAGTTCCTCCACAGGATGTGATCTGGGAAAAAGCCGGTTCTCAGGCAGGGGAACTATTGGCATTTGATACGCTGCCTGCCATCCCTTCAGGGGCACCGGCACTGAAGGTTCCCCGTGCCTTTGTCAGGCTTGCCCAGACAGTGTGCGCGCATCGCTCCGGTAAACAGTGGGCTTTGCTCTATGAGGTCTTGTGGGAGATGACTCATGGTGCGGACCGGCGCGTATTGAGTAACCAGACAGATGTGCGAATGCGTGCCCTGGAGCGCATGCGCGCCACGGTCAGCAGGGATATTCATAAAATGCGTGCCTTTGTGAGGTTCCGTAAAGTCGCCGGCGAGCATGAAAGCGGTCGCGAAAGCTATGTTGCCTGGTTTGAGCCGGATCACCTCATTGTGAGGCTTAACACCGCATTTTTCAGGAAGCGCTTTGGGGGTATGAACTGGTCGATCCTCACACCGGATGAATGTGTGCACTGGGATGGGCATGAGATCACCTACACAGGTGGGGTGGACCAGAAAGCTGCACCGGATGAGGATGAGCTTGAGGAACTTTGGCGCGGCTATTACCGCAGTATTTTCAATCCGGCCCGGCTCAAAATCAAAATGATGCAAACCGAGATGCCGAAAAAATATTGGAAGAATTTACCCGAGGCGGAAATCATTGAGGAGCTCATCGAAAAAAGCTCGGGGCAAGTCCATGCCATGATGGAGACTGAGGAGAGACCTTTGAAACCGGAACCCAACAATGCCTATTTGGACCGGCTCAAGGCATTGGACACGGAGAGCCCGAGTGATACCAAATAGGGAGGCTCCGGCAAAGATCCCTACTTGGCCAGTTCGCTGAGAAGTGCCCGGTTCAATGCGATGCCTTTTTCAAAGTTCTCAATATAAAAGTTCTCGTTGGGTGCGTGGATCTGGCAGTCAGGTAGAGCCAGACCCAGCATGAGAGCCTCCACACCGAGGATTTCCTTCATGTCTTGTATGATAGGGATGGAGCCTCCCTCCCGGATGAGTACGGGTTCTTCGCCAAAGGCAGTTTTGAGTGCTGCTTGTCCTGCCTTGCCGTTTGCGGAATGGGGATCTGCATAGAAGGGTTTGCCGTCATGGCCGATCTCGATTGCCATGGTAACACCCTCCGGGCAGTGTTTTTCCAGGTGTCTGGAGACTTTGTCCATAATGTCTTTTGGGTCCTGGTCGGGAACGAGCCTGAAGGAGAGTTTGACCATGGCTTCAGCGGGTAAGACGGTTTTGGATCCCTCGCCTTGATAGCCGGCACCGATACCGTTGACCTCAGCCGTGGGGCGGGCCCACAGGCGCTCTGCCGAGCTGTAGCCTGGCTCGCCATAAAGGGAGGGTGATCCCGTAATTGCGAGCATGTCCTGTTCTGACATGCCAGGAATATCGACCCACATCTGGCGCTCCCATTCCTCCAGGGGGCGAACGTCATCATAAAAACCATCGATGGCAACCTTGCCTTCAGAATCGTGCAGTGATGCCACAAGTTGGGCCACTGCGCTGCCGGGATTGGCCACGCCCCCTCCGTAGACACCGGAATGAAGATCGCCTGCTGGTCCCTTGATGGTGACCTCACAGCATGCGATCCCACGCAAGCCATAGCCCATGGTGGGCACGCCCTTCTTCACCATGCCGGTGTCAGAAACGGCAATGACGTCACATCGGAGATCTTCTTTATGCTCATTAATGAAGGGGACCAGATTGGGGCTACCGATTTCCTCCTCTCCCTCAAAGAGAAAGATCAGGTTTACCGGTAGCTCTCCGCTCTCTTCAAGCGCCTGCTCTACCCCCAACACATGAGCGAGCATCTGTCCCTTGTTATCTGTAGCACCGCGCGCCCATATTTTGCCGTCGCGTATCTCAGGTTCAAAGGGAGGTGAGTCCCACAGCTCGATGGGGTCCACTGGTTGCACATCGTAGTGACCATAGATCAGACAGGTTTTTTTGCCCTCCACATGCTTGTTGCGAGCCACCACAATGGGATTGCCGGGTGTTTCGTGCAGCTCGGTTTGCAAGCCCATCTGCTCGAGCTTGCCAACCAGCCATTGTGCGCATGCACGGACATCACCGGTATGATCGGGGTCTGTCGAGATGCTGGCAAAACGGAGAAATGCGAACAAATCCTCAAGCTGCTTAGTCATGCCCCATGTTCTGAACCCAGCTTTTGCCAACGGCAAGTCTCAAATAAAGTGGGGGTCAACGGGTGTGCAAGATTCACGAATTCTGGGTTTCAAAAGTAATGAAATGCGTGCAAGATTCACCACGATGGCCCACCGGTATCCGCTTATCTTTAATCCCAGTGCTCGCAGTCAGCGAGGACGGCGGACATTGCGTTTTCTGATGTCTCACGCCCAGTGGTTTGTGCTCTACGCCAGCCGCAGTGCCGAGGATGCCACCGAGCTCGCAGCCAAGCTGGCAGAGGATGGGGAGCCCGTTGTGGTCGCAGCAGGGGGGGATGGCACACTCAATGCCGTGGTTCAGGGTCTGGCAGGAACCAAGACGGCACTGGGCGTTTTGCCCGCCGGGACGATGAATGTCTTTGCCCGGGAGCTTGGGTTGCCGCCTAATAACCTGAAAAAAGCCCTGCAGATTCTCGAGGACGGATATATCAAGGAAGTCGATTTGTTTCAGGCCAATGGGCGGGCCTTTGTCCAGATGGCAGGCATTGGCTTTGATGCCCAGGTTATTGAGGAAACCACATGGGAGCAGAAAAAGCTTTTGGGCCCCATGGCCTATGTCATGTCAGCGATGAAAGTACTGGGTGACAAGCCTCCGAAGCTGCGCATCGTCTGCGATGACGGTCATGTGGAGGAGGGCTTTTGTGCGCTTGCCGGAAATGGCTCTCTCTATGGGGGACAAGTTAAACTGTTCCGCAAGGCAGACCATGCAGATGACATGCTCGACATGCTGGTATTCACAGAGGCTGGCTTCACACTCATTCGTGACTCGGTCAAGGGGCTTGCCACTGGTGCCATTGACGCGGGCAACTCATCGGTAAAATATCTGCAGTCTTCAGGTTACGAAATCCAGTGTGACCAGGAAGTTCCCATGGAAGTCGATGGTGAATACGTAGGCAGGGTCGAAAATATCTCACTGATGCCGGCAAAGAGAAAACTCAAGGTCATTGCACCTCAAAACCCGAAGGATGGTATTTTCACCACTATTGTCAAAACCCTGGTCAAGATACCGAGAAGGGGAGATGGCCTTGAATAGGCACACAGCCTGATGAACGATGAGTGAGTCAGATAATCATCAAGCAGCAGTTGAGGAGGCTCAGGTGGCAACCGGGTCAGCTAACCAAAAATGCTCCTGTCTGCTTGTCTGGCTGAGAAGACTGCTTCTTACGGGTCTGGCTCTGTGTGTCCTCTTTGTCGGGTTTGTCTGGTATGCCAATCATGCGGCCACGCGAGCAGGTAAAGGTATCCTTTTTGATGATGTCAATGATGTCCCCAAGCAGCGTGCGGGTCTGGTCTTTGGCTGCTCCGAGAAACTCGGCAGCAGAGAGAATCTTCATTTCAAGTACCGTATCGAGGCAGCAGTGGAGCTCTGGCGTGCGGGCAAGGTGGATAAGCTCATTGTCTCCGGATTGGAGGAACCCTACTACGATGAGCCCACCACCATGGCGCAGGCTCTCATCGCGGCGGGTGTGCCCAAGGATAAAATATGGGGTGACGGGAAAGGTGTGCGCACCCTGGACTCGGTCCTGAGGGCGAAAAGGATTCCAGGGCTGGATAGCCTGATTGTTGTGAGTCAGAGGTATCAAAATGAGCGGGCTGCCTACATTGCCAAAGCACATGGCATCAAAGTCTATGGCTACAACGCGCGTGATGTAGAGGGCTACACCGCACGGCGGGAAATCCTTGCGCGGGTGAAAATGTGGATGGATATTAACATCACCCATAAGAAGCCAATTCACCCGGGCAAGCCAGAGCCTCTCATCAAGCCGGATGGGGAGCAGGGGGATTAACCCGTTCCTTGCATTGATTCAGCCTCCCGCGGCGATGGTGACGATCTCCACCCGGTCGCCTTCCTCGAGTATGGTCGCGGAGTATTCCCGGGGGAAGAGGGCTTTCTGATTGAGCTCCACCACCACGGGCTTGCCCGCCAGATGAATCGATGCAAGCAGCTCCTCCACGCTGAGTTGGTTTTCCAGGGCATGCTCCTTACCGTTGAGGATAATCTTCATTTTACTGGCAGTGTTTTAAGCATGCGGGCTGAGGATTTCCTTGTCCCAGTCCTTCCAGACGGATTCGTATCCCTTGTTGCGGAGCATGTCCGAAATCTCATCGATACCACGTTTGTCATCAATCGTAAATTGCTCCGTGGCACGGCTGCAGGGGGAGTTGCTCTCCAGCTCAACACGTTTTCCCTTTACCGTGAGGTGCAAGTCATCCGTGCCGGCTCCGGTGTAGCCCCCTGGGTCGGTCTGGGATTCAGCCGACATATGTGTGACGCCCAGTGGCACCAGTGCATCACGCAAATCGGCTGGTTCACGGGTGCTGACGACAATGCCCACGTGCGGAAAGCAGATGCGAAAGGCGCAGACGATCTGAACGAAGTGACGATCGTTGAGCAAGAGGTCCGGGTCTGCCTGATACTGGTAATTGCCCGCGTATGGGCGCATACGCGGGAAGGAAACTGTGTAGGATGCCTTCCAGCAATGTTTGTAGAGATACTCGAGGTGCGCAGCCAGGGCAAGTGCCTCGGGCTTCCAGTCAGCCAAGCCAAAGAGGGCCCCTATACCTATCCTGCGAAAGCCACCCGCATAGGCTCGCTCTGGACACTCCAGCCGCCAGTCGAAGTTTTTTTTCGGCCCCGCGGTGTGCAGTCTGGAGTATGTTTCCCGGTGGTAAGTCTCCTGATAGACAACAAGCCCCTCCGCGCCTTGTTTGACCAGCTCCCCGTATTGCTCGTTCTCCATGGGGCCCACTTCAATGCCAATGGTCGGGATGAACTCCCTGATGGCGTCAATGCACTCCTGAAGATATCCCTCACTGACAAATTTGGGGTGCTCACCAGCGACCAGTAGAATATTGCGAAACCCCAGACTGTGAAGGTGGCGGGCCTCCTTTACCACCTGATCCACGGTGAGCGTGGTGCGCAGTATTGGGTTGTCACGGGAGAATCCGCAGTAGCTGCAATTGTTGACACACTCATTGGACACATAAAGCGGTGCAAAGAGACGCATGGTCTTGCCAAAGTGACGGCGCGTGATGGCCCTGCTCTCACTGGCCATATTCTCGAGCTCGGCCTGAGTTTTGGGCGCGAGCAGTTGTTCAAATTTACGCAACAGCGCAGATTTTTTACCCGCATTGAATGTTTCCACAAAGCTCACGGGCGAAGCCTAGGCGAGAAATGGAAAAGCACAAAGCCGAAATGCATGGATCCGGGGCTGTTTGCTGATCACAGGCAGCTGATTGCCTCCAGCATGGGAAACATGGATGTGATCGGCTAGGCTGTCCTCCACGACTTTCTACTTCCAAACGGTAACGAGTTCTTGGCTGTTATCTCTGGACTTTTCCCCATGTCATGGATTACATTCCCCGCGCATGCCTTGCACACGGGCATGGCAAACCACCTGTTTATTATTATCGACCATATGGAATTACTGACCTGGCTAGGTATAGCCGCGTGTCTCTCTCAGTCGGCTATGTTTTCCGGCTCGAACCTCGCATTTTTCTCACTGGGCCGCATGCGCCTCGAGGCAGAGGTTGAAAAAGGCAGCGAATCCGCGCGCCGTGTTCTCAACCTGCGCAATGACTCCAACCTCCTGCTCTGCACCATTCTCTGGGGTAATGTCAGTGTCAATGTGCTGCTTGCCCTTCTCAGTGAGTCCATTCTCGCCGGCGTAGGTGGTTTTGTGTTCTCGACCGTGGGCATCACGTTTTTCGGTGAAATCATCCCGCAGGCCTACTTTTCCCGCCATGCTCTGGATGTCGGTGCCAAGCTATCGCCACTCATCCGCTTCTACCAGGCCCTGCTCTATCCTGTGGCCAAGCCCTGTGCCCTGATTCTGGATGGCTGGATTGGTCCTGAAGGTCCCACCTTCTACCGTGAGCGGGATATTGAAATCATTCTCGAAAAGCACATCAGTGAGCAAACATCAGAGATCAGTGCCAACGAGGGCAGGGGGGCTTTGAACTTCCTCGACCTTGATGACCGGTTCATCATTCATGAGGGCAATCCTATCGCTCCAGAGAGTATTTACACGATGCCGGTCAATCTCGATTTGCCGATTCTGCCCGCCCCCGACACAGAGGAAGGCGAGGAATTCATCGCGGCCCTCAACAAGCACCCCAAAATGCGTGCTGTGATTCTCAGCGAGGAAGATGGCAGGCCGCAGCTGGTGATCAATACCACCGAGTATCTGAGCAGTCTCTATGCCGTTGAGCATGGGGGCTCGGAGGATCAAAAACAGCTGGCTGACGTTGATATCTATGAGTATTGCCACCGCCCCATCGTCGTCTTTGACAGCAAGACCACGCTCGATGACGTTCTGGGTGAATTTGTGGTCGAGGCCAACGACCACAACGACCACGTGGTTGACCGTGATGTCGTGATCTACTGGACCGAGGACCGGAAGCGCATTGTCACCGGTGCGGACATCTTTGGCCGTTTGCTGCGAGGAATTGCCCGCCGGGAGGCGGAGTGACGGACCCGCTGAGGGTGAGAGGGTGGAGTTGAGATTTTGAATGCTCAAGTATGCCGTCAGGCATGCTGTTGGGTGGTTTGGTTAAGTCTTCCGGACAAACTCGGATGATTTTTTCCCAGTAAGGTTTTCGATCTAACATATTCTGGGTCAATGATATTGTGTTAGGCAAAATGCTGTTTTGTGTAAGAGCAGCAAATAATAATTGTTAGAGCAAGTATTTCTGAATATCTAGGCTGTTAGGAAAAGTGCGCACGGGCTCGTGCGCCTTATTGCTAACGGACAAGATGATGGATGACTGCTACATGCGCCGAGTTTGCCTTTGGGTATGCTGGGTTATTTTAGTAGGCCCTGCATCGTGGCTCCATGCCCAGGATGTTGTTCGTATTGAGAAAAGCGAGGATGGTTATCTCCTGAGCTGGAATAGTGAGGAGGGGGTTACCTCATTCCTGCAAAACAGCCAAGACTTGAGCCACTGGGAATACACTCCCTATTACCATGTTGGAGACGGGTTATCGCATGGTGAGCTGCTTGGTGATGACTTGCGCCCAGCAGAGAGTCAGGTCAACTTTTACCGTCTACTCTTCCATCCCACCAATTTGCTTGATCCGGATGATACGGATGGTGACGGGCTTCCCAATCATTTCGAGCTCGGACATGGCTACGCACCCGTGCTTGTCGACAGCGATGATAACGGTATCTCGGATGCTGATGAGGACCTCGATGGCGATGGTGAAAGCAACATCACAGAGTATGCTAATGGCACGGATGCCGGTGACAGTTCGTCGAATAGTGGAGGGGTGGGTGAGGAGTTACCTCAGGTGGTTTTCAAAAGCCGGGGCAAATTTCAGCCCCCACTGGGTATTTGGATTTATAATTTCGATGATCCCATTTTTCCATATACGTGGTATCCCTGTGCGCTTTTTGATGGCGAACTTTTTGACGGAGTTGGCGATGATTTTTATCAATGGAAGCCTTTGCCTGAGGAATGGGGGCAGTGGGTCCAAGGAATCTATCACTACAACTACAGTGCTGAATTCTCCTATTTCCCCTACATATTCACTGCCATGTCAGCGGTAGATCAAGCTGACTCCAAGCAATATGCCCAGGGAGCCCTGCACATTGAAAACGGCATAATGGTCCCGTATCCGATCCGGAGAACATTTCTCAAGGTGGTCGTCAGCCATGATGGCATAGAACCAGTGATTGAAGCGGAGCCTGTGACGCTGACCATTCCTGCCGAGGAAAGTGTTTCCGATACCATCACCTTGACGCCAGGGCTAGGCACTGAAATTCATCTTCTCCCTGTCGAGGTTGTGCCCGATTGGAACAGGGATGGGATGATTGATGAGATGGATTTTGGACAGGCAACGAATGAAAACCCATTTGTGTTCTGGGTCAATGATGACGAAGATGAACAAGAAATCCATGAGGACGCGGATATTCCGGGTATGGGAGCCGATAATAATGATATGCGGGTCAATGGCATGCGTGATCTGGTTGATTTCTTTCCGGTGGCGTTGCGCCTCGCTCCCATACTTCAGGTTTTGCCCGCAGACAAATATGCCTACAGTATTTCTCATCCAGAGGGTGCGCTGAACTTTCTGGAAATGCCGGACGTTGTGTCTAACAGTGACCGGGAGGGTAATGGCGCGGGCTCCTACCTCGCCAATGACGATATGGCATCTCGTGCGATGGGCGCTGCGCTGCAAAGCACGGCAGGGGAGGGGTCCGAGCTGAGTCAGGAATACCTTCAAGCCGCCCAAAACGGCATGGGCGTGTTGCTGTTCGAGGCGAAACAGAACACAGAGCAATCATTTGAGTTGGTCATCCATCGCAAGTCTAACCAGGCAGAACTGGCCCGGATTCCGAGCGAGAAGTGGCTGAACGCAGTGCCTGTTGAGGACATGTTTCATTATGTCAACATCAGGGGCGCTATCAATGAAGGCTACGAGGTGCCGGCTATTGAGGAGATACAGCATCAGCGCTTCCGCGAGACGCGCAAAGATCGCTGGTTTGTGTTCTGTCACGGCTATAATGTGAACGAAGTGCGTGCACGGGGATGGAATGCGGAAATCTTCAAGCGTCTGCACCAAATGGGATCGGATGCGAAATTCCTGGGCGTGACCTGGGAGGGTAACCAGGGGCAGATCAGTGAAAGCATCCTCCTCGCTGGAGGAAAGACTCCTGACTATTGGAAAAATGTTCACAACGCTTTCAAGAGCTCATCAGCTCTGAGTAAGCTCGTGAACGGCCTTATGGCCGGGGAGAAAGTGATCGCCGGCCACAGCCTCGGTAACATGCTCATCAGTAGTGCGATTTGTGATCACGACCTGAAGGCTGCAAATTACTTCATGCTCAACGCAGCCGTACCACGTGAGGCATATTCAGCGAGTCATGTGGAGGCCGACCGGGAAAAAGTAAGGAACGAAGACTGGAAGAACTATCCGACCCGGCTCTGGCCGTCGGATTACTGGAACCTTGGCTTTGCGCAAGGTGATGGGCGCAGAAAGCTAACGTGGCGGGGGCGCTTTGCAACACTTGCCGCAAAGACGCTGCCGCACAATTATTATTCTTCGGGTGAAGACGTGCTCAAGAGTGGTGATGGCAGTTCTCCCAACTTATTGGACATTGTTTTCAAGGGTGAGGGCGCTTGGATCAAGCAAGAGATGGGCAAGGGAAAAGCCACAAAAGCCTTTGTGTCAGGGATTGGCGGGGATGGTTGGACGTCGACTGGTGGTTGGGAATTTAACTCCGACGCCTACCTCTCCTACCTTCCAAACCCACTCGATCCTCCGGGAACGCCGGCCACGAATGACCCGAATACACTCACCAATGCCGAGCTGAAAACGGTTCCCTTCTTTAATCCGTTTAGGATCCGCGATGGTATGTCTGTCCATGGAGAGAATGGCAGTGCTGTGGCGGCTGATTACAACAACCGTTCCTTCTTGCTAGGCCATGATATACCGGCATTATCAAATCCTGCTGGAAGCAATGAGATTGATAGGAATATATTCGGTCAGTCGGCAAATACGGATATGATGGATAAGCTTCGATCTCACCATTGGGGTAACTGGGAGCACAGTGATCTCAAGGAAGAAAAAATGGATCATGTCTGGAAGTTGTTTGCAGATATGGTCAGCAAAGGCAAGCTCCACAAAAACCTCACACCACCAGCGACAAACTAATATGACTAGGTATCAACACTACGCGGCACTGGGACTTTTATTTTCTCCACTTTTGGCGCAGGAGGCTCCGGATCGCTTTCCTCTGCCAGGAGCGCAAGAGGAGAACCATCGCATGCGGGTCACGGTACGGGTGGTGGATGAACAGGGCAATCCACTGGTTGGGGTGCCTGTCCGTATTGGCATTCATAATGTGAACGACTTTCTTGACGAATATAACGACTTTTACGGGAAGTCCGATGAGCAGGGTCGATTTAGTGCCGAGGCGGTGGGGCGGCCCCTGGCAAAAATCGAAATCAAGGCGGATGGATATTACCCCAGCCTCAAGACGGTGAGCTGTAACAAGGGCAGCGCGGAGCTGATCCGCAAGGGCGGGCGCTATCTGCCATGGGATCCCGTGGTGGACGTGATGATCAAAAAGGTGGGCAATCCAATACCGATGCGTGTCTGGCGTACGGATAGCTCGCATTTTGCACCCAAAACTGATGGGGAAATCGGCTTTGATCTTTATGAGAAAGATTGGGTCAAACCTCATGGACAGGGAACACATGCTGATCTCTTGGTGAAATTCAGCACTAGGTTTATTGATCAGAACGACTACTCGACCACTTGCTCGATTCGTTTTTTCAATCCTGATGATGGATTCATTCCCATTCCAGAGCTCATGAATCCTGAGAGCGAACTCAAGTATCCGCGAATGGCCCCGGATGATGGTTATGCTTTAAAGCAACTTAAGATAACACGGGGTTCAACGGGCAATGAAGCGCGTAGCAGTGCAGTCAATAAGGAGCCAATGGGCTACATAATTAGATTTCGAAGTGTCAAAGATGATGAGGTAGGGGAAATTATCTCAGCATATTATGGAAAAATAACCAGCCCCAGGGAACGTTCAGGAAACGTGAATCCATTTGAGGTCTATTCTCTTGATCGAGTAAACCGAAAGTTGGTCTCAGCGCCAAGTTTTAGATTCAGTATGTATGTCAACCCCACGCCCAACGACCGCAATCTCGAATACGACCAGAGGACCAACCTGGCTCCGGAAGCGGACAGGGGCCTGATCTGGCCCCCGTGATCTACCTCAAGTGCTCAAAGTTGTCGTAGAGGTTTTCGATGAGCTGGTAGTTGTCGTCGTTGTCGTTCTCCCAGTCGGGATAGGCCTCATCCAGGGCATCGGTGATCGCCATGATTTCTTCCAGTGAGGGTTTCATGCTCAGGCGTTTGGAATCCGTAGCAGCCTTTTGAAAGCCCCGGGCCCTCTCGGTGGAGATCTTCTCGAGCAGGTTTTCATTGTCCTCAAATCCTGCGGCGATGGCTTTCTCGATCCAGTGCTTTGCCTTGCCCGGGTCGGCTGGGACCCCGGTGCCCTCGAGGTGGGCTTTGGCAAGAATAACTTGCGCTTTTAGTGAACCTTGCTCGGCGGCCTTGCCATACCAATCCATGGCCTTCGCGTCGTCCTGTTTGACGCCGTTACCCTTGGTGTAACACAGTCCGAGGTTGAGCTGGGCCTGGCTGTATCCCTGCTCGGCGGCTTTCAGCCACCAGTGGACGCACTTTTTCATGCTTTGTTTCACACCCCGGCCCTCATAGTAGCAACTCCCCAGATTCAATTGGGCGCTGGCGAGCCCCTGTTTGGCGGCCTCCTTGAACCAGAGTGCCGCCTCGATGTGGTTTTGATCCACACCCTTGCCGTGATCAAAGCAGACGCCGAGATTGTCCTGGGCGTCAGCGTGCCCTCGCTCGGCAGCCTTGCGATACCATCTCGCAGCTTCCTGATGGTCCTGAGCCACTCCATCGCCCTCAGCAAAGCAGGCTGCCAGGAAAAACTGGGCATCAGCATCGCCATGCCTTGCCGCGATTTTCGCACTTTTCAGAGCGCATGTGTGGTCATCTTGCAGGCTGGTGCTTGCCTGGTGGTCAAGGCATGCTACGGGCTTCTGGCCAAGTTCTTTACCTGCCATGAAGATAGCTTCCTGCACTTCGTCCATGGTGCAGTTGAAAAGATCCTCGCTGGATTTGTCCCGCCGGGATTTGAGCTGGATGCGTGCCGCCTCATGAATTTCAGAGGCTTTGTCGGCAAAGAGAAATGCGGCTGACATCCTGTCGTCAGGCTCCCCGGAGCCCGGCTCATGCTCGTGGGCATGAGTCTCAGGATGGTCCTGACTGAATTCCATTTTCACATGGTCGGTCTCAGACGCATGTGATTGCAGGTGGATCCAGCCTGTTCGTATGTCCTTACTCATCTTGCCAAAGATTCAAGAGTGCGATGAGACATGTAAGGCTACTAACATTAAGGATGAGGTATTTTTGATGTCAAGGGCGCTATGAGAGGGTGGGGAAGGGTGCTGGTGGCGATCCGCCTGGGGAGACGGCCCATACACGCTGGAATTGCTGGAAACTGCTTGCACGAAGAGCCCGCTTGTCTGGATTTGCTTACTAATTGAAGGTTGACAGTGTTTTGTGGAGATGGTGAGACTCCGCGCCTCTCGCTATGGATTGGCAAGTCATTGTAGTTTATATCCTTCTGCTGGCCACGGTTGTGCTCTTCATCACTGACCGGGTGCGCACGGATATTGTCGGTCTGATGATTATTTCCATTCTCGGGCTTCTGGGTATTCTCAAGCCCAAGGAGTTGCTCGAGGGCTTCAGTAACCAGGCATTGGTGACGATTGCGGCAATGTTTGTTTTGAGTGCAGCTCTGATGCGCAGTGGTTTGGTCGCAGCCCTGGGTGGTAAGCTGACCCAATTGTCCAAAGGCAGCCCGCTGCGTTTCCTGGCCTTGTCACTGGTTGCGGTGTGCTTCATGTCTGCCTTTATCAACAACACTCCGGTGGTGGTGGTCTTCATCCCGGCAGTATTGACCGTTTGCAATCGTCTCGGCCAGAGCCCCTCCAAGTTTTTGATGCCGATTTCCTTTGCCTCCATGCTGGGTGGCAGTGCCACGCTCATTGGAACCTCATCCAATATCCTGGTATCGTCCATGTCCGCGGATGCCGGATATGGGGAAATCGGCATGTTTGAGTTCACCGTGCTCGGAGCGGTTATCGTGGTCGTGGGAATGCTCTACCTCGTTCTCTTTTCACACCGTTTTCTGCCGGCACGCACGACGATCGCCTCCACCTTGTCCGCTGAGGATGTGAAGGAATACATCACGCAGGTCAACATTGGTCCGGAATCCCACCTCGTCGGTATGAGGCTGGAGGAAACACCCCTTGCCAATGCTGGTGTGCGGGTGGCGGAGTTGATCCGTGGAGAGCGTATTCAGCGCATGGAGAAAGACGAGGTCCTCGAAGTCGGTGACACGCTGCTCATACGTGGCGATTTGAACAAGATCCTCGAGCTGGAGCGCAAGCATGACATCAGTATTTCAACCGACTCGGACGCGCGTGACGCGGAGGTGAAACGGGTGGAGATGACCGTCTTTGAGCTGATGGTCGCTCCGGATTCGCCACTCATTGGCAGGACGGCCCAGGAGATACGCTTCCGCCGTGACTATGGGGTTTCAGTATTTGCCCTGCAGAGGAGGGGACGCCATCACCAGCGTGACATTACCGACCTTGAGTTGCGCATGGGCGACATTCTGCTGGTGCTAGGCACGATGGAAGCTCTGGCAAAATTGCGTGGCTACCGTGAGTTCATCCTGCTGGAAGGAGTGCACGACCAGGTCATCGAGCGACACAAGGCACCCGTGGCCCTGGGTACGATTCTTGTCATTGTAGCGCTTGCCGCACTGGGGGTCTTTCCCATCAGTGTTCTTGCCATCGCTGGTGCGGCTGTTCTTGTCATGGCTAAAATACTGACTCCGCGCGATGCATACAGGTCTATTGATTGGCCGGTGTTGGTTTTAATAGCCGGCATGATCGCCCTGGGAAATGCGATGGGTAAAACCGGAGCACTTGATATTGCGGCACAGGGGCTGGTGAATACCGTCGGCCAGCTGGGGCCACACGTTACGCTCTGGATCTTCTATTTCATCACAGCGGTTCTGAGTCTGCTTATTCTCAACAAGCCGGCGGCGGTGTTGTGCACGCCACTGGGCATCTTGCTCGCCACCCAGCTTGGTGTGGATGGCAAGCCCTTCATCATGGCGGTGGCTTTTGCAGCATCAACGGCAATGGCCACGCCGATGGGTTACCAGACCAATCTGCTGGTTTACGGTCCGGGTGGGTATAATTACCGTGACTTTGTGAGCTTTGGGCTGCCGCTAAACATTCTCATTGGGGTCATCGCCTGTTGGCTCATTCCCCTGATTTGGCCGTTTTAGCGGTAATGGCAGCAAGGTGTAGATGGTTTTTCTGCTCTGGCTGAAATTTAAAAATTGGAATTTGGATTTCCGCCGGAGGCGTAGTAATCTTTTGCAGCATGTTACAGTTTATCGGACAGGGAGGACCATTTGCTTATGTGTTGGCGCTGCTGGCGTTTGTGAGTTTGTTACTGATCATTGAGCGGGCCTTTTTTTTCCAGCGGGTCAAAATCAGTGTGGGTGATTTGCTGCTGGGGCTTGCGAATCATGTCCGCAAGGGCGCTTTTGCCGAGGCCATCCATGAGGCCGCCAGGGCACCGGGGCCCACTGGCCGTGTTGCACACGCCATCCTGCTGCGCAAAAACCTGCCCCGGCGGGATTTGCGTGATGTTGCAAGGGAGGCAGGTCAGCTTGAGGTGCCGCGCATGGAGCGCAATTTGAGAGCCTTGTATGGCATTGCGCTTGTAGCACCTCTGGTGGGTATGCTGGGGACGGTGAGTGGCCTCACCAAGACCTTCATGGAGGTCAGTAAGGAGAAAGGCTTTTCCTCTGCGGTGGAGATGTCCGGAGGCGTGTATGAGAGCCTTGTCACCACTGCTCTGGGGCTGTCCATTGCCATCCCTGTCTATCTGTTTTATCTGTTCTTCTACGGGCGTGTGAAGCGCATGGTGCATCGCATGGAGCGAACCGGTGTAGAGATGGTCAACATCATCTGCGATGCCCGTGAACAGGCTGAGATTGTCTCCTTCCGCGAGGAAGCGAGGGAAATCTCCGACAAGAAGAATAAGAAAAAGGAGAAATGAAGCTTCATATGACATTGCCGGCAAAGCCCGGCTTTCTGCATATGCTTCCCGGGCTGGATATCATGGCCCTGATTTTGATGTTTCCCTTGCTGGGGCCGTCATTTGTCCAGCAGACCGGCATTGATGTCCAGGTGCATGAGTCTCCATGGCGCTATGAGCAGATGGAAAATCCCATCGTGCTGACTCTGGGTGCGGCAACAGGCTCGGAGCCAACGCCGCTCTGGATTAATAAGAATGAGGTGGCGATGAGTGAGCTGGAGTCTGAGATCGAGAGGCTGCGCAGTGAGGAGGGCGGCAATGCCATTACCACGGTGGTGATCCGCTCCGATGTTTCCGTGCCCAGTGGGACAGAGAAAGAAGTGATCAACCGGGTCATCAAACTGGGCCTGAAATGCGGACTCATTGGAAAGCCGATCGGGCAGGGAAGATGAGTGCCACACTGAGCGCAGTAAGAACGCCGTAAGCCGGCAAAAGGCCATATGTATTTCATCCGTAAGCGAAAGCATGAAAGGGACCAGAAAGCAGGTCTCATCTTTCATTGGCGTGGATTCAGAAAGCACCACTCCGGTAAAGTCGTCGGACTCATCCTGGCAGCGGCTTTTTTTGCATTCTCGGTGTATGCCATCAAGGTTGAGACACCCAGGTCACCGTTGCAATCCAAGAAGGAAGGGATAGTAGTGGTATTGCGTGAAGATGACCCCGCCGTCCGGGCTTTGCTGCTTGAGGTGGAAGACCGCTCGCCATTCCCTGCCAGGTGGGAGCCCGCCATGGATGCTGAGGTATTAGGGCGGATTGCGCAAAAGCGCAGTGATCTCGAGGGATCCTTGTGGAACTATGAGATGAAGTTAGAGCAGCTGCCGGTGACCAAGCCAACCCGCGGGCTGATTTCCATTGCCGCATCTCAAAGCAAGCTGTTCGACCCCTTGCCAGACCATTGGCAGGATTACGGTGTGAAGGAACGCTTCATTGAGCGGCAGGAGCCATTGATTAGAGTGCGGGTGGTAACCAGCGAGGCATTAAAATCTCGAATTTCCGCGGAGAAGCTGGAATTGCCACGAGGCTTGATTGTCGATGAGAGCTTTGGTCAGGTTTATCGGTTCCAGATTTCCCTGGATGCTGATGGTTTTGTTAGTAATTGCCTGCCTCTACCGGGCGGGACAACAGACTCCATTGTGGTGACTGAGAGGCAAAAAACACTTGCCGCCTGGATCAGGATGCAGCGCTTCAGCCAGGACGAGAAGCAGTCTGAGGGCATGGTGGTTGGGGAGCTGGACCTGCAAATTGAGGCATTGAGGCAATGATCGAGCTCACCATGGAAGAGTTGGCCCTGTGGCTGGTGGGTGTGCCGCTTCTCGGTATTGGTTTTGCCGTGCTTCTGGCGACGTTGAGGAGGCGTGCCAGGATTCGTGCCCGCAAGCGCAACATCGTCACATGCAGGGTGTGTGGTCATGTCTACAAAGACACGACGAGAGAGCGCCACCCCCAATGCCCTGAGTGCGGGCGAACCAATGAGCGTGGTGGCTCACGCCGCTTGGGCTGAGAAGGGCTCGTGATCAATGCTTGCACTCCGGGGGATATGGTCAATAATGACGCCGCCGTGGGGTGTTTGAGCACACGCTAGGGGTTCCCTCATGGTTGCAAATTCACATCACAAACATATGAACGATCGCAGAGTTGTTGTCACCGGTATCGGGGTCCTGAGCCCACTGGGAAATGATTTACAAAGCACGTGGGAGGGGCTTAAAGCCGGCAAGAGCGGTATTGGTCCTGTAACGCTTACTGATCCCGAGCCCTATCCCTGCAAGATCGCCGGTGAGGTGAAGGATTTTGACCCCGCCCCCTGGTTCAACAACCCGAAGGACGCCAGACGCTGCGATCGTTATGCCCAGTTTGCCATAGCGGCTTCCAAGATGGCGATCAACGATGCAGGGCTGGATGACGAAGGGATTGACCGCGACCGCGTCGGAGTCATGGTGGGAAGTGGTATTGGTGGCTTGGGAACACTGGAGACAGAACACGAGAAGCTACTCAAAAGAGGTGCCTCCCGCGTATCGCCATTTGTCATTCCGATGATGATTTCCAACATCGGCAGCGGTCTGCTTTCCATGGAATATGGCTTTGGTGGCCCCAACATGGTGATCGTCACTGCCTGTGCCACCTCAAATCACAATATTGGTGAGGCTTGGAGAATGATCAAGTTTGGCGATGCTGATGCCTTTGTCTGCGGAGGTGCTGAAGCGACCATCCTGCCAATGGGTTTGGCAGGTTTCAGTAACATGAAAGCACTGAGCACTCGTAACGATGAGCCTCAGCGTGCTTCCAGGCCTTTTGACACCGGTCGTGATGGTTTTGTCATGGGCGAGGGGGCAGGTGTTGTGATTCTCGAGGAATACGAGCATGCCAAAAAACGCGGTGCCCAGATATACGCTGAGCTCGTTGGCTACGGAGTGAGTGGTGATGCCTACCACATGACTTCACCTCACCCCGAGGGCGTCGGGGCAGCCCGCTGTATGGACATGGCGCTCAAGCACGCCAATATGAATCCGGAAGAGGTCACCTACGTCAATGCACACGGGACTTCCACACCCTTGGGTGATATATGTGAATCCAAGGCGATTAAGAGGACGTTCGGTGCGCATGCCAAGGATAGCCTCATTGTCAGCTCGACCAAATCCATGACTGGTCACCTGCTGGGTGCTGCCGGTGGTGTTGAGCTGGCTGCCTGCCTGATGTCGATCAAGGACAACATCATTGCGCCCACCATTAACCTCGAGGACCAAGATCCTGAGTGCGATCTTGATTACACAGCCAATGTGGCCCGCGAGGTTGAGGTCAAGAGTGCCCTAAGCAACTCCTTTGGCTTTGGGGGTCATAACGCGTCCCTGCTGGTGCGTGAGCTTGATTAATGGAGCATGTATACCAGCGCCGGGTCCAGTTTGCCGACACTGATGCGGCAGGCGTGGTTCATTTTTCAAGGATCCTCTGTTATGTGGAGGAGGCGGAGCATGACCTGCTCCTGAAGCTGGCAATCCCACTGCTTGAAGGTGGAGGCTGGCCGCGTGTGCATGTCGAGTGTGACTACACGGCTCCCGCAAAACCAGGTGATGTGCTCAGTGTGAGTCTCTCTCCGGCAAAGCTTGGCCACAGCTCGATTCTCTGGGCCTTTGCCGTCACGTGCGATGGCAGCGATGTGGCGCAGGGGACTATGAAAACCGTCAGGGTGGATGAGCAGGGCAATGCCTGCGCGCTTGAGGATCACTGGCGGCTTGCCTTGGCCGGCTGAATGCCGGCGGCTGTGCGCTTAGTTGCTGAGTAATTTCAGCAGCATGTTCATGGTGACGTGGTAGGAGATCGTTAGGCTCTCCTCGGAGATGAGTTCGATATTATCATCCGCTTGGTGCCACCAGTGCGTGTGATTGAAATCCGCTCCAATGATGTCGATCGTGGGCACACCAGCTTTGTTGAGATAGAGGTGGTCATCCATGATCCTGCCGCTTGCCAGACCGTAGTGTTTGCCGTAGCCCTCTTCCTTGGCTGCATCCAGCATGATCTGGTAGAGCCTGCGGTCCGTATCAGCGGGCACGGCAATTTGTAAATTCTTGTGCCCGATCATATCCAGCACGATGCCAAACTCGGGCTTGGGCTTGCGGTCATAGAGGGTGAGTGCATAGGCCCTGCTGCCGTAGAGGCCATCGGAGGCAGTCATGTTTTCTCCAAAGGCTTCCTCACCATCAAAGAAAACAATTTCAAGTTCCCTGGCCAGATCGGGTTGGTTTTTACTCAGCTGTGCAGCGAGCTCAATAATGAGCGCGCATGCGGAAGCTGCATCATCGGCACCTAGGAAATCGGGGATTCCAGGAATGAGCTTGGAATCGAGATGTGCTCCGAGGATGCCCTTGGTGGGGAGCTTCTGGAGATCCTGGAGGGACTCGATGTTCTCAGCATTGAAGCGGGCGATGAGATTGACGAAGGTTTTTTTGCCCAGTGGCGTGTCCCGCTCAATGGACTGGGTCATCGTGCTCCAACCATGCTTGGCCAGCTCATGGGAGATATACTTTTGTGCTTTTTTGAGCCCCTCCGATTCAGGAGGCCTTGGCCCGCAGGCCAGGATGCCACGGGTGTGCGCATGAGCAATGCGCCCATGGTAATCAACGGGGTTGGAGAAGTCGAGGTATGTCAGGAAGACTCCTATGACAACAGCCGCGAGAATAATGATGGTAGGGGTTTTGACTCTCACGTTTCTGGACACCTAAGTGGGTTGGGTGATGGCTATAACTGGATGCCTAACAGATCAAGGATGCGCTGCAGGTCATCATTGCCGTAGTAGGTGAGCTCGATCTTTCCCTTTTTGGGGTTGTGCTTCATTTTTACCTCCGTGGCAAAGCGATCCCTGAGAGCATCCTGGATTTGCCGGATCACCGCATTGGCCTCCTCGCTCGATACTTGCTGGGTGGATTTTTTCTGCGGGGAGAGCAGGGACTTGGCGAGTTTTTCCGCGGCACGTACGGTAAGGGATTTCTTGAGAATTTGATCTGCGGCCAGACGTTGTGTGGCACCATCCTTGATAGACAAAATTGCCTTGGCGTGACCAACACTCAGGCGCCCTTGAGCCACGTGGTCCCTGACTTCTGCATCCAGCTCCATGAGGCGCATGGCATTGGCGACTGTGGCGCGGGACTTGCCAACGCGCTTGGCAATGATGTCTTGCTTGATGCCGAACTCCTTCGCCAGTTGGACGTATCCCTGGGCTTCTTCAATGGGGTCGAGATCCTTGCGCTGGATGTTCTCAATGAGTGCCATCTCCAGGACCTCCTGATCACTCGCTTCCCGGATGACGATGGGCACCTCTGTAAGCCCCAGTGCCTTGGAGGCACGCCAGCGGCGTTCACCGGCGATGAGCTCCATTTTGCCCTCAACCTCGCGCACAATCAGAGGCTGGATAATACCGTGCTGGTTGATGGAATCCTTGAGCTCATCAAGCTGACCCTGCACGAAGTGTTTGCGGGGCTGAAGAGGGCTGGGCACGATGCTCTCGATCGGCACGTAGGAATCGGCTGGCGGTGCATCTTTTTTGGATGGATTGAGATCCCCGCCTGCTTGTTGCTTGATGAGTGCCCCGAGTCCTTTGCCTAATGCCTTTTTCGCCATAAGTTGAGCATAGACGTATTTTTGCCAATTTTGCAAAGAGGATTTTCCAAGTTTTTAAAAAAACAGGGGAGGGCTGACACACTGGACCGCCGGCTCATTTCCGGTGGTCCAATCGTGAATGAGAACTGCTGCCACCCCACGGCTTGACTTTCGTTGCCGGAGCGGGAATGTATAGAGCTCAGAGGGCAAGATGAAATCATCCATCCACTTCATACTGGTTATAATGACACTGTGCACATTGCGCGCAGATGCTCAGCGTGTTGTCGTGGATCCTGCCATTGCCGATGAGGCTCGCTCGGCCGTGCAAAAACTCGGGTTAGAGCTCATGAAGGGTAATTTCAAATACAGCCAGGAGCGGATGTATCCGCGCTGGAAGAGGCGACTGGCTCTGCGTGTCGGTGGCATGGACCGGCTCGAGGCCCAGCTCAGATCGGGAGATCAACAGCGCGTCAGTATGGGCATCATGGTCACGGACTACAGGGCGGCCAGGCCGAGTGCATTTTTTGATGTCTGGAGGGCGAGAAAAGTGCACCCCGAGACCGGCGAGCCAGTCACGGATGCAGAGGGTCGGGAAATCATTGTCAGCCACTGGTTGACTATAGTTCCCACCTGGACTCAGGTCAGGGTTCCCGATCCCCAGCAGGGGGGCAAGATCCGCACTCTGGAGGAGAAGAGCTACACCGTGGCCGTCTCTGAAAAAGGTTCCGGTGAATGGTATTTTCTCACGGGTATGAAGCCCACCGTTCAGGATCTGCGCAGTCTGTTTCCATCCCTGCCGGCGGACGAGGAGGAGCTGGGCTTGCCGGAGTCCAGCGCCCGGGAGATCAAGTAAGCACAAGCCAGCATTTTTTATTTTAGCCATGTCAAAACACAAGAAGCTCGAGCAGGAGGCCAAGTTGGTCCGCAAGTTCAAAAAGCTCTATGAGCGTGCCCAGAGTGAGTGGTGCGAAGTTCGTGGATCTGAAATACACGGCAGGGGGGTCTACGCTACCAGGGACATCCCCAAGGAAACCGAGGTCATTGAATACGTCGGCGAGCCGGTGAACAAGGAGGTCAGTGAGGATCGCGCCTGGGACCAGTATGCCAAACACGAGGAGCACGGGGACGCGGCTGTCTACATCTTCACGCTGGATGATGAGTGGGACATTGATGGCAACGTGCCATGGAATACTGCACGCCTGATCAACCACTCCTGTGACCCTAACTGCGAGGCATGGATCATTGGCCGACGTGTCTATATATACTCCCTGCGGGCCATCAAGAAAGGGGAGGAGCTGACCTTTGACTACGGTTTTGACATCGAGAGTTACGAGGACCACCCGTGCCGCTGTGGCAGTGACAAGTGCGTGGGCTTTATCGTCACTCAGGACCAGTGGCCCGAGCTGCACAAGCGCCTCGCCGCCGCCGCTGAGGAGAGCCGATCTTAAGAGCAAATCACCGACCAGGATCACAGCGACAATCTCTACTAACCATTCACCCGATCATTTATGAATTACTCCGCCAAACTTGCCCGCCGTATTGAAGCCGTGGGATCACGCCTCTGTGTGGGCATTGACCCGAGACCCGAGCTCTCCGGCGGCATTGATGCCGTTCCCGAATTCCTGAGCAGACTGGTGGGGGAGACCGC
>JBNACB010000024.1:0-29430 GCA_049632765.1 Akkermansiaceae bacterium | reverse complement strand
TCCATGCCGCCAGCGACGTTGTGGACATTGCTAAAACCTTGTTGGCTGAGGTAGTCGGTTACCCGGGCACTGCGTCCACCGGATTTGCAGATGATGAGTAATTCCCGGTCATGGCCTGTTGTTTCCAGTTCAGGAATTGCTCCGGGTATCTCAGCCATGGGAATGTGCCGTGCAGCCTCTATGTGGATAACACTATGCTCCCAGGGTTCACGCACATCGATAAGCAGGCCATTGAATGATGCCTCCTCGAGTTTGTCTTTGAGTTGCTCGACGTTAATTTCATCGCTTTTCTCTGTCATTGTGTCTGGGTTGGTGTTGTTGCAGGTTTGATCGTATTCCTCGAGACTTGTAATCGTGGGGTTTTCGCCGCAAAGGGGACATTGGGGGTCTTTGCGAAGATTGAATTCGCGAAATCTGGTGTTTAGCGCATCGTAGTGAATCAGCCGTCCAAGTGGTGGGGAGCCACAGCCCAAAAGGAGTTTGATAGCTTCCATGGCTTGGAGGCTTCCCATGATGCCAGGCAAAACGCCGAGAACTCCCGCCTCGGCACAGCTTGGCACACTGCCGGCTGCGGGCGGCTCGGGTAGCATGCAGCGGTAGCAAGGGCCTTCGAGGTGAGGGGCGAACACACTGAGCTGACCCTCGAAACGGAAGATGGAGGCGTAGACGTTGGGCTTCTTGAGAAAAAATGAAACGTCGTTACTAAGATAGCGCGTGGGGAAGTTGTCAGTGCCATCAATGATGACATCGTATTGTGAGGCGATCTCCACCGCGTTCTGGGCACTGAAGCGGCAGGCGTGCTGCTCAACAGTGACGTGTGGATTGATCTCTGCGAGTCTTGAAGCGGCGCTCTCGAGCTTGCTCTTCCCGATGCTGGACTGACCGTGCAGGATTTGACGTTGAAGGTTGGAGATTTCCACCATGTCGGGATCGACAATACCGATGCGCCCGACACCTGCGGCCGCAAGATAAAGGCAGGTAGGGGATCCCAGGCCTCCGGCCCCAATGCAAAGCACAGCTGACTTTTTGAGCTTTTCCTGGCCCTCCACGCCCACCTGCTGGAGTGAGAAGTGGCGGGCGTAGCGGGCATGTTCCTCCTGGCTAAGCATGATTCGGGGTATTGCGAAGTGTTGCCGGGTGCGAGAGGAAAAAGAACAGCATTTCTGCGAGAGTGGAAACTGCAACTGCTGGCAGGGAAGGCAACCAGGTGCTAGTTGAGTAATTTCTTCTCCAGTGACTGATCTGGCTGGGCACCATTGTCCAGTGCTTTCTGGTAGTAACTGAGTGCGTCCTTGTTGCGGGTTTGCTGCTCGTAGAGAACAGCGAGATTATAGTATGCATCGGCAAGGGTAGGGTCCAGTTCGATGGTGGAGAGGAAATGTTCTTCAGCTTTATCGAAGCGCTTGGCTGCTCCGGCAAGGTTGCCGAGGTAGAGATGCGCCCTTGCGTTGTCGGGCTTGAGGGTAAGTGACCGCTCAAAGCAGGTAAGGGCCGCATCCAAATCGCTATTTTTGTATTTGGCGATGCCCAGCATGAAGTGGGCATAACTGCTGTTCTCCCGCATGGTGATAGCCTCGTCAAGGCACGCAATGGCGGCCTCGTAATTGCCAAGTTTCATTTCGACAACCCCGAGATTGCAGAGAATCCTGTAGTTGCCTGGTACCCTCTCATTGATGTCAATCAGCACGGAATGCGCGGCCTGGGTGCGGCCTTTTTGGAAGTGTCTAATGATAAGTCCCTCCACATATTTCGTTTCCTCGGCAAGCTTGCTGCCATATTTGAGTGCATGGGTCATGCTTACACGCTGTGGGCTCGTAAATTCTTGGTCGGGGCGCCGATGCGATGCTACAAACTTTTCCTCATCTTCGCTGAGCTTGATTTTAATATTGCGAATATCCTCGATAGCCTTGCCCAGACCATCAATCTTCACTTTGGATTTTTGGTAGGTGTCCCAGAGGATTTGCTCACCCATACGGCGGCGCTCCTGTGCAGCCAGTAGTCGTTGGACGGTGCCACGCAGTGTCTTGACCTCCTCCTCGTTCGTGTTCCTGTCGGGATTCGCCTCTTGATTTGCCAGTGTTGTTTCTGCCACCCGAAGTTGATTTTCAAGGGACTTGATCGTATTGTCCTGTGATTCCTGTTGCTTCTGGTAACCCAGGATCCTGGACTTGGCGATGGTGAGATCGTTGCGGGCCTTTACCAGCTCGTCCTTGGTGGTGTTGTGGCTCTTTTCAAGGAATTCAAGCCGGGCGCTGGCCTCCTTGAGCTCAGTGCCGAGACGCATGTTTTCTGCAATGAGGTCCTGGACCCCTTGTGAGTCACTTTTTTTCAGGATGCTCGCGAGGGTGTCGCGCTCAAGGCGCAAGCTGTCGCGCTGCCTCGTGAGTTCTTCGATAGTGGCCTGAGACTCGTTCAGGCTGCGCTGCATTTGGTTGATGCGCTTGTTGGCATGACCTAACTCCCGACGTGTTTGTTCCAGCATGCCGGTGACAGCCTTGAGTTCCTCGCGTAATTTGACGATAACCTGGTTGTCAGCATTTTTTTGAGCCTTCATGTCATTCTCAATTTTTGAGAGACGATTTTTGGCAAGCTCTGCTTCTTGGCGGAAATTGTCGGCATTTAACTCCGCCTCCTTAAGTTTGTCTTCCGAGGATTTGAGCGCGCGCGCAGTAATTTGTATCTCTTGCTCCAGGGTCTTGTTCTTTTGAGTGAGATTGTTCATGTCCTGCTGAAGGGGCGCACGTGCAAGCACGTCGCGTATCATGGCAATTTCCTTGTCCTTTTTCTTGATCGTATCCTCGAGTTTTTTGCGTTCCTGATCCTTGAGGGAGGCATCGGCTTCAAGTGCCTTGAAGTTTTTGTTTTCCCTCAGTAGTGCCTCTCGCTGTGCCCTGAGTTCCTTGTTTTCTTCCTCCAGTCTCTTGAGGCGGCTCAGGTTAGCGGATGAATCGTACCCCGGGGGTGATGTGCTTGTCGGCGGAGTAATCTTGTAGCCGGTCCCAGCACCATTACGGCTTGGCAGGCTGGGGTTGGGGGATTCGATGAGGTCCTGCGTTTTTTTTCTATTGCTGGCCAATTCCGCGGATGCCTTGGGCTCGATTTTTTTCATGCTTTCCGCCGTGCTGTTCATGCGGCTCTGCACGAGGTTGGGCTTCCAGCTTTTGTGAAACTCATTAAGGACGTCGTAATAGTTCGCAGCCTGCCTGTATTTCTGCCATGCCTCGCTGAATTTTGCCTCATCTTCGAGTTTTTCGGCGCGCTTGATTTCAAGCCATGCTTGGAAGAAGATGTCTGCCGGGTCAAGTGTGGCAGGATCTTGTTGGGCCTTGAGCTGCGCCGTGAACGCGCCAAGGAGAATGGGGAGCAACAGTAAGAGGGGGACAAAGTTTCTCAAGCTGGATTGCCTTGGGAAAATCATAGATGAGGGAAATTAGCCGGATTTCCCAGTGAGCGCAAACGCAAAAAGCATCAAGCGTTTGTAACAGATGTATATCCCTTGAGTTAAAAAGTGCCGTTGAGTTTTCGGCCAGTCCAGAAGGCCGCCAGGAGCAGTATCAAGCAGGTTGCCGTGAGCCAATGTGACCAGAGCGGTGTGCGCGATTCAAGTGGTTTGGGAGCTGGCAGGGCTTTGATCTCATCTGCAATTTTTGTGATCTGTTCTCCTTGGATAAGTTGGCCCTTGGAGACTCTCGTCATTTCCTCGATAACATCAGCACGGGAGGGCATGCCAGTCTTTTCGATCTCGTCTCCTTGGGCGATGATCGTGGTGTCAGTAGCGTGGGCTTCATCCTCTCCAGCAGCAGCATGGATTTTCCACTCTCCTGGCTGGGTGATTTTTAGTCTGCCGGAATAGCTTCCCCAGATATCATCGTCCTCGTTGAGGGTGATTCGTTTGCTGCTGCCGTCTGGTGAAGTGATATCCACATGCACCTGACCCTGGACAAGTGGTGCTCCATATTGATCAAAAGCGTTTGCGTTGATGGTGAGGGAGTCGCCGGGTTTGGGGCGTTCAGGCGCAAAGTAGAGGCGGATACGTGAGCCTGCAGCCATGTTGCGCTGGTACGACATCCAGCGTGCAACCTGGCCCCAAAACCTGTAGTGATAAAGATCCTCCACGCCCCGGCGCCATTTCCATGCGGAATCATGCCCCAGAAAAAGAACTTTCCCATTGCCTGCCAGCTTGGTTACCAGCATGGGGATTCTGCCAAACTGGTTGGATTTGTTGGCGTGCACGGCGAGAATGTCAGTGCCTCCCTTGGACTTGATAATAGGTGCGTGCCAGTTGAAACCGGGCAGGCTTTTCCATATGTTGGGGTTGTCCTCCTCAGTGTCCCCGAGCATGGTTAGAAGTGATCTGCTGCCATCACTTGTGAGGTTGATTTTTGAGGCGCTTAGCTCGCTGTGGCCTGATTTGTGAGCACTATCCAGAATGACGGGAATGAGGTCGCCCAGTGGGCTCTCCAGAAGTGAGAAAATATTGCCTGCCGGACCCGGTAGAAAAACAATGCCGCTCGCTTGTTGTTCAATGAGTCCGCGGATGAGTCGAGCCTGTTCCAGGGTGATGCCCTGAGATGGGTTTTCGCTGATGCCAACGTCCCCAATGAAGACCACATCGTATTTCTGCAAATCCTCGAGTTTTTCCGGAAACTCCCGTATGTAGCCCGGGCCATCACCGGTGCCAAGTTCAGGGTGAAGCAACAGGCAGTCGACTTGCACGCCCGGATCACGATAAAGCGCATTGCGAATAAATCGATACTCCCATCGAGGCTGGCTTTCGATAACCAGAACCTTGATGGATTCAGCGCGTCCTGAGATGGTAAAAGCCCTGGTGTTGTTCTTTGCGACCAATTCGCCGTTTGCCACAGGGATGGAGATCTCCAAGGTTGATGAGCCCTCATTGGCGAGTCGCCATAACATCGAGTCATGGTAATCATCTCCGGCGGGAATGGTGATGTTCTTGGTGTGCTCTTTACCTGTTTTTGTATCACGAAGGCGGACAGAGGTCCGAATGTCCCGGTCGAGTGAGGAGGTGATCGTGAACGGGATTTGTACGTTTTCTCCGATGATGCCATAGGTGGGAGCTGTGACATTGGATATGTCCAGGTCCGGTAGCCGTTTGTCGCTGCCGACAGGGATGCCAAACAGGGGGATCTGCCGACGCCTCATCATCTGGGCTGCTGCCACTGGTTGGGGCCCTACATTCCAATCCCCGTCTGTAAGCATGACAATGGCACGCAGGTTGTCGTGATCTTCCATGGCACTTTCAATGGCTGAATATATGTCCGTGCCGGCAAGTGATTGCGTGACGGCATCAGTGTCTTGCGGTGGGGTGGAGAAGGGTAGCGCAAAAACCCGGTTGTTCCGGTCTTCTTTCAGGACCTTGAAATAGTCGCTTGCGAGTGCTCTGGTGATCCATTCCTCGCGACTCACGACCTCCTGATCTGTGCTCAGGAAGCTTGGTAGTATGGCGTCCACGGTCTTGGTGGAACGCGATGCATCGTGCAGTATTACTATTTCCGGCTTGGATGTAGGGTTGGTTGTGGTGCGCCATTCGGGTTCCCAGAGGATCAATACGGCCATCAGGGTGCATAAGAAACGGAGGGCTTCCAGTGTTGCTGTCCTTCCTCGTCGTGCAGAACGCGTGATGGACAGAAAGCACAGGCATGCCATGATGAGCAGTGCCGAGACTCCCAGGCAGAACGCGAGTATGCTTGGAGAAAAAACCAGATTGTGGAGTGAGAAATTCAACGGGAAAGTGAGGAGCTTTTCAGGTTTTGAGGGGTGTCTTTTTTCGGCTGTAGACAGAGAAAGGCTTCGCTGATGAGAAAGAGCAACATTGCGATCATCAAAGCTCGCCATATTTCATTGACCAGTGGCTTGGATGTGCTGCCCTCACTAAAAAAGCTAAACTGTGTACCCTCGAGAAGTGATTGAATCCTGCTCTCATCAAGGACAGTCCAGTCATCTTCGGTATGTGGGCGATTCGTGGCAAGGAGGCGGTCGCCTATTTTCCACACGCCAGCTTCGTAGAGGGTACTGCTTGTTGATGAATCGCTGTATCGATCCACACGAGTGCGTATTTCCTTGTTTGCCGGTCTCGCTCTTGGGCTGCCGGCAATAGCCGAGTAAGCCGAACTGAAGCGGGATCCTCCAAGGTTGATGAGTCGTTGGGTTACCGGAAGCAACACATCTGCATCCCCGAGGTTGGACCAACTGTAATCGGGCAGGGAGGTGATGAAAACTGCAGTGCCGTCACCGATGACGCGACGACCAAGGAAGGGCTTGTCATCACTCCAGAAAGCCAAAGTGGTGAACTCCCCGCTAATGTCTCTGCGTTTGATGGCTTTGAGCTTGGAGACAGCAATCGCAGTGCCCTCTATTCCATTGCGCAGAGGACCGTCCGTCCGGTTCCAGTCATCGATAATGAAATACTGGCTCTGAGGGGATGAGGATATCTCTCCCCAATGTATGCCGAGGAAAGATGCCTTCGATTCCCCGTTTGGAGGGAACACCAACAAGGCTCCGCCGCCTTCAATATAGTCACTGAGTAATTTGGCGGTATCTCCCTCCGGAAGTGGCGCCTGCCATATGACAAGTGTTGCCTCTTGCCACTCTATTTCTCCTATTTGCTGGGGAGAGACTAGTTGGCATTGGTGGTCGTCGAGACCCGTTGGGGCAGCTGCAAGTGACAGCCATTTGCCGGATTCCCCGCCTTCTGAGACGAGGTAGGTTTGCGCAGGCCTTCGTTCCCCATAGGCAAAGAATGCGACATTGTCGCGGGGGTTGGCATCGGAGGGGATCGCTACAAATCCATAACCCTCACCTTCACGGGTTCCCAGCTCCAGGTTTTTTTGATACCGGTAGGTTTGCCCGTCGAGTTTGATCGCTTCAGAGCTTCTGTTGTCATTCATGCTGTAAGTGACCGGAATGGTGCTGGAGCTGTTGCCTTCGCTTCTGGTAATCTCGATTTCCAGCGCGAGTTGCTTATCAATACGGCGCGCAGACAAAACTTTGATCGAGGCGTTGTCGGTGACAGGTGATGTCATGGCGATGATGCGCAGAGCTGTATCCTGCGGTAAATCGATCAGCCCGGTACGCACAGCATCCCAGCGCCCCTCCTCAGGGCCCCAGTCAGAGTCCTGCAGATCGGATGCTAGCCAGATTTCCGTTTGCCCGAGAGAGCTTTCGGTAATGTGATCGATTGCACGTGAGATTAAGTTAGGAATGGAGGCCTTTGTGTCTGTGGCTGCAGTGGTGCTGAGTTCAGCCAAAGCATCTGGTGATGGGATTACTTGTGGCTCTGCGCTGGCACTGTCGATGAGGATGAGTCTCGGGTTGTTCACTGCCTGCAAGGATTCCTGCACACTTTTGATGGCGCGCAAGCGCTTGCTTTCATCGCCGTTTTCGATCTGTTGTTCCATGGAGGCAGAGCGATCAAGTATGAGGATCACAGTATCGATGTTGGAACCGCCCCAGCTGAGGAAACCGCCAACCAGCGGACGAGCGACGGCAAAGATCAGAGCCGCGATGGCAAGGGTACGGCAGGTGAGGATGATCAGGTACTTGAGCTTTTTCTTGCCGCGCGATTCCCGGGCGGCGCGGAGCAGAAAATCCATGGCGGCCCATTGAACAGTGCGAAAACGACGCCGGTTGAGGAGATGGATGATGATAGGGATGCTGATTGCCAGTAGACCCCAAAGGAATGATTGTTGTAAGAAGGTTACAGACATGACCAAGGTCATAGGGGAGAGCTCAATTATTTTTTCCCTTTTTTGGGGAGTCTCGTAATCAGGAAGTCATGGATGATTTTCTCATAATCCTGATCCGTGGTGATAAGGTGGTAATCCGCGTGCACGTCATGTGAGGCAGTTTTTACATCCTTGAGAAAGCGTTGCATCGCCTGGCGGTAATCATCCGCCACGAGCGCTGGTTCGGCAACGAGTGAGGTCTGGTCCTCGATGTCGACAAAGCGGTGTGGGCGCTCGAAATCAAATTCAATCTCTTGTTTGTCGAGCAGGTGAAAAATGGCGATATCGTGTTTGCGAAAACGCAGGTGCTGCAGGGCTTCGGTCAATGCAGTCGTGTCGCAAAAGAGGTCGGACATGATGATGATGAGTGCACGCTGGCTTGTTTTTTCCGCAATGTCATGGAGTGCTTCGATCAAGCCGGTCTCACCCGTTGGCTCGGTATTAGCCAATACTTCAAAAATATTATTGAGTTGTGCTGCTCTGCGGGTTGGTGGGATTTCCAGGTGGATTTTTTCCTGGCAGATGGAAAGCCCTGCCGCGTCTCCCTGGTCAATAATCAGGTAGGAGAGGCTTGCTGCCAGCTTGCGGGCGAATTGGATCCGTGGCTCTTCTCCGGAGCCAAATCCCATTGAGGCACTGGCATCCAGAACGAAATAGGCGCGCAAGTTGGTGTCGGCTTCAAACTCCTTGATGTAATAGCGGTCTGACCTTGCGTAAGCCTTCCAGTCGAGTCTCCTGGTGTCGTCTCCCTGAACATATTTCCTGTATTCGGCAAACTCGACCGATGAACCGCGATGAGGTGAACGGTGCCGGCCGGCAACGCTGCCGGTCATGGCTTGCCGGGCCTCCAGAGGCATGGCGCCCAGACGCACGAGTGCATCCGGATCAAGGAAGTCGTATTTCATCTATGGATTCAGTAATGATGTCATTGGGCCCCAAAAAGCAGGCCGATAACTCCTAGACTTCTCTCATTTCCTCGATCAGTTGGCTGACCACTTTTGCTGAAGTCATGCCTTGGGACTCTGCTGCAAAGTTAGTCAGGACGCGATGATTTAAAACGGGGCTGGCAACGGCCTCAATGTCCTCGAGGCGAGCCATGTAGGAGCCATTCAATGCTGCGCGTGCTTTTGCGCCGAGGATGAGATACTGGACAGCACGTGGCCCTGCACCCCAACCGACATACTCGTTGATCCAGTCCGGGGCAGCCGCCGAACCCGGGCGGGTCTTGCGGACGATTTCAACGGCGTAATCATAGATGTGATCTGGCACGGGAATGCGGCGCACGAGATCTTGATATTGCTGTACCCGCTCACCGCTGAGAATGTGCTTAAGTGTGGGCTTTGATGTTCCGGTCGTCTCACGAGCGATGCGGAGCTCCTCGTCGTGGCTGGGGTAGTCGACTTCTATCAGGAACATGAAACGGTCCAGCTGGGCCTCGGGGAGAGGGTAGGTTCCCTCCTGCTCGATGGGGTTCTGTGTCGCCAGCACAAAAAACGGTTTATCGAGTTGGTAGGTTTTGCCGAGAACCGTTACCATGTTCTCCTGCATTGCCTCGAGCATGGCAGACTGGGTTTTGGCAGGTGCGCGGTTGATTTCATCTGCTAGAACGAGGTTGGCAAATACCGGGCCCTTGATGAATTGAAATTCACGATGCCCTGCGCCGGTTTCTTGGATGATATCTGTGCCGGTGATGTCAGCAGGCATCAGGTCGGGCGTGAACTGAATGCGATTGAAACTCAGATCCATGGTTTCAGCGACCGATGAGACTAGCAGTGTTTTGGCGAGACCGGGAACACCCATGAGTAATGCATGGCCGCGGGAGAAAAGGCAAATAGCGAGCCGCTCTATGACCTCATCCTGACCTATGATGACTTTGCCAAGTTCATCTTTGAATTCTTCATATACGACTTTTAACTGATCAATGGCTGCAACATCGTTCGCTGGCAATGCGCTTTGGGCAGGAGATGCTGGTGACTCTTGTTCGTCTGGTGTGGTCCCGTCAGCAATGGGAGAGGTGGGTATATCCATAATGTGAATTGGGTAATGCTAAGGGTGAGGTAGTACTGTTGATTGGATGAGCACTTTTTGCTTTTTTAGTCACTTCAGCATGAAGGACCCCGCGAACACACAACCCCGCCAAATATAGCGAAACTAAATAAGGGAATTATTTTGTCGAGGCAGTAAAATGTCGATTTTGCAGGTGACTCCTACAATCAAGCGTGTCAGAGTCGTTGTATTGCTTTGAGTAGGTAGTTCGCATTCACCGTATAACAATTACTTTTCCATCATGGCTGACCAATCATCCAATCCCCCTGCAAACCCCTTCGACAACGCCTTCGAGCTTTTTGGCCATGTGCCTCAGGTTTCAACCGCGTGCATTCACGCTGAAGAGCTTGAGCAGCTCGTGCAGGCACTGACAACACGGTCTGAACAATTTGGCCGCATTGTTCTGTTGCGTTCACCACGAGCTGGTTTTGGTAAGACGCATCTACTCATGCGCTTGAATCAACGCGTTGCATCGAGTCATGATTTCATAGCTTTGGAGCCATCCAAGGGGCGTTACCTCAACGATGAACTTGTGCTCGATGCCGTGCTGCGAAGGTTTTCGAGAATGATTCCAGAGGGAGGAGGCTTGACATATCTGGACATTCTGGCGCGTCGGCTTTTCGCCAAGGGTCTTGAACCCCTTGTTTTGTCAGGTGAGGTGCCCAGTCAGGATAGGGATAGCGCCCTGGATGCCATCCAAAACCGACCCTTCGAAACATTTGATTTCCATCATCAGGAAGCTTCCACCGCACAATGGGCTCTGGCTAATTTTTCCCTTTTGGGGCCACGCCTGTCCACAGAGCTCGCAGAGCAAATTCAAACGCGCTATCTACCCGTGGCATGGTGGGTTGAGCTGCTCTTCCGCTACAGTTCCGCATCGCTCGACCAGAGCAATCGAAATGGCTCGCTCTTCAAAACCGTTTTTGGCGGGCAGTATCATGAGGCGGAGATGCATGAAAAGCTGGTGACCCTGCTCAACCTCTTTGGTTTGGTCACAACGCCCGTTCTGGTTCTTGATGAAGTCGAGGGATTGTCCAGCAGTCCCGAGTGCGGCCTTGAAATCGTTACCTACCTCAATGCTGTTCACCAATCTTGCAAAAAGCTCATCCTCATCATCAGTGTGAATGGTGATGTCTGGCAAACGGCTTTTTTGCCGCGCCTTCCATGCGGACTGAAGGACCGCCTCACTGACATTGAGGTGGATCTCAAGCCGATCACAGAAGATCAGGCTATGGAGCTGCTGCGCGACCGTGCTGGTGAGCAGGCTGATCTTATTGCCGATGAGCTGGATTTTGAATCCGGTGTTGTCTATCCGCGAGGAATTGTCCGCTCGGCCTCTTCTGTCTGGAGTGGTCTCATTGCGAATAAGGTGGGTTCAGCTGACGCTGAGCTTGGCGCTCCGGCTATGGAGCTTACCGAGGATAGTGTTCAGCCTGATGAGGCTGAGACTGGCCTCGAATCTGCCGAGAGCAAGGTGGATAAGATTTCCGATGACCTGCCTGAAATGGAGGGCGCATCGGGGATGGAGTCTGAGTCCTCTGAAGAGATTGAGGCCGCAGGTGAAGATGATGCCGTTACCAACGACGATGATCTTGCGCCCAAAGAAGCTTTTCCGCAGGCACCGAAAGTGGTGTCGGCAGCGAGTGCCCCCTTCAAGCCTCTATTCGCCATGGATGAGGATGAGTCCTCTGAGCTCAAGAAGGATTTGTCAGAGCAAAGCCCGGCTGATGCCAGTGAAGTGGATTCTGAAACTCAGGATCGTGATCAGGAAGCATCTCCATTCAGCATGGTCTCAGGTCAGGGAGACGACGAGGTTGGGGATGCCACAGATGTATCCGCCGTGAAATCTCCCTTCCTGAAAGATATAGATCAGGATGCTGATGAGGATGGAGAGGAAGAGGGGGGTGATGAATCATCTGACGCAGAGCAAGGTGCCGAGAATTCCGAACCTGCTGAGTATGCTCGCACCAAGTCGCCATTTCTCCCCGAGGCTGACTTGAACAGTGAAGATTCTGCCTCTGGTGACGATGCCGATGAGTCGGAGTCTGCTGCTGAGCTGGAGCCAGCTCCAGAGAATATCGGTGATACAGGTGTTTCCCAGGTATCAAGCACTTCTCCCAATGACGAGGATACCAAACCGCACACGGTTACTCAGGAGGACCACGACAGGGTAGAGGATTTGCTCAAACAATTCCGCGACCGCTATGGGCGTGAATAGGCCTTCAATCTCGACGTGGGGGATCGGCGCATAACGCAGCGGCTATTTTTTTGTGCCTGTGATGTATTTGCGCTTGTCATTGCATGGCGCCATCTATTTATTCACTCATGGCGCAGATCTCACTTGGACTCTCTTTTGATGATGTATTGCTAACCCCGCGACACAGTGGGGTTTTGCCAGGGGAAGCGGAATTAAAGACGGCGCTGACTTCAGGCATAGACTTGAACATCCCAGTTGTGTCGGCTGCAATGGATACCGTCTCAGAGTCTGAGCTGGCCATTGCTCTGGCACGCGAGGGTGGAATCGGGGTCATTCACCGTAATAACAGCATTGAGGATCAGGCAGCTATGGTTCTCAAGGTGAAACGTTCTGAGAGTGCCGTTATTCATAAGCCATACACCGTCTCAAAAAATCAGACGGTCGGCCAGTTGCGCGTCATCATGGATGAACAGGGCTTCTCGGGTTTTCCCGTTGTTGATGCCGATGGTAAGCTTGAGGGTATGGTTACCGGGCGTGATGTGCGGCACATGGCAGATGATGCGGCAATCATCGGAGACGTGATGACACCTCTTGATCGTCTTGTGACCTCTCACGAAAGCACCGAGTTGAGAGAAGCTCGTGCAATACTTTATGAAAACAGGATCGAGAAATTGCCTTTGGTCAACAAAGACGGTATCCTGACAGGTTTGATTACAGGCGCTGATATTGAGAAAAGAATCACATTTACCGATGCCGCCAAGGATCCAAATGGTCAGCTCAGATGCGGTGGCGCCGTTGGTGTGGGGCCTGATTGCATTGAACGTGGTCAGGCTTTGATTGAGGCAGGTGCAGATGCGTTATTCATTGATGCAGCCACTGGTCATACCAGCCGTGTCATGGATGTGATTGGTGAGTTGCGGAAGCTTGGCGATGTGCCTGTTGTGGCAGGCAATGTGGTTACCGCAGAGGGTGCGCGTGACCTGGTGGAAGCTGGTGCGTCAGCCCTCAAGGTAGGGGTGGGGCCAGGGTCGATCTGCACCACACGAGTGATATCGGGTGTAGGGATGCCTCAATTTACAGCCATTCAGAATGTGGCATCCTACTGCCGCGACAAGAAGATTCCCGTTATCGCCGATGGCGGTATCCGTTATTCCGGAGACATTGTTAAAGCGTTGGCCGCAGGTGCCGATCTCGTCATGCTGGGATCCATTCTTGCCGGAACGCGTGAAAGTCCGGGTGCCACGGTCCATTATCAGGGTCGTAGATTCAAATCCTACCGTGGCATGGGCTCGCTCGGGGCGATGCGCAAGGGTTCGGGTGATCGCTACGGGCAGAACAGCTCGGGTAAACTTGTCGCGGAAGGTGTGGAAGGGCGCGTGCCTTACAAGGGGCCGCTTTCCGAAGTTGTGTTCCAGCTCATGGGTGGACTGAGATCGGGGATGGGATATGTTGGTGCCGCCAATCTCAATGAGCTCAGGGAGCGCGCCCAATTCACCCAAATCACATCAGGAGGCCTCAAGGAGAGTCACGTGCATGACATCACCATCACCGAGGAGCCAGTCAATTACCAACCCTCCGCGTAATCTGTATCCATATCTGATGAACTCTTGGCTTGTATTGATGTTGTCAAGCTGAACGCCAATCCCTTTTTATGTTAGAAGAAAATCACGTAGCCGTTTTAGATTTTGGTTCTCAATACACTCAGCTCATCGTCCGACGGGTTCGTGAATTGGGATTTTTTGCGAAGCTTTATGAGCCAGAGGAGGTCGCCTGCATAGGTAAGCCGGGTGCTATTATTCTCTCCGGCGGGCCCAAGAGCACGAGTGATGAAGACGCTCCGGATATCGATTTTGAGATCTTGGATGGCTATGGTGTGCCTGTTCTGGGTGTCTGCTATGGCATGCAGCTGCTTAACATCAAATTCGGAGGCTCGGTGAAATCCAGTAACCGGCGTGAATACGGTCCTGCAGAGCTTAAACCATTGGCGAGTGAGGGTCTCTATGAAGGCATATCACACGAGTCCCAGGTGTGGATGAGTCACTCTGATACGGTCAGCGATCTGCCGGATAACAGTCAAACCCTTGCCGTCAACAGGGAGGGTACACCTGTATCCCTGAAATGGGGGGATCGCTTCTACGGGATTCAGTTCCACCCAGAGGTGACACACAGCCATGAAGGTTTGCGCATCTTGCATAACTTTTTGTTACAGGCCGGGAAGTTGGAGGAGTTTCGCATTGAAGACTTCAAGCGGGAGCTGATCGAGGCGATCCGTGAGAAGGTGGGTGACAAACAAGTGGTATGCGGTGTCAGCGGGGGTGTTGATAGCACGGTGCTGGCCGTTCTCTTAAACGAAGCAGGGGTAAATGTGCGTGCCATTTTTGTGGATCATGGCCTGATGCGCCTGGATGAAGGTGATGAGGTGCGCAATAACTTTCACCGCATGGGGGTGGAGATCGAGACAGTTGAGTGCGCAGACATTTTCCTCAAGGAATTGGCTGAAGTCTCAGACCCTGAGAAAAAACGCAGCATTATTGGCAATTTGTTCATCGATGTGTTTTGGGATACTGTTGGTGATGCGGAGATGCTTGCCCAGGGAACTCTCTATCCTGATGTGATTGAGTCTGCTTCCAATGCCAAGTCGAAGGCCTCCAAGATCAAAACTCATCACAATCGTGTGCCGCGTATTCTCGAGTTGCAGGAACAGGGCAAAGTCTTGGAACCGCTCGCTGAGCTTTTCAAGGATGAGGTCCGTGAACTGGGAACATCACTGGGAATTCCCCATGACATCCTGCACCGTCATCCCTTTCCGGGGCCCGGTCTTGCCGTCAGGTGCCCAGGTGATATTACCGAGAAGAAGCTGCGAATTATCCGTGAATGCGATGCCATCTTCATTAGCCGGCTCAAGGACCATGGGTGGTATGATAAAGTTTGGCAGGCGTATGCAGGTCTGATTCCCGTAAAGACCGTGGGCGTGAAAGGTGATGAGCGAAGCTATGAATGGGCTATTAGCCTGCGTGCAGTTATCAGTGAAGATGCGATGACCGCAGATTGGGTCGAGCTGCCATCAGCACTTTTGAGGGAGACGAGTAACCGGATTCTCAATGAGGTTGATGGCATCAATCGTGTCCTCTATGACATTTCTACCAAGCCGCCTGCCAGCATTGAGTGGGAGTAGTCACCGAGGCATGCCCGGACCACCCTCGTTGAGATGAAGTGCCCTCGATGCGTGCAGGATATTCACCGCAGGGCGGCACAATGTCCGCACTGTGGATTTGCCCTGCCTGACCTCGATGATGTCTATGGAGGCGGTGCTGTCAGATTGAAGCGTCTCGGTGATATGGCTGGTGCCCTGCGCCTCAAGGAAAGGCAAAAGCTCGAGAGTCTGATGGATCGCTTTGAGTCCAGCTTTCCACAGTTGTTTTTCAGTGTTTACTATGGGGCCTTGGAAGATGCTGCAAGTGTCAGGCAGTTTGGTATGTGGTTGCTCAACCATGCTGTTTTCGAAGATGTGGATCCAAGCCGTGCCAATGAGGGAGGTGTTTTGCTAGTGGTCGACCTTAGTAAAAAAATGGTTTCCATTACCTATGGATACATACTCGACCCCTATCTTGATGAGGACGAAACCTTTCAGATACTGGCTAAAGCCCACCCCGACTTATTACAGGGAAATCATTTGCAGGCTGCGTGTGTCGTGCTCAAGCAGCTCACACGTATCTTGAAAAAGAAATCCAAGCATGCCCGGCGACACCCGGAGCTCTATGACCGAGAATACAAGCGTGGTGAGGTGTCTTCTCATTCACTTGGAGGTGCTCGGTCAGATCGCTCAGGGAGTTGCATAGGTGATTCAGTCCAAGTTGAATCTGAGACGCATCGTGAAGAGGAGAGAGATAAATGAGTAACTGGCTTATCATTATTTCAATGAGCGCTTTGGCTTTAGTTGCAGGGCTGGCATATGTGCGGTTCAGAAAAGGCTGCTCCAATACCTATCTATTCCCCAAGGTGAACACGCCGAAAAGGTTGGGTGCGGAGCGCGGTGCAGGCGTTGGTGCTGTGATTGCATTTCATTCCAAGCTTGGCTCGCCATCCAGTCAGCGAAACGCCATGCTGGATTATCTGACCAAGGTCTAGAATACTTCATTTAATTCGTTCGATTGTGACAAAAATTGAAAATCCAATTTAATTGCATGTTTCTACGATAAATTCCTTTACGCAGGCGGGTCAGCTGATAATTGTCCTTTCGTTCCCTCAAAAGGAGCAGACAGTCCGATTAGTATTGGATCATACAGGTTAGGGGGTTTCCTGGTGGTTTAGCTGGTCGGACTGTTCTTTTTTGCCCTGATTTATGGGTTTAAAACCACCTTGAATTGGCTCTGTTTTGGCACTAGGATCCATTAACATGTCATTTTGCCTCTCTTTTGCTTGGTCCCCACCTGGCCGCTCTGCCTGCTGTATTATGGCTGCGGCTGTGTGGGTGCTTCACGGTGGCGAGCTCATTGCGGCGTCTCTAACACTCAATGAAAAAGAGGTGCCCAAAACAAAGGCGGACTTGCTGGAAATCCAGAGTGCGCTTGTCGAGCATATTGGGCCTGCCCGAGAGGCGACTGTTAGTATACGTTTGGATGAAGGATTTGGTAGCGGGGTGATTGTCTCTCCTGACGGATTGATTCTTTCGGCAGCTCATGTAACGGGTGGCGTTGATAAGGAGCTGACCGTAATTCTTAATGATGGGAGCGAGCACAAGGCTGTCTCCATGGGTTTGCAATCTGAAACGGATGCGGCAATGCTGCGCATCACCGAGGAGGGGAATTATCCCCACGTGGAGATAAACCGGGACAACGATTATCGTGAGGGACACTGGGTCTTTGCCCTGGGGCACTCGGGTGGATTCGACAAGGAGAGGGGTCCGGTTCTCAGGCTTGGTAGAATTGTGATCGACAGCAGGACGACTTTACATAGCGATTGCAAGGTCAT
Source organism: Akkermansiaceae bacterium (assembly GCA_049632765.1). GTDB lineage: Bacteria > Verrucomicrobiota > Verrucomicrobiia > Verrucomicrobiales > Akkermansiaceae > Oceaniferula. Next base: position 12,468 of record JBNACB010000024.1, on the reverse strand, counting down.
TGGGGGCGACTCGGGTGGTCCTCTCTTCGATATGAGTGGCAAATTGATCGGAATTCACAGTAGAGTCTCCCACAGTGTGGAGCAGAACATGCACGTGCCGATCAGCCAGTATCTCGACCACTGGGAAGATTTGGAGTCAGGAGAATTCATCGGCGATGGTGCCTTTGCAAAAAAACCGGTCAAGGGGTCAGGCTTTCTCGGTTTTGCCTCTGAAGAAACGGATGAGGGCCTGATTGTTGTGGATGTGTTAGAGGACGGGCCCGCGGCCAAAGCGGGTATTCAAGCCGGGGATATTGTCCTGGAGCTTGAGGGTCAGGAGATCACAGACAAGGAGCACTTGAAGTCCATTCTCGCGGAGTTGGTAATTGGAGACGAGGTGGAGATTGTCATTCTCAGAGATGGTGCCCAGAAGAGTTTGAAAGTTAAATTAGGTGAGAAGTGAGCAGGTTGATCCTGTCCTTGCCAATATCCGCATGAACATAGCTTTGATTGTGAAAGTGAAATTGCCCGTAGTTTCCAGCCTGTTCATTACGGGCTTGGTGGCCTTTGCTCCGCTATCTTCGGCGCAAAGGGGTTTGCCTGGTGACTTGCGCATCAATGGCAGGGATGTGAGGCCCGCCTTTGAGCCGCAGCGTGAAATTCTGCAACAGAGTAGCGCAGTCATATACACGGATGAAAGCTCGAGGATTAAATCCCTCTACGGTGTGATTGTGAGTGGTGATGGTCACATTCTGACCAAAGCAAGCGAGATTGAACATGCCTCGCAGTTGAGTCTACGTATAGGTGCTGAGCTCTACACAGATGTGGAGCGACTGGGGATTGATCCTGATTGGGACGTGGCATTGCTCAAAGTGTCTCCCAGAGAGCCTGTCATTCCGGTTTCAATGGGTCGTGAAGAAGATATTCAACTGGGTCACTGGGTGGTTTCAAACGGCTCAACCTCGCGCTACCAGAGGCGGGTTCGCGTCGGCATTATAAGTGCCAAGACGCGGGCAATATCTTCTGATAAAAGTCACGTAGTGTTGGGTATAGGATTCGGGGCCAATGAGGATGATCAGATGCTTTGGAAGATTGAGAGCCTGAGTGAGGGAAAGGGTGCTGAGACAGCGGGTGTTCAGGTAGGAGATCTTCTGCTCTCTGCCGATGGGGTTTTGCTCTCAGATAAAAAGGATCTTATCAAGGTGCTCAAGAACAAGAAACCTGGAGATATGGTGACGATCGAAGTTCAAAGAGGGGAGAAAACCCTCTCTATGGATGTTGAGCTCTCTCAGAGGGAACAGAGGATGACTCGAAATGAGCAGATGAGCGGAGGAGTGGATCAGCTCTCAGCCAGGCGTTCTGAATTTCCCAGGGTCATTCAACATGACACACCATTGAGTAAGGTGTCCGTGGGAGGTCCCTTGCTGAACCTTGAAGGGCTCTGCATTGGTATGAACATAGCCCGCGCAAGTAGAGTCGCCACTTACGCGATTCCTGCGCCTGAGTTGCGGGAAATTGTTACAAGGATGCTCGAGTAGGCCTCTTTGTTCTTGCCCTCATCTGACAAGCTGACAGTGTCGCATAGTTTTTGATACTCATTGCTATGAACCTTTCACGCTTGTCCGCTCTCTTTCGACTTTGTCTGTTACTGCCCTTTTTAACCAGTCATGCATGGGGGGCAGATAATTCCCAGGCTGGTGTCAACATCAACGCGGCTTTGGAGCCGATTGCGGATGTGCTTGAGGGCATCATCTTCTACTCGGTAAGTGTCGCTGGGCAAGGGCTCCCCATTGTTCTGGTGATTCTTGCTGGTACGGCAATTTTCCTGACTATTTATTTCAAATTTCTGAACCTGAGATCCATTGGGCTGGCCTTCAGAACCGCGAAAGGCAAATACACAAGTCCTGATGCCCCTGGGCAGATTACTCATTTCCAGGCCTTGACGGCAGCTTTGTCTGCGACTGTGGGACTGGGAAATATTGCGGGTGTTGCGGTAGCCGTCGGGCTGGGTGGTCCGGGGGCAACTTTTTGGATGATTCTCATGGGGCTTTGCGGGATGACCACCAAGTTTTGTGAGTGCACCCTGGGTGTGAAATACCGGCGTATTGACGACAAGGGTAGAGTGCACGGTGGTGCGATGTACTACCTCAGTGAGGGGCTTAAGGAAAAAGGCCTCGGGGGACTGGGGAAAGTGTTGGCGATATTCTTTGCAATCATGTGCGTTGGTGGCGCGATCGGCGCTGGAAATATGTTCCAGGTGAACCAGGCAGCCACTCAGGTCAGCAATGCGTTTGGAGTTTTCTCCGATAGCAAGTTGGTTTTTGGTATCATTCTGGCTGTTTTGGTGGGCTTGGTCATTATTGGGGGTATTGTGGCTATTGCCCGTGTTACCTCTTTTTTGGTGCCGTTCATGTGCGGTATGTATCTGATTGCTGCTTTTGCCATTATTGTAACTCACCTGGACATGGTGGGAGATGCATGTATGCAGATTGTTCAGGGGGCCTTCTCGCCCATGGCCGTCGGTGGCGGTTTTATTGGTGTGCTTATTCAGGGGATCAAGCGCGCTGCATTCTCCAACGAGGCAGGCATTGGCTCAGCTCCGATCGCTCACTCCGCGGTTAAGACGGACAAGCCGGCAAGTGAGGGTATTGTGGCGCTGCTTGAGCCATTCACCGACACGGTGGTTGTGTGCACCATGACGGCCATTGTGCTCATTGTCACGGGGGCGTGGAAGGTGGATGGCGTCGTAAAATCAGATTCCGCCGAGCTCTACAGCATGCCGCTGGCTGGAGCCACGGTAGTTCAGCAGGTGGGCAAAGGTGAAGAGCTGCGGCTTCTTGGTAGATCTGAGGATAAGGAGTCAGGTCAAATTTACCGTAAAGTCTGGCAAGAGGGGGTAGATCCGGATCTCTGGGTGAAGGTCGACGATATCGATAAAGTGGAGGGTATCGCCAAGACATCCATGGCCTTCGGCGAAAAGTTCGTCTGGTTTCCAAAACTCCTGGCAATAGCCGTTCTGCTGTTTGCTTTTTCCACCATGATTTCGTGGTCTTATTACGGTGAGCAGGCTATCATTTATCTTTGTGGAGGCCCTCACAAAACAGCGATACTGCTCTATAAGTTGTTTTTCTGCTGTTTCGTCGTCGTAGGTGCAGTTGCATCACTGGGTAATGTCATCAGGATCTCTGATGCAATGATCTTTGCAATGGTTATTCCCAATATGGTTGGTTTGTATTTATTGCTGCCGGTAGTGAAGAGTGAGCTTTCCGCATTCAGACAACATGTGGCCGAAAAGGACGCTCATTGAGTGTTAAAGCGTGACTCTGGTTTTTAATGCTTCTGTATGACATTTTTTTGTGTGCGGAGGATCCTCTGTATCCATTGCACTGTAATGGCTGCAACGCATAGAAACTGTTAGGTTAATTTTGCTAAGAAAATGGGCTCGCCAAAACCGGTGTTTTAGGGCAGTTTCTTGCCGTCCATGGCTAAGCGCTCTCCCTCAGCTTCAGCAGACCATCCATCAGACCGATTTCTCATCGGTGGGGGCGTACCGTCATGTCTCAAAAAAGAGCACATCAGCCGCCGCAAATTTATCGGTGCTGCAGGTTTGGCCGGGGGAAGCATGATCATTGGCTCACCCAAGACTGAGGGTGTATTTTTTGGTCTCATCGGAGATAAGCCCGTTCCTGGTATCCCTCATGCCTGGGTTCAGGCGAGGGGCTCAGACGTTACCCGTTACGCGCGTTTTGTGCAGAGCCTTAATTTGCGCAACATTACACCACGAATGGTTTTAGCGCCTCATTTTAAATCGTGTGGCGGTGTGGCGAACAGTCTCCCGCCAAAGAGCTACTGGGTCAAATTAGGACCAACATTGAAGCTCATTGACAGTATTGTCAGTCGCTTGGGCTCACCGCTCAAGGAGATCGCCTCCGCTTATCGCAGCCCCAGTTACAATCGTGCAGTCGGAGGCAGGACTAAATCCTATCACATGCAGAACATGGCCTGTGATATCAAGGTGCACGGTGTCTCTACTTACCATGTTGCTGCTGCGGCCAGGGAGCTGCGCAGCAGGGGGGCATACCGTGGAGGCATAGGTCGCTACCCCGCCTTTGTCCATGTGGATACGCGTGGTTTGAACGTAGATTGGTAGGCGGGTTTGTAAGTGCAATCCTCTCTGGGAAAGGCCTTTGTTGTGCCTCTTGCTCATCTTTATCCTCTGCTTCAGGTGTTGCCTCCCAATCTTACCACATAGCTGGTGTCCATTGTGCCCCTGCCACGGGTCCAATAAAAAAAGGGCACCCGCTCGGGATGCCCTTTGAAATGGAATTGTTACTAGCCTTCGACTAGCTCTCCACGGAATTGATGGTCTGGATGATACGTCCAGCAATCTTGTAGGGGTCACCCTGTGAGTTGGGGCGACGATCTTCAAGATAACCCTTGTAAGCGTCATCCTTGACAAAGCTGTGGGGCACACGGATGGATGCACCACGGTCAGCGACACCCCATGAGAATTTGTCAATGGATTGTGTCTCGTGGAGGCCGGTAAGGCGCTTGTCGTTGTCAGGACCGTAGACAGCGATGTGCTCTTCGCAGAACTCTTCAAACTTGTCCATGAGCTTGAGGAAGTAATCCTTGCCGCCCACTTCACGCATGTGCTTGGTGGAGAAGTTGGCATGCATGCCGGAACCGTTCCAGTCACCGGTGATGGGCTTACAGTGCCACTCAACGTCAACTTCGAACTCTTCACAGAGACGCAAAAGGAGGAAACGAGCTACCCAGATATCATCGGCAGCTTTCTTTGATCCCTTGGCGAAAACCTGGAATTCCCACTGGCCTTTGGCAACCTCGGCGTTGATGCCCTCGTGGTTGATGCCCGCGTAGAGGCAGAGGTCGAGGTGAGTGTCTGTGATCTCGCGAGCCATGCCGCCCACGTTTTTGAATCCGACACCGCAGTAGTATTCACCCTGAGGGTTGGGGTAACCGCCCTTGGGGAAACCAAGTGGCACGCCCTCTTGCATGAGGAAATACTCCTGTTCGAAACCAAACCAAGTGTCTGGATCGTCAGGGATGGAAGCGCGTCCGTTGCTGGGGTGTGGGCTGCCGTCTGGCAGGAGAACCTCACACATGACAAGGATGCCGTTCTCGCGAGTACCGTCAGGGTAGAGAGCTACAGGTTTAAGCACGCAGTCGGAGTCTCCGCCTTCGGCTTGTTGAGTTGATGAGCCGTCAAAACCCCAATCAGGAAGCTGATCGAGAGTTGGGAACTCATCAAAGTCCCTGAGCATACACTTGGTGCGTAGGTTTTGGACGGGTGAATAACCGTCCAGCCAGATGTAATCGAGTCTGTATTTAGCCATATTATCTTAGTTGTTGTGATGGATTTGTCTGAATACCACATTGTTTAGGCCGTGGTGGAGCCCAGATGAAACGTGTTTAGCAGATGTTGTGCCAACTTTGGGGAATGCAGCCAATGCTAGTTGTTTTCCTGCAGGTCGTGAACTTCAAGCGCTATCAGTGTTGTATCGTCTTTGCCGTCATTTTCGATGGCGCGAGACATCAGAGACTCTGCGAGTGTGCTTGTCGAGTCCGGTTTTTTCAAAAACGTGGCATGGATGTGCTTATCCCAAAGGCCGTCAATAAGTCCATCTGTGCAGAGTAGAAAACGATCACCTGAGTGGTATGGGAAACTCGCAATGTAGGGATTGACCTTGCGATGACCGCCCCCAACGACCTCATATAGCGCCGAGCGGCGTGGATGGGCTCTGAATTCCCGCTCACTGAGCTCACCTCGGTGGAGCTTTTTCCACACAAAGGTGTGATCCTCTGTGAGTTGGGTGGTTTCGGCCTCGGTATCGGACGCACGGTGCACATAGATGCGGCTGTCACCGACATTACAAAGGTAGAGGTTTTCGGGAGTAAACCAGGCGAGTGCCAGAGTGGCGGCCATGCCTTGCTTGGATTCTTCCGTGGCGGCCTCAGCATTGATTTCGAGGTGTACTGCTTGCACTGCTTGCTGGATATGGTGCAAATAATCAGGATGAAGCCCTGAAGCGGCTGTCTTGAAAGTGCGGGGTATCATTTCACTGAGTTGCTCGAGCAACAACCGTGAGGCTACGTCGCCTGCGTTGCCGCCGCCCATGCCATCAGAAACCGCAAACACGAGATCGTGGACTTCGAGCGAGTGCCGGCCCTCATTTCCAAGCAGGGATGGGCCATTAATATCTGATGCAAATGCCAGCCAGGCATCGTCATTGATGGGTTTTTTGGTGCCCGACACAGAGCCTGCTGACCATGTAATGGCCTTGGGAACAATCTCGCCATCCAGGGGTGGTGCTCCAGGTAGGAATGGATTCGGTTGCTCGGGCACGGTTGAAGTGTGGTTGCTGCTTAGGCTTGATCTGTCTTATTTTGAGGATCATCGAGCAGGGTAGCTAGCTCAAAATCGATCACGCAGAAACGTCCTTCGTTGGGGTCATAGGTGATGTTCCTTGAGAAAGGGTCATCATGTCGAACACCATATTTTTGCTCAAGTTCAGCGAAAATCTTATCTGTCTTCTTTTGTGAGATGTCTGGTGCGGGTGAGCCGCAGTTGGTGGTGACAAGGTGGAGCTTGCTTTCATCCGAGTCCACGTAGCGAGGCACGTAATCACAGCCGCGTTCCTCAAGAGCCTTGAGAATGCGAATCTCGTTGGCGAACCGCTCCTCTTTGTCCGTGCCGCGGAAATACTTGTGCACATTGCCATAGAAATCGATTTTGACCAGTGAGCGGATGCCGTCCTTGAGGTTTCTCATAGCTTGGATAAATGTGCTGGTTGATAATGGGGCAGATTATTGGGTGATCTTGAAGCCGAGCCAAACAGCGATCAGGCAGCCGAGCACAGATGCCAGAATATTAACGATGGCGAGTGGTGGTGAGGAGGAAAAAAGTTTCTGGGTATCCAGGGCAAAGGTTGAGAAAGTGGTGAACGCACCCAAAAATCCAGTCACTGCCAGAGGGTGTAGCCACGCCGGTGCACTTTCCGAGCGGGAGGCCACATAGCCAAAGAGACAGCCGATCAGGAAGCTTCCTAGGAGATTGCACGCAAAAATGCCCAGAGGCAGGCGGTGCAGCCGTGTATGTTCAGCAAGCATTTGCACAGAGGAGGAGAGGCCGAAGCGCGAAACCGCGCCGAGGCCGCCGCCGAGGAATATGTAGAGCCAGTGCATACTTAAAGAGCGAGGAAAGCAGGGGGTAAAATCAAGACTGTGTTGAAGCCAGCGCGGCCATGAGTGCTTTGACCTTGGTTAAGTCTTTTACCCCCGGAGAAAGCTCAGCCCCTGAGGCGATATCAAGAGCGGCAGGGTGGACAAAGCTGGCTGCCTCCGCCGCATTTTCTGGAGTGATTCCACCTGCCAGGAGCACGGGGATTTGTGGATGCTCAGATGCAAAATCCCGCGCAATTGACCAGTCAAAGCGCTCCCCGGTGCCTCCGTAGATGCCCGGGGCGGGGGTGTCGAGCAGGACGGCGCTGGCCCGGTAATCACTCAGGTTTTTCAGGGATTCCATGTTTTTGACGCCTATGGCTTTGATGAAGGGCAGGCTGTCATTGGCGAAGGGAGCACAATATTGCGGGGTTTCGTCACCGTGGAACTGGGCAATGTCGATCAGGCCCTGCTCAAACAAGCGGCGTGGGAGAGCGGGCTCCGCATTGACGAAGACTCCCACGCGGGTAATTTTTCCCTCGCAGACCCTGAGGATCGGCTCCGCCTTCTCCGTGCTGAGGTGGCGCTTAGAGTGGGGCCAGAAATTGATCCCCAGTGCATCCACGCCGAGTTCAACGAGTTGCTGCGCGTCCCCGGGAAGAGTTACCCCACAGATTTTCAGGGAAATGGTAGATGGATCGAGCAAAGACAATGGTTGATGAATAAGGGATTTGGAGTGGGGAATCAGCAATGGGCATTACTCGATATTCTGAACTTGTTCGCGGATTTTCTCCAGCTCGGTTTTAGCATGAACGATGAGTTGCGCGAGGGTGGCATCATTGGCTTTTGAGCCGATGGTGTTGAATTCACGATTGAGCTCCTGGCAGAGGAAGTCCAGTGGGCGACCTACGGGCTCATCAGCGGCAAGTAATGATCTGAATTTTTCAAAGTGGGACCCAAGTCTCGTAATTTCCTCAGTGATGTCACAGCGGTCGGCGAACAAGGCGATCTCCTTGATGATGCGCTCGTCCTCCAGATTTATCTCGAGCCCAGACTCTGTGAGCCTGCGGTGCAGGTTTTCACGGTGTCTGAGTAACACGGAGGGTGCGTGAGTGGCTATTTCGCCAGCCGCCGCCTCGAGAGTGGCGATGCGTGCCTCAATATCGTCTTGGAGATGTTTGCCCTCCTGAGCCCGCATGGCGATCATTTGGTCGAGCGCCGTCTCGAGAGCCGGTTTGATAGCTTCTAGTGCATGGTCTGTATTTACTGTTTCATCATCAAATTGGAGAATGTCTGAAACACGTAGAAAGTCCGCGGAGCTGGGCTTCACCTCGCGGTCAATGGCCTCGGAAAGCTGACCGAAAGCTGTCTCCAGAGCGCGTGCAAGAGATGTATTGATACGCATGGCTCCTGTGACCCCATCTGGTTTTTCAATTTGGATGCTGACGTGTACCCTGCCACGTGAAAGCCTCTCCATCACATCCTTGCGCAGACTGGCTTCAAGCTCGGCATGGGCCCGGGGGAGCTGTATGACGACTTCCCCCTGCTTGCGGTTCACTGATGATGCCTCGACCCGGGCAACGGTGTTCTTAGTGGCGTGCTCAGCACGGCCGAATCCTGTCATTGAGTGCATAAGGGAAATTTAAAGTTGAAATCGGGAAATGAAGGATTGTGGGTCAGTGTTTGGAATCTTTACCGGTGTCCTCGGCGTCTGAATCTTCATCTGCTTGAGGATTTTCATCTGAAGTGGGTTCTGGGAATTCCAGAGCGAGTTCATCCTCAGGAAAATCGTAGGTACCGTTGTCCTCCTCATCGCCCTCGCTGTCACCGTGAGGAGCCTCATCCAGATCGAGGTCATGGTGATCAGCATCGTAGTGCTCATCGTGATGATGGTAGGGGTCGTGATGATCCTCATCGTAATCGTGATGATGGTCGTGATGATCGTCCTCATACCAGTCTTCCTCCTCACCGCGGCTGGCAGCAAAAGCAGGTGGTGCGGCAAGGATCTGGGCCTTGAGCTCTTCTCGCTCACGCATCTCCTCCTCGCGCTGCTTGCGCTTGTAGAAGTAGGAGAGCCAGATGCATGCCTCATAGAGTAGGATCATCGGCACTGCCAGGAAGGCCAGTGTGGCAACATCCGGGGTGGGGGTGATGAGAGCTGCTATGACAACGATGGCGAGAATGGCATACGAACGGGTGTTGCGCATAATCTCGTAGTTGAGAACACCCAGCTTGACCATGGTCATGACCACCACGGGCAATTCAAAAGCCAGACCGAAAATCAATGTGAACTGGGTGGCGAAGGAAATATAGTAACCAATGCGCCACTCATTGGTGACCCCCATTTGTTGGCTGTAGTTGTAGAAAAAGTCCAGGACCTTGGGCAGGACAAAAAAGTAGGAAAACAGCACACCTGCGAGGAAGAGCCCAAAGCCGATTGCCATCGCGGGCCATAGCGCGCGCTTCTCATTCTTTTTGAGCCCCGGCAGGATGAACTGGAGGGTGAAGAGCAGCAGCAGGGGGAAGGCGAGCACAATGCCGGCAAAGAGTGAGAGCTTGATCGAGAGCATGAAGCCCTCTGTGGGGTTGAGCGCCTGCATCAGGACCAGTTTGCCGCGGGAGTCGACTGCTGCATCGGGGCGTTTTTCCTCTGTGATGAGTGTTGCAAGTTGCTCGCGCATCTCATCAGAAATACCGGGGAAGTCTTTTATGAACTCAGCGCCAGAGCCGTTGTGGTTTTCCATCTCGATGGCTGCACGGTAGTAGCGCACGATATCTGTGTGGAATGGCAGGTTGAGTTTGCCGTCCGGGTCGATGTGCTTGAAATAATAATCCCGTTGGCCGGAGCTAAAGTTCATGGTGTCTCGCTCCGCAATCTTGGCTGACTCCCAGGTATCGAGCTCGAGCCCATCGGGCATTTTTTCCTTCTGACTCACCTGCCAGACCTGTTCAACGGGTCTGCGGATAATTTCCATGAGCTCATTGCGGAACACAAAGCAAAACCCCATGGCGATGAGCAGGGTGAGTACAATGCGGGTGATCACAATGCGCAGGTCCTCGAGATGATCGAGAAATGGCTTCTCCTCGTCCTGGTGCGTCTTGTCACGCAATTGAAATATTTTTTTCAGCAGAAACATGCCCTGAATCCTGAGTCGGCCCGTGGCCCCCGACGCGGGTGCGAGGCTTCGTAGGCATGTCTTTAGCCTACCAAAGAGCCATTGGAAAGCATTGATATGGCTGAACCAAGGGCTCAGTTAACTGGGCTCTGGTGTGAACGCTCCCGCATGGCAGCGAAGCTCTTGCGCAGCAAGCCGAAGGTCTTGCGCGATAGCCAGATAGCTGCGATCACAGCGACGAGAAAAACAAAAAAGGCAATGGTGGGCGCAAAAGCCATCAAGCCCAAGCCACCCAGCACGAGGCCGTCCTCACTGAGGCTGGCCACCGAGTTGGATACTGGCTCCGGGGACATGTTGATGAGCATGCGGCTACCGGTCTTGGCGGCATGGGTCAGCAGGCTGGTGCCTCCACTCAGGAGTGCAGCGATCACGGTGAGAACAGGGTCTATGTCTCCGAGGGCAGCCAAAGCGAGCAAGCAGCCTCCAACTGGCCGGATAAAGGTGTGGATCGCGTCCCAGCTGGTATCCACCCATGGAATCTTATCCGCGAAGAACTCCAGCAGGAAAAGTAATCCGGAAATTCCGATGATCCAGGGGTTGTCGAGCACCTGCAGGCTCTCATACTTACCGGCGAGATCGAGCCAGTTGAAGCGCACAGCAAGTCCTGCCAGGCAGGTGGTCAGGTAGAGATTGATACCTGAGAGAGTGGCAAAACCGAGGGCAACACCGAGCAGGGAGAGCATTTCCATGTTTTCAAGACTAGGTGATGTTTTGCATTCCGCCATGGTAAAAATGAGATGATTTTGTAAAACGCGCTTGCCTCGGGGATTGGCTTTTCTTTTTTATCTCCCGGCATGAAATTCGCCCTGTTGTCGAAGGCTCCCTCTGGTGGGGGCTTCGTCCTCCTATCGATGATCACCACCACTTTATGCAACGCAGACTTTGCCTCGGATCGTGAGACCTTCGAGGCTCTCGGCGATTTGTCTGAAGTTCCCGCAATGCAGGAGGCGGAGGGCTATGAATCCTCTGAGGCGATGAGGGCAATCTACTTCAACGCGCTTGAATACAAGGGCAAGCCGACCAAGGTCTTTGCCTGGCTGGGCATGCCCCAACAAGCTGCCGAGGCTGGCGCCAAGGTGCCGGCGATGGTGCTGGTCCATGGTGGTGGTGGTACGGCCTTCAAGGAGTGGGTGCAGCGCTGGAACGAGCGCGGCTATGCGGCGATCAGTATTGCGGTGGAGGGGCAGACGGACCAGAAGCCGGGCAGTGAGGGAGGCCACTGGAAGAAGCACCCGTGGGGCGGCCCTTCCCGGGTGGGCATCTACGGGGACACGGATGAGGCGATCAAAGACCAGTGGATGTATCACGCGGTGGCGGACACCATTCTGGCGCACAACCTGATCAGGTCCTTGCCGGGAGTGGATGCAGACAAGGTGGGCATCATGGGCATTTCCTGGGGCGGGGTGATCACCAGTACGGTTATTGGCCTGGATGGGCGCTTTGCCTTTGCCATCCCGACCTATGGTTGCGGGGATCTAGCCGAGGCACAAAACCAATATGGCAAGTCGCTCGGCAATAACGGCGCTTACAAGCACGTCTATGACCCCATGCTGCGTCTGGAAAACGTGGAGATGCCCACGCTCTGGTTCTCCTGGCCTGAGGACAAGCATTTCCCCATGGACAAATTTGCCAACTGCTACCGCAAGGTATCCGGCCCCTATATGGTGTCTTTAATACCGAAAATGGGCCACGGCCATGGCCCGCCATGGAACAAGCCGGATAGCTATGCCTTTGCTGATAGCATCACCCGGCAGGGCAAGCCCTGGTGCCGGCAAAGCTCTCTTGAGAGAAGTGGCAACAAGGTAATAGCCAGCTTCGAGTCCAGTGAGGAACTCTCTGAACCAGTGCTCGTCTACAGCACGGAGAAGGGCTTCACCGGCAAGCGTAAGTGGATCGAGCAAAAGGCCAGAGGGCTCAAGACGGGGGACGCCTATGTGGTCGAGGCCGAGCTGCCTGCCGGAGTTACCGGTTGGTTTATCAATGTCCAAAGTGGGGAGTTGACCGCGAGCTCGGCATATAAAGAAGAGTGAAGGTTGCCACCGACCGTGTCGGGGTGCCTTCGGCAAAAGTTGTAAATGGCCGCACTGCGGCCTCTTAGCGCCTTGGCATGCTGCCATGAAGATGCTCTCGA
>JBNACB010000023.1:0-32177 GCA_049632765.1 Akkermansiaceae bacterium | reverse complement strand
CGCCGAGCTCCGAGGCAATGGTTTTTGGGCCCGTGTTGTCAAACGCAGCTTTGAGCACTTCATGCGATTTCATAACTGAACACTATGAGTGTTTTTTTTGCCAAAGGCAAGAACTCTGAGCCGATCCCAACAGTTACCTTTATTTGCCCGGGTAAATTATTTTCACAAAACCGAATGATTACGTTGATAAATACTGGCTTTGCAATTATAAAGGCTTGCCGTTTATTTTTACAGCAAATCGAATTTCATAGTGACACCCAAACCTGCAGAATCCTACAAAGTCATGCTCTTGCTCGCCTCGGCGGTGCTGGTGTTGACGGGTATGTATTTTGCACGTGATTTTTTCATCCCGGTGGCCCTGGCATTCTTTTTGGCTGCGGTAAGTTTTCCCATCACCAACTGGCTGAGAGAGCACAAAGTGCCTCGATTTTTCTCCGTGTTGATATCGGTGTTGGTTGTATTTGCCTTCGTATCCGGCGTCATGGTGGTAGGCTTTCTGTTAATCAATGACCTCGCTGAGGGAGATCGCCTGGAGCAGTATGGCCGCAACCTGTATGAGGCAGCTCTCTCGGGTGGTGCCCAGCTTGAGCAGTTGAAGTTTGAGGGTGCTCAGGAGGAAATTAAGAAATTCCTCAGTGCCGAGCAGATTGGTGATTTCTTTAAGGAGAACATCACATCACTCCTTGGTGGCGTGCTCGAGACACTCAAGAGCTCATTCATCGTAATGATCCTGCTCGTGTTCATGCTCAGTGAGGCGCGGATGTTTGGCCGCCGGTTTGAATCCATTGTTGAGGCCCAGGGCCCCAATCTTCAGCGCATGCTCTCTGCCACCCGCGATATCCAAAAATATCTCGGCATTAAAACACTCATCAGTATCGCCACCGGTGTCCTTGCGGGGTTGTTATGCTGGGCCGCGGAGGTCGATTTCCCACTGCTCTGGGGCATTGTCGCTTTTGCATTGAATTATATCCCTGCCATTGGATCGATCATCGCCGGTATTCCTCCGGTCATTCTTGCCCTGCTCAGTCATGACATCAAGCACGCCATCGTCATCGCCATGGGCTATCTCGTGATCAATGGTTTTCTGGGCAACTTCCTCGAGCCAGCCCTGTTGGGTAGGCGTTTTGGTTTGTCCACCGTCGTTGTGGTTATTTCGGTGCTTTTCTGGGGCTTCATCTGGGGGCCTGTGGGAATGCTGCTGGCAGTGCCGCTCACAATGCTTATCAAGGTGGCTTTAGACAACAGCCGAGAGTTGCGCTGGCTTGGTGTGGCGATTAGTCAGGGCAAGAACCAGTCCCCAGAGCTCGAGCGTCAAATCATCAAGGAGTCTACGCAGGCTCAAAAGCAATTGGAGCAGGCGCAGCACACTAAAAGCTCAGAAGCCGGCGAGGATGCATCGGAGGCAATTCCGGCGACCGGAGAGCAATAGAACTGGCTGGGCTGTAACCTGATAAATGAGCCAGCGAGCTAGATGGTGATCCGCTCCAAGGCGGTTTCCACGTGGGCATGGCACTGTTGTGCAAATTCTCGCACCCCTATCTTTTTGCCGGCCTCGCTTTCCAGGCATGTCATGGTGACATCGTTGATGCCGCATGGGGTGATGGATGCAAAGCCATCAAGGCTTTGGCGCGTGATATTGATGGCGAATCCATGCATGCTGATCCATTTTTTGACCCCGACGCCAATCGATGCGAGTTTCCTGTCTTCCACCCATACGCCGGTCAGACCATCACGCTGTGAAGCCAGGACATCATAATGGCGGCAGGTCTCAATGAGGGCTTCCTCGAGTGCGCGTATATAGGCATGCAGGTCCTTGCCAAGTGGGCGTAAGTCAACCACAGGATAGCCTGTCAATTGTCCCGGGCCATGGTAGGTTGCCTGACCACCCCGGTTGGTTTCAATGACCGGGTGGGGGAGGAGATTGGTGTTTGGGCCCAGTGAGGAGACGTCGCGTGTTCTACCAATAGTGTAGACCGGTGCATGTTCGAGGCACAACAATGTGTTGCCATGATCTTTGCAGAGAACGTCTTCAACGGTGCTGAGCTGTATTTTCAGCCCATCATGGTAATCAATTCCAGAACCCAGCCACTGTTGCTGCAAACGCATGGTCCCTGCGTAGTGGCAACCGCTGGGTGAGACAAGTCCGGAATCAGGGCATATGGGCATGAGGTGAACAAGAAGTTGGACTTTTTAGTTTGATCTTCTTAAATATAGGGAATACTTCATGTAGTATGTTATCTGGCTAAACATACAATATATGCTATTTGTGCGCTATTTGGCTTGGAGAGGCTCAGTGCAGAGTTATAGTGGCCTATCGCATGTCAGTGGTCTTATCGGCTGCTTTTTGACCATATCATTCACCCCCTCTATTACCAAAACAATCATGTATCTTAAATCGCTTGAACTTCACGGGTTTAAATCCTTCGCCGACAAAACAAAATTCGAATTTCATCCGAAGGGGGTCACCGGTATTGTGGGTCCAAACGGTTGCGGCAAGTCCAATGTAGTGGATGCAATTCGTTGGGTGCTGGGCGAGACTTCCGCCAAGGCATTGCGCGGTGGTGAAATGGCGGATGTCATTTTCAATGGTACCGACAAGAGTGGGACCAGCAGGGCCAGGGCTCCGCAAAGCATGGCAGAGGTGACCATGACGATGGCCGACTGTGAGAAGGTGCTGAAGGTCGATTTTAACGAGGTGGCCATCACTCGCCGTGTGTTTCGTGACGGCAAGTCTGAATACAGGATCAATGGCAGTCTCTGTAGACTGCGTGATATTCATGAGCTCTTCATGGATACGGGTATTGGCCGCACGTCTTACTCGATCATGGAGCAGGGAAAGATCGACATGCTGCTCAGCTCCAAGCCTGAGGATAGACGAACTGTCTTTGAGGAGGCTGCTGGTATTACCAAGTTCAAGATGGAGAAAAGGGAAGCCTTGCGTAAGTTGGAATACACCGAGGCCAATTTATTGCGCGTCTCTGATGTGCTTGCCGAACAGGAGCGCAGGATGAACTCGCTCAAACGCCAGGTCGCCAAGGCGCGTCGTTACAAAGAGCTCGCTACTGACGTACGTATCCTCGATTCTCACCTGAGTCACCGCAAATTCACCCAATACAGTGCTGAGCTCAGTGAGCTGGAGAACTCAATCCGCTCACTGGAGGTAAGAGAGGCTGAGCTTGAAGTAGGCTTGCCTGAGAAGGAGCAAGCCGTGGTTGAGGCGCGTGATGCAGCCCAGAGCCTGGAAGCGGAGCTTTCTGAAGTGCGTCAGCTGCTCAATCAACACACCAATGCTGCCAGTGCTGCAGAGAGCCGCATTGCCTTCAACAAAGAGCGGCAAAGTGAGCTGGAGGCGCGAGTGAGCCAAAACAAGGACGATATTCTCGAGGCACAGAAAAAGCTCGATCAGCAACTGCTGGATTTTGAAGAGGCGGAGCAAACCCTTAATAGCCTGTCAGCGAGGATTGAGTCACAACAGGCCCAGTTGGCAGAGCATGAGCAGCATGCTGCCACGCAGCGTACGGAGCGGGAACAAAAAGAGGCAGTTGTGCGCAACCTGCGTAGCGAGGCTAATACCACGCAGTCTGTGATCGCAGCGAGTCAGGCAAAGATTGAGAGTGTCCAAAGCCAGATGGAGACGAGTCAGGAGCGTGCCCGTAAGCTGACGGACGAAAATGAGCGTCTTCAGGCTGAGCATGAGCAAGCTGTGATGGAGCAGGACAGCATTGCCGCTGAGCTTGAAAGCCGTGTGGCCAAGCTCGATGGACTTGAGGAGGAGGTGGCTGCAGCCGAGCGCACTTTCCAGCGCACCAGGGGCGACCTTGACGCTGCCCGTGAGCAGGCATCATCGGCTCACAAGGAGCTGGCCAATGCATCCTCCAGGCTCGATGTCTTGCGTCAGCTCGTAGCCAGCGGAGAGGGTTTTGAAAAAGGCACTCAGGCTGTGATAAAAGGTTTGGATGACCCTGAGTTTTTTAACACAGGAGTTCGTGGTGTTCTTGCCGGCCTGATTGAGGTGGAGAAGGAATACACAGCGGCTGTTGAGGCAGCACTTGGATCCAATCTTCAAGCAGTACTCGTCAGGGATGCCAACTACGCTCAGGCGATTATTGACCGTCTCACCGAGAAAAAGCTCGGCGAGGCAGCGATCATTCCCGAGGATTTTGTGTCAGCCGGTGCTGCCGGTCAGATGATGACAGTTCCCGATGGGGCCGAGACATGGGCGATGGATCGCGTCAAGGCAGACTCCAAGGTGGCAGCCGTTGTCGAGAGCTTGTTATCGAAGGTTCTCATTGTTTCAGACCTGAGCACTGCCATGGGGATGCGGGCTGAGCTTAAGGACATTACTTTGGTTACATTGCGTGGCGAGGTTCTCAAGCCCGAGGGTCTGATTACCGGCGGACTCAGTTCCGGGGACCAGAGCTCGGTTTTAGATCGTCAGAATGAGGTGCGTGAGCTCGAAACACAGGTAGCAGAGCTTGAGGTTGCAGATGAAGCTGCCCGTGCTCACCATGCAGATTTGGAAAAGCTTGTCACCGAGCATCGGGAAGCCGCAGAGCTTGCCCGCGAACGTCTTCAGAAGGCGCGAGTGGAGGAATCGACCCTGCAGGGGCAGTTGTCGCTGGCCAGCCGGGAGGTTGAGTCACTGGAGAGCAAGCTCGCTGGTGTAGAGTGGGAGCTTAACGATATCAGGGAGCGCGAGGGGGATGTGGTGACAGGTCGTGAAAAACTCGAGCAGGAGCTTGCCCAGGCACGGGTTCGCCTCGAGCAACTTGAGGAGGACCAGTTGAAGATGGTTTCTGAAGTTGAGGAGGCAAGTCGCCGTGAAAATGAGGCAGTTACCCAGTTGCAAGAGTTTCGCACCAGTCTCGCAGTGGAGCGTCAGGCCCTCGAGGCCGCGGAGCGCCAGCGTTCACCCATGGAGGCACGGTTGCAGGAGTTGCGGCAATTGAGCAGCAGGCGCGATGATGAGATTGCGAGCTTCATTGAGCGCATGGAGGCAGCAAATGCTGAAAATGTTGAGCTCACTGAGACTATTGAAAGTAATAAGGCCAAGGCTGTTGAGCTCGAGCAATTACTCGATTCCAAGGCATCGAGTCGCGGCGAGCTGCACAAAGCTATCGAGGTCAGTGAGAGGGAGTTGGCTGATTTGCGTCACGAGTGTTCCAAGCTCACAGAACAAAAAGGACGTGAGGAGATCGCGGCTACCAAGATTGGTCTGCGACTTGAAAATCTCAACGAGAGCGTGATGGAGAGGCATCAGCTTGAGCTGCAAAATTTCCGGCCTGATTCACATGCGCTGCTTAGTTGTATGCAAGAGCGTGCCAAGCAATACGAGCGTCAGGAGAAACGCCGGGCACAGCAGGAGGATAACGCCGCAAGTGATGAGCAGACTGAAGTCAATGCAGAGGCTGAAGATGGTTCTGCCAATGAGATCGAATTGCCAGGAGAAAGCGGTCCTGACTGGGACTTGATTGAAAAAATCGTCATCGACCTTAAACGCAAGGTGGACTCCATGGGGCCAGTCAATGTTGATGCGATTGAGGAGTTCGAAGAACTCGAAGAGCATCACAATAATTTGCGTAACCAGCATGATGATCTGATGAACTCGAAGACAGAGCTCATCAATGTCATTGAGCGCATTAATGTTGAGACAAAGAAAAGGTTCTCCGAGACCTTCGACATGGTTGCCAAGAACTTCCGCTCCATGTTCAAGGTTCTCTTCGGTGACAAGGCGGTTGCCAATCTGGTTCTTGTCGATGAGGATGATCCACTGGAGAGTGGCATTGATATCATTGCCAAGCCTCCGGGTAAGAAGCTCCAGTCAATTAGTTTGTTGTCCGGGGGTGAGCGTTCGATGACGGCGGTGGCTTTGTTGTTCTCCATCTATCAGATCAAGCCAAGCCCGTTTTGTGTTCTTGACGAGCTCGATGCACCGCTTGATGAGGCTAATATTGGCCGCTTCCTTCGTGTGTTGGACAAGTTCATTGATCATAGCCAGTTCATTATTGTCACCCACAGCAAGCGCACCATGGCGCGTGCGGATGTGATGTATGGTGTGACCATGGAGGAGTTCGGGGTGTCCAAGCCTGTGGGTATGCGTCTCACAACAGCGGATACCGCCAAGAGTGATGAGGCGAAGACGGCCGCCCAGAAGGCCGCAAAAGAGCTTGATGCTTAAGTAAGGTAGGGTTTTGTCAGTCAGCATGAATGCTCAGCCCTAGCCGGAAAAACGGGGGTCATTTGCAACTGCTGCCTTGTAATCTGCATAAGCGTCGAGGGCATTTTGTCTGCCCTGCTCGTGGCTTATGATCGGCTCGGGGTAATCCTTGCCCAGGGTAATGTCTGCATTGGCTAGCTCCAGAGGTGTCGCCTCCCATGGAGTATGGATGAGGTCAGGGCTGAGCTTGGCCAGCTCGGGAATCCAGGTTTTGACGTATTGCCCGTCAGGATCAAATTTCTTGCCTTGGATGATGGGGTTAAAAATTCGGAAATAGGGGGAGGCGTCAGCCCCGGATCCTGCCACCCATTGCCAGCCCATGGTATTGTTTGCCAGATCGGCATCCACCAGGGTGTCCCAGAACCAATGAGCTCCCTCCTGCCACGGCTGAAGCAGGTGTTTGACCAGTAGTGAGCCGGCAATCATGCGCACACGGTTATGCATCCAGCCCGTTTGCCACAGCTGGCGCATGCCTGCATCGACAATGGGGAACCCCGTCTCTCCACGCTGCCAGGCGCGCAGATAGGTCTCGTTAAAGGACCAGGGGAAGATGTCATATTCAGGTTTGAGAGCATGGCTCTGAGTGTGCGGAAAATGATAGAGTAGATGGGCGGAGAACTCCCTCCAGTAAAGTTGGCGCAGAATGCCTTGGTCGGCTTTCTCCTTGTCAGGGCAATGGTCTCGCACTGTGTGAAAAAACTCCTGGGGGCTGATTTGCCCAAAGTGCAGGTAGGGGGAGAGGCGGCTTGTGCCATCCATTGAGGGAATATCTCGCTGACTATTATAACTTTTGCTTTTTTTGGCCGCAGCTTGCAGGAGGCTCAGCCCCCCCTGCCGGGTGGGATCCCAGTAGCCCGTCATGCCTTTATCCCACGGGATATTGGGCAGGAGATTGAGTGAGTCGAGATCCTCGGATTCGATGGCGGGTGCGGCAATCGCTCCAGTGAGGGTCTGAGGTTGAGTGACCTCACACTCCTTACTGTGTTTCCAGAATGGCGTGAAAACCTGGAAAGGCTTGCCTGATTTGTTTTTGATCGAGTGCGGATCGAGAAGTAATGAGCCGTTGGCGCTGTGTGTCTCAATGCCGTCACTGAGAAGCTTTTGTTTGATTCTGGTGTCACGCTCGACAAAGGCGGGCTCGTAACAACGGTTCCAGCAGACCGCCGAGGCTCCGGTATCATGGATGATCTGCTGAAGTGTTGCTAAAGGGTCCTTGCTTTTGCGGATTGTCAGCCGGTTATCATTCTTTTGTAGACCGGCATCGAGGTCCAGGAGTGCATGATGGAGCCACCAATTGGATGCTGCACCTCTGCGCCATGTTCCTTCTGTGTCTGGCGCGTGAATATAGAGTGCGATGATGGGCTGCCCCTTGCTGATGGCCCAGTTCCACGCCGGATTGTCATCAATTCTCAAGTCGCGTCTGAACCATACGATGGTAGGGTGGTTGGGCATAATTTCTCAGCTGTATTTTTTAAGGATGAGGGCAGTGATGCGAAGTCTGGTGTATCTCAGGTTGATGATACATGGAGCGTTGGAGAGAATAGCGTAGATGAGAATAATGAGGCTCCATGGATTAGGCGTCCAGATGATAAAGAGAGCAATGCATGCCATTTGGAGCCAGTGAGAGAACTCGCCGCGTCTGGTTTCGTTGATGAAGGTTCTCAAGTAATTGGGTTCTGTTGATTGGAGTTTGCCTTTGGCAAATCCACGAAACCAGGGTGCTGCATCGGGTAGAAGGTTTTTCCATTGGCGCACGCGCAGAAGGTGCTTGTAATAAAACCCGTTTGCCTTGCAGCTGCCAGGCAATGGGCGCTGGAAGAGATGGTCAGGAAGGAGGGTGCTCAACCATGCGATTGCAAGATGGCAGAGCGGAATGCCGAGGATGTTGATGACGGCTATCCAGGTGTTGGGTAAATCAATCCACATGTCAGTGCACGGTTCGACCCTTCCATTGTGAGGTTTTGCCTCTTTTCTTGTCGATGACGGAGCTGAAAAACAAAACCTGATAAAAAAGAAGGCTCAGGGGAAAGAGAATACCGTTCCAGAGGGAGAAGCTGCCAGCCCTTTGAAAGGTGATCACGCATTGGCAGGCATGGATCAGGTAGGCTGCAGCAGTGAACTTTAAAAAAACACCGGAAGTGAATGAGCTGAAACCGAGAGCGATGCAGATAAGAGTAAGCATCATTCCACTGATCCAGAGCGAGGAGAGAAGTAGTGCCCTGGGTGCAGTGTGTGCAGCTCCCCCTGAAAAACCTTTTTTCCAGCTGTCCCAGAGTTGCTTGACGCCATCTGGAAACATACGCATGTGAATGAAGCCCTTGCCCAGGTAACAAGAGCTGGGGATGTTGTGGCGCTTGAGTTCTTGGGCAAGGTGAAAATTTTCGAGGGCTCTGTTGCTGACACTGTGGTGTCCGCCAATGGCTTGATAGTGGTGTTGGGAAATCAACATGCACTGCCCAAAGAGGGCGCTGTTTGCGTTGTGGCGCTTGCTCATGCCGAAGGCGTTGACCCCGGCGAGCATGAGGACATTAAAAAAAGCGGACAATTCCTCATAGGGCTGCTTGATAGCGTGGTAAGGGCATACCGAATGAACCCTGTCAGCCTCTGCGCAGAGTTGACAGAGTGCGCTTATTGCAGATTCTTCGAGTGTCACGTCTGCATCGAGAAACAGCAACCACTGACCTTGGGCTGCATTTGCTCCTTGCTGACATGCCCAGGGTTTTCCCATCCAGCCATCGGGAAGGGGTTCCGCGTCGATGACTCGCGCACCATGTGTCTTGGCAATACCTGCTGTATTGTCGGTTGAGCCGTCATTGACGACGATGATTTCCAACGGCTGAGGTGACTGTTTCTTCAGGGAATCGAGGAGCTGGGCAATATTGGTTTCCTCGTCTCGAGCAGGGATAATTACTGATAGTGTTGCAGCCAAACCATCATTGTCTGTCGCAGGGGAAAGGTATCGGGGGCGTCCGAGGATGAGCCAAAGGGCAGGGGCTAGCAGCATAGCCATGATCGGTATGACGAGCACGGCAGACATCTTCAGCTCACTGGATGACGTTTGATGATGCGTTCAGCGCATTTCTGGCCAGAGAGAATAACCATCGGCATGCCTCCGCCTGGATTAGTGCTGCCTCCGGTGAAGTAGAGATTCTTGTAGCGGCTACTCGTCTTGGGAGCTTTGAAGCCATAGTTCATTTTCCAATCTGTCACTACACCATAGATAGACCCCTGATTGGAGCGGTACATGCGCTCAATATCCACAGGTGTCAGTAAATCCTCCACGACAATGCTATCCCGCAATCCCTTCAGGCCGCAGCGCTCCATTTTATCAATGCATCTGTCTTTGAGGGCGACGTAGTCCTCGTGGGTAATGCCTGATCCTTCCTGAAGTGGAGGGATGTGGGGAAGAATCTTGATGTTGTCGCAGCCAGCCGGTGCCTTGTCCGGGTCAGTACGGGTGGGGGCAACTACATAGAGAGTGGGATCCTCGGGTAGTTGTTTTTTGTGGAAGACGGTTTTGAAATGTTTGTGCTGATCCTCGGAGTAGAAGAAGTTGTGGTGTGCCAGTTGCGGGAATTCCTTGTTGGTGCCGATGTGCAAGACGATGCCGGAGCAGGCCGGGGCGAATTTTTCCAGCTTGCGGGTGAAGGATTCTGGCTCGCCGAGTAGTTTTTTGTAGGCGGGAATGACCTCCATGTTACTGACCACGATATCGCTGGCATGTAATGTGCCGTCCGCAAGACGAACGCCATTAACCTGCTTGCCAGACTTTTCAATGCTCTGAACATCAGCATTGAGGTGGACAGGGATGCCCATTTCTTCCATGAGCTTGCCAAGCCCCCTGGCGAGATTGTACATGCCGCCCCGAACATACCACAGTCCGTAATCAAACTGGATCAGGGGCATCAAGTTCATGTAGCCGGGCGAGTCGAGTGCCGATGAGCCCACGTATTTGATGAAATACTCGAAAATGAGCCGCAATTGTGGGTCTGATATACGTTCATGGATGGATTCCGACATGCTGTTGCGGTAGTCGATCTTTCCTCCTACGAGCTTCAATTTGTAGTAGCTGATAAACTCCCAGAGATTGTCGAGTCCCTTGTCGAAATAACCGTCATCGACGATATCGTATTGCTCTCTGCCATAGGCAAGGAAAGCCTTGAACTCCCCCCAGTGAGCTTCCGGGTCACCGGGTAGTTTGTCGAGCTCCCGTCGCATCAGTTCGTCTTCCTGATAGAGATCGATGGTCGCCTTGTTTTCGAAAAAATTGCGCCAGTGGGGGGTGACTGCATCAAGCTGAACATAGTCCTCCATCTTTTTGCCAGCGCGATTGAACAGGTCTTCAAAGAATTGGGGGAGTGTGAAAATAGATGGGCCGAGATCAAAGGTGTAGCCGTCTTTTTCCATCACGTTGAGCTTGCCGCCTATCTGGGCGTTTTTCTCAAAGACCTCGACATCATAGCCGGCAGCCTTCAGTGAAATGGCAGCCGAGATGCCTCCAAGACCGGCGCCGATAACAGATACACGAGGTGATGACATGAGTCGATCATTCCATGGAATAACCGCTTGTCAACCGCTCTCGCGGCATTAGTGTCAGCATACTTGAATTAGGATTATGCAAGCTGTTGAGACAGAGAATTTGGCGTCCCTCAAGGAGTCGCAGAGGGCTTATTTTGACTCTGGCGAGACGCGTGATTTTTCATACAGAAAAAGCGCGCTTCAGCGGCTTGAAAATGTGCTTGTGAAGCATCGTGACGAGATGCTTGAGGCCTTGGATAAGGACCTCGGCAAGCCAGGAGTGGAAGCCTATCTGGCTGAGTATTATTTTTTGCTGCAGGAGCTTCGCCTGATTCGCAAATCGATGGTGAAATGGTTGAAGTCCAGAAAAGCCAAGAGTCCGGTATACTTCCTGCCTTGTAGCTCACAGCTGAGAAGGGACCCCTACGGCAGGGTTCTTATTTTGGCTCCATGGAATTACCCGCTGCAGCTCTCTCTTAGCCCGCTCATTGCCGCTGTGGCAGCGGGTAACACCGTGGTGCTCAAGCCCTCTGAGATGGCGCCAGCCTGTGAGCAGCTGTTAGTGAGGATTCTAGGCGAGGCCTTTGCTCCGGAGCATGTCGCCGTGGTTACAGGTAATGCGGACGTGGCCAATGAGCTGATGGATCAAGCATTTGATTTTGTGTTTTTTACCGGTAGCACACATGTGGGCAAGAAGGTAGCCGCCAAGGCAGCGCATAGCCTGACCCCGAACATTATGGAGTTGGGTGGCAAGTGCCCGTGCGTTGTTGATGCGAGTGTAAAAGTGGAAGTAGCTGCTCAGCGCATCCTGACAGGCAAGTTCTTCAACGGTGGGCAGACTTGTTTCGCTCCGGACTACGTGGTTGTTGCACCCGAGATGGAGGGGGAACTTCTTGAAGCTATGCAGAGGATCTTGTCTCAAACCCCATGGGACCGGGAGATGGCCAGAGTCGTCAATGAGAGACATTATGCTCGTCTTGCCGGTCTGATTCCAGAGTCTGCCATTAAATTCGGAGAAGATGATGAATTGGAGCTGCGTCTTGCTCCACGTCTTTTACCGAATGTGAGCTGGGAGGACGAGGTGATGCAGTCAGAAATTTTCGGGCCCCTGCTACCCGTGCTTACCTACACTGACTACGAGGATCTTTTGAGCCATCTCCGAAGCTATGGCTCTCCTCTGGCTTTGTATATTTTTAGTCAGGATGTGGATATGCAAGAACGGCTGATGCGGGACATCGCCTCCGGAGGAGTGTGTATCAACGATACCATGAAGCAGGGGTCTAATCTGGATATTCCATTCGGAGGAGTAGGAGATAGCGGTTATGGTCGTTATCGTGGCAAGGCCGGGGTGCACGCATTCAGCTACGAACGCGCAGTTGTGAAGAAGCCTACCTGGGGGGCGGATTGGTTCGAGCTGACACCACCCTACGGAGACAAGCTTAACTGGTTGAAGCGCTTCCTGCGTTAAAATACGCATCGCACAGCCTTCTGCGCTCGTCGAATATGTGGCGAAGCTGTTTTTTGACGAACAGTCCGTGCACCATCTTTCCCAGAATACCAAAGGGCATCACGTAAGTGACTTCATCGGTCATGAGAACACCCTCGCCATCAGACTCAAAACGGTGGGTGTGTTGCCAGATTTTATAGGGTCCGACACGCTGGTCGTCCACAAAGCTGTGTAGGTGCTTCACATAGGTGATTTCAGAGAGCCAAGTGATCCAGACAAAAGGTGCTATCCGAACCTTATATGCAATCATTTGGCCCTCATGCACGGTCTGTGTCGCGCCATGAGTGATCTTGAGCCCCACAGAATCGGGGGTGAGTTTGTCGAGGTTCTTTGGTGTCGAAAAAAAAGCCCAAGCATCCTCCAGACTGCAAGTCAGGTGTTGCTCTCTTTTGAGTTGATAGATCATGAGCTGGTGAGTTTGCCATATTTGGATCCCGGATCCAAGGCATGGCATTGTTTTTTGATTTTGCCAGCATCCGGACGCGCCTCATCCTTGAAGGTGAGCCACGCGTAATACAATATGACCTGACGTTCGTTGATTTTGAGCCCGGTAAATTTGTCAAGGGCGATGGGTGCGAGTTTATCAAAATCGGTAACAGCAATATTACGTCGCCCAAAGCGTTTGGGAACCTTGTATGCGCCTATGGCACGAATCATGCGCACTCTTGGATTGTCGGGGGCTTTCATCACGGCTTCATCCATGAGTTCTTGTCCTTTCCTGATGTGCTTGATTTTTGTGGGAGGCCAGATGCTGGCCTTCGCTCTCAGGGCGTGAGCGCTACCTAGATAAACACGCGCAAGTTGATCATGAACGTTGCTGTTGATTTGAGTCTCGTAACGCTTGATGGCCGTATCAATCGCTTCGGTGTCTCCCTGTAGGCAGGTGTTGTGCCAAGCCAGATAGAGATCGTGCTTGGGCTTTGCGGGGAATGTCGGGCGGTCGGCATGGGCCTGCTCTTCCTCGCCATGGCAAAAAACCGCCAGACAGAAAATCAAGAGGGCAGTGATGCTGTGACGATAGATCACGTGCGAGGAGGGTTAGACACCGGCACTCAGTACCTCGGTGGCGAAATCAACGCGTTGACGTTGCTTGCCGTAGGATTGGCAAATGAGATTTGCCGATATCCTTGCACTCTCATAAATGGTAGGCAGACCACTTCCCGGGTGCGTTCCGCCACCCACCAAATAGACATTTTCGAATCCCTTGAGCCTGTTTTGTGGGCGGAAATGCAACATTTGTCCCATGGTGTGAGCGAGGTTGAAGGTGGCTCCAATGAAGATGTTTGAATCCTCCCAGCCTCTGGGCGTGATGCAGCGCTCCTCAACAATATGCTCCTTGAGATCCTTCATGCCGGTGTGCTGGATGATGCGATCAAGTATTTTGTCACGATAGGCCTGCTGGTTTTCCTCCCAGGGATCTCCGTGGCGGTTGTTGATGGTAGGCACTAGAATGTAAAGCTGGGAGTGCCCCTCTGGAGCCACGGTGGGGTCGGTGACGCTTGAGTTTCTGATGTAGATAGACATGTCATCGGAGATGACTTTCTCACCCTGGATCTCACGTAGATTCTGATGATAGTCCTCGGCAAATAATACGTGGTGGTGCGGCTCTTGATCGTAAAGTTTATCCAATCCAAGATAGAGCATGAAGGTTGAGCAGGAATACTTTTTCTTGAGTAGTGATTCCCTGCTTTCGTTTCTGTCTCCAAAAATAGTGGAGCGCGCATGGGCGTAATCGGCATTCACAACCAGCTTGTCGCAGCTCATGGTCTCTCCATTGGTCAGCAATACACCGGAGGCCTTGTTGCCGGTGTACTGAATCTCTTGCACCTCGGTGTTAAGCAGAAGCTTGCCGCCCTCTTCCTCGAAGACTTTGGCCATGCCCTCGGAAATATTAGATAGACCACCCTGCACATGGTAGATGCCGTGTGCATATTCGATGTAGGATAAGATGCTGAAGAGAGCCGGGCAGTTCCATGGAGACATGCCGAGATATTTTGCCTGGAAAGTGAAGGCAAGCTTCAGGCGCTCATCACTGAAATACTCGCTGAGAACATCCATGACGGATTTTGTGGTGGCCACATAGGGGAGTGCCTTGAGGAGGTGTGGAGCAAGGTAACTGCCCAGACCAAGGTATGGTTTGAGCAGGCAGGGAAATATCTTACGAAGCTTCTCAGTGTGATCCGACATGAAGCGCCGGTAGTTTTCTGATTCCCCGGGAAACGCGGCCTCGATGTTGCGAGCCATGGTTTCTTGATTGAAGCTAGTCTCCATGGAGACATCCCCCCAGGTCAGAGTCGTCATCGGGTCAAGTTTGACAAAATCCATGTAGTCCTCTGGTTTGCGACCCGTCTCCGCAAACACTTCATCGAGAGTGAACTTCTGGTGAAGAAAAGTGGGGCCCGTATCAAAGGTGTAATCGCCAGCCCGGATCGCAGCATTCCGGCCCCCAACGCATGATGCTTTTTCCACAATGGTCACATCGTAACCGCGGTGTGCCAGGATCATGCCATTGGTGAGCCCTCCCGGTCCCGCGCCTATGATGATAATTTTTTTCTTCATGCAGTGAAAGGTGTCATTAATGAGGACAGGAGACTATGGCATACTGGTTTGCAGGCACAACCGGAAATAATGGCATGCAGCCATCCAGAGTGACGCTATCGTTGCCCTTCTCTGTGAGAGCAATACAATGACATGCCATTCATTTTAGCTCTGTGGTAGAGAGCCACATGAAGTTTATTCCTCGGCGAGAGGCCACAGAATGGAGAATGGTTTGGGTGCGTTTGATGCAGAGGTCTTGAAACTCGAATAAATCATAAGTCGCACATAATAAACGAATTGCGGTTCATTTTTAGTGGGGTTTAAACGGGTATTTACGGAAAAAGAATTGCCAATCTTTCAGCTTTGTTATATAAATTGTTCTTGTTGCTTCGGGCCTTTTGCTCTCTTCACCCCTCCATTTTGCCATGTTACCCAGATATAGCTTTTTCTCCTGCTTGCTGTTTTGTCTCGGATTGTGTTGCAGCTCTTGTTCCAACCGTTTGACAGAATCTGTGACTTATACACGGGGCATTTCCCTGATTCAAGGTGCACTGGCTTATGAGCCGTCCTTTCTGCCAAAGCCGGCCTCACCAGTAACCATCAGTCGAGCCAAAGCTCTTCCCAAGGACAAGCATGGCATGCCAACCTACAGCGACCATTCAAACAGAACCCGCTATGTCCGTACGACGGCCTATTCGTGTATGGAGAATGAGCCTGGGGCATGGGGCAGTCTGACTGCCAGCGGTAGCACGCTCAAGTATGGCAGCGTTCGAAGCGCAGCTGCCGACTGGTCTGTTTACCCACTGGGCACTACGTTCAGGGTCAAGGGCCAGCCTCACACATATATTGTTGAAGACTATGGTTCAGCACTAGCTGGGACGAACACCGTTGACATCTACAAGCCGTCGCTGCAGAAAATGAAAAAATGGGGCACGCGCTTTACCGAAATTACCGTAGTTGAGTGGGGATCCTACGAGCGCAGTGCACGCATGCTCAAGGGCCGTATTCGCTATGATCATTGCAGAAAAATGTATTACGGCTGCATGAGAAAGCTCAACAACAGCGTTGTCAGCAACGATATTAAAAGAAACGGGGCCCTCTAAGCCTTGCAGCAGAAAGCTTTAACTATTGGATTCCTCAGGGCTTTGATGTGACCAAGCAGGAGAGAGCCGATTACATCGTTCAGCGTCTTGAGGAACTTTATCCTGAGACACCCATCCCACTGGACCACAAGGATGCCTACACCTTGCTCATCGCGGTGCTGCTCTCCGCCCAGTGCACTGACATAAGGGTCAATCAGGTGACCCCGGCATTGTTTGATCTGGCTGATAACCCCTATGATATGGCACGGGTGCCGGTTGAGGACATCAAAGCAATCATTCGCCCTTGCGGTCTCTCACCGAGAAAATCGAAGGCGATTTCGGAGTTGTCGCAAATCCTGATTGATCAATATGGTGGCGAGGTTCCTGCAGATTTTGAGGCCCTGGAAGCCCTGCCTGGTGTGGGGCATAAGACCGCCTCGGTGGTGATGGCACAGGCATTTGGTGTCCCGGCTTTTCCTGTGGATACCCATATTCACCGCCTTGCAAAGCGATGGCGTTTGGCGCCCGGCAAAAATGTCGAGCAGACCGAACGCTATCTGAAGCGCCTCTTTCCTGAGGAGAAATGGAACAAGCTACACCTACAGATCATTTTCTACGGCAGGGAGCATTGCACGGCCAGGGGATGTGACGGCAAGACGTGTCAGATATGCCGTGCGGTGAATATCCGCTGATTATTTTGCCGTGTAGGCTTTGGTGAATGCGTCGATGGCACTGTGCAGTTTGGCAGCGTTGTCAGTGTCAGTCGTTTGCTTGCATTTCATTGCTAACACGATGATTTCGTGAGCCAGTGTGAGCTTCTTTAAATAAGAAGTCTTGTCGCTCTCTGCCTCGGCGAGTTTGAGGCGCTGGGCGAGGAAGTATTGCCCCATGGTGCTCTGGATCAAGGTGGCGTGTTCCTCCTTGTTGCTGACCCAGCGTGCGATCTGGTTAGCGTTCTTGCCTGCGTCTTTGGAAAGCTCGTTGATCTGCTCCATCGCCTTGGCGATGGTTTTCTGATGCGTATGTAGATCGATCAGCACGGTGTCATCTGAGTAGATGCCGCAGGGTACCTGACAGTGGGCACCCAGCTTCAACGAGGTGCAGAGAGACAATACGGCCGCAGTAGTGAGTAACAGAATGGATTTCATGATGACCCAACTTAGGCACAAATACTCATCCGCGCATCTCAAAAAATCACAGTGAGTGCTGCCAGCGCTCAACCTGAGCCTGAACATTCTCTGCACTAGGGGCTCCCGTGTTAGTCCTCGCAGCAAGAGCCGCTTTGAGATCGAAGACATCCTTGGCGTCCGTCCCGTAATGGTCGGAGGCCCGTGAGAGATCGAGCTGATCCAGGGGGGTGTTGGTTTGCACGCTGAGTGCCACTGCCTTGCCGACCAGCTCATGAGCATCACGGAAAGGTACCCCGTTTTTGACCAGATAATCCGCGAGGTCTGTTGCCAGGAGGAGTGGGTCAGACGCAGCAGCGCTGCAGGCATCGACGTTAACCACCATCTCGGTGATCATCTCGGCGTTGACCATCAGGGCCAGCTTGAGGGTATCGATGGAATCAAACAAGGGTTCCTTGTCCTCCTGCAGGTCACGGTTGTAGGTGAGAGGAAGTCCCTTGGCTGCGGTGAGAAGGCTGACCAGATTGCCATAAAGTCGCCCGGTTTTGCCCCGGGTGAGTTCACACACATCCGGGTTTTTCTTTTGAGGCATCAATGATGAGCCGGTGGTGTGAGCGTCGGACAGCGTAGCGAAACCAAACTCGCTACTGCACCAGAGAATCAGGTCCTCGGAAAGTCTGGAGAGGTGGGTGCCGCAGAGCGCCATGGCAAAGAGAAACTCCGCCATGTAGTCCCGGTCGGAGATAGCATCCATGGAGTTGGTCGTTACCCCATCAAAGCCGAGCTCTGCTGCAATTTGTTCACGGTCCAAATTGATGGTGGAGCCTGCCAGAGCACCCGATCCAAGTGGGCAGATGTTGACCCGCTTGCGGCAGTCCGCAAGACGTGCCTTGTCCCGCTCGAGCATTTCCACATAGGCAAGAAGGTGGTGGCCTACCGTGACTGGTTGACCCCTCTGTAAATGGGTATAGCCCGGAATGATGGCCCCGGCGTGTTTTCCTGCCTGGCCAAGTAGGGCTTTCTGAAGACTTGTGAGAAGAGTGGTGATGGTGTCAATTTCCTCCCGGCAATACAGCCGGGTGTCAGTGGCCACCTGATCGTTGCGGGAGCGCGCAGTGTGTAGTTTGGCGCCCGCCTCACCGATGCGTGAGGTGAGTGCGGACTCAATGTTCATGTGGATGTCCTCCAGCTCGATAGAAAATTCAAATTTGCCGGCTTCGATGATTTCCTTGATTTCCTCGAGGCCTTTTTCAATGGCGCTGAATTCGTCTTCATTGAGTAGACCCGCCTTGAGTTGGGCCCGGGCGTGCGCAATGGAACCGGCGATGTCATGCTTGTACAGACGCCAGTCATAGGAGATGGATTCTCCGTACTGTTGCACGAGATCGGCGGTAGCTTGAGCAAAACGTCCCTTCCACATGCGGTCGTTTTAGCGCCAAAGCAGCTCTTTGCAAACCCCAGAATGCAACGAAGTTAAATCCGTATTACTCGTGTGGGTGTTCTTTGAGAAGTTCTCCCGGACTGTCAAAACTGACATTGTCTTTCGTGGTGGTCTTGTTGAAATTAAGCCGATGATACTGCATCCCTTAGCAAAAATTCGCATGCGAACGACACTTGCAAGAAAGCAGTGGCAATTTTGAGGGTCTTTTATCAGCGACGCTTCGGAAGGCGTTTGCCCTTGATGCGCGCTTCTATGAGGTTTTCACAGCGGCCATGTAAGCGTAGTTTTTCACAGCACGCCTCGATTTTAAGTGTTTGCCGCTCCGCGCGAAAACCTAGTCGCCTTGCAGCACAGTCATTCATCAGCTGGATGTGGGAATCCTCAAATTCAATGACCTTGCCGCAGTCAATGCAGACCAGGTGGTTGTGTGCAGGACTGTCTACGAAATTGGGATCGTAGGTTTTCTGGTCATCGCCCAGATCAATCTCGTGAAGCAGGCCGGCCTCGACGAGCAGGGAAATGGTGCGGTAGACCGTAGCTCGAGATGAATGGGCATCAGGAGAACCGGACTTACGTAGCCGATCCCAGAGTTCATCCGCCGTGAAATGCTCATCTGAAGAGAAAATGACTTCAACAATGGCATTACGCTGGGGCGTGTTGCGCAGCCCCTTGCTTTGGATGAATTGCTGGAGGTTCTGCTCGATTGCCTCGTCCATGGGATTGAAGCTAGCGAATTACAATCCTGCTGGCGAATTGGAAATTTGGATATTGGCATTTTTTTCCCATGGTCTTAAATCCGTTCAATGAAGGCTATTTCCGCTCTCTTTTCAGGGAAACTTCTCATGCTGTATGCCTCCTGTTTGCCGATTTTGTTGGCATCATGCGGATCGGATGACGTCATGCAAGTGAGGCAATTTCACCTGCGCTCCATTCAAGTGGAAAGCATGCAACAGGCTCCGATGATTCGTGGGGAGCAAATGTATCGGATGCGTGGCGAGGTCAGCATAGAGGAGCGGAATAAGTGCCTGGGCCAGTATTACTCAGTTAAATGGAAGCATGAGGGCTCCCGAGGGGCTTCCCGTAAGATCCTTATGGATTACAGGCAAGCTGCCACTGGTTCCAAAATTCTGAGTATGAGCCGGGAGTTGCCGGCAGATGCGAATAGTGGGCTTGTTGAATTCAGTGTGGCCGGTGAGTCCTACCGAACCCGGGGCCGTGTTTTGGCATGGCGGATCAGGTTGCTCAGTGACAAGGAGGTCATTGAGGAGAAGCGATCCTATCTGTGGCGCTAGGTATTCTGACCTCGATTTCATGATTGGCAAGTGAGTCAAATCATGGGACGAATGTGCATGGCACGTTTTGAAAACAAGGTTGTAGTGGTTACCGGTGCAGGCCGGGGAATTGGGCTCGAGATTGCCCGGGCGTTTGCTTCTGAGGGAGCCAAGGTCGCCGTGGTAAGTCAAAGTCCTGGAAGTTGTGGCTCAGCTGCGGATGCCATCAATGCTGATTTTGCGGATGCCGCCAAGGCGTATCCCGTCGATATTGCCGATTACGAGGCTGTTCAGGAACTTGGTAAAAAAGTTGTTGAAGACTTTGGTGCGGTCAATGTGCTGATTAATAACGCAGGTATTACTCGTGACGGGCTGCTTATGCGGATGAAGGATGAGGACTGGGACGCGGTTCTCGATACCAATCTCAAGGGTGCCTTCAATACTGTGAAGGCCTTCCAGCGCAGCATGATGAAGGCCGAGGATCCACGTATTATCAATGTGAGCTCGGTCATCGGTCTTATGGGTAATGCGGGGCAGGTAAATTACGCGGCAAGCAAGGCGGGGCTCATCGGGTTTACCAAATCCGTCGCCAAAGAGCTGGCAGGGCGCAAAGTAACCTGTAATGCTATTGCTCCGGGTTTTATTGTCACGGACATGACCGATGAGCTCAGCGATGATCAGAAAGAAGCAATCGTCGGAAACATTCCGCTCAAGGAAATGGGGGCACCTGCTGACATTGCCGCACTGACTCTCTTTCTTGCCAGCCCTGAGGCCCGCTACATCACCGGTCAGGTCATTGCCAGTGATGGAGGAATGACGATGTAGTATTGCCAGACACCAGGAGCTGCCTGATATGGAGTTGCTATTAATACGCCATGCCAAGGCTGAGCCTCATTCCTTGAGTGACGCGGAACGTGCCTTGACAGACTCAGGCAGGGAGCAGGCGCAAAAGGTCGGGCGGTTTCTATTGGGGAACGATTTGGTGCCGGATTTGACACTGGCAAGTCCGTTGGTCCGTGCGCGGCAGACGGCAGAAATTGTATGTGAAGTGTCGGGAGCGTCATCGCCTACCATTGAGCCGTGGCTTGCATGTGGCATGCGCCCGGGAACGGCCATCCAAGAGCTGGTGAGCTATAAGGATTTTGCCCGGGTTGCCATCGTCGGGCATAATCCGGATTTCGAGTATTTTGCGCAATGGTTGCTGGGTGGTCAGTGTGGAGGGGTCCATGTGCGCAAGGCATCCGTGATTTATTTCTCCCACCTGAACCCACCTGCACAGGGGGCATATCTGGAAATGATGTTGCCTGTCAGCGTGCTGTGAGCACGAGATAGTTGCGCACAGGTTTGTTGAATAGGGACCGGTGTGACCTGTTGCCGTTGGGTATCTTTGCTCCTACCCACAGATCTGATGAGGTGCCGCCATCCAGATTGAGAGCCGCGTAAATACGGATATTCCCAATAGGTAGATCAGACAGGCTATTTGCCAGAGCATGTAGCGTGGTCGGGCCGGCCTGCCCCATCACCCAGTGATGCCCGCCATTCCATGCGAGGAAGCTCCTCCTGCGCATCTTGTCATTGGAGAGCCCGTTGATCACGGTGTCTTCTGCAACGAGCATTGGGCCTGATTGTAATAGCTGCCTTGCATTAAGTGTTGGATCTGTTGATGAGCTTCTCCTGAACAGGGCACTGCCCGCTGGAGATGAGCTGTAAAAGCCCGCTCCAAGGGAAGAGGTGTTAAGACTTCCGCGTTTGGAGCCATCTGCAACGAGTAGGCCCAGTGGCTTGCCCTCTGGCGTAAAGAAACCACCGTTAATAGCCGCGATACCGCGGTGTGCAATGGCCGCTGATTTTGCATTCATCCAAAGCGATCCACAGCCGTTAGGTTGATCTGCCACTCTGAGTTCAAATTCCCGGTCGTCATAACAAACAGCTGAAATGGATACGCCCTTCCATGTGAGTGTGTGATAGCTCGAAGGTAAGATGGGCTCAGCAACTTTAGCTGGGATGAGGTGGCTGGGTGCTGCAGGTAATACAGTGCTGCCAACAGAGGCAGGGCTGGCTATCTTTTGCGTCTGAATCTCCCTCGGAGGGGGGGGATTGTTGTCAGATGCCTCCGGTGCTGTCGGGGCGCATGCACTGAGTGCAAAGCAAGCCACGACGGGAAACCAGATACGCATGAGCTGGGTCATCACTATTTGCTGGCGACAGCCAGCAGGGTCTGAAAGTGGGGGGCTTCACTCTCCTTGTCCACAATGGTGGTTTCCACATTTTTGAATCCTGCGTTGGACATCATCTTGAAGAGCTCGACCTCGGAAAACCCGAGCCAGGTATCAGCGTAAAGTTCCCGCGCTTGGTCAAAGCTATGCTGGAGTAGGTCAAGAATAACGACTTTTCCACCAGGTGCGAGTAGTCTGTAGGCAGAATTGAGTGCCGTTTGCGGATGCTCTGCATGATGCAGAGCCTGAGAGAAGATGGCAAGATCGACAGAGTTGTCATCGATAGGGGGGGATTCGATGTCGCCGAGGCGATACTCGAGATTTTCAAGCCCGTGTTTTTGGGCCAGCTTTTTACCAAACTCGACCATGTTCGGTGCATTATCCACAGCAATTACTTTCTCCGCATTTGGGGCGAGCAATTGGGCGAGTGTGCCTTCTCCCGCACCAAGATCTGCCACCACCTTGTAATTGAGGATTTTGAGCAGGGCTTCCGCAAGAGATTTCCATGAGCGACCGGGGACGTAACTCTTGCCAAATTTGCCCGCCAGCTCGTCAAAGTATGCGCGTGTCTTATCGCGCCGTTTGCGTAAAATATGTGCCAGTGTCTCGCTATCCGCTTTGACCTCCTTGATTTCCGTGGCTGCCTGGCGAGCAACTTCCATCAATGCGTCCGGGGTCGAAATCGCATACACATTGTTTTTTCCCGAGCGTGAGCTGGTAACGAGGCCCTCCTGCCTGAGTTGAGACAACTGTGTAGAGATCCTGCTTTGGCCCATTCCGAGTATTTCCTGGAGCTCTGCAACGTTGAGAGGTTCGTGCGCCAGTAGCAGTAAAATACGAATTCTGGTGGGGTCGGATAGAAGTTTTAATGATTTAATAATTGACGACATGGTAAACCGGGTTCATAAACGCATCAACGTATCGCGATTTATTGATACAACAAATTCTACTTATGAGCAAGTCATTCATTTTTTCATCTGAGTCCGTCACTGAAGGTCACCCTGACAAAGTATGCGACACCATTTCTGATGCCGTCCTCGATGCGTGTCTGGAGCAGGATATCAACAGCAGGGTGGCATGTGAAACTTTTGTTAAGGATAATGTTGTCGGCTTGGCCGGTGAAATTACCACAGATGCCAAATTTGACTATGGTACCCTGGTGAAAAACACCATCAAGGAGATCGGATACGACGAGGATTATGCGAAGGATACAGATTACTCCTACACCTGCAAATTTGAAAAGGGTGCCTTTCTCATGAACATGTTGGGTCAGCAATCTCCAGATATTGCTCAGGGTGTGGATGCAGCAGCTGCTGCTGACAAAGATACTGACGAGCAAGGTGCTGGTGATCAGGGAATCATGTTTGGCTACGCCACCAACGACACGAAGGTTTACATGCCCGCTCCCATCTACTACTCGCACCAGCTCGGTCAGGCCATGACCCAGCTCCGCAAGGATCGCACCCACACATGGTTGCGCCCGGATTCCAAGACGCAGGTGAGTATTGAGTATGTAGATAACAAGCCGAACCGCTTCACTTCCGTGGTGATCTCCACCATGCACGCCAAGGAAATCTCTACGCAGGAAATCAGGGAAATCCTGACCCGTGATCTCATTGAAAAGCACCTTCCCGGTGAGCTGCTTACACCAGAAACGGAAATTCTTATCAACCCTACCGGTCTCTTTGTGGTGGGTGGTCCAGAGGGGGACGCCGGTCTCACTGGCCGTAAAATCATTGTCGACACTTACGGAGGCATGGGCCGCCACGGCGGTGGTGCTTTCTCAGGCAAGGACCCCTCCAAGGTTGACCGCTCCGCTGCCTACATGTGCCGCTGGGTAGCCAAAAATATTGTTGCCGCAGGTCTCGCACGTGAGTGTGAGCTTCAGCTGGCATATGCTATCGGTCACCCTCATCCGGTCAGCGTGAACGTGAACACCTTTGGATCCAATGAAGTTGATGAAGCCCAGATTGAAAAGGCCGTCAGTGAGGTGTTTTCTTTCAAACCCGCAGATATTGTTTCACAACTTGATCTCTTGCGACCCATCTATGGTAAGACCACCAATTACGGTCACTTCGGCCGTGAGGACGCAGGACTGCCATGGGAGGAAACCAGCAAAGTCGACGATCTCAAATCCGCTATCTAATCTCTATTACCCAACATCCAACCTATACATACCATGTCCAACACCGCACCTGCACTTAAACCTGTCTTCAGCGACTATAAGGTCGCTGACATCAGCCTGGCCGATTTTGGCCGCAAGGAAATTGATATTGCCGAGCACGAGATGCCCGGTTTGATGGCCACCCGCGCCAAGTATGGCCCAGAAAAACCATTGCAAGGCGTCCGTGTCATGGGCTCCCTGCACATGACGATTCAGACCGCTGTGCTGATCGAAACCCTCGTCGATCTCGGTGCCGAGGTGCGTTGGGTATCTTGTAACATCTTTTCGACCCAGGATCATGCTGCTGCGGCCATGGCCCAGGCAGAAGTTCCTGTGTTTGCATGGAAGGGCGAAACCCTCGAGGAATACTGGTGGTGCACTTGGCAGGCACTGCAATTCCCCGGTGATCTTGGTCCCCAGCTTATTGTCGATGATGGTGGCGATGCTACCTTGCTCATTCACAAGGGTTACGAAATGGAAAACGGTTCTGACTGGGTCAACCAGCCTGCTGGCTCCGAGGAGGAACAGGTTATCAAAGACCTGCTCAAGAAAATTGGTGCTGAGCAGCCCGGAGTGTTCGCCAATATTGTCAAAGACTGGAAGGGTGTCTCTGAAGAGACCACTACCGGTGTTCACCGCCTCTATCAGATGGCTAACGAAGGCTCTCTGCTGGTTCCCGCAATCAACGTCAACGACTCCGTGACCAAATCCAAGTTTGATAACCTTTACGGCTGCCGTGAGTCACTGGTTGACGGAATCAAGCGTGCAACAGATGTGATGATCTCCGGCAAGGTAGCCGTGGTCTGCGGTTACGGTGACGTAGGCAAAGGTTGTGCCCAGGCCTTGCGTGGCCAGGGAGCGCAAGTTGTTGTCACCGAAATTGATCCGATTTGCGCGCTGCAAGCAGCCATGGAGGGATACCGTGTGCTGACCGTTGAGGACACACTCGGCTGGGGTGATATCTATGTGACCACCACGGGTAACTTCGACATCATCCGCCTCGAGCACATGGAGAAGATGAAGGATCAGGCAATTGTCTGCAACATTGGCCACTTTGATAATGAGATTCAGATGGATGCTCTCAACAAGGCTGAGGGTGTTGAGCATCTCAACATCAAACCACAGGTGGACAAGTATACCTTCCCGACTGGTAACAGCCTCTACATGCTGGCTGAAGGGCGTTTGGTCAATCTTGGCTGCGCCACAGGTCACCCGAGTTTTGTCATGTCCAACAGCTTTGCCAACCAGACCCTTGCCCAGATCGACCTCTGGAAAAACAAGGACAACTACAAGGCAGGTGAAGTAAAGGTCCTGCCCAAGCATCTCGACGAAGAGGTGGCCCGCCTGCACCTTGAAAAGATCGGTTGCAAGTTGACCGAGCTCACCGATGAGCAGGCCAAGTATATTGGTGTAGCCGCAGAGGGTCCCTACAAGCCCGAGCACTATCGTTACTAAAGCGCACTGTTCCGAATCATTGAACAAGCCCTCACTGCAAAACAGTGGGGGCTTTTTTTATCCAGAGAATACGGATTCAGTGGACTTCAGTCTAACGCCCTTAGCGCTCCAGGGACTCGATGATGTAGTCCGTGGGCTTGAAATCCCGGATCAAAACCTCCGTGCGAGCATTATCGCCCTTGCTCCACTTCATGCGAACCTCCTTGAGGTTGAAGTTGGGTGTTTTGTGGGGGGCGAAAAGGATGTCATCATGGGAGGAATTCACATGTTCTTTGAACATGTCAGGTACAATGTCTCCGCCGAGGTGATCGTCGCGGCCGGTAGCCAGGTGGCAGGTGCCGAGAACTTTCTCGTCCTGAATATCCTGGTAAGACACAGGTAGGACTTGGGTTCCGAATCCCAATTCTCCCAAGGTGCCGGTCATGGGGTCATCCGTCAGCAGGGCATTGTGCGCATCGATGGTTGCTTGATTGCCCTCGATCAGGCTGGATGATTTTACATCGCGGTTCTCCACCTCGAGAATGCCGAGTGTTCCATCCTCGTATTTCATGGGAAACTGACCACGGGCATCGACTGGTACAAAGTAAACCTCACCGGCAGGCAGATTGGCGATATCAGGATTTCTGCCCTGGCAGAGGCCATGAGACTTCTGGGCTTCCTGGCCGCCCAGCCCCAGCCATGCGGTGAGAATGCGCCCGTCCTCAAGTTCAAAATCAATTTCGACCTCATCGGCATGGTTCAGTGCTTGGCGGATCTTCTCGGCGTCTTCGGAGACCTCCTCATAGTCCACCGCCAGTCCGGAGCGCAGGATGATGTCATTCATGCCATGCATGGTGGCTCCGCGGAAGCCGAATACTTTGCATCTTTCTGTTAGTGGCGCTGTGGCAGAGAAAGTGGAAATACAAAGGATGATGTCATAGTTCGTGTAGATGTCTCCATCGAGGGAGAGTTGCCTACCTTCGCTGTCCCAGACTTCATCGGATAAATCCAGATTTGATCCATGGGTGCAGCGGTAGGCGAACATTTCGCCGCCGGTCATGCCGAGTTCTTCGAGGATGCTGTCTTGTAAGGGCTGGTAAAAGTGGTGATAGGCATTTTTTTGCACCTCAAAACCCTCTGTATTCAAGAACGAGAAATCTTTCATCCAGCGCTCAGGCTCATCGAAATCTGTCAGAATGCATAGACGGCATCCCTCAGTGGGTTTGAACACAGTGTTCAGTAGGCGTGAGACACTGAATTCAGGGAAGGTGCGCAGCTCCGGGTTGAGTAGGATTTCTTTGCTGAGGTAGCCAGGTAGATTGCTTGTGGTGCCCATAAAATTCACCCTAGAATCATGTGGCGTCCTTGCAAGTATAGATTACAACAACCATTACCGAGATGGTGTCATCAGCGCGCTGCATGATTGCTCAAGAGTGCTTTTTGCGCAGGTGAGATGGCAGAATGCCCAGCTGATCGCGGTATTTGGCGATGGTCCTTCGTGCTACTTTGATGCCCTTTGCTGTGAGTTGTTTCTCAATGGCAGTGTCGGAGAGAGGCTTGGCCGGGTTCTCATTGCTGACGAGTTGCTGGATGGCTTCACGAACACCTGTGTTGGATATTTCTGTTCCCTGCTTAGTGGTGTAGCCAGATGAGAAGAAGCTGCGCAGTTCCATGAGGCCGTGCGGTGTGAGTATGTATTTTCCGGATACTGCTCGCGATATGGTGGCGGCGTGAACACCGATCGCTTCAGCGATCTCCTGCATGGTCATGGGGCGTAGTTTGGTGAGGCCGTGCCTGATAAAATCACCCTGGCGCTTGACGAGCTCGCTACCGATTTTCAATAGGGTTTCTTGCCTCTGCCCGAGTGCGTGGATTATTTGCCTGCCTTCGTGGATGTTGTCCTTGACGAATTTGCGCGCCTTCGGGTCTGAGGTTAGTTTAGCCAAAAGATCTTTGTAGTAATCGCTGATGCGGATTTTAGGTAAGTGGTCGCCGGTCAAGTGTGCGTAGTAATTGCCATCCATATCCCTGCGTAGCTCGAGGTCGGCACTTACATGGGGGTTGGAAGTTGAATCAAAGACAGCGCCGGGATCGGGATTGAGCTGAGCAATACGTTCGGCGGCTTCCAGCACGGCCTCCTGAGAGACGCCCAGAGCGCGTGTGATATCACCAAATTTACGTCTGGCGAGATCATCGAGGTGATGTTCTACAAGGCGGCACTCGAGAGACTGGCTCAGCCCCTGCAGTTCTAGCTGAAGCTTGAGCGATTGCGTCAGGTTTTCAACAGCGATACCAGCCGGGTCGAAACCCTGAATGAGCTTTTGGGCCGTGCCAAGCTCCTGAATAGTAAAAGGGGAGTGCGCGGCGATTTCCTCGAGGGTTTCTTCCAGAAAGCCCGTGTCATTGATGCACCCGATCAGGTGTTCTGCAGCCATGTATTGATCATCATCGATCGCTGCGTGATTGAGTTGGTCGATCAGGTGTTGCTGCAGTGTCTTGGGTGCGACGATTGAGTTGTAGAGGAAGTCACGGCGCTGTTCATCGTCACTGGAGTGATATGCGGAACCACGCGTTAGTATTTGGTCCTCACGCCAGTAGTCGTCAAATTCCGAGAGGTTCTCATAGTCAGTTTCTGCATCAGCCGGGGAGATTTCCTCGAAATGGTCCAGATCCTCAGAAATTTCAAGGGTGGGATTCATCTCCGTGGCCTGATTGATCAGTTGGCTTAACTCCATACTATTGGCCTGGAGAATTTCCAGGCTCTGTCGCATTTGGGGAGAAAGGACCTGCTGCTGGGAGAGGTTTTGATGGAGGCCAGTGGATGGCATGACTGTATGTATCAAAGGAATGCAGTCGAAAAACCGTGTGAAAGGCGCTTTTCAAGCTGCGCCCAACATTTAAACAAAAGGACAAATAATTCCAATAAAATTTGTAGCAAATTTTGTGCCAGAAAAGACAAAATATTGATATCGGCCTGTTGTGCACCACGAGGCTTTATTTCGTGGTTGGTATTTTACACGCGACGGTTATGAGGTGTGCGTGTTTGCCGCAGGTTCCAAGCTAGGTAAGGGGGGAAGTTGGTGGATCGCCATCGGTTTTTTTCTGATCTCCGCCGCCCCGGGCATGTGGTTTCCCGTGCTGCCGAACATTCTCAACACACAGGGAATTGGCTGGGTGCTTCCCTATGCGTTTGCAGTTGGCCCATTTGTGGCCTTATTTTCCCCGCTGATCTTCGGTTCCATGGCCGACTACCGGTTTTCCGCGCAGAAGCTGGTCGGTAGTTTGTCCATTCTTGGCGCTGGTTTTCTGGGTATGGCTTTTTGGGCGCTGCACATGGGATGGGGGCCTTGGTGGTACCTGGCATTTCAAGTGTTCAATGCCTTGTTGGGCGCTCCCATGT
The DNA here is from genome assembly GCA_049632765.1 of Akkermansiaceae bacterium. Taxonomy (GTDB): domain Bacteria; phylum Verrucomicrobiota; class Verrucomicrobiia; order Verrucomicrobiales; family Akkermansiaceae; genus Oceaniferula. Next base: position 3,262 of record JBNACB010000023.1, on the reverse strand, counting down.
GGGCGCTGCTTTCCACAGTGACTCTTGCCAATGTGGATGATGCACAAAAAAAATTCCCACTTTTTCGAGTATGGGGGTCCATTGGTTGGGTTGCTGCGGGGCTGTCGGTGAGTTTGATGGAATGGGATAGCTCTCCGCTGGCGGGTGTTGCAGCAGCTGGAGTCAGGGTCTTGTTCGGGCTGACTTGTTACATGATGCCCGACACTCCACCACGTGGAAAATTGGAGGTGGGGAGATCCAACTGGCGTAAAAACCTGGGGCTCGACGCCCTTGTTCTCTTCAAGGATACCCCCATGAGAGTGTTTCTCCTTACGGCACTTTTTTTCACCATACCTCTGGGTGCCTTTTACATGTATGCTCCTATCCAGCTTAAGGAGCTGGGGGACTCGCACCCTGCAGCCTCGATGACCTTGGGGCAAATTACCGAGATTTTTGCAATGCTGGTATTGGGGTGGTTGATGGCTCGTGGAAGGCTAAAGTGGGTTTTGGTGCTGGCTCTTGTTCTGGGTCTGGCTCGATATGTTCTTTTTGCCATTTCCGGTTGGAGTGGGGGGCTCCTCTGGATGTGGCTGGGTATTGCGATGCACGGACCCTGTTACACGTTTTTTTTCATCACCGGCCAGGTCCTGGTGGATCGCAGAGTCGATCCAGCGATGCGTGGTCAGGCACAGGCGCTTCTGGGCACTATTGACGGCGGCATTGGGTGTCTCCTGGGTAGTTTGTTCTGCGGTTGGTATTACGCAGGAACCCAGCATCTCACCCACAACTGGGTCTTTTTCTGGGGTTCACTGGCCCTGGTGGTTCTGATGTGCACGCTCTATTTCACGGCGGGCTTTGGTAGGGGCAGGCGGTGATATCAGCTTAATCCTCCTGTTCCCATGCCCGGCTTTCAAAGCGCATGATTTCCTTGATGAAGGTGAGGGGAACCTCTCCGGTTGGGCCGTTACGGTTTTTGGCAATGACGAGCTCTGCCTTGCCGTCTTCCTCATCCCTGTCCTCCTGGTTGTCTGCATAGTAGGCGGACCGGTAAAGTAGTCCAACGAGGTCAGCATCCTGCTCAATGGACCCGGATTCACGGAGGTCTGACATGCGCGGTTTACCGCCGCCGCCGCTTGAGCCAACCCTGGACTCGGGCCCACGGTTGAGCTGGGCGAGAACAATGATGGGAATATTGAGCTCCTTTGCGAGACCTTTGAGGCCCGCGGAAATCTCAGCCACCTCGCGTTCGCGGGAATTCTGTGCTTGCTTTGAGTTGGAGCGCATCAGTTGGAGGTAATCGATGGCGATGACCTGGATGTCTTCCTCCTTTTTTTTGCGCCGTGCTTTGGCCCGCAGTTCGTTGATGGTGATACCCGGGGTGTCATCGATAAAGAGCTTACAGTCTTTGATTTCCTCGGACGCTCGCTTGATGTTGAGAAAGTCCGACTTAACCGGCTCAAATCCACGCATGACCTTGGACTTGTCAAAGCGTGCGCGGGCATAGAGAAGTCGCTCCACCAGCTGAAAAGCTCCCATCTCGAGGGAGAACACCATTGCCGGCAGGTTGAGATCCAGGCAAAAATGCTCGACGAGGTTCATTGCAAATGAGGTTTTTCCCATCGATGGTCGAGCAGCGATGATGAACATTTCACCCGGTTTGAGCCCGTTGGACATTTTGTCGATTGCCGAATAACCCGTGAGGAGGCCACGGCTTTCCTCGTCCCGGTGGATGAATGCCTCGAAGTTCGCGATCACCGTTTTCATGTGATCGGCAATGGTTTCCTCTTTGTTTTTTTCCGCTCCCTCGCGGATCGCCAATACCTGTGACTCCACATTATCCAGGAGTTGTTCCACCTCCTCCTGATCATCATACGCACGTGTAATGGCCTCAGTGCAGTGCTGGATGACTGAGCGAAGCACATACTTGTCCTTCACGATGTCGAGGTGGTGCTCAAAGTGAGCATGCGTGGGGGAATAGGTGTAGATTTCGGTCACGGCGGCAGGTCCACCGACTGATGCCATCAGGTTTCGATCCATCAGTGTTTGAGACAGCGAGACCAGCTCAATGGGCTCGTTGGCCTCGAAAAGCTCTAATAATATTTTAAAGAGTGCGCCGTGAGCAGGCTGGTAAAAATGATCCACAGTGAGTTTGCTCTCCACGGAGAGGCCAATGAATTGCTGGGGATCCTGAAACATGGATGAGAGAATGCTCTTCTCAGGACCGATAGCGTGAGGGAGGGCACGTTCTGCTGATTGCAGGTCAGCCGGGGGAGCTTTTTGCAGCGCAGGTCCCTGATTTGCACCAGATGATCCTGGCGTGGAAGTAGCGGGAGAGTCAGTAGCCATAAGCAGTTGAATTTGTAGGATAATGGACCCAAAGGTCAATCTGAGTAAGCCGGAAATTCTGTGAATAACTCATACGCCCAGCTACGAATTTGTGAGCCCCGTGTCGGATTAAAAATGTGAACAAGTTCATCGTAACCTGTTAATAACATTATTACAAATTCCTCAACTTACTTATTTTGAGTTTTTATGGGAATTTTTACGTAAGGCATACTGTGGCTATATGCTGTGAATAACTTTTACGAGAGGCGGCATTATTCCCGAGCCAGTTTTTAGCGGCAATCAACAAGCACCGACGATAGCTGGTATTTCATCCAGCGAGGAAACAAAATGATCGGCTTCCCGTCTTACTTTTTCCCGGGCTGCGTATCGCCCAAAGCCGATAAAGGTGTCGACAACGGCTTTGGCCTCGAGGTCTGAGATGCCGTCCCCGACCATCACGACCTGCTCGGGCTGAAACTCCTTTTTGAGTTGCAGTATAATCTCGGGTTTGCCCCCATTGCGCGTCGGAGGAGCTGAGGTGTCGTAGCCTGCGTAGCTGCCGTCCTCATTGAACTTGAGGGGCACGGCTTCTATGCGTTTCACCCCGAGGTGCTGGGCAAGCGGTTCGATAACTTGCGTGAAGCCACCGGAGACGATGACAATCATCCAGCCGTGCTTGCGCAACAAGTCAATGGTGCGTGTCGCTGAGGGCTCCACCTCCTCAATGTAGAGTTGGCCGACCTTTTGGCATGTGCCGAGGGTGGGTTGGATAATCTCGAGCCGGCGCGAGAAGATTTCATCAATCGGCACCTCACCATTCATTGCTGCGTTGGTGAGGGCTTCAATTTGATGAAATGTCTCCGGGCCGCATACCCTTGCGAGCTCATCAATGCCCTCGATAGCGGAGAGGGTGGAATCACAGTCAAAGACGATCAGTTTCATAAAAGGGGTTATTTGT
>JBNACB010000022.1:0-33190 GCA_049632765.1 Akkermansiaceae bacterium | reverse complement strand
GAGGCACGAGCACTGGGCGCTCAAACCCACGGTAGGCGATAAACCTACACTCGATTTCCTAGTCGAGCGCCTTAAACCGGACTCAGGCCCAATGGCTCATTGCCTTGAGTCCTTCAAGACGCTCCTGGATTTGCTGCTCGGTAACTGCCTCCAGCCTGCGCGTGGAGAAATCCTCGCAAGTGAAGCTGGCGAGGATGGATCCGCGGAGAATGGCATCACGGATTTGCTCAAAGCTGAAATCCACTCCACCCAGTGAGGCGAGGTATCCGCCCATGGCCCCCAGGAAGGTGTCCCCTGCTCCGGTTGGGTCAACGATCTCCCTCAATGGCCAGGCATGAAAACGGAAAATGCTGCGATCAGGGCCAAACAGGATGGCGCCGAATTCACCAAGCTTAATCACCACGTAACGCGGTCCTTTTTCAAGCAGCTTCTCGCCGGCAAGGATGAGGTTGCTCACACCTGCATATTCGCGAGCTTCACCCTCGTTGATGACCAGCAAGTCAATACGCTGCATGACTTCATCAAGGCGCTCGCTGGCAATCTCAATCCAGAGGTCCATGGTGTCAGCCACTACAAATTTCTCCCCGGCCACGCACTGGTCAAGCATCTGGATCTGGTTATCCGGTGACATGTTGGCAGGCACGACAATGCGGCTCTGGGCGATTTCAGCCGGGATCTCCACTTGCCAGCTCTCGAGCACATTGAGCCCTACCCTGTGTGTGGTGCGGTCGTTCATGTTTTCATGATACTCTCCGGTCCAGGTAAAGGATTCACCTTCAGAGCGGGCTACACCTGCGAGGCAAACTCCCTTGTCCTCGAGCATCTTGAGGTGCTCAGCAGGATAATCGTGACCAACCACTCCGACCAAATGAGATGGCTTGCAAAAATAACTCGCGGACAGGGAGGCATAGGCAGCGGAGCCTCCAAGCAAATTTTCAGCCTTGGCAGTGGGGGTGGCTACGTTGTCGATGGCGATGGTTCCGCCGATGATAATGGACATGATAAAAGGATGATGGATGAGTTACACTTCGGGTGATTGCATGGCAGCGAGCACATTGCGGGTTGTCTGGGCAATGTTCTCGGCTTGCAGTAGCGCGGAGACAATGACCACACGTCGTGCCCCTTGGGCAAGAACCAATTCCAGATTTTCGGGCTTGATACCACCGATGCAGAAGACGGGAATGTGCTCCCCCACGTCCTTTTGAACAAGGGCAATGTCATCCAGACCAATGCCTGGACGGCCCTCCTTGGTGGGGGTGGGAAACAGAGGGCCAAAGCCGATGTAATCAAACCCCTCCTCCAGTGCCGCGCGAGCCTGATCGGGCGAATGTGTGGACCTGCCGACAAGCATTTCTGCACCTACCACCTTCCTCACATCTGCCAGTGTGCCATCGTCCTGACCGATGTGCACCCCATCCGCGCCAAGCTCGAGGGCTGCCCCGGCGAAATCGTTGATGACAAAAGGCACATCATGGGCCTGGCACATGGAGACCAAATCAGGCGCGTGTTCCCGGACCAGCCGCACGACCGCGGTACTATCATAACCCTTGGCGCGTAATTGCAACACCCCGACGCCCCCACTGAGAAGTTCTGCGGCAACATGCTGCATCCGGGATGCCTCGACGTATCCCATGTCCAGTATGCCGTAAAGGCTGGCACCGCCAAGACTGGCACCCGGGTTTTTCATCTGCTTGGTATCCTGCACGGCAATATCCCTAGATCATAAAGGACTGATGATAAATGCTAAATTCAATTGCCATAATACCCGTCCTCGGCTATCACCCGCGCTAATAAGCACCTTCGCACTAGCCCACAAAACCACAGAAAACATGGCTGAAACATCATCAAATCCATCCCCTGAGAGTCCCGCACCCATTGCAGAGATCAGCCTGGGGCCCAGCAAGCTCGATCAATTTCTCGACAATCATCAAACAAAGCTCGTCATCGCCGCTATTTTTATCGCCATAGGAGTTGTTGCTTACGTGATTTATGATGGCCTTGCCCAAGCTGAGGCAAATGATGCAGGAGCCGCGCTTCTCGTCGCCCAGAAACCGGCTGACTACCAGGAGATCATCAATACATGGCCAGAGACCAACGCTGCAGCAAGTGCCCAGCTGCTCCTCGCTCAGGCCCAATGGCCGGAGTCCCAACCTGATTCGATCGCCTCACTCGAGACATTCATCAGCGATCACCCTCAGCACCCATCCATTGGCACTGCCAAAACAAGTCTCGGTCTGTGCCTTCTTGACCAGGGAAAAACAGAGCAGGCCACTGAAATTCTCACGGAGGTCGCTGAAAACAGCACATACGCTTACATTGCCCCCATGGCATGCATTGCGCTGGGTGATATCGCCAAAGATGCGGGCCAGAAAGACGAGGCCACCCAATGGTATGAGAAGGCTCAGCAAAGCACGGATGGTCAGGGCAACGCATTTCAGGGGCTTGCCTCGGCACGCCTGCTGCTTGTCAATGCTGAGCCACCAGCGAGGGTGAAGCCCGCTCTGCCTGGGGCCGGTGCGAACCAGGAGCGCAGCCCGCTTAACCTTCAAGCACCTGATACTCTTGAATCTGCGACGCCTGAAAAACCGGCGTCTGAGCAGCCCGCTAGCCCTGCTCCACCAGCACCTGAAACCTCCACTGATGAGGCCGCACCAGCTGAGAACTAAGAACATCGTAAGGGAGCTGACTTTTTTGAGTTTTACCTTGTCTCCCTCAAGCTTTTACCTCTAATTCAAGTATCAACCCAATATCTTCACCGTGTTTCAGAAAGTAATAGGACAAAAACCAGAAACCGGCGCCTCATCAACTGGCCCCGTATCCCACGAAACTCCCCCACCTCCCGCCGCACCAGCACCCAAGCCTGCCAGCAGCGCAAGCCCATCCAAGCAGTCTGCCAATGCTTCATCCAGTGGCCGCAACGTCCTCAGCACAGATGTGGAGATCAAGGGTAGCATCAAGTTTTCAAACGACCTGGTTGTAGACGGCAAAATCGAGGGCAGCATCACGTCCGATGGCGCTCTCACCGTCGGGGAAAATGCCCGCATCAAGGCAGAGATTACCACACGTTCGGTTATTATTTATGGCAAGGTCCACGGCAACATCGAAGTCACGGACATGGTCGAGCTCAAGGCCAACGCGGAGCTCGTAGGTGACATCAAGGCCGCTTCCCTCTCCATCGAGCCAGGTGCTGTTTTTGTGGGCAAATCCACGGTTGGAACCCCATCCGTCAAGGCACAGGCACAAGCCGCGGCCACAGCACCCGCCACGACCAAGGCATCCAGCAATAAACCCAGCAGTGATCATAACGCAACCAGTGAGCTACCACTCACAAGTAAGCCAGCCACTGACAGCAAGGCGGTTTCAAGTTAGCGGATCCATCAGGGTTATTGCCCGTCAATGACTGACACCCGCCACCGGCCGCCTGCCGGAAGGCGGGTTTTTCTTGAAACAACTACCGTCGTCTCACTGGGTTCAAACGTGCTGGCTCAATATTACAAGCTTGCTCACCATGTCCTTTTTCTCTGACAAAAAAAATCCTTCAGCCGCGCAAAAACCGGCCCCAAAGAGGGATCTGGTCACCATGACGTGCCCCTATTGCCGGCATGAACAACCCGAGTCGAGAATAGCGGTATCAACCTATTGCCGCGGGTGTGGCAGCCACTATGAGATGCTCCATGGCAAGGCGGTCGCGCTAAAAAACACCTCCAGAGGCCGCTTTACCGCCAAAAAAAAAGACAGCCAAGACGAACATCATCCATCGCAACAAGCAGGCGCAAAGCCAGCAGCCATTGGTGAAGATGCCTCGGAGAGCGATGCTCAGGCCGACTCCGATCAAAAGAGTACTAGTGAGATACGCGCCCAGATCAGCAAGGGAATCAAAACGGCGAGCAATCTACTTCATAAAAAAAACCTGCGCCGGCAAATTCAATGCCTTGAGTGCGAGCACCAGCATGAGGCACCCGCGGAAGCCACCTCCACGCTGTGCCCTGCCTGCGGGGCATACATCAGCCTCAAGGACCACGTCATTAACAACCACTGGAACCGCAGGATCAAGACCCGTGGCAACGTCACCATTCAGAAAAAGGGAGTGGTGACCGATGTCACCATTCACTGTCACAATATCCTTGTGCAAGGCACGCTCAAGGGAGGTATTGATTGCTCGGGGGATGTAACACTGAATAGCCCGAGCAAAATCATGGGAGAGCTGCATTGCAAACGGCTCATCATTCAAAAGAAGGCCGACGTTGCATTTGCCAATGAGGTGCATTGCGAGGAGGCCATCATTGATGGGCAAGTCACAGGCAATTTCATCTGCAGCGGCAAACTGCACCTCAAGAAGAAAGCCGTCCTCAACGGCAACATCGTGGTTGCGCGCATGACCATCGACAAGGGAGCGCGTCACCATGGAAACATTTCCATCAAGCATTGACGCCCGCTTTACTGCCATGGATTTCTCCTGTGGCAACACTCCCGGCTTGACTCCAATCACTGCACTACCAACCATCCAAACATGCCTGGCACCTCCCTTGATCTTCGAGAAGAAATTCTGCGCCTAAAAAAGGAACGCAACGCCGTTATCCTCGCCCACAACTACCAAACCGGTGACATTCAGGATCTGGCAGACTATGTGGGCGACTCACTGGGGCTCGCCTATCACGCTCAGGAAACAGATGCGGATGTCATCGCCTTTTGCGGTGTGCACTTCATGGCGGAGACTGCCAAGATTGTAAATCCCGGCAAAGTCGTTGTCCTGCCCGACAAAGACGCCGGTTGCTCTCTGGAAGAGTCCTGCCCGGCTGATGAGCTCGAAAAGTTCCTTCAGGACAACCGTGACAAAAATTACTACGTGATCGCCTACATCAACTGCTCTGCCGGGGTGAAGGCACTCTGTGACGTCATCTGCACATCCGGCAACGCAGTCACCATTGTCAACAAGGCACCCGCTGACCGCCCAATCCTTTTCGTCCCCGATGCCAATCTGGGCGCATGGGTCATGGAACAAACGGGACGCAAGATGGATCTCTGGCAGGGCTCATGCTACGTTCACATGGAATTCACCCGTGACTCCATCGACAAAATCAAAGCCGAGTATCCCGATGCCCTCGTCGTCGCCCACCCTGAGTGCACCACAGCAGTACGTCTGCTTGCCGATGAAGTCTGTTCAACAGAGAAAATGGTCACCTATTGTCAGAACGCACCGGTCAAAAACATCATTGTCGTGACCGAGAGCGGGATGCTTCATCGTCTCCAAAAGGAAGCACCTGACAAAAACCTCATCCCCGGCCCAACTGACCGGTGTGCATGTAGTGAGTGCCGCTTCATGAAGATGAACACCCTGCAAAAGCTTCATGATTGCCTGGAGAATCTCGAACCCCGCATCGAACTTCCTGAGGACATCAGAAAACGTGCTGAAGCCCCGCTGCTCAAAATGCTCGAGCAATCCAAATAAGTCGACGGATTACAAATTCTTAATTCCAAATTCAAATGCCCACCGTTCATCTGGATCTTGCAGAGCGCTCCTATGACATCCTCGTCGAGGACGGCTTGCTAGGTCGCGCCGGCGAACTCATCAAGGCTGCCGGCTTGACCGGCAAGGCTGCTATCATCACGGATTCCAACGTCGCGGCTCACCACGCCGAGACCCTGCACGGGGCCCTTGCCGGGGAGGGCATTGAAGCGAGCACGCATACCGTGACCGCCGGGGAGGCCAGCAAATCGATGGCTCAGGCAGCAGGCCTTTGCAGCGAGCTCATCCTTGCCGGCCACGACCGTAGCTCCTTTGTCATCGCTCTTGGTGGTGGAGTAGTTGGTGATCTGGCGGGCTTTGTGGCCGCCATTTTCTATCGGGGTGTGCCCTTCGTGCAAATCCCGACAAGTATCGTGGCCCAGGTGGATAGCTCCGCTGGAGGCAAGACGGGAGTGAATGCTCCAGAGGGCAAAAACCTCATCGGCGCCTTCCACCAACCACGCCTGGTGATCGTTGATCCACTCACCCTGAATACTCTTCCCGGGCGGGAGTACCGCGAGGGCTATGCCGAGGCGATCAAGCATGCAGCCATTCGTGATGCTGCCATGATCGAAGATCTCGCTGGCCTCGACCCCGCCGACCAGCACCCGGGTGCTGATTTGCTGGCCCGCAATCTTGCGATCAAGGCGCGCATCGTCGAGGAGGATGAACGTGAAACCGCCGGCACACGCGCTCTGCTTAATTTTGGTCACACCATTGGTCACGGCATTGAAGCCTCCCTGCCCTACGGTGAGATGCTCCATGGCGAAGCCATATCACTTGGTATCCGAGCCGCTCTCTGTCTCTCGGAAAAAATCAACCACCTCGCCCCAGAGGACAGCCAGCGCATCCTTACCCTTCTGGATCAATTCCAGCTACCACTGATCCTTCCCGAGCATATTAGTACTGATACCATCATGGACAAACTCGGCCGCGATAAAAAATTCACCGGGGGCACAGTGAAATTCGTGCTACTGACCGCTCTCGGTGAGGCAGAGGTTTCAACAAAAGTCACGCTGGAGGACATCCGTGAAGCGGTTGAGCATCTGCGCACCGCTCTGTCCTGACGGGTGATACTGCCCCTGTATTCCCCACCCCCTTCAGCCCAAAGCGTGAAAACCCTGCTCTCCATTCTACTCTTAGCCAGCCCCCTCATGGCAGGTGAGCTGCCCGTGACCAAGGGCCTCGTTGTGGATCTCGACGCCGAGAAAGGAATCACTCTGGAGGACGGCAACAAAGTTGCCCAGTGGGAGAATCAGGCCCCCGGCAAGACTGCGCGTCTGTTTGTCAAACAGGACACGGGCCGGAAAAAACCAGGCTCGGGGCGACCTTTGCTGCGTACCTCAGTGACGGATCTCAACGGCAAGTGCTCTCTGGTGTTCCGTCAGGGCGAACTGGTCAATCATGAGGAAGATGCCTTCGATAATCTGATCACGGGAGCGGGCCACACCTGGCTGGCCGTGCTCAGTGCCCACCGGCAGCGCGTTGGCCTCAAGGACGTGAACGCGTTTTTTGGCAACCTGCGCAACGGTAGCAAGTATGAGGGCCTCTGGGCGGGCCTCAAGGATGACAACACCCTCTGGACAAGTCCGCGCAACGGCTTGACCTTTGGTCGTTTCGACAAGAATAACCCGCTGCTTCTTGGCCCCGTGCTTGAACAGGAAAGATTCTACCTGATTGCGGGCAGAATGCAGGCAGGCACAGGTGAGGTTCAAACTCAGCTCTTCCTCAATGGAACAAAACCCATTGCCAGCACGATGTTTCCCGTCAACGAGAGTGCCAACCCGTCAAAGATGGTCATCGGCCAGGAGCGCGACGCCATCAATCACCCCGGATTTGAATCCTTTGACGGGGAAATGGCCCGGCTACTCATCTACGGACGCCCGCTCAGTGAGGACGAGTTGGCAAAAAGCGTGCAGCACCTGGTCTCGACCTATGGCATCAAGGTCGATGCCGAGTAACAGGGCGAATTCTCCCGCCCACACAGGCTACTAGGCAAATTGCTCAAGGAAGCGGACGTCATTCTCAATGAGGAGACGGATATCCTTGATGCCCCATTTGATCATGGCAAGGCGGTCAATGCCCATGCCAAAGGCAAAGCCCGTGACCTTCTCCGGTGAGAAAACATCATCACCGCGCACTTCACACAGGGACTCAAACACTGCCGGGTCCACCATGCCACAACCTGCGATTTCAATCCATTTGGGCTCCTGGCCTTTTGCGTGGAGTTTGATGTCGATCTCAAAGCTCGGCTCAGTGAACGGGAAAAAGTGGGGGCGGAACCTGACCTCTGTGTCGTCACCGAACATGCTGCGCAGGAAAAACTCCAGAGTCCCCTTCAGGTCACCCAGATTCACATCCGTGTCGACATAGAGGCCCTCGAGCTGGTTGAAGACGGAAAGGTGGGTGGCATCGATTTCATCCCTTCGGTATGCCGAGCCGGGCGCGATGATGCGCACAGGTGGGGTTGCTTTCTCCATGGTGCGGATTTGGACACTGGAGGTGTGCGTGCGCAACAACTTGCCGCTGTCGAAGTAAAAGGTATCTTTCTCATTGCGGGCAGGGTGATCCTCGGGAGTGTTCAGCGCGTCAAAGCAATGAAACTCGGTCTCAATCTCAGGGCCGTCTGCCAGGGCGAAACCCATGCGGCGCAAAACCCGGATGGCACGGTCCCTCACCTGGGTGAGTGGGTGAATGGCACCAGCAGGCAGAGGTCTTGCCGGCAAGGTAAGATCAATTCCCTCAACGGACTTCCGGTCTGCCTCATCAGCAAGCGCCGCTTGTTTCTCATCAATAGCCGCCGTAATGGCCTGCCGTGCGGCATTGAGAAGCTGGCCCATCTTGGGCTTTTCCTCCGCACTCAGATCCTTCATACCAGCGGCAGCAGCTGTCAGGCGCCCCTTCTTGCCCAAATAAGCAACGCGGGCATCGTCGAGGGATTTCTCATCACCGGCAGCAGCGATAGCGGCAAGCGCATCGGTCTGAATTGTTTCAATTTCCTGATTCATCAGCGGCGTCGATTTACGGGAATATGGAGCGTAGGGCAATCGCCAAATTCAAGGAGCCTACCGGACACATGATCATTCCTCGCCCAGATCCGTCCGGCCAACATGGTAGTGGGCACCACAGCGGGGGCAGTTTACGGTGATTTGATCCTCCCCTTGAAACAACTCATCGAGCCGGGACCGCCATGAGGCCAGCGTAGGCAATATCCTCTCCTTACTGCAGCCACAATGGAAGTGGAACTTGCGAGTCTCGAGCGCCTTGGTTTGCTCATGCTCAGTAATATCGCTGATTTGGCCGGCATCAAGCTGATCGAACCACTCCTCGTCGTAATCTGGCTGTGCGGCCAATAAGGCGTAGTTCTCATCATCGAGGCGGAAACACTTGGCAGGACGCTGCTCACTTTGCCGGTAGAAATGTTCTATCCAGTCAATGGGATCATTGGTTTCCACATCCACCGTGGTGGTGCGTGGCTCCCGGCCAGGCACACTCGTCTGGCTGTAAAACATGTTTCGGTCCGGCTCCCGAATATCTTTGGTGAACAACCGGCCCGTCACATTCTCAAATGTACTGCTGCCGGTGACAAAATAATTCACCCTCGGTGCGCGCAGATTGACCGTCCAGGCAATGGTCTCGGCCCAGGGTCTAGCCGTCAAATGCAGGGTCAATGCGGCCAGCAGGTCTTTGAGCGTGGCGTCCATCCTGGTTTCATAGCGCAACTTCTGCTCCATGAGATGGAGGTAGTAGCCGGTGAAAACAGGCGTGAACTGCCCCCTGACAAGCAAGCAATTGCGGTGACGCACAAAAATCGACTCCACCTTGGTAAAGTCTTCAACCGGCTGCATGGATTCGTCGCTCATGAAAAAAGATTTTCGGGGGTGGCCGTCTTCTAAACACAGTGGGCCAAACTTCAATCTGAAAACATGGCCCCCGGGCAAAAACAAACCCAGACGCAAACGCCAATCAGGCCCGCCGCTGATCACGGTGAGCCTGAAAAGGACAGGGCCGGAACAGCCCCTCTAATGGACGGCAATGGTTTTAGGCTCCGCCTTGGCGCGGTGCGGTATCTGCACATAGAGAATACCGTTCTCAAGCCTTGCCTGGATGTTGTCGATATCCACCTCGTCTGAAATTCTCAGACGACGTTCCTGCCTGCTGAGGAAGCTACGCTCTTCATCCTCGGTGTTGGCGACGATGCGGAGCACGCCCTCCTCAACACTGAGTTTGACCTCGTCCTTGGTATATCCCGGTAGCTCCAGACGCAGCTTCAAGCCCTGATCGTCATCGCTGAGTGATTCCAGGCTTCCGCGGTCCTGCAGGGCAAGCCCTGAGCCTTGACGGCTGCCGGAATAAGCGGGGCCAAAGGTGCTGTTCACCAGGCGATTGAGCTCACCGAAGAGCCCGTTGCTGAATGGATGATAAGTAGTCATAATGATTGAATGTGGTTTGGTGGTTGTTGATAAGTAGTTGTTCAACATTCATAGTTGCAAAATGTATGCCAAATCGCTTAGATTGAACATAATTCGTTCTTTATGTGTTACTTGTAATGTAAGCACAAATCCATGATAAGCTTAAATCGGCCTGCATAGTGCCACTATGTCACACTAAAATGTCCCACTCGGACACATGATCCCGGCACAAAAAACGGCCACCGGATTTCCGGTGGCCGCTGTAAGTGACTATTGTAGCCTTGCTTTGCTTAAGCAGTTGCTGGCGCCTTCTTGTCGAGGGCTGCCTTGGCTTGCTCCACGATACCGTTGAAGGTATCGATGTCGTGCACAGCGAGATCAGCAAGAATCTTGCGGTCAACCTCGATGTTGGCGGCCTTGAGGCCTTCAATGAAGCGTGAGTAGGTCAGGTCCTGGGCACGGACGCCTGCGCTGATGCGCTGGATCCAGAGGCGGCGGAACTGGCCCTTGCGCTTCTTGCGGTCACGATACTCATACTGGTGTGCCTTGCGGACAGCGTCCTTGGCATACTTGTAGAGTTTCGAGCGGAAGCCGCGGAATCCCTTGGCGCGCTTGAGAATGCGCTTCCGGCGTTTGCGGCTGGCTGGGCTATTGGTTGCTCTTGGCATGTTTCTGTATTTTGGAACGGACGGTTCTTTTCACACCCCCCGCAGTCTCGTCCATTCGATCCCGGTTCTCTGTTATTAGATGCGCCGGGAAGGCTGCGTAGGGGCCGCTCGTGTTGCGAGCGGTTGGCGTTGGCCGCCGTATTTCTCAATGATCAGGCAAAGGGAAGGGAAGCCTTGACGGCTTTCATGTCTGCATCGGATACGAGGGTCGCCTTGCCCAGATTGCGCTTACGCTTCTGGTTCTTCTTGGTAAGAATGTGGCGTTTTCCTTGCTTCCGGCGCAGAATCTTCCCTGAGCCCGTCACCTTGAATCTTTTGGCGACGGCCTTACGGGTCTTTGCTGTACCTTTTGATTTGGCCATGGGGCGGCGAAACTAGCGGGGAAACACGCTTTTGCAAGACGATTTTTTGCTTTTTCAAAGCCCCCTTGCCCGGCAAGCGCCCGCGCGCTACCAGCCCGAACATCCGGCTTTCCCTGTTATGGCTGCCGGAATATACGCTCAGCGGCCTCGCGCGGCGATTCCCATGAGCGCGTAGGTAAGTTTCGCCGCCGTGTAGGCACATGCGTGCAGCTCATCACGAGGTGCTAGCTCAACGACGTCCAGACCCAAAATGCGGCGGTTCCGGGCCACGTTCCGGCATACCTCGAGAGCTTGCCACCAATCAAGCCCTCCGGGTTCTGGAGTACCGGTGGCGGGCATCAACGAGCTGTCCAGTCCATCCACATCAAAGGTCAGGTAAATGTTTTCAGGGAAATCCGCGGGCAGAATCATCTCTGGAATACCATGCTCGAAGATCTCGCGGGCGTCGAGATGTCTAATGCCGTGCCTGGCACGATAATCGACTTCCTCCACACAGAGGTTGCGCACACCAATCTGGCAGACAGGCACCCCCAACTCATGAATGCGGCGCATCACGCAGGCGTGGCTATAAGGGCTCTGCTCATAGCTGTCCCGGAGATCAGCATGGGCATCAATCTGCACAACTCCGAAATCCTGGCGCAGCTCATGCAGTGCTTCAACGGGGGCGAGGCTAAGCGTATGCTCCCCGCCCAGCAAAACAGGAATGTGACCAGCCTCATATACCGGGGTGCAGGCAGCGCGTATATTTGCCAGACAGGCACTCACCTCGCCGGAGCAGTCAAGCGGGGCGGTCGTATGAATACCGTGATCGCCGGGACAGGACGTCCCGTCAAATGCCTCCAACTGGTAAGAAGCCTCAAGAATGGCCTCCGCACCATTGGCCGTGCCCGTGCCGTAGGAGACACTTTTCTCCAGCGGTACCGGGATGACATGAAAGAGTGCATCTTTGGCGCCGGACTGGGGGAATTCCGAGGAGAGAAAGTGAGACATGGTTCAAGAAAGACGGTCGCGATAATCAGGGTAACCGAACTCCCGGTCGATGACAATGCGATCTGATTGCGGGCAATAACGGGCAATGGCCGGGTGGTTGATGCCGTTGAAATGATTGGTTTTGACCATGGAGTAGTGCGCCATGTCGGTAAAGACGAGTCTGTCACCGGTCTGCAGCGGCTGATCAAAGGACCACTCGCCGATGACATCCCCTGCCAGACAGGTCATTCCCCCCAGGGTGTAGGTGTGTTTTTTCTCCCCCGCCTGGGCTCCACCGATGATGTGCGGCCGGTAGGGCATTTCCAGCACATCCGGCATGTGGGCCGTGGCAGAAGTGTCCAGAATGGCGATGGTATTTCCGCCGGAATCGAAAATATCCATAACAGACGCAACCAGATAGCCGGCGTTGAGAGCGACCGCCTCACCCGGCTCAAGATAGACTTCCAGGCCATAGGTGTCCTTGAGATGGCGGACCAGTTCGATGAGCAACCCGGTGTCATAGTCCGGCCGCGTGATATGATGCCCGCCACCGCAATTGAGCCATTGGAGCTGGTGGAGCAGATCACCAAACTTCTCCTCCACATGCTCAAGAGTGCGCGCGAGGGTGTCTGCATTTTGCTCACACATGGTGTGGAAATGGAGGCCCTTGAGACCCTTCAGAATTTCAGGACCGGCTGCAAGGAGATCTGTGGCGCAGACGCCAAAGCGAGTTCCCCGGCAGCATGGATTGTAAATTTCAGTATCTACCTCGGAATACTCCGGATTGATCCGGATACCAAAGGAGGCGTTGGTATCAGGATCCTTCGCCAAATGCTGGAATCGTCGCCACTGGCTTAGGCTGTTGAGAGTAATGTGGTGGCATTGCTGGCGCAGGCTTTCCATTTCCTCATCACCATAAGCCACAAAATACGCGTGCACTTCCCCACCGAATTTATCCAGCCCAAGCCTGGCCTCATTCATTGAGCTCGCGGTAGTGCCGCGCAACACTGTCGCTATCTGGGGAAATGTCGACCACATGGCGTATCCTTTGAGCGCAAGGATGATCTTTGCCCCCGAGCTGCTCTGGACCTCGTCCAGGATGGCAAGGTTTGATGCCAGAAGACCCTCGTCGACCAGAAAGCATGGGGTGGGAATTTCCTCCCTGCCACCTATTTCCTCAATACTGTAAGACATCACTCAATAGGGAGCTGCTAGGGGTTGTGCTTGAGGAGTTGCTCCAGGAAGGGAGCCCCGTCAACCACTTCCCAGGACAAGCCGTGCTCATTGAGAGCCTCCATGAAGGGGTCGGGATCATGCTGTTCCATATTGTAGACACCCGCCTTGTCCCACTGACCATCGAGAATCATCTTCGCTCCAATCATGGCGGGAACACCGGTGGTGTAGCTGATGGCCTGTGCTCCGGTCTCCTTGAATGCCTCCTGATGGTCACACACGTTATAAATGTATTTCTGCAGGCGCTTGCCATCCTTGACACCGTCAAACACACAACCAATGCAGGTCTTGCCCTTGGTCAGGGGCCCCAGGGATGCCGGATCGGGCAGCACTGCCTTGAGAAACTCAAGGGGGGCGATTTGCTGTCCCTGAAACTCAATGGGCTCAATGGAGGTCATACCCACATTTTGCAGCACGTTGAGGTGGTTGATATAGTTTTGTGAGAAGGTCATCCAGAAGCGCAGGCGTTTCACCCCCCTGAGATGCTTGCATAGGGACTCCATCTCCTCATGGTAGAGCAGATAAATATCGCGTGTGCCAACCTCCGGGTGCGGGAAGTCAAATGGCTGGCTCACCTCAAGAGGTGCCGTCTCCCGCCATTGCCCCTCCTGCCAGAATCTCCCGTTTGCCGTGATTTCACGGATATTGATCTCGGGATTGAAGTTGGTCGCGAAAGGCAGACCGTGATCACCGGCGTTGGCGTCGATAATGTCAACGGTGTGGATCTCGTCAAAGAAGTGCTTCTGGGC
This sequence comes from Akkermansiaceae bacterium, assembly GCA_049632765.1. Taxonomy (GTDB): domain Bacteria; phylum Verrucomicrobiota; class Verrucomicrobiia; order Verrucomicrobiales; family Akkermansiaceae; genus Oceaniferula. The sequence continues at coordinate 19,291 of JBNACB010000022.1, read as the reverse complement.
ATAGGCACAGAAGACGTTGGTGACTCCCGGGTCAAAACCGGATCCCAGCAGCGCGGCAAGACCGGCATCCGCAAAACGCTCGTGGTAGGGCCATTGATACTCGTAGGAAAAGCGGGGATCATCCTTTGGCTCGTAATTGGCCGTATCAAGATAGCGCACTCCGGCCTGTAAGCATGCCTCCATGAGTGTCAGATCCTGGTAGGGTAGAGCCACGTTGATGAGAATGTCGGGCTTGAGCTCTTCCATGAGGGCAACCACCGCGCTGACATCGTCCGCATCAATTTCCCTGGTCTGCACCGGGTATTGGATACTGGCGGCAATAGCGTCACATTTTGCCACCGTGCGTGACGCGAGGATGATGTGGCCAAACGTTTCTGGAACCTGGCTGCACTTGTGCGCTACCACGCGTCCGACACCGCCGGCTCCGATGATGAGTGTGGTTTTCATGATACTTGCATTGTGGGTATTACTGCCTAGACATTAGGCGATTCGAAATAGGTGTAGCCGCCGATACTCTCGCGGTAGGCGTTCATGAATTCACGCCTTTGTGTGGGGCTTATCCTCCCCTCCTCCACAGATCTCTCGGCTAGTGAGCGAAAGCGCTCCACAAGATCCTTGGGATCGTATTCGACGTAGGAGAGAACATCAGCAACCGTGTCACCGGCAAGCTCGCGGAAGTACTGGACCTTGCCGTTCTTGATGCCGACACTGACCACATTGGTGTCCCCTAACAGATTGTGCAGATCCCCCAATGTTTCCTGATAAGCACCCACGAGAAAAACACCGAGCAGGTAATCCTCGTTCTCGCGGAGATCATGCAGGGGTATGTGATTCTGGTGTTCTCCATCGATAATGAAATTGTCAATACGGCCATCACAGTCACAGGTGATATCGGCAAGTGTCGCCCTCGCAGTAGGCTGCTCGTCAAGCCTGTGAATGGGCATGACCGGAAAAAACTGGTCGATAGCCCATGAATCGGGAAGTGATTGGAAAAGGCTGAAATTGCCATAATACACATCAACGAACGGGTTGCTGTGGGCAAGCTCCTCCGGCAAATCGTCCTCATCGGTGGCAAGCTCGCGGATGCGATTGATAATCCTCACAAAAAGCGAGCTGCAATAGGCTCGCTCGAGGAGTGAAACATTGCCATGACGAAAGAGGGAGAATATCTCGTTACGGAAATAGTTGGCGTCATTGTAGCACTCCTGAAGATTGTCGGAATCGAGGAATTCTTCAACCTCTGCAAGCTTCAGCAAGTGGGGATGAGGATCATCCGGCAGGGCTTGGGCCGTGACATCCAAGGAAGGGCTGTTGACGTCGAGGATATTGAAAATCAATACCGAGTAGTAGGCGGAAACTGCACGCCCGGACTCACTGATGATGGTGGGATGCGCGGTATTGGTTTCATCACATACGGTTTTGACCACATCGATGATGTCCGCCGCGTACTCCTTTGTACCGTAATTACGGCTGTTGTGACCACTGCTCCAGGAACCATCGTAATTGATGCCGAGCCCCCCACCGATGTCGAGCAAGCCCATGGCAGCCCCCATTCCGAGAAGCTCGGTGTAAATACGGGTTGCCTCGGTCGCCGCCTCGCGGATCGCCCTGATATCGGGAACTTGCGAGCCCTGATGGTAATGCAGCAGGCGAAGGTTGCCAAGCTTGCCTCGCTTGCGCAGGGTGTCCACAGCGTTAATGATCTGGTTGGAAGTCAGGCCAAAGACACTTTGCTCACCGCCGGAGCGTGACCAGTGGCTGTTGTTGGAGGTACTGAGCTTGGCACGAATACCAAGCATGGGCTCCACACCGAGGACCTCACTGCGCTCCAGAATATGATCAAGCTCGCCGGGCATCTCAACAACCAGTATGGTCTGCAAGCCCATCTGCAGACTTTGCAGGGCAAGGTCAATAAACTCCTGATCCTTGTAGCCATTGCAAATGATATAGGCCTCGGGGTCATGCATATAGGCGAGGGCTGCAAGAAGCTCAGGCTTGCTTCCCGCCTCGAGCCCAAAGTGATACTTCTCACCGAAGTGGGTGATTTCCTCGATGACCTGCTGCTGTTGGTTCACTTTCACCGGATACACCCCGCGGTAAGAGCCCCGGTAATCACTCTCGGCGATCGCCTCGTTGAATGCCTCATTGAGTTTGGCAATTCTCTCCGCAAGGAGATCATGGAAACGCAGAAGGAGTGGTGGATCGAGTCCTCGCTCACGTATGCCTGAGACAATCTCGGCTATGCTGGCCTTGACCGTATCATTCTCCAAAGGCAAGTGAATGGACAGATCCCCATCCTCACGGATGCTGAAAAGGCCGTTGGCCCAGCGGTCAACGCCATACAATTCGTTGGCTTGTTGTATACTCCATGAGACAGGCCCAGGCGACTCATTCATCGTGTGAAAAATTGAGAACAAGAAGACTTACATCTTCCGAGCTATGATATGACGGCGGCTTGTAGGTCCCTTTTCTATTCTTGAACAGCAATTTTCCGCCCTTAGGGACAATTTTATACCGGTAAAATATAACTCAGGGTAATAGCCTTAATATGGATATGCAGCATGAATCTGCGCTGATATCACCAATTGCCATGCCATAAAACAACACAGACAAAATGCCTTATACCCCCAGACCACACCAAGACTCGATCGGGCAAAACGCACACGGTCTTGACGAATACGCGGCTCTGACCTCTTAATCCGGAGCATGCGCACACTCATCAAACATGCCTTGCAAAGTCAGGAGGCCTCGGAAGCAATCACCGTTAAGGGCTGGGTGCGCACACGCAGGGATTCAAAGGACTTTTCCTTTCTCGAGATCAATGACGGCTCATGTCTGGCCAATATCCAGTGCGTGGCGGACGCCGGTATCCCCGGTTATGGCGATGTGGGCAAAATGACCACAGGAGCAGCTGTGGGCATCACCGGAAAGCTCGTGGAATCACCTGGCAAGGGTCAGCGTTGGGAAATCCACGCCTCCGGCATCGAGCTCATCGGTGAGTCCCCGGCTGACTACCCCTTGCAGAAAAAAGGCCACACCCCGGAGTTTATGCGCTCCATTGCCCACCTGAGGCCGCGCGCCAATCTCTATGGTGCCATGTTCCGAATGCGCTCCCGCATGGCCCAGGCCGTGCACCGTTTTTTTGACGAGCGGGATTTCACCTACGTGCACACTCCCATTATCACCAGCTCGGACTGTGAGGGCGCGGGCGAGCTCTTCCACGTAACCACTCTGGACCCCAGCGAGGCTGGGGCCCAGAAATTTGAGAATGACTTCTTCGGCAAGGCCACCTACCTCACCGTCAGCGGCCAGCTCGAGGGCGAGGCCTTTGCCACCGCACTCTCCAACATCTACACCTTCGGCCCGACCTTCCGGGCGGAAAACTCCAACACCTCACGCCACGCCTCCGAGTTCTGGATGATCGAGCCTGAAATGGCCTTCTGTGACCTCGAGGGTGACATGGACCTCGCCGAGGAGTTCACCCAATACCTGGTGAGAGACACCCTGGAGAACAACGAGGGAGATCTCGATATCTTCGCCCGCTTTGTCGACAAAGGCCTCATGGAGCGGCTGCGCTTCGTCGCTGAAAAGCCATTCCAGCGCATATCCTATACTGAGGCTGTCGAAATCCTTGAAAACAGCGGCCGGACATTCGAATACCCGGTATCCTGGGGAGTGAACCTACAATCCGAGCACGAACGCTACCTCACCGAGGAACACTTCAAGTGCCCCGTGACCGTCTACAATTACCCCAAGAGTGTGAAACCTTTCTACATGCGCACCAATGAGCCCGATGAACAGGGGCGTCTGACCGTCACTGCCATGGACCTGCTCGTTCCCGGCATCGGCGAGATCATTGGAGGCGCCCAGCGTGAAGAACGCATCGACATCCTGCGCACCAATATGCAAGAGGAAGGACTCAGTCTGGATGACTACGGCTGGTTTCTCGACCTCCGCAAGTATGGAACCTGCCCACACGCTGGCTTCGGCATGGGCTTTGAGCGCATGCTTATGTTTGCCACCGGCATGAAAAACATCCGGGATGTCATCCCCTTCGCAAGAACACCGGGGCACTGTGAATTTTGAATGGGGGTTTCCCATGGCAAAAAAGCCTGTTCATCCTGTAAATCCCGTCTAGAAACACATCATGATCGTCCAACCAAAAATCCGCGGCTTCATCTGCACGACAGCACACCCCGATGGCTGTGCTGCGAACGTTCAGGAACAAATCGATTTCGTCAAAGCTCAGCCCAATATTGAAAACGGGCCCAAGAATGTCCTCGTGGTGGGCGCCTCCGCCGGTTACGGACTTGCCTCGCGCATCGTGCCTGCGTTCGGCTCAGGGGCGAACACACTGGGTGTCTTCTTTGAAAAACCCGGAAATGAGAAACGCTCCGGATCAGCGGGATGGTATAATTCCGCAGCATTCGAGAAAGCTGCTACAGCTGAGGGATTGTTTGCCAAGTCATTGAATGGCGACGCCTTTTCCCACGAGCTCAAGCAACAGGCCATCGACATCATTCAAAACGAAATGGGTGGCAAGATCGACCTCGTCGTCTACTCACTGGCCTCACCCCGCCGCACAGACCCTGATACTGGAGAGGTCTATGGCTCTGTGCTTAAAACCACGGGTGGAGATTACACCAACAAAACACTCAACACCGACAAGGGTGAAGTATCAGAGGTTACCATCGGGGCTGCCACTGAGGAGGAAATCGCCAACACCATCAAGGTCATGGGCGGCGAGGACTGGGAACTCTGGATCAATGCTTTGGCAGACGCCGGCTGCCTCGCTGAGGGAGTCAAGACCGTGGCTTATTCCTACATCGGTCCCAAACTCACCTGGCCCATCTACACAGATGGTACTATCGGAGCTGCCAAAAAGGATCTCGAGCGTGCCAGTGCCGCCATCAATGCCAAGCTCAGCGATTCCCTCGGGGGAAGCTCTTACGTCTCAGTCAACAAGGCGCTTGTGACCCAGGCATCATCGGCCATCCCCGTTGTCCCACTCTACATCTCCATCCTCTACAAGGAGATGAAAGCCAAGGGCCTCCACGAAGGCTGCATTGAACAAATCCAGCGTCTCATGGCAGACCGGCTCTATTCCGGCGACCTTCAGCTTGATGAAGCGGGCCGCATCCGTGTCGATGACTGGGAAATGCGCGATGATGTCCAGGAGGCGGTCGCAAACTCTTGGGAGAGCATTTCCAATGACAACTTCAACGAGCTGGCCGACTTCGAGGGCTACAAGGATGATTTCCTCAAGCTTTTCGGCTTTGGCATCGGTGGTGTGGACTATGAGGCCGACACTGACACTGCCACCTCCCCACCTTCACTGGCCTGACTTCGCATGGCCAGAGAATGAACCCACCTGCGATTCAAACCATCACCATGAAACCAACGACCAAACTCTGCCTGCTGAGCATCATCACCATCTTCTTCGCTTCCTGCGGGGAAAAGAAAACCACTCAGGCCGAGGCACCGGAACAGGTATCTCAAACCACTGTGGAGCAGGAACTGCCGAGTGCTTCCGGAGACACGCTGGAGAGCCTCACTGACGAGCTCGTTGTTGAGCTGCACCAATACGCGGACACCGTTCTAGGTGTTCAGGATGAGCCCACTGCCCAGGAAGCGGTGAGCAAGCTTGATGGCATTGCCGAGGCTATCGGCGACATTGCAGCACGATTGAGTGAACTGGAGACCCCGGACGATACCACCAACCTCGCCGTGGATGAAAAAATGAAAAATGCCGGCTTGGCCATCAAAGAGAAAATGCAATCGGCAGGTCAGACTCTGTCTGACCCCAAAATTGCCGCCATCCTCATTCCGGCCATGCAAAAATTCGGCATCCGCATGGCAGAGCACGAGAAAACATTCATGCGTTTCAGCCAGAAAAAGGAGCAAGCCGCTCCACCATCTGAATCCGCATCTCCAGAATCTACAAGCGAGGCTCAACCAGAATCTACCCAACCATAAAATATGAAACCAAAGAAAACACTGCGCCTTTTTAGCGCCGGCGCTATCGCCACCACATCCATCTTCTTCGCTTCCTGCGGGGAAAAAAAAGAGTCAGAAGCACCTGCTGAACTAGCCGAAGCTCTAGCAGAGCCAAAAGATACTGCAGAGAGCCTCACCGATGAGCTCATCGTGCAAATCAACCGGTTCGCCGACGCCATGATCTCAGCCAAAGACAAGGCCGCTGCAGAAGCCGCTGTGATTGAGCTTGGAAAAGTTGCCGATGACATCGGCGGCATTGCCGCCCGCATGAGCGAGCTGGAAACTCCCGGCGAAGACGTGCGCACTCGCATTGACCAAAAAATGAATGAAGCAGGCCAAGCTGTGGGGCAAAAACTCATGGCCAACATGCAAGGTATTATGAGCAATGAGGAACTGGCAAACATCATCGGGCCTGCCCTCATGGAATTTCAGGCTAAAATGGAAGCCCATGGAAAAGAATTCGAGCGCTTCGGCTTGGAAAAAGAGGCTCCCCAAGAAGAAGCACCTGCTGAAGAGGCACCTGCTGAAGAAGCACCCGCAGCTGAGTAACCATCTTCTCACCCATCGTTTTGTATGAACCTCTACCGCCCGGCACATGCCGGGCGGTTTTTTTTAGCCCGCCGTTTGTCTTTTCATCACAAGCAAACGAGCTAGCATGAAGACCATGCCAGCCAAGGAACGTGCCGACGCCCTGCTCGTTGCAAGAGGGCTCTGTGAATCACGCGAGCTCGCCAAGCGCCTGATCCTTGCGGGAGAAGTCCTCAGCGGCACGATCGTAGTGGCCAAGCCCAGTACTAAACTCGCTACTGATGCAGATCTTAGCATCAAGGAGAGACCGAAATACGTCGGCCGGGGTGGACTCAAGCTGGAGGGTGCTCTGGACACTTTCCTCATTGATCCCAGCGACATGACCTGCCTCGATGTGGGTGCCTCCACCGGCGGTTTTACCGACTGCTTGCTCCAGCGAGGAGCTGCCAAAGTGCACGCGATCGATGTGGGCACCAATCAGCTGGTTTGGAAACTGCGCAATGATCCACGAGTTGTCGTCAAAGAGAAATTCAATGCCCGCCACATGACTCCCGATGATATTGGAGAACCCATCGATCTGGCGGTCACCGACGTATCCTTTATTTCACTGACGAGAATCCTGCCCCCGATGTTTGCGACTCTCCAACCCGAAGGCCAGATCATCTGCCTGATCAAACCACAGTTTGAACTCGCGCGCGAGGACATCGGCAAGGGGGGCATTGTCCGCGACCCGGAGCTGCACCAGCGGGCTGTAGATAAAATCCGAAACTTTGTGGTCGAGGAATGTGGCCATCAGTGGATGCAATGCATCGACTCGCCTATTGAGGGAACGGATGGCAACAAAGAGTTCCTTGCCCTACTGCGACCGTGACCCGCCGCGGGTTTCCGAGCGCTAAAGATCGGACGATTACCGGCTTTAGCCCGCACGATGGGATTCCAGCCGCGCGAGAAGCTGACCAACCGGCAGTCCCACCACATTGTCGTAATCACCGCGGACTTCCTGAATGATCATCTCCCCATGTTCCTGCACGGCGTAGGATCCCGCCTTGTCCATCACGTGGACCTTCTCCATGTAGGAATCGATCAGTGCATCATCCAGCTCCTTGAACACCACCTCGGTAATGGTGTGAAAACACTCAACATCATCTCCACGGGCAATGCAAACGCCCGTGCACACTTGATGCGTCCTGCCGGATAGCTGCGCCAGTGTGGCCTTCGCCTCTTCCTCACTACCCGGTTTGCCGAGCGGGGTCTGGTCGATATAAACGAGGGTATCTGCCCCGATCACCGTTGCCTGCGGATGATCCCTGGCAACGTCCAGCGCCTTGAGTTTGGCATTCTCCTCACAGAGCCGGGCCAGAGGCATGGATGCATCGTGCAGCTCCTCGGCGGGAGACGGGATGACTTCAAAGCTCAGCCCCGCATCTGCCAGCATTTTTCTCCGGCGGGGAGAGCCGGAAGCCAGAATCAATGTCTCAGGTTTGGCCACTCCTTTTAAAAAACAGCGAATCCAAGAGAGGACTCAATTACTGCTAGGCGGCAGAGCGCAGTAGAGCCACGAGGACCCCCTGAATGACCAGCTCATGCGCCGGAATCAGATCCGGATAGTCGACATTTTCGGCACGAAGAAAGGGCCTGCCGTCCTCGATGACATAACGCTTGAGAGTGGTCTCACCATCGATGAGGGCTGCAACAACATCACCCCTCCGCGGCTCGCGAAATTCAAGTACTACAGTATCTCCATCACAAATATGGGCATCGATCATGGAGTCACCACGAACCTTGAGAGCAAAAGTGCGTGCGTTACCGCGCAGACCCAAAGAACGGATATCAATGGAGAGGCATCCCTCCTTTTCTGTCTCTACATCCTGCGCCATACCGGCTGCGATATTGCCGTAGATGGGAATATCCACGATTTCCTCTCGCTCCATCTCCTCGGGAAAACCGATGCCACAGGCTTTATTTGCTTTTCTGACGATGACGCCCTTGTTTTCCAGAGCCCGAAGGTGGCTGATGGCTGCCGTCTGGCTGGCAAAGTTGAAATGGCGCTGAATGTCACGGGTGGATGGCATGTAGCCCTCCACGCGGTGCGTTTCCTTGAGGTAATCAAGAACCTCCTGTTGGCGATTGGTGAGCTGGACGTTGGACATGATGTGAGTTGGATGCGGATTGATACGGTCTGAATGAACTGCCTGGCTGAAACCGGATTATGTGACGGAAGACTGATTGCATGAACAGTGTTCTAGGGAACATTAATCGCCTTGTCCGCTCATGCAAAGCAAAAAGTGCGGCTGATTTTGCTTTCCCTGCCCCGTCCTATTGGTTAATTTTACTTAACTAACTTTTCGATTTTCAAACTACCGTACCATATGAGTGACGATATCCCCACAGCACAACTGCCCGCAACCGGACTATTGGCTGGATTATCCAGCAAAGACCGCGATTTATTGAGTTGCTACGGACAATTCTTACCCATTGAGGAGGGCCATTGTTTGATCGAGGAGGGCAATGATCAAGATTCCCTGTATATTGTTATCTCAGGCATCCTGCACGTTCATACCGACAAGGACGACAAGCACACCCTCATTGCCCGCATTGGGCCGGGTGAAAGCATCGGTGAAATCAACCTTTTTGATCCCGGTGTTGCCAGTGCCTCTGTCACTGCACAGTCACTCACCAAAATTTGGAAAGCCACCCGCCTCGATTTTGAAACATTTGTGCAAGCCTACCCTGATGTCGGAGAACACCTGCTTGTTGCACTTGTTACCGAGCTCAGCAAGCGCATCCGCCATCTGAACGGAAAGCTTCTCGCCATGGAGGCCTTCTACCAAAATCTTTGGAGTGAATGATAACTCCCGGCCCACTGGCCACCATAGAGAATGCTCATACAGCTAAAATCATGACTGATCTTCTCAACATTGATCCCCATTCATTATCAGGTGCGCTGTGCCTGTTACTGGCTTTGGTGATCGGTCATACGGTCGCTGATTTCCCCCTCCAGGGTGTTTTTCTATCAGAAGTTAAGAACCGGCACCTGAAAAAATCCCAGCCAGTGAATACCAAAAGCCCCAAGGGGCTCTGGATTCAGGGCATGAGCGCACACTCACTTATCCATTGTGGCACTGTCTGGCTGATTACCGGCTCTGTTCTCCTGGGTCTGGTCGAATTTGTTCTGCATTGGATGATTGATTATTCCAAATGCGAGAATTGGATCGGATTTAACACCGATCAGTTTCTCCATTTTTGCTGCAAACTGGCTTATGTGGCCCTGATCTATTACGGAGTGATTGCTATCTAGGCGCCCATCCCCGGCCTCACTCCAAGAAAAAAACAGGAGCCCCGTCTCCGGAACTCCTGCTTGGAAAAATAGAAGTGGTGAGTAGCTCGCCTTACTCAGCACCTACAGCAGCCTGGATCAGATCCAGAAAACTTTGTGGCTCGAGGCTGGCGCCTCCGACGAGACCACCATCAATGTCGGGCTGGGCAAGGAGTTCACCGGCATTGTCCGGCTTCATGCTGCCTCCATACTGAATACGCACTTTATCGGCAACCTCCTGGCTATAAAGCCCTGCGATAACCGAGCGGCAGAAAGCGTGCGCTTCCTGCGCCTGCTCAACCGTTGCCACGACACCTGTTCCGATTGCCCAAACAGGCTCATAGGCGACAACAATTTCGCGCAAATCCTTCTCATCAACGTCTGCGAGACCCTCGGTGATCTGACTGCTAAGCACGTCTTCGAGTTTGCCGGATTCGCGCTCCTCGAGCGTCTCACCGATACAGAAGATGGGCTTGAGATTAGCGGCACGTGCCTTCTTGATCTTGGCGTTAATGATCGCATTGGTCTCACCATAGAGCGTGCGCCTCTCACTGTGACCAATGATCACATAGCGCACAAAAAGCTCCTTGAGCATCATGGTGCTGACCTCGCCGGTAAATGCTCCGTTGTCGTTCTCAGAAACGTTCTGTGCTGCGATGGAAACATCGGAATTTGAGGGCAAGGCCCCGACCGCGGCGGGAATGGTAACGAAGGGCGGAGCAATGACAACGTCTGCCTCGTCAGTGAGGTTGTTGAGCTTGCCGGTAAAGGTGGAAATGAAATCCTCGGCTTCCTTGGGGCCGATGTTCATCTTCCAGTTGGCTGCAATGATTGGTTTGCGCATGATATATGTTTGTTAGTTGGATTGATCGAATAATGAGTGATGACTCAGGCCTCTGAGAGTGCCGCCACACCTGGCAGCTCCTTGCCCTCAAGAAGCTCGAGGGAAGCTCCTCCACCAGTGGAAATAAAGCCCACTGAGTCTCCGAGACCGTATTTCTTGACGGCTGTCACGGAGTCACCGCCACCGACAATGGAGAGCGCGTCACTGGCAGCAACGGCCTCGGCAACAGCCTTGGTGCCCGCCTCGAATGAACCGATTTCAAAAACTCCCATCGGACCGTTCCAGACAATGGTCTTGGCCTTCATCACCTCATCACAAAACTCGGTGATGGCGGCATCACCGATGTCGATGCCCTCCCAGCCGTCGGGAATACTGCCACCGTCTGCATAAGGTTCGGTGACACGGGTCTCAGCCCCCTCCTTGAACTCACTGGTAATCCGGGTATCGGCGGGCAGCAGGAAGCGGGCTCCCTTTTGCTCAGCCAGGCGGAGGATGTCCAGCGCGAGGTCCAGCTTGTCGTCCTCCACCAGGGAATCTCCCACAGCGTGGCCTTGGGCCTTGCGGAAGGTGTAGGCCATGGCACCACCGATAATGAAGGTGTCGGCCTTTTCAAGAAGGGCAGTGATCACCTCAATCTTGTCACTGACTTTGGCCCCTCCCATAATGACCAGGAAGGGTTTTTCCGGCGACTCCAGTTTGTCACAGAGAAACTCGAGCTCACGCTCGATGAGCAGCCCCATGGCACTTTGAGTAACGTGGTGGGTTACTCCCTCGGTGGAGGCGTGAGCACGGTGCGCCGTACCAAAGGCATCATTGACAAAAATCTCCGCATCCCCGGCAAGCAACGCGGCAAAACCTGCATCATTCGCCTTTTCCTCATTGTGGAAACGGGTGTTCTCCAGCAGCAATACCTCGCCGGCATTGAGGGCAGCGCGAGCAGCCTCGGTGGCCTCACCCACACAGCTCTCAGCAAAAGCGACGTCCTTGCCTAGCAACTCACCCAGGCGCACTGCGGCTGGGCGCAGTGAAAACTTGGGCTCCGGCTCACCCTTTGGGCGGCCCAAATGCGAGCACAGTACAAGCCTGGCTCCGCCATCGAGCAAAAGCTTGATACTTGGCAGGGCTGCCACAATCCGGGTGTCATCGGTGATTTCACCGGCATCGTTGAGAGGGACATTGAAATCAACGCGCATCAGCACAGCTTTGCCATTTACGTCGAGGTCGCGGATACTGAGTTTGGCCATGGAATCAAAAGCGGGTTACGAGGATGAGAGAGAAAAAAGGCGGGGGAAGTCACCCTCCCCCGCCCGTGGTTGAAAACAGGTTCAGCTTAGAGAGAACCACCCAGCATACCGAGGGCATCAGCGGCACGGCAGGAGTAGCCCCACTCGTTATCATACCATGAGCAGACCTTCACGAAGTTCCCCTCGAGAATCATGGTCTGGTCAGCGTCAAAGATAGAGCTGTGCGGGTTACTAACAATATCCTGAAGCACCAGAGGATCCTCTGAATACTCAAGAACACCCTTCATCGGACCTTCAGCAGCTGCCTTGAAGGCTGCATTGACCTCCTCTGCGGTCACCTCGGACTTGAGGATAGCGGTAAAATCAGTGAGCGAACCAGTCGGAGTGGGCACGCGGAAGGCACCACCGTTGAGCTTGCCCTTCATCTCAGGGATGACCTCGCCGATGGCGCGGGCAGCACCTGTCGATGAAGGCACGATGTTCACTGCAGCAGAGCGGGCACGGCGCAAGTCACCATGTGGTGCGTCGAGAAGGTTCTGGTCGCCCGTGTAACTGTGAATAGTGCTCATGAAGCCCTTTTCAATACCCCACTTGTCATTGAGAACCTTGACGAGGGGAGCAAGGCAGTTCGTCGTGCAGGAAGCGTTGGAGACGATGTGGTGGTTGGCGGGGTCATACTCGTCCGCATTGATGCCAAGACACATGGTCAGGTCGGGATCACTTGCGGGAGCGGAGATGAGAACCTTCTTGGCTCCAGCTTCAAGGTGCTTGGAGGCACCTTCACGGGAGCAGAAAAAACCGGTGGACTCGAGCACAACATCGACATTCCATTCTGCCCACGGAAGAGCTGCAGGATCACGTTCTGCAGTGGCGTGGATCTTGTGTCCATCGACGATGATATAATCATCATCATAGCTGACATCAGCGCCGAACTTACCCTGCGAGGAGTCATACTTCAGCAGGTGAGCAAGAGTTTTGTTGTCAGTGAGGTCGTTGATGGCGACGACATTCTTAATTTCGCCATTCTGAGCAAGGGCGCGCAATACGCTGCGGCCGATGCGTCCAAATCCATTGATTGCGTAGTTAGCCATGGTGGTGTTTCAAATTGTTGATTCCGGCGCAACAGATCGTGCGCGGGAGCCGGATTATGCTCGCCAGATTCCACACGTCAACCCCTGCGTGAGGCATTTATTGGGCTTGCCAGTCATGATCCGGATGATGCCCATCCAATCAGTAATGGGAGTGCCCAATCGTTTTTAAGTTGCCAACCACAGATACTGCACCTAAGGCTCGCCTCCCACCCACCGTCTATATGACCGACATTCCTTTTTCTCAACTTGGCCTATGCGACGGGCTGCTCGAGGCCATCCACGACCTCGGCTTTGAAAGCCCCTCTCCGATCCAGGCACTGGCCATTCCCCCTATTCTTGATGGACGGGATATCGTGGGATTGTCCGAGACCGGATCAGGAAAAACCGCTGCTTTTACCCTGCCCGCCTTGCAGATGATCGACACCGATATGGCAGTGGCCCAAGTCCTGATCCTCTCCCCCACCCGTGAGCTCTGTGTTCAAGTATGCGAGGAGGTCCACCGGCTGGGCTCTCATCTTGATGGGCTGCGTGCGGTTCCCGTCTATGGAGGAGCACCCATCGAGCGCCAGATCACCCAACTCAAGCGCGGTGCACACGTCGTTGTCGGCACTCCAGGGAGACTACTTGACCATCTTCGCCGGAAGACCCTCGAGCCACACACCATCAAGCTTGCCATTCTCGACGAGGCGGATCGCATGCTCGACATGGGCTTCCGTGAAGACATGGAAAACCTGCTGGGCGCCCTGCACAAGGATCACCAGACGCTCTTTTTCTCTGCCACCATGAACAAACAGGTGGAGAAACTGATCCAAAAATTTGGCAACGAGCCAGAGGAGATTTCGGTGAAGCGGAAAACCAAAACCGTCTCCACCGTCAGCCAGAGATATTATGAGGTCCGCAACCGCTCCAAGGTGGAAGTCCTGACCCGGATTGTAGATCTCGAAAACCCGCGCCTCTCAGTGATCTTCTGTAATACCAAGCGCAGTGTCGACGAGTGCACCGAGGCCTTGCTGGCGCGTGGCTACGCTGCGGACCGCCTCCACGGAGACATCAGCCAGCAACTGCGCGAACGTACGACACGGCGCTTCCGCGAAGGCAAATTTGATATGCTTGTGGCCACCGATGTGGCTGCGCGTGGTCTGGACATTGACGACGTTGATGCCGTCTTCAACTACGACATCCCCCAGGACCCGGAGGACTACGTGCACAGGATCGGCAGGACGGGCCGTGCCGGGCGCGAGGGCAAAGCTGTGAGCTTTGTCTTTGGCCGGGACATCTACCGGCTGCAAAGTATTGAAAAATACACCAAGCAGCACATCGAGCGCGCCAAGATCCCGAGCCAGGAGGAGGTCGAGGGTAAACGGGCCGACCAGCTCTTTGACCTTGTCAAGGAGCGCTGCGATGCTGAGGTCAGCCGCAGCTACCGCCACTACATCGACCGCCTGCTTGACCAGGGGCATACTGCTACGGATATTGCCTCCACCCTATTTGAATTACTTCGTGAGGCTATCGGCCGGGAGGGCGAGGAAATCATCGAGGACCGTCCGGATTATAAACCTGAAAAAGACCGCGGTGCTCGACGCAGCCGGGAACGCGCCCGTGACGACCGCAAGGGTAAACGCGGTGAGCGAAAAGAACGCAAGGAGCGCGGTCAGAAAGAAGCTGGCATGACCACCCTCTTTGTCAGCCTCGGCAAGGCAGCCGGTGTCCGCCCAAGCGACCTGCTGGGCATGTTTTACCGTGAGGGTAAAATCCCGGACAACTCGGTGGGCCGGATCCAGCTTTTTGACCGGCACTCGCTGGTGGATGTGGATGAGAAAGTCGCGAACAAGCTCTGCGACACACTCTCCCACTCCAAGCTAAGAAACCAGCGCTTCCGTATTGGCCCTGACAGGATGTCTTAGGGCGGAGAGAGAGATGTTACTATTTGATGGCTCTGTGGCCAGGGTTCGCTCAATAATATCCTCGTAGTAAAGCACGGAGAATTCCCCTGTCTGTTCCTCCACAATGCAACTCATCGTCTCAACCCAGTCACCACTGTTGAGATAATGCACACCGTCAATGACTTCATCAGCAGGAGTGTGGATATGGCCACAAATAATGCCCTCACATCCGCGCTTGCGAGCAAGTCCAACGAGCTTCTTCTCATAATTGCTCACAAAGTTCACTGCTGATTTCACCTTCGCCTTGATCGCCTTGCTTACTGAATAGAACTCCTTGCCACGCATGGCTCGGTAGCGGTTGTAAACACGGTTCACTACCAGCAAGAAATCGTAGCTCACCGCGCCGACTTTGGCCACCCAGCGATGCCCTGTGGACACGCTATCAAAGCCATCGCCGTGTAAAACGAGGTATTTTTTCCCGGTGGCAGACTCGTGAACATACTCTTTCACACAATGAAGCCTGCCCAGGCTGACCGGCAAGAATCTCTCCATGAAATCATCATGGTTACCGCGCAGGTAAGTGATCCTGGTTTTTTCTTTTTCCATCTTCTTGAGCAACTCGCGAATTACGCGGGTATGGATACTGCGCCACTTTCTACCACGCTGGAGCGCCCAGCCATCGATGATATCTCCATTGAGAACAATATGATCACAACGAATGCGTTTGAGGATGTCCACCACCTCTCTGGATTTGCTGTCATCTGTCCCCAGATGAATATCGGACAGAAACAGGGTCCTGACTTGTAGTTTCCTTTTGCTCTTGAGCCGCGATTTTGTGCAGCTGACTTTTTGCACCAGATCACGAAAGCAGGCTTCAAGCTGGATGGCGATGGCCTCCCAACTGAGCTGCATTGCCGTCGATGTGGCAGATGACCGGATCATGCCGTGCTCACCCTGCTTGTGTGCATCGAGGGCCTTCAGAGCCTTGTCCATGAAAGCTTCCTCATCACCTTTGGGCGCAGTCAAACCGTTCTCACCATCCTTTACATGCTCTTTTGCAGCCGCGTAGTCATAGGCAACCACAATGGCCCCACTTGCCATTCCCTCCAGTAGAACATTGCCAAAAGTCTCGCTCTCACTGGGGAACAGAACCACATCAGCAGAGGCGTAGTGGCGCGCCAGGTCCTCACCAGTATGTGACCCGACAAAGACTACATTGCGGTGCTCGCGGGATAGTGATTCACGAATGGGCCCATCACCCACCACAACACAAATCAAATCAGGAATGCGCGCCTGCATGGCTCGGAAGGTCTTCATGGCCAGAGCCAGATTCTTTTCGGGTGCCAAGCGTCCTACAGTCATCACCACTGGAGTGCCTGACCTGGCACCCCAGGACATCCTGAGTTTCGCACAACGCTTCTGGGGTGAGAAAAGTCTGGTATCCACTCCCCGCCCAATGACCCTCACATCGGCAAAACCCTCACCAGACAACATCCCACGGACATCCTCCGAGGGCACTACCGTGCAGTTGGCCATGGTGTGGACCCGCCGCAGATATGCCATGGCCGATTGCCTCATCTTGCCCAGACGGTAGTCCTGCATGTAGTGGTGAAAATTAGTATGAAATCCTGCAGCCACGGGAATACCCAGCTTGTTGGCCGCCTTGATGGCAGAGAATCCCAGCGGACTCTCGGTAGCGACATAGACCACATCCGGACGCTTCTTGGTCCAGCGACGCACCAACTTTCCCTTTTTGGGTAGACCTACCCGCACCTCGGGATAACCGGGCAGGGGCAAGGATTTCGTCACATCTTCACCCCTGCACTTGCTTTCCCCCGTGTGTGTGACATAAACCAAATGACCGCGACCGCGGAGCTCATTGACAAAACGCTCGAGAGTCATGGCCACCCCGTTGATATCAGGGCGATAAGTATCTGTGACGATGGCAATTCGCATTACAGCTAAGACTACCACACAAGCAGCCTGGGTGAGGCCCGGATTATTGTAGCTATTTTGACACCATTTGCACTCCACTCAAGCCAATCCATGACAACCGAGGAAGCATCCCCACAACCCGAAAACATGCGCTACGGCATGCTTGGTGAGGACACCCAGAGCACTCCGGAAAAACTTGAGAAATACACCGGCGTGGTGGACTGGGAATACCTCAAGCCTCATTTCGAATCAGGTGCCCTGATTTATGTCGACCCGGCACTCTCCATCACAGAGGTCGGGCAGGCCTTCGCAGACGATGACAAGGAAAAGATCGAAGACCTGTTAAAGTCCGGCGACCTCGTCAAACCATCCGAACCCCATGCCCAATGGTGGTCTGAAAACCCCGGCGAGTTCACAGCCCTGGTAGTGTCTCCCTTTGTGCTGATGCAGCCCGCGCCAAATGACTGATGAAGTAGAGCCCATGACCGGGGACTACGCCACGACCACGCCGTTACTCTTCGTTTACGGCACCTTGATGAGCCATGCCGTCAACGAGATGGCTCTAGCTCTGGCAACAAACGCCTCCAAGCTGGGCGATGGCACCTTCCGCGGTAAAATGTATCGCGTCCATCATCCGGACGGCACCTGGGATTACCCCGCCGTGATTGCCTCAGATGACACCTCGGATATGGTACATGGGCAAATTTACCAGCTCTCCTCACCCGATATTTTTGACCTGCTTGATGACTACGAGGCATGCGGGCCAAATACTCCTGAGCCGCATGAATACCGGCGGCAGGTGGTGGAGGTGCAGACAACGGAGAGCAAATGCATCAAGGCGTATATCTACCTCTACGCGCGCCCTACGGCCGGGCTGGAGGAGATTACCAGTGGGAGGTTTGCAGCCCGCTAGAGGCGGGATGAACGGGGTTGCCCCGACCCGTCGGGGCCATGCTGATTAGCAAACTTCCTCCTCCGGAAGTTTGACCAGAGGAAGCGTGATGCACGCACTGCGTGTGCGTTCGAACTGTTCTCGTCCCGCCCATCCCATGAGGGCGAAACATGGATACGCTTGAATACAAAAAAGCCCCGCTTAGGCGGGGCTTAATAGCTAAACAAAGTGGCGGGATGGACGGGACTCGAACCCGCGACCTCCGGCGTGACAGGCCGGCGCTCTAACCAACTGAGCTACCACCCCTTTGCTTTGCTTGGGCGGGCGGAACCTAGTGAGATTCCATGCCGCTGGCAATCACTTTTTTTGTGAAAATGGCTTTTTGTCGGCCACATTAGCTAAGTGCCTCAACAGCCGCATCAAGGCTATCGACATCCTCAACAGAGAGAACCGTGACGGATTTGTCAATCCGGCCCATGAGTCCTGCAAGCACCTTTCCGGGACCAAGCTCAAGGAAGGTGGTGTGACCCTCGGCAATGAGTTTCTGCATGGAGGCCGTCCAGCGAACGGATCCAGTCACCTGCTGCTCGAGCATGGACTTGATATCACCGGCATCATTGACCTCTCGGGCTTCAAAGTTGCAGATCACGGGGATGGTCGGCTCGCTCAGCTCAACCCCGGCGAGAACCTCCGCGAGTTTATCCTGGGCGCTCTGCATCAGGCGTGAGTGGTAAGCTCCTGCAACATTGAGTTTCTTGGCAATGCGGATACCCCGGCCCTTGGCCTCGGCAACCGCCTTATCAACACCAGCCTCGTCACCGGAGACTACGATCTGGCCGACGGTGTTGTAGTTGGCAACATCGATTTCGCAATCGGCGGCGAGGCTTGCCACGGCTTCATCATCTCCACCAATCATGGCTGCCATGGAGCCGTTGGTTGCCTCACAGGCCTCCTCCATGAACAGACCGCGCTGCTCGACAATTTTCAAACCCGTTTCAAAATCAAAGGTACCCGCCAGCGTGTGTGCAGTGAACTCCCCCAGAGAGAGACCGGCGGTGGCCACCGGATTGAGCGAGGGAACTTTTTGCTTCAGCACCTCCAGACATGCCAGACCGTGTAGGAAAAGTGCGGGCTGGCAACGCGACGTCTTGGTGAGCTCCTCGTCCGGGCCGTTGAACATGATATCACTCAAGGAAAAACCGAGGGCCGAATCCGCCTTGGCAAACATCTCCTTAACGACCGGGTAGGCATCCGCGAGATCCTTGCCCATGCCTACCTTCTGTGCTCCCTGTCCGGAAAATAAAATAACAACGTTACTCATGATGAGTCTTTTTTAGGGAAGCGTGAGCCGGCACGCAAGCCCGCATCGCATCCGCCTGAAAACTTGCAAAAACAGACGAAACTATCCTTGCAAAATCCGGCCGACTAAGGAAAGTTTCCCGCGACCGCAACGAGCTTTGCAATCACGGAGGGGTGGCAGAGTGGTCGAATGCACCGGTCTTGAAAACCGGCATACCGCAAGGTATCGTGGGTTCGAATCCCACCCCCTCTGCCAGAGCCC
>JBNACB010000021.1:0-33766 GCA_049632765.1 Akkermansiaceae bacterium | reverse complement strand
GTAGATCGTTGCCGCGCGCTCGTCACCCGCCGCCATGAGTCTCTGCACTTCAACAAGCTGCTCCGGGAACGGCATGTCTGCGGGCAGCTCGATGCCCGCGGCTAGCACAAGGCGCGCGACGGCTTGTTGGGAAAGATACTGTGCCCCCACCCCGGCGTCTCCGGACCACTCGTCCACTGGTGCGTCCTCACGATAGTCAATGGGGGCAAAGGCGAGCTCGTTAAGCATCGCAGTGATGTTGCCCTCAGGCGTCACATAGCCGACCGCTTCACTGGTTCCCATGGCTACTCCAAGGACAGCGTTCTCCTGCATCGACATGGAGCCGGCAAGGGCGGTGACCTCGCCGTCATTAACCACCTCAAAGGGAACGTCTCCCCAGCGCTTTTGAAGATCAAAGAACACCCGCCTCACCTTGGCTTCGAAATCCTCCGGCGAAACGCCGCGGAACAGGGATGCCACCCGTACTTCGTTGTTCACATACACACCCGCGGAGCTACCACCGATGGCATCCACACGGGGCAGGTGCGCAGCGGCTCGCTCCAACGAATCGTTGATGCCCTCGATATGGTAGGTGGGGTCATTTTCAAAATAGGGATTCCACTCGATCTCCTCGGAAAAGACGACCTCGCCGTCAATGACCGCAGCGCACTTGCGATCCGAGCCCCCCAGGTCAAAGCCAATGCGGCAGCCATCGAGGTGCCGGCCCAAGGGAA
The DNA here is from genome assembly GCA_049632765.1 of Akkermansiaceae bacterium. Classification (GTDB taxonomy): domain Bacteria; phylum Verrucomicrobiota; class Verrucomicrobiia; order Verrucomicrobiales; family Akkermansiaceae; genus Oceaniferula. The sequence continues at coordinate 33,053 of JBNACB010000021.1, read as the reverse complement.
TGGTGGACTCGTTTTCCTCCGGTATCTCCTCCATACCACAGGCTCTGATATCGAGCTCACTGCGATACACCTTGTCCCCAAAAAATTCCGCATCAAAGGCACGCGTGCCGTCCGCGGAATAGATGGCAGATAGATGCTCAACCAAGGCATCGCATCCGGCGATGAGCACCGTGGATCCACCCCGCTGCCAGAGCAGAAACTTCAGGATGCGTTCGAGATAGCGTAGCGAGAGTGCCTCGTTCTCCTGGCCGGTTGGCAGGATGCTGGTGCGGTACACCGAGCAGGTCGCATCCGGGCGTATCAGGGCGATGGCCACCTCCTGACCCCCGCCTGATTGATCCACCTGCCGACGGTAGTGCTGGTTCCAGAGAACAGCGGGCAGGAAGTCCGGATCCAATTCCGGCTTGATGGGCACCTCGATCTTTGTTGTCATGGTTGGCATAGCATACTACTTGCTTGTAGATGGTAGTCTGAGGCCCGGAGATTGTATCAAAAAGGTAAAAAAGTTGATATTTTCGTTTGCTTTTTAACAATTTCGGTTGTTTTCTATTGCCCCTCACCAATCTACCCCATGCGCGAAAACTTGCTCCAAATTGCCGAACCAGAGGATTATTTTTCCGGGCGCGGCCAGGAATCGCTCCCCAGCCCGATGCGCATACTGATGTTCCTGCGCGAGAGCCAAAACAAGCTGCAACAGCACGCCCTGCAAAACCGCTCCCACCACCGCTGCGTGCTGGTCATCAATCTCGGCACGGAGGGTCACATTCATCTGGACGATGTGGTATTACCCTTCAAGCCCGGGCAGGTGATACAGATTCTGCCCTACCAATTCCACCACTACAGCGGACTCAAATCCACGAATCTCAGCTGGCTCTTTTGCACGTTTGAGCTTGAGGATCACGCTTTTCTCGAGCCACTGCGCGATCGCGTGCTCGACACCAAGGGAGAGCTCAGCATCAGGATCGAGCAGCTACTGAAAATCTGGCACATGTGCCCTACTGACCTGCAGGCCTCCCGCTTGCAAGCCTGCCTGCTCGAGCTATTGTTCTCGCTGAGACAAGCTGCCCAGGACAGCAACCCCACGCCGACACCGGAGGTAAAGGACAACCTGCTACGCCGTGTGAACATGCATCTGGCTGAAGCAAACGGCCCAAGTATCGGCATCTCAGACATTGCCGAGGCCATGGGTTATTCCGAGTCGAGACTGAGAGTCATCTTCAAGCGGGTAGCCGGCATTACTCTGGGCGCATATATTAAAAACTACCGCCTCAACCGAGCCATGGCCTTGTTGCGGACGTCGCAATTGTCGATGGCGGAAATTACCAGAGAGGCCGGCTTTGCCTCACCCCAGGCATTTAGCCGCACTTTCAAAAAAGAAACCGGCCACACACCACGTAGCTACAGACGGCAAAATTAATCAGCTGCGCTGGCTTTGCCCCTGATATTTCCGGTCAAACACGAAACCAGATCACCTCTATGAACAAGCTCATCCCAATCATCACTGCTTGCAGTATCTTGCTGCCCACCCAGGCCCTTTACGCCAAGCTTAGCACGCCACAAATTTTCAATAGCCACATGGTGCTTCAGCGGGATCTGCCGGCACCTGTCTGGGGTTGGGACAAGCCGGGTGCCGAGGTCACGGTAAACTTCGCAGGCCAGAAACACAAAGCCACGGCAGACAAGGACGGGCGTTGGCAGGTCAAACTCAATCCCCTGCCCGCCAACGCAGCCGGTCAGCAAATGATCATTAGCAATGCCTCGGGGGAGAAGATAAGCTACAACAACATCCTCATCGGCGACGTCTGGATCTGCTCTGGCCAATCCAACATGGAATGGTCGGTCAAGCAGTCACACAATCCACAAGGGGAGATTGCCAAAGCCAATCATCCGCTTATCAGGCTTTTTGATGTGCAGGGCCATATCATCTCCAGCAGCCCGCAACAGCGTCTGCAGCGCCCCTCCATCTGGCAGCCTTGCAGCCCCAAAGCGGTGACCAACTTTAGTGCCGTGGGCTACTACTTTGGCCGCGAGCTGCAACAGCAAAGCGGCGTTCCCATAGGCCTCATCGGCACAAACTGGGGTGGCACCCGCGTTGAGCCCTGGACACCACCAGCGGGATTCCGCAAGCAACCCGAGCTTTCCGCTCTGTCCAAACAGGTCGATGCCCAGCTGATCAATACACCCACTGGCAAGACGGCATGGCAGAAGTATGCCCAGACAGTCAGCCAATGGAGTACGGAGGTAAGCAAGTCCGTAGAGCAAGGGCGCAGTGTTCCGGCAGCACCTGTCAGCCCCGGACCCAAAAACCACAATGAGCCATGTTCCATCTACAATGCCATGGTGCATCCGCTCGTCGGCTATGGAGTGCGCGGCGCAATTTGGTATCAAGGCGAATCCAACTCAGGCGAGGGCATTCACTATCTGCCCAAGCTCAAGGCTCTGGTCGAGGGCTGGCGTGAGATCTGGCAACAGCCGGCGGACTTTCCCTTTTACTTCTATGTGGTGAAGTTGGCGCAATTCCACCAGCACACTGACGACCCCAAAGGAGGTGACGGCTTTGCCCGCATACGTGTAGCCCAGGATCGTATTCAGGAGCTGCCACACACGGGGGTTGCCTCTGCCATCGATATCGGTAACGCGAGGGACATCCACCCGAAGAACAAGCAGGATGTTGGCAAGCGCCTCGCCCGCTGGGCCCTGCGCGATGTATATGGCAAAAAGGACATCGTGGTCAACGGCCCCACCTTCAAGGAGATGAAGATCGAGGGCAATACCGCCACCATCCACTACAACCACATTGGCAGTGGTCTGATGGCCGCAAGAAAGAAGGATGCCTTCCAGCCCGTACTCGCCACTCCTGATGAGAAGCTGCAAAGTTTCGCCATCTGTGGTGCCGATCAAAAGTGGCACTGGGCCGACGCCCATATTGAGGGCAACACCATCAAGGTCAGCTCACCCGCTGTGGCCGAGCCCGTGGCCGTGCGTTACGCCTACCGCAGCAATCCCGCCAAGGCCAACCTCTACAACAAGGAAGGCCTGCCCGCGATTCCCTTCCGCACGGACAAGTGGAATCCCTGAGCAGCCGGGCGTTGTAGAGATGACATTTACTCGCGGGGCGCGCTGAATGCGTAGGCCCCCGAGTTCACCTCCAGCACCACGCGGTCCGCCTCCTCGCGCAGGACGCGCACACCGGCAGCACCTGCCAGTGCCTTGCCTGATTCGGTCACGCTGGCTGCGTTCGTTGCGGGCACATACACGGTGGCCGTGGTGTTCGCCGGTACGGTGATGTTCCAGCTGAATTGCCCATTTGCGACTTTCCAGTCACTGCTAATGCGGCCGTTCATGGAATCGTAATGCCCTCTCGCCCAGGTAATGCCCTCACCGAGCTCCGGTTTCATCATGATTTTTTTGAACCCGGCACCGTCGCTTTCAATGCCGAGCATGCTACGGAACATCCACTCACCACAGGCACCCAGTGAGTAGTGGTTGAAGGAGTTCATCTTCACGTCGCCAAAACCCCGGTCCTTGCTGTAGCTGTTCCAACGCTCCCAGATGGTGGTAGCACCCTGGTCGATGGAATAGCCCCAGCTGGGGTAGGTCGTGTTCTGGATGATGCGGTAGGCAAGGTCACTACGCCCCATGTCGGAGAGGGTAGGCAACAGGATGGGAATCCCCAGAAATCCCGAGGAAAGGTGATAGTTATCTTTTTTGATTCGGGCAACAAGATGCTCCTCAGCTTGCTTGCGCTGGGCATCGGTAAGCAGGTCAAAAGAGAGGGCCATGCAGTAGGCTGTTTGCAGGTCACTCTCAATCTTGCCATCCGCTTTGACAAAGGTCTTCTGGAAGTGGGCACGGATATCCTGAAAGCGGTGATTATACTTGGTAGCATCATCCAACTTACCCAGGGCCGCCGCCATCTCCGCCATCAAGCTGGTGGTATAAGCGTGGTAAGCGGCAGAGATCAACTCCTTGGGAGGACGACCTGCGGGAGCAAGCCAGTCACCCCAGGTGTGCGCTTTTCTACCGCCGAGGCCATCCTTGCCGCAGGCATCCATGTAGCGGACCATGGCATCGTAATTTTTCTCAATGATACGGGTGTCCCCATAAACCTTCCATATCGTCCATGGGCAGATGATGCCGGCACAAGCCCAGGCGGCTGCACCATGACCGTGGAATACCGGAGCCTGGTTACCGAACAGGCCCTGCCTGTTCTGCGTGTCCATCAGGTCCACCATCCACTTGGTGAAGTAAGCGGCCACATCCTGGTTGTAGCATCCCGTCCGGATGAAGACCTGGGTGTCACCCGTCCAGCCAAGGCGCTCGTCGCGCTGCGGGCAATCGGTGGGCACTTCCAGATAGTTGGAGCGCTGCCCCCAGACGATATTGCTGTAGATCTGGTTCACCATGGGGTTAGAGCACTCAAAGGAACTGGCCTCGGGGGAATCCGAGTAGAGCACAATGCCCGTGACGGCATCCGGAGCAGGCTTTTCCCTGAGGCCCGTGACCTGCACATAGCGGAAGCCGTGGAAGGTGAATTTTGGCTCCCAGATTTCCTCCCCGCCTCCTTTGAGGAAGTAGGTGTCCACTGCGCGTGCGGAGCGCAGGTTGATGGTGTATGCCGTGCCATCCGCCTTGAGCATCTCGCCAAAGATCATATCCACCCTGTCGCCGGCCTGGCCTTTGACCTTGAGACGCGCCCATCCTGAGAAGTTCTGGCCCAGGTCGAAAACATAAGTACCGGGTTTTGGCTCGGTCATCTTGACGGCCTTCAGCTCATGCTTGGGCCGGACCGGAACTCCGGGGTAGGCCTGCAGCAGTGGCTTGATGGCAGACCCGCCAACCACCGGAGACCAGGCACCGGCATCGTAACCCGCCTTGTCCCAGCCGGGCATTTCACGGCGGGCATCGTAAACCTCGCCCGCCTGCATGTCGGACTCAAGGATGGGTCCGTAGCTTGCCTTCCAGCTTGGGTCCGTGGCGATCACCTCCGAGGTGCCATCCGCATAGTCGATACGTAGCTGGGCCTTGAGACGCAGTTTGTTGCCGTATTTATTCTGGCCGACACAGCTGATATTGCCGCGGAGCCAGCCGTCTCCCAGGATCGCGCCGATCGCATTGGGCCCTTGAGCAAGCAGATCGGTGACATCGTAAGTGCGGTAGTAGATGCGCTTGCGGTAGTCCGTCCAGCCGGGTGTGAAGACCTCGTCCCCGACCCGTTGACCGTTGAGGCTCATCTCCAACACCCCTTGGGCAGTTGCATAAAGCATGGCCCGTGTAATCGGTGCGGCGACCTTGAACTCCTTGCGCAGGTAGGGTGCGGGCAAATACTGTTTGGCTGCCTGACCGGTTGTCAGGTCCCACACTCCGTCCTCGGGGACTGTCGCGCTTGTTTGCCAGTCATCGACCTTACAGACAAACTCGAGCACTTTTTTCGTGCCTTGAGCGGGATCCGTTCCTGCCAGTTCATTGTTTGCCAGCACGAGAAGCTTGCCCGCGTCGACCTGTTGCTGGAGCCGTTGTTTGATGTCTACCTGTCTCTTCGGGTCACCCTTGACTCCATACATGGCTTTCTCGACTACCACCTTGTGGTCTTTGCCCTGAAGATCGGCTCGTTTTGAAGGAGACGGTTCCGGTTTTTGATCAAACCCGATCCACTGCGCCTGCCAATCCTCGGATTTTAGCAAGCCCATCGACCAGGTGGCCGTCTGGCTCCATGGCGAGACAGACCCGTTCTGATCCCAAACCTTCACCTTCCAGAAACACTGTGTGTGGGAGTCAAGCGGCACGCCCCCATACTCGACATGGTTTGAGCGGTCCGACATGACCTTGCCGCTGTCCCACAAGTCTGCCTCATCACGGGCCAGCTTTTCCTCACTGGAGGCGACCAGAACCTGGTAGGCCAGTTGCTTCCAGCCACGGGTTTGTGTCTGCGCCTGCCAGCTTAAGCGTGGGTGGATGACATCGATACCAAGGGGATTCTCGAGATACTCACAACGTGGGTTTTTAAACTGCACATTGCTCTCACCGGCTTCCTGAGGTGCAAAAACCGCGGTGAATGACCAGCTTCCCGGAGCGACGTTGAAGGTAAGATAATGCTCGGCGTCCTCGACAAAACGCAATCCCTTCACAGAAGTTTTTGCGCTTCCCTGTTCCCAGACGCACTGGCCGTTTACCTCAACACGGTTAATGGCAAAACCATCGCGCTTGGGCATGCCCACGGTGGCGTTAGTACCCTCCGGAGATTGCAGGTTGAGGGAGAAACGATCTGCCTCGTTGTTGAGCTCCAGCCCGATGTCCCCCTTCACTGAAGGCACAACGGTGTTGATGCGTTTGAGTGGGCCCATTTGCGGCAGGACGTGGTAGCTGCCATAGCCTGGAGTGATGGGTGCCACGCCGGCACCATACTGGGACAGCAGGGTCAGTGCGCCACCGCACCAGGCATGGTTGATAGTGCCGCCACCGTATCCCTCTTTGCCAATACCCCACCCCTCCCACAGAGTCGTGTAGGGGTGATCTGTCATTGCCTTGAAGCGCTTCTTGGTACGCGTGATCGCATCATCTTCGAGGCGCATCACATAGAGGGCTTCGCCAACATACTTTTCCATGTAGGGGCTGCTGTGCTCCTGGGTTTTGAACACCTCCCGGATCGCCTTGTATTGCTCCGGGCTGGCAAGGCCTGCGAGAACAGCGAGCGCGTGAGCTCGGTCATCGGTTTGCCCCTTGTAGCCCGGCGAACGGTATTCTTTTCCATTCCAGAAGGTCTTGTTGAAGTTCTGCTCGATGCTCTGCATGCGTTTCTGGATAGGCTCAAGATCCGCCGTTTCACCGAGTGCTTCCGCCATGAGTTTCTGCCCCTTGAGCGCCAGGTAGTACCAGCCATTGTAGAGGATGGTCATGTCCTTGTGGTTGCCCCAGTCTCCCCAGGTCCAGCCGCCTTTGCGGGGCACGACCAGCCCGTCCTCGCCCAGCTTCCAGATAGAAAGGTAGCGCTTCACCGCAGGATAGACGGCACGGATGGTCTCCAGATCACCGGTGTATTGGTAGTAGGTCCAGAATCCATAGTAGCCCACCGAGTTGAGCATCTGCATCGGCAGTTCCCTGTCCCAATTGCCGGCAGGAACCGGAGAGTAGATGGTGTGGTCGGGCCGTTGCCAGTTGGCCAGCTCGAGGATGCCTTTCTTTGCAAGACCGTTGGCACGCGTGTCCAGTGCGTAGAATGCTTCCCCCATCTCGTTGACCATGTCTCCCCACCACTGGGCGCGCTCCCTGTCGGGGCAATCAAAATAGGTGTCGCGCATGGTGATGTAGAGAGTGCGCAAGGCTTTCTGGCGGTAGCGGTTGAGAAACTCATCATCACACTCAAAGGTGCCGGTAAACTCGGTGTTATAGCCTGTCTCACGGTATTTGAGGGCATGGATCTTGAATCCGGCCGGGATTTTGTAGTGCATCTCATGGCCATTCATCCAGCCGAGGTTTTCATATTCCTGTGCCCCCTCCCCAGTCACGTATTCACCCCGCACATTCGGTGGCCCACCGCCCTTGTAGTTGTCCATACGCAGATCGATCAGCTGACCTGCCGGCCCTTCCACTTTCAGGTAGGGTGTCACCTGTGCATTATAGGGCAGCTTTGCCTTGATGGTTTTGCCGTCAGAGACCTTGGGTAGCTCTGCTGCGTTTACATAGTCCTTGAGGCCGAAGTCTTTCCACAGCGGAACGGGACGCTCGATGAGTTGGTTCCAGGGAGCGCATGGGGCCTTGCCAAACTCAATGGCTGCCGGCCAAGCGGAATCATCAAAACCCCGACCCTGCCATCCCGCGATATCCTTGCCGGCATCAAAACGGATATTGGACTCGGGAAGGCGGAAGTTGGGCTTTGGGTCGCCGGTGTTGCCGAAGGCCGGATGTAACATCGCCTTCCAGCTGGCATCACTTGACAGCGGCTTGCCGTCGATATTGGCATCAAAAAGGATGCCCGCCTTGCCGCTGCTTTTGTGGCTGAAACCATGCTTGCCGAAATACCACAGCAACACGGCGATGGTATTCTCCCCTTCTTCCAAGTGAGGCTTGAGGTCAACCACATCGTAATAGGTGTCATTGGGATTGGGGCCGCGCTTGAGCTGCCCCTCGAACACGACGAGTTTACCATTGATCCAAAGCCAGTATTTGGAGTCAGCGGCAATTCGCGCTTGCGCACTTTTGGGCTGCTGATCGAGAGCGATATTCTTGCGCAACGCGATCCATTGATTAGCCGTAGGGGCGTCAGCTACGCCGATCCATGAGGCAGTCCAGTTTGCAGCCTGAAGCTGAAGCGCGGAGGAGAACAGGGTAAGAAGGCCGAGCAGAAGAAAGAGTCGTTTCATGAAAGGTAAAATGGTTTGGGTGCAAGGATGTCGATCAAATCGAAATACTGGCGCAGCACATGTGCGCGCAGGAATAATACATCAGCATAAGAGCCTTTTTTGCCAAACGTGAATGCACGTTTTGACAATTTTTTTGCACAAAATGATATCCACCCTCCCACTATAGGGGGATTAATTGCCCGCAAGCCAGGTAATGAGCGCTTCGGGCGAAGCCGCCATGGGGATGGACACCTTGGGCTTGTCAGCGAGGCAGGCCAGACGCTGGGGTATTTCCAACACCTTAGTACCCAGCTCCTCAGTGATAGTCTCGGGGAATTTTGCAGGGTGCGCGGTCTCGAGGATAACCACGGTGTCATCCGGGTGCTCGTCCAGCCATGCTTCTCCGGCAAGGTAGCCGACTGCCCCGTGAGGATCGATCACGTATCCATACTTTTCATGAACCTCCCGCATAGCCTCTCGGGTCAAATCATCCCCGTAGCCATAACCACTGATGTCGGCAGCCATGTCTTTCCATTCACTGCCAAAGAGCTCCAGCATGCGAGCGAAGTTAGATGGAGCTCCGACATCCATGGCGTTGGACAGGGTGGGCACGGATGGTCGCGGATTGTATTCAGAGCTTCGCAAGTACTCGGGCACAACGTCGTTGATGTTTGTCGCCGCCACCACGTGCCCTACCCGCAACCCCATGCGCATTGCGAACAACAGGGCAGTGAGGTTTCCAAAGTTTCCACTCGGAATCACAAAAACAGGGTCTTCTTTGCCCTCGATGGCAAGCTGACGCGCTGCCTCAAAATAATAGAGCATCTGCGGAATGAGCCGCGAGATGTTAATCGAGTTTGCCGAGGTGAGGTTGCAAGCTTGGGAGATTTCCGGGTCGAGGAATGCTGCTTTGACCATACGCTGGCAATCATCAAAACTGCCGTCGACCTCCAGAGCCGTGATGTTGCCCCCCAAAGCCGTAAGCTGTTTTTCCTGAAGCCCACTGACCTTTCCAGAGGGGTAGAGAATGATCACCCGCGTGCCCTCGACATGATGAAACGCGGATGCAACGGCTCCTCCCGTGTCACCTGAGGTGGCGACGAGAACGGTGAGGGTCTGTTCATCGTCACGGGTCAGCCAAGCCATGATACGGGCCATGAAGCGCGCCCCAAAATCCTTGAAAGCCAGTGTCGGCCCATGAAAAAGCTCAAGAACTCGCCTGTGCTCATCCAAGGTGACCACAGGCGCAGGAAAATTGAGCGCCTCACTGACAATGCATTGGAGCTCATTTTCAGGAATAGCGCCCTGAAGTATCGTGGATATGACTTGATAAGCCATATCCTGAAAATCCATGTCCTGCCACGAGCGCCAGAAAGCCTCATCCAAGGCTGGGATGCGCTCAGGCATATAGAGCCCGTTGTCAGCAGGTAGGGAGCGCAGCACTGCCTCACCAAAATCAACCAGTGTATCAGGACTGTTCGTGCTGTAGAGGCGCATAGGAAAAAAAGCTGGGGCTCTGGAGCCTGACGCAGCCAAGGTGCAGCCAACGAGATATCTGTCGTCTCAAGCCGTTGGGCCTAGAACGGGATGTCGTCCTCGTCATCCATGGGTGCGCCTCCTTGAGCAGGAGAGCCTCCCTGTTGCTGGGGTGCGGGATTGCCACCTCCCTGCTGGCCACCACCTGGCGCCCCCATGAGTTGGATATTGTCCGCTACCACTTTGAGCTTGGTGCGCTTCTGGCCTGAAGCCTTATCCTCCCAGCTATCCATGTGAAGACGCCCCTCAACGAAGAGTGGCTTGCCTTTACCTGAATACTGATGCGCCACTTCCGCAGTGCGCCCCCACAAAGTGACATCAACAAAGGTTGTTTCCTCAATACGCTCGCCACCCTCACCCGTGCGCACACGATTCACAGCAAGGCCGATGTCAGCAACGGCTGTGCCCTTGGGAGTGTAGCGAAGTTCAATATCACGGGTGATGTTACCCATGAGCATTACTTTGTTAAAATTAGCCATACCTGAAACTTTAGATGGGTACTATGATCAAGGGCAACAGCAAATTGGCCTGCGCGTCTAAAACCAGAGATTGGATTGACCTTGAACAATCAGCGCGGACTAACCGAGACGCTGGTAGTGCTGGAGGTAGACGCTGTCATTCAAGCTGAGTGTGGACTGAATCTTCTCGATGTCAGCTGGCTCAGCTTCAAAGATATAGTTCACGTAGTGACCTCCATCAAGATGACGTGCGTTGTAGGCAAACTTGCGGCGGCCAAGCTGCTGGATCTCGTCCATTTTGGCTCCATTACCCTCCATTTCCTTGGCAACTGAGGAAACGAGATCGCTGAGGCCGTCATCCTGACCTTGTGAATTAAGCACGATTAGGCCTTCGTATTTTCTGCTCATGGCTGTGATTTTGTTTAAAGGTTATTTTGTTTTCTTTGTATTGAAGGAGTTCGCGGCTGACTCAACTCCCTCAGCGAGCGCAAACTGAACAGCTTCCGCCGCAGTTGCAAGCGTGTTTTCCAATTCATTTTGCTCATCGGTCGAAAATTTGCCCAAAACATGCCCTGTGAGTGAGCCGCCGGCTTTCTGTTTCTGCTCTTGCATGGCATTGCCAATACCAAGTTTGAGCCGAGGAAACTGATCACTGCCCAAATGGCTGATGATGGACTTGATCCCATTATGCCCGCCCGCCGAACCAGCCATCCTGAACCGCAGAGAGCCAAACGGCAATGAGACATCATCATAAACCACAAGGATTTGCTCCGGCTGCCACTTGTAAAATCGCATGGCAGCACCCACAGACTGTCCACTCTCATTCATGAAGGTCTGTGGCTTCATGAGAATGGTACCTGAGCCAGGCACCCTCGCCACATGGGCGCGCCACTTGAGATGATTGACCATTTGCGCGCCATGAATATGTGCCATGCGATCCATGACGAGAAACCCGATGTTGTGACGGGTTTGCTCGTATTTCTGACCGGGGTTACCAAGGCCAATGACGAGTTTGATCTCTGGCATGTTTTGCTTGTAATACTCCGGGACAGAATACCAAAGACCAAATCACAGAAAAGAAAACAGCCCATGACCACCTGGGCCATGGGCTGTTGAAATTTGACTTGGTCTGGTTGTCTACTCAGCAGCAGCCTCTTCCGCAGCTGCTTCGCCTTCTCCGGCAGGTGCACCTTCCTCGGCAGCTTCTGCCTCTGCACCCTCACCGCCTTCTGCCTCTGCACTCTTGGCGACACGCGTCTTGGCCACCAGGGCTACAACAACGTCATCGTTGAGTGATGGGGCAACCCCCTCAGGAAATGCGATTTCTCCGATGTGGAGAGCCTCACCAACCTCAAGGGCGGTGACATCTGCTTCAATGCTTTCTGGAAGGTCTTTGGGCAAACAGCTGATCTCAAGCGAGTAGAGGAGCTGCTCGAGAAGTCCACCTGCCTTAACGCCAGCGGCATCGCCAACAAGCTCAAGTGGGATGTTCGCATTAATCGAGGTGTTCTCGTTCACAGCGAGGAAATCAACGTGAACAATCTCACCGGAGAGAGCGTTGTGTTGCACGTCTTGAAGGAATGCCAACTGCGTGCCGGAGCCTTCAAGATCGAGGTTAACGAGGATGCTGTCCGATGCTGCGTGGTGCAACATGTCACTCAAGGTCTTTGCGTGCACCTTGACATTCTTGTTCTCGGTACCCCCGCCGTATACAACCGAGGGGATGAACCCTTCACGTCGCATTTGCTTGAGCACACCGGAACCTGTGCGGGCACGCTCTTCTGCTTTCAAAGTTTGTGGTTTGGCCATTGTATCTGGATGTTTGAATTGGATGTTTGGTTGGTAGGAGCAGTCCCGGGATTTTCTGACGGCGGGTAGTAGAGTGAGTTGTCAGAACGTTCCGGGGGGCGGGTCTTTACCACCTCAGGCGTCAATGTCAAAGAGAGAAGTCACAGATTTTCCGTCATGGATCCGGGAAATGGCGTCGCCGAGAAGTCCCGCGATTGATACCACAGTGACTTTTTCTCCGTATGCCTGGGGCACGGAGTCACTGGTGATAAGCTCTTTAATCGCTGATTCTGCAATTCTCTGTCTGCCCATATCACCTAAAACTCCGTGTGATACCCCGGCGTAGATGCTCTTGACTCCATGTTTTTGAAGGATTGCAGCAGCCGCGCACAGCGTGCCGGCTGTCTCTGTCATGTCATCGACGAGCAGGACATTGCGCCCCTCGACATCTCCGATGACATTCATGGCCTCCACTTTAGTGGCACTCACGCGATGCTTGGCCACAATGGCAAGCTCTGCACCGAGCTTATCCGCGTAAGACCTGGCCATCTTGACCCCGCCCACATCGGGAGAAACGACTGTGAGGTTACTTGCGTCATCTCCGTGTTTCTCACGCAAATGCTTGATAAACGCCGGCTTGGCATAAAGGTGATCCACAGGAATGTCAAAGAAGCCCTGAATCTGGGCCGCGTGCAGGTCCATGGTCAGAACACGGTCTACACCAGCGGCGGAAATCAAATTGGCAACCAGTTTTGCGGTAATGGGAACCCGCGGCTTGTCCTTACGGTCCTGGCGTGCGTAGCCAAAAAACGGCATCACCGCGGTGATCCTGCCGGCACTGGCTCTTTTGGCCGCATCCACCATGATGAGCATCTCCATGAGATTGTGGTTGGTCGGGGGGCAGGTGGGCTGCACCAGATAAACATCTTCACCGCGGATGTTTTCGTTAATCTGCACAAAGGTTTCGCCATCAGGAAAGGAGGTGACTTCTACATCTGCCAGTTCCTGACCGAGATGAGCTGCGATTTTTTCCGCCAGCTCCCTGTGTGCCTTGCCGCTAAATATTTTCATGGATTGCAATTTCATGCGCTGTTTACACATTCATGAGAAGAGTCCCCTGTTATAGAGCTGGATGTGCCCTTTACTGGAGACCGCCGCCGCGATTGTGTATTTTGATGAAGGGTTGACAACCCCAAATGCAGCAAAGTCTGAATTAACAGCATACCCGTGTCTTGATGAGACCCAGCACGGAGCAGGTGCACCTATTTTGCGCCCCTTGTGAGCAAAACGGCAGGCACGGTCTGGATGAGCAGCTTGATATCAAGCCACAGTGACCAGTTGTCAATATACTCCAGATCCAGACGCACCCAGTCCTCCCACTCAGTGATGGTGTTTCTGCCTTTCACCTGCCAGATACAGGTGACACCTGGCTTAACACTGAGCCTACGGCGATGCTCGGATTTTTCAAACCTGGACACCTCATAAATAGGCAAGGGCCTTGGGCCCACCAAGCTCATGTGTCCGGCAAGCACGTTGAGCATCTGGGGAAATTCATCAATGCTCCACTTTCTGAGGAAGCGAGCGAAAGGGAATACACGCGGGTCGTTTTTCAGTTTAAAGACCGGCCCCGACATTTCGTTACCCATGGCGTCCTTGAGCTCATCAAGTTTGTTTTCAGCATCCAGCACCATGGTTCTGAATTTCCACATTTTGAATGGCCTGCCATACTTACCTGCTCGATCCTGCCGGAAAAAAACCGGGCCTTTGGGGCTACTTATCTTGATGCCAATGATGGCCAAAATCCAAACCGGCAAGGTCAGGAGGATAAACAACAGGGCTCCGATACGGTCCAGTGCGCCCTTGGCGAGCAGCGCCCATGAAAGCTCAGGTGTCGCACGCAGCACGAGCATGGGCCGACCGCCAAGATTGTCGAAAGTAGGCCGCGATACCTGTGTCCTGATGAAATCTGCCGATACCCAAGATTCAATACCCTGCTTTTCACAGAGCTCCACTGTTGCTGAAATCTGTTTGAACACCGCGTGACGTGCTGCGATGATGACTCGCTCAATGGATTCATCCGTGACGATTTTTTCAAGTTCCTTGAGATCGTTGTCGGAGAAATCAAACTCGCACACGACTTGCCAGTAATCCGTGACTTCGTCCGGCATGGACTCGATTAGTTGCCGCGTGTCTTCTTTGCAGCCTGCGACCACTACGCGCTCGCGCCGGCCCTCCTTCACCGCTGCTTTCCGCAGTGTGGACCGGACAAAGGCATCACGCAGCAGCAGGAATGTCGTTGATAAAATAATCGCCACGCCAAGCACGAGTCGGCTCATCGGGGCGACCTTGAAAAAGAGCACCATGGCCGCCACGCCAACACCAATGACCAGCAGTGCCTGAAACATCTGGACCAGGGACTGGCCCGCTGTCTTGCGCATCACATTGCGGTAGAAACCAAACACCTCGAGAACGAGTGGTGTGAATGGAACTACAATGAATAAGAGCCATGAAATCTCAGCCAGACCAATTTGGCCGCTATCACTCAAGCCCAGCAATGGCCTCAATATCGGCCGCAGCTTGTCGCCAATGTAAAACGCCTGAAAAACCAGAAAGGCGTCACACAGTAGAAGTGCCTGAACAGAAAACTGCTCTCTATTTTTAGAACCTAACATAATGGGAGGGGGAGGGTGTCTGTCTTAACATGTGTGGCAAATGAAATGCTGCTCTGATTGCCAATGATGGGTTTTGAAGCCTTCTGAAATCCGACGGAAATTGTGTCACCATTCAGAACTTTAATCAACTACCAAGGGCGCCAGCTGACGTATGAAATTCTCAAGGATTTCTTCAGACTGCTGCAGGGTAAACACTCTGGGGCCATCCTGCATAAGACCTTGGTCCGCGTAGATCTTTGTCACCGGCACGGAAAAAGTCGCATACGCCCACTGCTGGTCATAGCCCTTGAAAAGACGGTCCTTCATGTCCTGAAACGTCCTGCCATAGTGACTCTCGGTGATGGCTGTGTGGCCAAAAAACGTGTAATACTGCGCTCGCATTGCTTGGAATGTAGACCCATCCTCACGCATGATGGGCTTCTTGCACACGATCTCGCGCAACGGCAAATCCGGGGGCAAGCCGGAGCCCTCTGGAAATACATTTTTTAAGACAATGGAGCGCTCTTTGACAATGTTCCAACCCTGGGAGCGCAAACAACGCTCCGGCCGGTGAATGCTGTTATTCAAGTCCTTTCCGGAAAACACCACGGAGGTCTCCACGAGTGGATGATTGGGGCTCTGGGTATTGTAATACTGGAAACGCTCAAACTCGGTATCCTTGGCAAGAATGTCCAACTCACGGCCGGTGATCTCCGTCCTCTTACCCACCATGGTGCCAAACGTGGGTGGCAAATGACGAGAAAGGCATGACAGCTTCATCGACTCTGACTTGGGCAGCAGCCATATGAAGGAGAAACCCACAGCCAGTATCGACGCCAAAATATAAATACGCCGGATGATTACCTGTGGATCATCTTTCACTGGGTTCTCAGGGATGGCCCCCTCCTCGTTCTCCTTACCAAAAGTCATACGGATATTTGTTGGGATGGTTTGTGAGTCTCAAGAGCTGCACACGGTCAGTTTTGTATCCTTTTCCGAACCACCTTTTTGTTTTCATTCCAATTGAGAATCTTATCTATCATGAACAGGCCTGCGAGAGCGATTGGGAAAAAGAAGAGCAGCCCCGCCCAGTCGTGATAGACGCCTGCGGCAAACTTGCTAAAGCCCATTTCCGCCAGCACGACAATGGTGAAAATCCTGAAGAAGTTGGCCACCACTGCAAGCGGCAGGGCACAGGCGAACAAAAAGGCCATCTTCCACAGCTTGGTCTGGGTAAAGTAGGAATAAATAGCAGAGATCATCACCAGTGCCATGATGGAGCGAATGCCGCTGCATCCCTCCGCAATATCAAGGCCATCCCAACTGTTGGTGCCTGATTTGATCTCTGTTCCCGCATTAATCAAATCCATCCCCATAAACGTGCCCACCAGATAGCACGACTTGGTCACCAGAATTTGCAAGACGTTCGTCGCTTGCTGTAGACCCGGCACGGAAACCGCAAACCACCAGAAAAAGGCGGGGAAGAGCATATGACGCGCGACTTTCCACCCGCACGCATAAAGAGTCCCGCCGAAGATCAAAAACGGCAACCCGATCAATGGCAGCCTTGGCTGCAGCGTTCTCACAGAAACCACATAGAGCAAGATCACAAAGACCACTGGCAGCAAGCCCCAGCGGGATCCTTGCAACGGCTCTGCCTTCATGGTGGGCCATATGCGATAGACAAAATAAACAAACAAAAAAGGCACCGCCCAACCATGTGCAAAATCCTTTCGCCATGCATCAGCGATCCAAAACACAAGCCTCTCCTCCGAGGTCGAAGAGTTTGGATAGATCGGAATGAAGAGCCAGAAGGTCAGCATGACCACCGTCAAAGTGGTTAACGGTAGAAAGTATTGATGTTTTTTAATGAGCTCGTTCATGTTTGTTTTTCATACATTACTGTAAGCAGCAAACGCGTGCCTTGGTCGGCTTGGTATCTGCTTACCCAGCCTGCTTGTCAGCAATATCCATCTCGCGCTTGGAGGTGACGAGATAAACAATGGTGATAAAGAATATACCAATGGTATAGATAATGACAAACTCCCAAAACCAACTCAGCGCCCAGGCTACTCCAATACCTAGACGATAAACCGGTTCGTCAATGGCAAGGCCGATGCCCCTCTTGATGCGCCACCAAAGGTTTTTCTCACGCGAGTGCTCCTTGAGGCGCTTTCCCTGATGCAGCAGCATTTCCTTGAACCATAACAACACACTGAGAACGGCGCGTGAAATGACAACAATCAATAACACCCTCAAGGTGTAGTCCATCTCCGGCTCCACAACTCCCTTGTAATAGTAATGGCCGGCCCCGTAGGCAAGCACACAGGGAAACACCATGCCTGAGCTCAAATCGCACACCTTGTCTAACAATGATCCAAAGCTGCTCTCCCTGCCGATTACCCGGGCCAGCGGACCGTCAGCACAATCAAATGCATAACCAATCTGTAGCCCCAGAATGACAACTATTCCAGCCAGCCACGTTCCCTGCTCAAGATATACGGCGAGGACGCACGAGAGAAAGGTGATCGCCGCCGAAGCCAGAGACAACATATTGGGTGAGAGCCCCAGTCTCGATGCTGCCAAAGCTATCGCCGCTCCGAGTCGATAACTCAGATGCTTTGTGGCCCACATGGATTGCGTGGCACGCATTCCCAGGAAATCTCTGAAAGTAGGTTTCTGTTGTCTCATGTGCAAAGGATTGTCTTCCTAATTGGCAATGCCGGTATCTTTGAAAAATTGGATGAACTTTTTGATTTCAAGCATATATGCCTCAGTTGCGCGCTGCTCCGCTTCGGGGGCAAATGGTTCATCTCTGAGAAGGGATTTCTCAGCCTTCAACATCATTTGGTAAGCCTCTGAGGGGCGTCTGTTTTGCCAGAGCGCAAAGCCATGGTTGTAATAATGTTGGCTTTGATGAAAGTGAAATCTTGCCTCTCCCAACGCGGTCCAATTCTGAGCGTAATCTTCAGCTTTCTCATACATGGCTTGCGCCTCCTCAAAACGCCTCTGCCTGTCCAGGTAAATCGCATTGGCAAGCAGACATTGAGCGTAGGCTTCACGCCATTCATTTTTTCTCAACCTCGCACCTTTCTCGTCACTGAGTTCGAAGAGCTCGTAGGCCCTGTCAAAGTGTGTCTGCGCAGATTCAGCTTGTTGTTCCCTGATTGCCTTCATCGCCATTTTATGATGCAAAACGGCCCAGTGCATGTGCATCTTAAACCAGGGCTCTCGTGCCGAAGCCATCTCGGAAGTAGAGGCATAGAGAGCGTCAGCTTCATCAAACCTCTCCAGGCTGGTATAGATGGAGGCCAGATTGATACTCGATACAGGCGCATACGGGTGCCTTGCAATGGAGGCAATACATGCAGCCTCAGCCAGCCCGTAATATTTTCGTTTCTCTTCCTCCTCTTCAGCCTGCTCGGCCGCCAACTTATACAAAATTCCCAGCCGCTGGTATCGCTTCCAGTGTGGAGCCCTCGCAAGGGATTTTTCGAACATGGGAATCATGATGGATTTGTCGGCTTCTAGGGGCTTCCACGCACCGTCCTCCTTGCCCTTCCTGTTCTCAAGCAAAGGCATGCCCGCCCACAACTGCTGAGCTCCGAGACCACAGGCACCCACGCCGAGCAGCAGTAACAGAACAGGCAAAACCAGCCCCATCCAGCGGCTTCTTTTTTCTGACGCTTGTGGCTTGTGCGCACCTTTTGTCCATGAGGGCCGAATGGGCAAAACCCACACAGCGCAGCATGTCAGAAGGAGTAAGTTGGCCTGTAAGTGTGTGCGGAAATCAAAACAAATATGGACCCCCATTGCTATGATTCCACTGACCCCAGCCAAGGTAAGCGCCATGGCATTGGAGCCTTTTCTTAGACCGTCGTCGGGAATCGCTCGGGCCAGCTTGTGGGTCTGTCTCCAGCCAATGACCAGATGTCCTGCCAGTGCAGCCAATACCGCAAGCAGGCCAATCAATCCATAATCCGAGAGTAACTGCAGGTATTCGTTGTGCACAAATTCAGGGTTGGCATGCATGGGAGATAAATTGGGATTCCAATACACATTGCACAGATAAGAGAAACTACGTGCACCTGCGCCCAGTAGAGGGTAGTCGATCCACTGATCAAAAGCCATGGGCCAGAAATTTAAACGCGCAACCGAGTCAAAGACCGGATTGAGCCCGCCATCATTATTTTCCCCTGCCCTGGTTTGAAAAATCCAAACGCAGGCGGCCACGGCTCCCAAAAGCAATAGCCCCAGAACAGATCCCGCCAGGCGCGTTGCTCGTTTTTTAATGGCCCTGCTCTGGTGTGCAAAGGACCAGATAATAAATACGGCCAATACAACCAACCCAAAAAACATGCTGATCACAGCAGATCGTGACTGGGACAACACCGCCAGGCCCAGAGCCGTTAGGCCGAGGAGAAACACCATGACCCTGATCATGCCAGCGCATCGTCCCCACACACCCAGACTCAGGCAGAGCAAGCCTGCCATGACCGCAAAATTGGCAAAACTGCCGTAATAGCCAAACATGCCGGTTACGTGCGCATCACTCGCTCGCCTTGAACCCATCCACTGAAAAACAGGCGAGAATCCGTCCCCGCCCCGCATCTGCATCAATGCACTTACAACATGGAGTATTAACAGGAGAATCACTACCCAGGCAAGGCCCTGCCTGAGACGAATAGACTGCTTGCCCGCCAATGCGTAGCCGCCGAGAAGATAAAAAATAGCCGCAGGCAATGCCAACATCAGGTCCTCAATTCCCAAATCCTGAACCGGGGAATACCATGCCCTTGTCAGAAAATAAATGATCGCGAGGATCATCAAAGGAGAAAGCCATGCGTATGTTGGTTTCTGCTGCAGGTGGTTGCCTGCTTTGCGCAAGGCCTGGACGATGAGTGCTATGGCCGCAGTAATAGCGGCGACCCCGGCCAGTATGACTGCAGGTGTGTTTGGACTCACACTGAGGGTGATGCCAAACAGGCCTGCGAGCAACATGCTCATGATGGTGAACAATAAAGTCATCTCACAAAGGGGGGTGCGTTTTGCCTATCAAGCAGTTCATCAAACACCTGCTCCATGGAGCGAATAAAGTGGCTGCGGGTAAAGTGGCTGCCATAGTGAATTCTGGCCGCTTCCGACATAAGGCTACGTCGTTGCTCGTCATTGAGCAGCACGTCCAGCTCTCTAGCATAATCATCCGGCGCATGAATGTCACAGAGTATGGCAGCATCACTGTCCCCCATCAACTGGGGAATTCCACGCCAACGTGTTGTTACAATGGGCAAGCCACAGGCCAATGCCTCGATGAGCACCATGGGAAAATTCTCTGATTGATAATGGGATGGGAAAAAGAACACATCCGCATTCGCATAAGCCTGCCACTTGTCATTGCCCTTGAGAACACCGAGAAACTTCAAATTCTCTCCAAGTCCCGCCGCACTGATCCGTTGCATCGCTTCCTGTTTAAAGTCCTGAGATGCCCACGAGCCAGCCAGGTGAAAAACAACATCCGGTCGCTTTTGAGCGAGAAGCTCGGCTGTCTCAATGAGCTCCATGACTCCCTTGCCCTCACTGAGAGCACCCACAAACAAGACAACCGGTTTTTCATTCTGGGTATTTGCACACTCCGCTGGAGCTACATCAATGCCATTGGGAACAATGACAATTCTGCGGGCTCCGAATGCACGACCGGGAGAATACTCCGTCCTGCATATCTCGATACTAACGTCCGCATCAGCGTATACCCGGGATCCAAGCCTGCCGAGCAAGCCTGCCTCAGCCAGGTAATCAGGCAGTCCGGCTGCATGATAATGAAATACTGTTTTCGGAAAACACCACCTGACTGCACCCAGATAGATAATGTCGCGGATCACCGGGGTTCTGTTCGCACTGGCTGGCAAATAATACAGCACTTCAGGTCTTTTGCTCAGCGCTATCCACCATGTCTTGAAGATAAGACACAGCAAATGCACAAGTTTGCCGAGGGACACTTTTCCAACCGCGTCGATCTTATCGCTGTAGCTCATTCTAAGCATGGCGACCTGAATCGCTCCCCAGTCATGCTCAAAAAGCATGGCGGTAACAACCGCCTGGCCATGATAGGGTGGAGGCGTCTGCCCCACCAATAATATGTCAGCTCGATCACTCATTGTCTGATCCACTGGGCAAGCAGGTTTTCATGTTCAAAACGCCCCATGGCATTCGAGTATAGCAGATAGCTGCCAATGCATAATTCCGTATGACTCCCCCAACCTGCTTCATCCATGAGCACCCGCCCTTCTGGAGACTGCGCCCAGCTTCTGCACACTTGCAATGATGAAGAAGCAGACATCTTATCTACCAGGCTCGAGCGCTGCAGGAGGTAATGCAGCCAGTCCCATACGGCAGGCCCCGTGCGGGATGCGTATTCCCAATCAATGACGGTGACCTCGCCTTGATGATTAATTTTGATATTCCATGGCGAGAAATCTCCATGCATCACCCCCATCGTCACACTCAGATTTTTATTCTCGTCGAGCAACTTGCTCGCCTTTGCAAGATGATGACTTGCTGCAAAATCAATTGCACGCTGCCACTGCTCTGAATCTGCCAAAGGCTTTTTCTGGGCATGCTTCCCCCAGCTGCGCAGTGTCTTTATCACAAGGTCATCATCACATTTACGAGGCGAGAACCCACTCATCATCGGGCAACTGTAAAATGCCCACTGGTTGTTGGCATCATGCTCTCTTATATTCAAGAGGCCGGGTAAGTTCTCCGGCAAACCAAGCATGGTGGAAAATTCAGCAGCAACTGCCTGACGTGCTGGCTCAGACAAGCCCACTTTATCAATGACAAGACCTTCTGTTGATATTCTGGCAATAATAACACATCGCGCATCTGAGCAAGGATTGCCCAAGAGAAATCCAAACTGCCCGTAGCCTGCCTTCAGCCGTGTGATAGGGCTGTTTTCTCTGAATGATATTTCTCTGGATGGCAGCAATTTGAGATGCAGATTGCTATGAATGAGGAGCTTGATCAACACGACCAACAAGCGGGCACGTATTGATTGTGGTTGGTAAAGCGCAAGAGTAGCCAGAGCCACTTGCCTGTCGCCGGGAAGGGCGAGCAGCAGGCAGCCCCTCCGGAAAATACAGGCAAACCTGCCGGCAAAATACAGCTCTCCCTCACCTTCCAGATGCTTCAGCATTATGCCGTCTGCTTTCACCCACATGGTTCCTGTTATGATCTGCTGCTTTTATGGCCGCCCTGCAATAATGGTGGCGAAGCGCAAAGGACATCGTCATATACCGCCAACATTTTTCTGGCCTTCTCTTGCCATTCATAATGATCCGACAAGCGCTGTCTCGCGTTGGCTCCATGAACAGCTATGCGGTCAGGCTCCTTCATGTAGTGGAGAACCGCGTCCCTGAGACCCTCGATCGTCTGCTCGCGTGTTTGTGCCCCCACAACCACCCCGCACTCTGAGGTAACCGACATGGATGGCCCCCCACGATCAAGGCAAATGACGGGCAATCCTGCAGCCATGGCCTCAAGTACGGTGAAAGATCCTGAATCATGTAGGCTTGGATATAGGAACACATCGTAGTCCCGATAGAGAGACAAAACTTCTTCATGTGGCTTTCTGCCAAGAAAGTGCACACGCCCTGTCAGATTGAGCTTTTGCACCTCTCCTCTTAACAGTTTCTTATCAGGCCCGCTGCCAATGATGGTCAGCGAGACCGTCTCCGGCAAGAGAGCCAATGTCTGGATAGCAAGCTCAAGGCCTTTCCAGCATAGCACTCCACCGACAAACAAAAGTTTGATCTCATCGCTTGTAACTTGCTTATGGGCTTCCCGGGTCAGTGCGCTTTCTGCGATACCGATCTGGGGCATGACGAGACTATCGATGCCGTGATCCCTGAACACTTGCTCCATTTCGGGTGTTGATGCGATCACCCGGCTTGCATAGTGATATTTGGCCATTCCAGCACCAAGGCCTGTGGATATCCTGGTGAGGATATTTCTGAAGCTCTCACTGAGTTTTACCCGCAGACCCCTATCGGGCATGAGATTTTCTGGAAACTCTTCACAACCTCCCACGGGACCAATGATGGAAGGCAGGCCATGGCCTGTCACCCCAAAGGGCAGCCGGAAAGAGGCGAAGGTCAAATGGTGCACAAGATCGTAGTCATTTTCCCTGACCATCTCTTTGATGGCCCAATAAGCTTTGTCTTGCCACGCTGAGTAATACCAGGCCATTGCAAGAAATCCGGGCTTGAGCCAGTGCTTGGCTTTTCTGGCACTTGGAGACAGATCCATATAAACGAACTTCGGCATCTCCTCCGCATTGCCCGTGAGATGCTGCTCAATGGCCTCCCTGTTGTTAGAACGTGTTAAAACGGTAACATCACAGTGCTTCGCGAGATGCATGGCCCATTGCCAACCGACTTCGGGCTCGGAGCCCTTGTCTGGCTCACATGCGTAAGCTGACAAAAGAACTTTGTATCGTTTGGGCTGATCCATATCCATGCCTTGCTGAAACGAGGTGTTGTGCCTGCTGCTTTAACCGGCTCAGTGACCACTGTGGCCGGCGCTGTGTTAAGCACAAAGGTCGAAAATGCTTTCAAAAACCTGGTTTCTGCTCTCGATGAGTGTTGCCTCTGTGTTAACAGGCACGGCCTTTTTTTCCCTTTCTGCAAAGGCCTTCAGGTCATTGACCTGCCGCTTGATTTCATCTGCGGGCAATTCCTGTTTTCTGCTGGCCAGCACTTCAGGCGCGGCGTGCAGACAAATGATCAAATCGGGCTGGGGCACCAAATTTACAAACACACGCAGAATCCATTGCGGCAACTTAATCCTGACACGCTTGGGATCGAGCATGATGTCATGCGCATACCTGTCATAAAGAACAAGCGTTGGGCTCTTTGCCAGGACTGGCCTCACCTGCAGCCAGTACCCCAAAGTGTAGTCGAGGAAGTAATACGCAAGACGGACAAGTGAGAGCAGGTAACCAGACGGAGGATCGGCGTGAGGGTTGGCTGCCTTGATGGTTGCATCATGATCCCTGTCTTTGATTCTTCCCAGTGGTGGCAACAAACCAGGCCTGAGGTGCTTGATTCTCATCGCCTTGTGGGTGGCATCCATCAGTGAGGGCTTAATCGCATCTATCACCGTTGATTTGCCCGAACCATCCGTGCCCAGCAATGCAATCATTTTGCCCGGGGGGCGGAGAAAGCGAAGCGCCCGGGATCCATAATAAAGCGACTTGTTGCAGAGATAGCCCCATGGCGCGGCTTGCAGAGAACTCCATTCAATTTCGCGCCTTGTCCGGGTCGCGTGAGATCTTACTTCTTTGCCCTCAATATTACCAAGGCACAACTCCCGAAGATTGTTGAGCGCCATACCACCCAAGGGTGACAAGGCCATGGAGATACTATCCCAGCCAGTGTCCGCAGCTCTCGAGGCATGCTCCATATATCTTTGGCCATTATTACCGTTGTGCAGAAACTCTTTAAGCACTCCCAGAACAGATGCCATGTCATGCGATAGCACTTTGATGCCATTATGATCCTCTACATGCTCAGTCCACACACTCTCATCGAGCAAATTGGATGAGCCCCGATATACGACTCCGACACAAATATCGATTCGCAAACCCCACCATGGATTCTCGGGATTGTCAGGTTTGCCAAAAGCAAAAACCTTCCTTAGTCCCGCAGTACGGACATGCCCGATAGCGACACCTTGCGCATCTCTCACAGCGCTCGCAATGCAATGCATGGCATCTTGCTCTTGTTGAGGATCTATCAATAGATCGAGATCACTTCCCGCAGCAGAATATGGCAGTGTTTCGTAATTACGCATAACGGCGTAATGCACGCCAGCATTGTTGAGAGACTTAAAAAGCCGCGATAGCAATTTCGCCTCGGGCTTTTCTGTTTCTACTGTGCTCATTTCAGCGAAATTGCGGATCAGGAGGCCACTATTGAAACACGTGGCAGAACGGCATGCATGCTTCAAGTGGCGGGGCGCAGCTCTACCGAACCGTTTTCCGGTGTCTCTGATTCCGGGTGGTAATATCTCCGTGCCAGGTAGGCCAGGCACACCCAGTGTGTGATGGCACCATAGGGAACCTCATAGGTGGCTTGTAATATGCCATTGATCATTCCTGCCACTACCACTCCATAGCAAATGATATCGGTATCTCTTCTAGCTGAGCTCGGGAAGTATCTACGGCAAAATTTCATTGCTAAAATGGCCATGGCCAAAAATAACATACTAAAAAGGGCGACACCCATAAATCCTAACCTGCCAAAAACGGTGATCATGATATTGTGTGGATAACGTGCATATCCTGTTGAATCGGCGTGCTCTGGCCCCAGCCATGCTTCCAAGAAGGGGCCTGTTATGTCTGCACCAAACCCCTGACCCCAAATGGGCGCATCTCGCATCGTGTCGACACAGATGGTCGTCCACCACAGCCAGCGCCATTCAGAGGTGCCGGAAAAACCGACAAACTCACCCTTCTCAATTCCGAAGGCCTCGCCGGTATCACCTCCAGAGATAATTTCCAGTGCAAGGTCGGCATCCACAAAAGCTGTGATCGCAACTGCCGCCATGCCCAATGCACCAAAAATTACCGCGGGAATGATGAGCTTGGTCGTTCTGCCAAAAAGAATCGCACTGAAGATCACCATAACAAGGGCTACAAGAGCCGCAGTCTTGGTTGCCACAAGCAACATTGCCACGATACCGGCAAGAACAATTTTGGGCATGTTGCCCCGCTCGATACCGGTAACGAGAAGATAGAGAACAGCGGCAATGCTTAGCGGAATGTAGGCATCTGTGTGGGGTGAAAATCCGGTAAACGTCACTCCATAAAAAAACATTTTCCAAACCATCGAAAGCACAGAAAGCCAAAGTGCGATTTTTAAAATGCGCTCAAAAAGCAGTGTCACCCGCTCCTCCTGAAACAAGCTGTAACAGACCACGAAAAACATTCCATAGTAGGCCATTGAGCTATCCCTTATGGCCATAAGACGAAATTGAGAATAATCAATAATGAGATGAATACCCGCATAGATCACATACAAAAGGATCCACCGGTGAACGGGGGTCTCGAGCAAGCGTAGCTGCTTGGGCCGACAAATCCAACCGAACATGCATAGGGAGAGTGCGATCTCGCCGATATAAATCGGTTCAGCAGGACTCACATAGGCAAAGCCCTTACCTCCCAATGCATAGCCTAGAATGATAAGGAACAAGAGCTTGGCATCAATCGTCACATGTCTCCAAAGAAGAAGTAGCAGGCATACAAAAGCACCTGAACCAAGAATCACATTTCGTGTATCACTCCCAATTTCTAACAGGCTAGACACAGCCAGCATTGACAATAGCATCATGAGTGCCAAAAACACAAACTGAATGATTTTGTTGCTCTGCATGATTTAACTCAAATTACGATTGATGGGCTTCTCTTGACGAAAAGCTATTATATGGATTCCTGCCTACTTATTGAATATTTTACCTGGCAAACTTTCATATTAAAGTTGCATAATACAATGCTTAGCCGGCAACAATGAACTGGCTTTGTACGATGTGCAAAATTCATTGGCAGGCCGTAAAGTAATCATCGCTATGGCTGGACACGTACGAATTTTCCAAGGCGCAAGTTACACAACAGCTATAACACAAGCAGCCACCGGCTTACTAATAGCAGTGGGGCCCTGCTAATTATTTCTAATAGCGACTGGTTTATGAAGCAGTTTCAGCATCAACTTGTAGACCCTGAACCCAAAATACAAAACAGCATCAACCACATTATTTAAGTGGTCATTTTTAAATAATGTTATGCCGTATTGACGCCTTATTGCTCTTGATTCTGCTATCGCTAATTCATGCGTAAGGATTTGATCAATGCCCTGAGCTTGATAATGTTTTTGACTGATGTTATCGCCATGCATCCTAAAGTCGGCTAACACAACAGGATAGTGTATGAATTTTTTACCTTTGTTGGCCATTCTGCAATAAAGCTCCCCGTCCATCACATATCCGAATCGCTCATTCAGATAAAAGTCACCCTGTAAGAGGGTTTCACGCCTGATAAAGGCTGCAGTTGATCCAATATAGCAGCCATAATGAGCAAGCATTAATTTGTTGAGGGGAAATACGGGCATCGTTCGCTGGTAATGGCCAGCACCGTCTATGAAGTCCCATGCTCCAAATATTACGTCTGCTTCCTTTTTATTTTCTGCAAATTCTTTAACTGCGGCTAAAGCCCCTGGTTTCAACCTGTCATCACTGTTGAGCCACATTACCCATTCGCCTTTAGCATTTCTAAAGCCCTTGTTGATGGCCTCGGACATCCCGCCATCTGGCTCTACAACTAATGTGACGTGGTCATATCGTTTAATGATTTCTATTGTTCCATCAGTTGATCCAGCATCATATATTAGGTGTTCGTATGTAATCCCTGTCTGCCCTAACACACTCTCAAGCATTTCATGTATGTATGCATAATAGTTGTAGCTGGGCGTAATTATGGAAAAATCTAATTTCATGTGACTATTTAACAGGGGTTATCGGCAATAACTTGTAAATGAAGTTGAGGCTGTTGATTTTAGCAAATGGATCAACAAGCTATGCCACAGTCGGCGTTTTGCTCCTCTTCCAGCCCCAGTATTGAGCAAAGTTAAGTTTATTTACGCGCTGCCTTTCTGACATGCCGCGGAAATAATCCTTCAGCTCTCGTTTGATTTGATCTAGTTTTTTCCCTTTCAGCAATGAGTAGAGCTCTATGATATTGGGGACGACGCCGAGATAGGTGGCATTTATCCAGCCGAGGTTTCTGATGGGGCGAGGATTGTATCCTACAACACGGTTGATGTCGGATTTGCGATGCGCAACCACATAGCGGTTGAGATGAATGATTTTCATGGATGCTCTTGCTAGCTTCAGCGAATACTCCCGCTCTTCATGGCCATAGAACAGCGCTCCCGTGTAACCCCCCAACTTTCTAAAAACATCCACATCGTGAATATGCCCGCATCCCACAAAGTAGCGAGCGACGAAGTCGGAGGCATGGGTATCAAGCGGTCGAGTGTTGCTGTTGTGGAGGTTCAGCGCTATGGAAGCGATGTCCTTGTCGCCTTCAAGTATCTCCAGAGCGTCCATGACAGAGCCACGCTCAGGGGATGAGTCATCGTCCAATGACATCAAATATTTGGTTGTGCAAAGTCTTGCCAACTCATTCCTTCGCTGGACCAGTCCCTTGCTTTTCTCGTAACGAAGAATTCGCAAATTGAGATCAAATTCACCCTCTTCAACGAAATCTCCATTGCCGCCGTCGTCAATGAGAATGACCTCGCAGTCTCTCAGCTCAGAATCTTGAAGTAGTGCAAGAGTCTGGCGCAGCTCCCGAAGGCGCCCCTTTGTCGTGATGCCAACGCTGAGCAACTGATCTGTTTTGGACTCCACCATGGTTGACGTTTTGTTAGACATACAAGAAGCAGCGTGCAATCATCATTCTTGGCTTTAGCATGCTCTGCGAACGGCTGACATTGTTTTAATTTTGTAATAAGCGCGAGCGAGTTTCATGTATGCCTTGAGTAAATAACGGAAGCCCCCCTTGATAAAAAAGGCGATCTTGCCCTCGGCTTTCATGTCCCTGAGACCCAATGCCCAAAACAGGACTCTGTATGGAGGGGGAAATTCTGATGCCGTCATCTCCCTCGCAGATCCAGCTCGATAGTCCTCCTCGCTTAGTCCCGGTGTGACCTGTTGCTCCCTTGGCCTCATACGATAACACCGTGAAATAATAGGTGCGTAGGCGATCGTTTCATGTGCCGTGTTTTTGAGGGCAAAGTAATAATCTTCGCATTTTAAATCTTCATTGTAACCGCCATGACGGTCGAATAATTCTCTTGGGTAAAACTGCTGCATGTAGGGAATGCCCCAATTAATCAATGTATCCAGGCGCAGGTATTGTCTGGATTGCTCGAGCAGTTCTCGATCACGGTGGGTATATAGGGTTCCGCTCTCAGCATACAGGGCTC
This sequence comes from Akkermansiaceae bacterium, assembly GCA_049632765.1. GTDB lineage: Bacteria > Verrucomicrobiota > Verrucomicrobiia > Verrucomicrobiales > Akkermansiaceae > Oceaniferula. The sequence goes on along the minus strand of JBNACB010000021.1, from coordinate 4,242 downwards.
CGTGATAATCGATGAGCGTAAGGTCGGTGAAAAGCAGGGTAGGCTCTTTGCAATATTTCAGATAATAGCCCGCGGTATTGGCGATCCCATTGGGAGCCACCAGATCATCACTTGCCAAAATAAAAACGAACTCGCCCGAGGACTGCCTGACAAGTGCATTGAATGTCTTGCAAATACCCTGATTTTCTTGGCGAGCATACGATACATTTTCAAAGCTTTCCTTATTGGCCTCAAGCCATTCAGCTGCAAGCTCGTAAGATTGGTCGCTGGAGCCATCATCAAGAAAAAGAACTTCAATGCGTTCGTAAGGGTCCTGTTTGATGCTCTCAAGGCTATCGATGACGAAAGCCTCGTGGTTATAACACGGCACTAGAACACTGATGAGGGGCATCTTACTTGGACTCATGATATGGAAAGTAATGCGCTTGGGAATGGGCATCGCCACTGAGGCATTTACATATCCGGTCGCTGAACAGGGAAACTCATGGACGTATAAACATGCCGGCACCTGGAATCATTCCCAGTTTTGTCACCAAGGCATGATCCTCACCCAGACGAAGGCATAGCTCTCTGAGGCAGTAAATGCCAATGACGAGTGTCATCAGAGAACCCAAAATAGTAGCTGCTACAGGTGATGAGTAATAGCTTTGCAGCATCGCAACAAGGACCAATGGCAACAAGATCATCAACAACTTTTTAACCGCAACAGACCATCGAAAATCTATCAAGTGCCGACTGATCCGCATGACTACGAGGGGGTAGATCAGGTTGAGGCCGCAGAAAGCAATAGCCACTCCCTGCAAACCCAACCACTGAAGCCCCATCCAGATCAAAAGCAAATGAGCAATGTGGCTCAGAGTTTCAAGGACAAGGAACATGCGTCCGGCACCTTTGGCGATAACAATAAAACCCATGGGCCATGAGATGACTCGTCCCAAGCAGCCGATAATAAGCCACTGCAGTAATTCGGCCGACTCCACAAAGGCTTGTGTATAGAAAAGCGTGATGATCCACGGGGCCAGAACAATGGTGGCAAGCAAACCTGGAACAGCCAGAAGCAACCCAATTTCAGTCTGATGATTTACCAGCGCTCGCATTTTCTGGTGATCATCAGAGACCTCTGTGAGCCTTGGATAGAAGTCCGCCCCCATGGCGTTGAGAATAAAATTAAGAAACATTCCCGAGAGACGCATGGCAGCACTGTAAATACCCACTGCGGCAATACCCACGAAGCCTTTAATCAATGAGATCGTGCACAGCTCGACCAGTGCGGTCATCAGTGCTGTGAGCATGAAAACAATTCCTAATAAGATGAGCCCCTTGGCAGTTAGGAAGGTGTCACGCCAGGACATCTCAACTGCCTCCACTTGGACCTTTCTGGCATACAAAAATGAAACGACCATCATGGATGCTGACAAGGTTATCAGGGCAGGAATAATGCCCCCCAACCCTAACCACCAATAATAGCAAATGGCTGCTATTGTGGCGATGAGTGTACTAATAATGTTAACCTTCGCCAACTCGGTGATGCGACGCATGCCCTGCAGCATGGCCATTTGACCTGCAGCAATACTCCCCATTAACACAGACAGACCAAGTAAGGCTGTTTGGCCTGCGTGTGCAGATGAATCAAACATCAGATGACTGATCGGCACGGAGAGCAGTGCGACTAAAACCCCACCGATGATTCCAGTCAGCCAACAAAGCCGTCTGAGAGCATGTATGGTACAACTCACACGCTCGGTCTTGCCCGTGCCCGAGGCTTCCGCCACTTCACGCACACCACTACTATTGATGCCCAGTCCACTGGCGGTGGATGCCACATTGAGAATCGAATTATATATACCGAGCAGGCCTAGACCCGTGGGACCTATGAGCCAGGCAACACATTTGACACGCAGAATGCCCAACACAAGATTGAAACCCTGGGCACTCCCCATGATCGAGGATGATTTGAGAATCTGCCTGTAACTTTTGCGCTCCTCGTTCATTTTTTAGAACCTGTTGATGGCATCCACAACATATCCAGCCTGCTCGATACCACGGGCTGGGCTCATTGGCGGGCTAATCACCTCCCGGTGAATTTTCTCGGCAATCAGATATGCACGTTCATTCCACTCTCTCACAAAATCACTTCACAAGTGGTTTCAGCTGTTTTGAGCGTATCAATTTGCGCAAATACCTATTGGCTACCAAGTTGCAAAGGCAGGCTAACAAGCTCCCCTGCGTAGGATTCGGCAACAGGGAACTTCAATGCCCTATGCTCCAAATAAGCGCCCTGATGATGAATGGGTATGGGGTAGTGGATTCCGCATTCGACACCCTGTGTTGCCATTTCTTTCATGAATGAATGCCGGTTGCTACTACGCACTACATACAGGTGCCATGCATGTGCTTCCCGCTCGGCGGGATGCGCGGGAAGAACCAAGCTCCACGATTCCAGTTTTTTATTCAGTGCCTCTGCCTGCATGCGGCGTTCTTCAGTGTCTTCATCAAGGTGCCTGAGTTTGACGCGTAAAACCGCTGCGTGAATCTCATCTAAACGGCTATTAACACCTTTGATCTCGTGAACATACTTGGCCTCGCTACCATAGTTGCGCAATTTTTTAATCGTCTGGGCCAATTCATCGTTATCCGTGGTCACAGCCCCGCCGTCCCCGAGAGCCCCAAGATTTTTGGCAGGATAAAAACTGAACCCAGCAGCATCTCCCAGCCCTCCGGTGCGTCGTCCTTTCCACTTTGCACCGTGAGCCTGTGCAGAGTCTTCAATAACTAGCAAGTCATGTGCTTCGGCGAAGGCATTCACGGCATCCATATCACAAACCCTCCCATAAAGGTGCACGGGCATGATCGCCTTGGTGCGTGAAGTGATACGCTGCGCAGCATCCGCGAGTGACACTAAATAAGACTCCGGGTCAGAGTCGACAAAAAGCGGAATGAGGCCCGCCTGGCTTACGGCCAGAGCCGAGGCTACAAATGAATTTACCGGCACAATAACTTCATCCCCTGGCTCAAGCCTACCAAGCACTTTATATGCTTCGAGGATCAACACGAGAGCATCTAAACCATTGCCAACACCAATAGCGTTACGAACCCCGCAAAAGTCAGCATATTCCTTCTCAAAACAGGCCAATTGATCGCCAAGAATGTACCAGCCAGAATCGAGCACCTCTTTGATAGCAGCATCGATTTCATCTCTGTAAACCACGTTTGCTGCTTGGATATTCATGAGTGGAATTTTCATCGTTTTGTTAGTTATCAAGAAGAGCGGTTAATGGAAGCGCGCTTTTGTTAAGCTTATGTTTGTGGATCAATTGTTAATTGCCATGAAAATCATTATTCATGTGTGATACGCCTCATCTTTTGACCTCTTTTAAAAACTGCTCGTAATCACGAATGTAATCATCTGCACAATATCTGTTAGATGCTAGGACCAGACAAACCGATCCAGATGAGAAATTGTCCATTTCCCGCCAAACCATATTCTTGATATAGATGCCATAATTAGAACGGTTGAGGTGAATACGCTTTTTCTCTCTACCATCATCAAGGACAAGGTCAAAACTACCGCTCATGGCTATTACTACCTGCTCTAGATCGTAGTGCGCATGCCCCCCGCGTTCGGCACCTCCCGGCACATCATACAGATAATAAACCCGCCTAATATCGAAGGGAATGTGCTGGCCTCCTTCTACAAAACTGAGGTTGCCCCGCTCATCGTGAACTACCGGAAAATCTATCCTGTCTCCACTTTTGAAATGTTGCTTTTTCATGTCTATAATCTTTCAATATTTAATGCTTGCGGGATTTCCCGCTACCGTAACCCCCGCAGAAACATCCCGGGTCACCACGGAGCCAGCTCCCACCATCGCCCCGGCACCGATGGTTACACCGGGAAGTATCGTGGCATTGGCACCAATGGAAGCTCCCTGCCTGACGATCGTTTTTTCAAAAGCATCTGGATGTTGCTTGGACCTTGGGTGCTTGTCATTGGTAAAGGTGACGTTCGGGCCAATGAAAACATCATCCTCAATTTCGAGCCCATCCCAGATTTGCACGCCACATTTGACCGTTACGCGATCTCCAATAATCACATCATTCTCAATGAAGCAGTGGGAACAAATATTGCAATCGTCGCCAATCTTCGCGCCTTTGAGTATAACACAGAACTGCCAGACATTGGTGTCCTGCCCTATTGATTGAGTTTGCACATCCGCGGTTTCGTGTATCATGGCTTCTGTT
>JBNACB010000020.1:0-35853 GCA_049632765.1 Akkermansiaceae bacterium | reverse complement strand
GCCATTGACATCATGACCAAAGGCTTGATTAAGACCGAGGAGTTTCCCGGCTACCCGAGCGAGTGGGTCTTTGAGCCCGCCCTGCTGCGCTTCCGAGGTCCCAGTGGGCAGGAGTTCACCGTGGGCCAGCAGCATGAATGCCACATTGCCGAGGTCGACATGGAGCGCCAGATGGTCGACTTCCGATTTGTCGAGTCCGCGCGCTAGGCAAACCAGGCGCTAGGCAAAGTTTACCATAAGCGACCTGTCTCACATCATTCACCCTGCAAAATACCTGAGGAGGATTCAGGACGCTTTTTCCAGAGCGGACTTCTTTTTCACACGGCAACTTGCCACCAGTCCGCTGCCACCGCTGTAGGGTCCCTGATAACGCCTGCGCCAGGAGGTCTCGGGAAACTCAAACACCGCGGGACACCGCTTCTTGCGCTTTCTGGTGAAGAAAAAGAGGGCCCCGGCAATCATGGCGCAAAAGGCCCCCGCAGCAATAACCATGATGATCTTTTTGCGCTTCTCCTTGGTCAAGGCCTCGTTGACGACCTCTTCCCGCTTGTCGAGGAATGCATCGCGGCTCCTGTCTCTGGCATTGTGCATGAAACGCAACACCTCAGCACACTCACTCCACGCTGCCATGATGCGGTCCTTCTCAGTGATTTCCCGTCTGGCGCGTTTGGACGCCTCGGCAATAGCCCGGTTCACCCTCGCCGGATCAAGCCCCACACCTGCTGCCTGAACGTGAAACCCCGATGGGTCTCCAGGCACGTAGAAAATAACACACCACACCGGTGCCCTTGACCAGGCCTCGCCGAGAGTGCGGGCATACGTACTGGCGCCCTGCACCGGATGCTTGGGCAGGGTGACGAGGTAAATATCAATCTGGTTGTCGCGATACTGGACTGAGAGCTGTGGCTCAAGGCGGTCTTCTTCCTCCGCGCTCAACCACTTGGCAGAATCATAAATGTGAGTGGCGGGACGCGGCGGAATCATCGAGTCATCGATATCGTAGCTCTCCTCCTGCGCCAGGATACCTGACGGAAGCATGAGGCAGACAAGTAGCAGGCTGAGCCTGAGGGTATATCTCAATTCCATCACTATTTCTCACTGAGTTTGAGCATCACATCCTCCGCAGACTTCCGCAGCAGCTGGATGGCATCCTTGACAAAACCGGCAAGCGACGTGCGGTAGTCCTTGGCAATCATGTCCGGAATCATCATTTTCAGCGCATCTTGCCAGTCCGCGTCATTCATGAAGGCCTCAACAGCATAGCCCGGAGTCAAGGAGAGCAGCTCACGCTTCACGTCGATGATGAGGAGCAGCCTCCAGGCCCTGTTCTCCTCTCCCTGTCCCTCCTGCAGGCGGCACGCGTTCATCATCCAGAAACCGAATTCCGACAAGCTGACCGGGTCATCAAGCTCGACAGTGCAGATTGACAAGCTCACCTGCGGGAATTGCTTTACCAGCCGCTCGATAAGATGGTCGACCTCCCTTTTGGCAGCCCCATCGAACACCTTCGCATTATCCATCCAGCGCTGCATAACGGGTGGATCAAAAGGAAAGTTTTCGATCACACGGTGCGCATCAAACTGGCAATTCGGGCATGCCTTGGCGTCTTCCTTGAATCGTATCAAACAAGATGGGCAGACCACCGATGCACGGCTAAAGATGTGTGCCGGATAAAGCCTCTTTTTCTGTTGGGGTGGTGTATTAACCTCGTCTGTCACAGTGCTCACGTCCTATTGTTCCTCTTGCGCATCACCTTGATCTGGCTCCTGCTCGTGCTCGGGCTCAACTTTCTCGCTGGGGCTCGTGGGGGACTTGGCGGTTTTTTTGCTGGCCGTTTTCTTTTTCACTGCAGCTTTCGGCGCTGCATCCTGCTTGCTGGCAAGTTCCTTGGCAGCATGGAGCGTACCATCAGAAAAGAGCAACACGAAGCCCTCGTTAATGAGCCAATGCAGGTCATGGTACCAGGTATGACGCGTGGTGTCGTCAATATCGGCTGGCAGACAGTCTTTCCATAGTTTGTCAATATCACCGCCGGGGTGCTCGATCACCCACTGGAACAGCTTTTCCGGACGGTCTGCCATGGACAGGTCATCGGGAACGTGGCGCGGTCTAGCGGGGCCACAATGCAAGCGCTTCTTCCACTTGAAGACAGCCAGATGGCGACCACTCATCTGGCGGCACAAGATCGATGCCAGATTGCCCGGGTAACGTTTCTCCTCCCCAACGGTATTTCTGAGCAAGCTCATCAGGGCGGGACTGATCATTCTAGGCGGTATGTTCGCCAGGGCAGATACGGTTTTGCCCTCATAGAACTCCTTGTCAAAACCATGGGTTGAAAAGTGCTGCTCCACCTCGCGGTGATTGTCGAGGATGACAACGGTATCCTCACTTGCCGAGACAGCTGACTCAGGCTCTGTGTTATCACCCTTCCCCTCTTCTGGGGCGACTGCATCATCGGCCTGCGAGGCCTCTAAGGCGCCATCATCTTGAGCCGGCTCGTCGTTCTGTTGGACTTGCGCCTCTACTTGCACCTCAGCTTCTTCAAGCTCTTCCTGCCCTGACTCGGACTCCGGCTGCTCAGCCTTGGGTCGCCAGCGTTTGCGTTGACACATGGCATCCAACCATTCCTGCACCACTTCCTCTCCATGCTCCATGATGATTTTGCTCTTGTAGCGCTCGAGCGGCATATTGGAAAAGCGCTCCCGGTGGAGATCAATCAATGCCTGCTGGTAACCATGGTGATTGGGTGGACCGATCAATTGCTTGCTAAAACCGCAACGAGCTACCGACTGGAAATTTCCGCTCGGCGGATCCACCTCGGTGATATCCTCATCGTAATAGCGATGAATCAGGCCGGAGGACCAGAAGTGCGCCATGCATTCTTTCTTGCCCTGCCAGACAGAGTGATCGCTTTCACTCCGGTAGAGCGGCTGGTCATCACTCTCAAAGATGACGTGGAAGCGGTCCAATGCACCCAGAACCAGCCACGCGAGATCAAAGACAGAATGCGTCCTTCCCGTGGCTGATATTTGTTTGGCCATTGCATCAAGACCCTCCTCAATGGGCATGATTCTCGCGGTCACACCCTCGGGAGGGGGCACCTGCTTGCGCTCGCGACCTCCTTTGACAAAATCCTTGCGCCCACGTCCCTTGTGCTGCCCTCCACGGCGATCTCCACCGGATTCACCATGTCTATCATGCCTGTCATGCCTCCCTGAAGCACCTCCGCGCCCCTTACCTGAATGCCCACCCTGTTTTCCTCGCGATGGAGCGGAGGGTCTGGAGGGCTTACCGGCATTCGGCTTGCCCTTGCCTGCAGGGCGAGCCTTGCCTCCCTGATCGGGACGCGCCCATGCGGGACCGAAGTCCAGTGCACTGAGGTCTGGTGTGGGCTCACCTTTGTCGGGCGTTGATCCTTTTTTACTCATGATCCTGGTGATACTTTTGCATGTTCCCTTGCGAAACGGAAGCATTCATATCAAGAAGTTGGATGGTTTTTTGAACCGCTTTTTTGTGACTTGTCAGGACATCCAATGCTCTTCGGCTCATCTCCCCGGCGAGCTCCGGATGTTCTAACACCTCCTTGATGGATGATGCAAGCCCGGCTGGGTCCGAGAGCATGGTGATGGCCTCCGCATCATGCAAGGCAGTTACCAGAGGTTCAAAGTTCCCCATGTGTGGTCCGGTGATGACGGGCACTCCTGCCATGATGGCCTCGGCCGGGTTTTGCCCCCCTTGCGCCAACCAGCTTTTACCAATCACCACTATATCGGCATGTGCCGTCCAGTCACACAACTCTCCCGTTACATCAATGACGAGGCATGCCTTTGAGTCATCACGGGGAGCATGGTATTGACTGCGCAGCACGACCTCAAATCCGGATGACTCGAGCTCAGCAACTACCTCAGAGCGCCTCTCCGCATGTCGAGGAACCACCACAAGCAAAGCATCGCTGCCGGATTTCAGCAGGGCGTCGGCAATCAATTTTTCCTCACCAGCGTGACTGCTGGCTATGAGCACAACCGGGCGAGCGACCCCAGCATCATGGGCAAAATCATCTAATATCGTCTGGAACTCAGCCCTCCTGGATGGAGCCTTTCCTCCCGCGGGATCAAACTTGATACTGCCGGTCACATGAATGTTGGCTGCAGGTATGCCGAGAGCTTCAAAGCGCTTGGCATCACCCTCATCTTGCACGCAGACCAAATCCAGCATCTCAAACCAAGGCTGCACCCATGCACGGTATTTCATGAATCGCTTTTCGGAACGTCTCGACAAGCGCGCGTTGACCATCGCCAGGGGGATACCCATGCGCCGTACCGTGTTGACAAGATTTGGCCATACCTCAGCCTCGATGAGAACCAACTGCCTCGGCCCAAAACGCCGCATGACTGAACGCACGATCCAGCCGAAATCGAGCGGACTGTAGATGACCCGCACGGCATCCGGCGCATTCTCGCGGGCTACGGCATGTCCAGTGGAGGTGGTCGCAGCTAATACGAACTTGAGGTCAGGCTCTTTTTGCGACCACTGGTTAATGAGCTTAAGAGCAATAAACACCTCCCCCACGGACACCGCGTGCAGGTAGACCACGTCACGGGGCTCCGACGATGACTCGGTGCTGAATTTACCAAAACGTTCTAACAGACCACTACCATAACCTCCGCGCTTCCACATTTTGAGCAACCACGCAGGGAAAGCCACAATGAAAAACACCGGCAAGAGCAGGTTGTATATGATCAGAACCAGGGAACGGGACATCGGTGGGCACTCTAGCGATTTGTCTGCGCTTGGTAAAATAGAATTGCAGAGCCTCCGTAAGACCTCTTGTCGATCATGTCCCAGCCCTCATAGGCATCACGCTGGTTTCCTCCAGCATCTTCAATGACAAGCAGCCCCCCTGCTGACAAGCGCTGCGGCAGGCTTGGATCAACGAGTAACTGCTCAACGTAATCGACCTCACCCGGGCTCTTGCAATAGGGCGGGTCGGCAAAAACCAGCTCATACTGACCAGGCTCATTGCTCAACATCCTGAACACATCGCCCGCATGCACTCTGCCACCAGTAAGCTCCAGATCCTTCAGGTTGCCGGCGATGACTTGTTGGGACTGTTTGCTGTCATCAACAAACACGCAGGATCTGGCCCCGCGGCTCAAACTCTCCAGACCCAGGGCCCCGGAACCAGCAAAAAGATCGAGCACGCGGGCATCCTGCACCCGCGGCCCAAGAATCGAAAACAAGGCCTCGCGCAAGCGATCCGTACTGGGACGGGCGACAGCCCCCGGAACCCGGATTTTACGACTCCCGGCAATGCCACTGATGATTCTCATGAGTCCAGATTCTTTGTTTCAGGAGGCAATGGCGCTCCCCCCGGTTGTGGCATGATGAGCGGGCCATCTGCTTGCTGCTTTTCCTCTGGCTGCATAATCAGACGGATCAATTGGCGCAGTGGCATGGCGGCGTGTTGCGGCCCGGCATCAATCACAGGCTCAAGAATGCTGCCACTGACAACGAGGTCTCTTACCTTGCGATCAGGAGTCCCCATATCATACCACCACCAGCTGTCCGACATTCCCGCCCGCCTTAAACTTTTTTCCAAAGCTTCAGCGACCTCAGGGGAAGCCACCAGCCGGGTGACACTGACAAGGCCTCCACGCATCGAAAGCCGGCCGTTGCCAAGTATCGAGAGATCCTCACCCAGCATCTTGTAGCCTACCAAGTGCAATTTGCCCTGGTGAAGAACTACAGGAAAATACATTGCATCAAAGGTGACCCGGGGTCGCCCACGGCCCGGCTGCACGGTTACACGCTCACCTACCAGAAGCGCCTCTGCCCGCCATGTAAGTGGATTACCCAGTATGCCAAGCATCCTGAAACGTCCTGCCAGCAGCCCGGCACTCACGTGCATCGACTTCTGCTCCAAGGAAGCAAGCTGCTCGACTTGCTGAGGCTTGATCGCCATATCGATGAGGAAGGGCAGTGGATTTTTGCTGTTTTGAATTCCCAGCTGCACACGTATGACCAGCTTGAGTCCACCCAGATCGATCTCCCTCTCCTCGACTTCCAGCCTTGGCCTCTTCCACGCCACCTCCTGCTTGAAGTCAGGCACAGTGCCCACACCTGAGACCTCTATACCTGCCACCTCGAGGTAGCCTCCGTCATCTTCGCCCGAAACCGGCAGATTCAGTGAGAACGACTGCACAGTGCATAGGTCCATTTCCCTGGAAACAGAATACAGGCGTATGCTGGCATCCTGGATACGTATACGCGCGGGCAAACCGGGTGCAGGACGCTTGGCGGCAACGGGTGCAGGCTTATCGAGGGCTTGCTTTTGCTGACCAAGGATCTGAGAGCCCAGAACCGGCGTCTTTCCCACCTGAGCATAATCGGCAAGGCTCGCCGCCGGGGCCGGAGTCGCGGGACTCGCTTGAGGTTGGGCAGCAGCCAGGGCCGGGGGCTCAGGCGGCAGCCTGTCCTTGATCTCTCTGGGGGCAGGAAGTGCGGCAAGCAACTCGAGAGGCAGCTCAATGTCCGGCTCAACAATGGTCAGCTCGCGCAGGCTCAACTTCCCTCTGAATAGCGCATTCCAATATGGCTGGATGCTGATCCGGGTGATCGTGGCAACGGGTTGGGCTGACTCACCCGGCACGATAACACGGCTGCTTCTGAGCGAGAACCCATTCCATGGTGACCAGGTCATTGACCCGACTTCCCACTCAAGCCCCGTGCGTTGGCTCAGTTCCCTCTCAGCCATACCCCTTCCCCACGGGGACAGAAGATACAGATTAGAACCAATGAAGCCGGTCAGTAGTATGATTGCCAAGACAATCAACGTTCGCCGGCAAAGGCGAGACGCCCTGGCTGGCCATGTCAGGGACAACTTGCCGCCACCATCATCCGAAGCCATCATTTACCGATTGGGAGGAGCAAAGCGGATCACCAAACTCTTGTCTGCAAGGCGTCTTCCGGACGTGCTCTCCTGAAGTCGATAAATTAACAGGCAATGTTCTCCATCTTTGTAAGTTCCTAGCGCCAGATTTTCTCTCGTGGAAATAAATTCACTCTTGTTTTCATAGCGCCACTCCTGACCCGTCCATGCACCCAGAATACTGCGCTCCTCAGCATCAATGTCAGCGATACGCTTGAGCTCCCCGTTGGGGGATTTGAAATTGCCCGTCTCAGGATTGAATCGCAGCAGGGAGATCGTCATACCAACGCCGCTCACACGGATCATCCACTCACCCGGCTTGGGTTCCTCAAGGCGGATTACCACCTGCTGCCTGGTCTTGAATTGCCTCTGATCCCATAGTTTGAGGTAGTCCTCATATTCCTCCTTGCTGAGCCCCAGGTTTTGATGCCACGGCAGTGGGATTCCAGGTTTCGCCTCCTTGGAAAATTCCGCATACCATTCGGGATTCTCCTTGGCCGCAGTCTGCACCTTGGCAATATACTTATTAATTTCCTCAGGCGGCATGATCGCCCCCACTTCGCCAGCAATGGTTTTCTCCTTGTCGAAGTATGCTGCAAGAACCTGAGGCACTTCAGACTCTGCAGCCACGGGTGCATGGGAAAGCACAAGAAGAGAGAACGCGCACAAAATTACCCGGCTACACAAAGCGGATTGGGAAAAGTGGGACGGGGAAACATTCGAAAATCGCATGAGCCTGATGTTGAGGTCGATCAATGAATTTGAAAGTTAGCCGGCCGCATGGCAAGTGCAAGCGCCAATCTCAGAGCTCTGCCGGGCTATTTCGGGGAACAACGGGCCAGCCAGCTCACACCGTGCTACTCATCGTTTAATCCGGAATATTTGCTCACCGGGCATGGAGCGGTTTTCCATGTCACGCGCTCGAAGCTCGCGGTAGTCGCTGTTGTATCTCAGCAAATCGAGCTCGTGCCGTTTTTGCTCATGAACTTTTTCTACATTGGCCAGCTTATGCATGGCCTCCTCCCGCTCAGAATTGCTCTCACCAAGATTGCTGTATGGCCGCCATACCGTCACCAGAAAAGCAAGGGATCCCATGAACACGAGCAAACAGAATGCCAGGCGCACACTGGCATTCATGCGCTCAGTGCGAGCCATGACCTTGTTATAACCATGGTGCCGGGAGGATCTCGGCCTACTCTCTCTTTTTCTTTGCAATGGTAAAGGCGGGTGATTGCAGAGCATGACGCTCGGTTGAATCTTACCTCTTTTGTTAAGAAAACCAAATTAAAAAATCGGCTTCATCCCATACATGCCAACACATGGTTCAAAACTGAATTACTCAGCCTGAACGACCTCCCGCGTTCACATACTGCGTCACGACTTCGCCCTTGCATCGGCCTGCTTCTTGCTCCATGCCCTGACAGGAACATTTTTGATCAAGTCTTGTTTGCCTGCCACACACTCAAACGTCGACTTTCACCCCTGCACTCTCCACCCGACCAAGCCCCTCATGTCCGCGGACACCCACTTTCAGCAACCCAATGCACTCACGAGCATGCTCTTCAGCAAGCTCAAGCGTCAGCCCAAACGCATTGTTTTTACAGATGGTGAAGACATCCGTGTTTTACGTGTAGCCCAACGCATGGTCGCCATGGAGATCGGAGTCCCTATTCTCTTGGGCAACCGCGAGAAGATCCACCAAATGGCTGCCGAGGAATCCATCTCGATGAACTTCGTCAGTGTCATCGACCCCCGGCAGGCATCCGACCTCGAGCTCTTTTGCCACCGGCTCAAAAAAACCCGTCGCTTCCAGGGCCGCGACATCCTCAACCCTGAGGAGATCATGGCCCGCCCACAAAACTTCGGCGCCATGATGGTTCAATACGGGCACGCAGACGGCATGATCGCCGGAAACCAGTCGCTGCCCGCGACTGTTTTTCGAGCTGCCATCAACATGATCAAGCCCGTGCCGGAAGTCCCGCGTGTTTTCGGCGCGATGATCATGGTTGCACCTCATCTGAAGCATTTCGGACATGACGGTATACTGTTCATGGCAGACTGCGGCGTGATTCCCGACCCAGATGTCAAGCAACTGGCCTCCATCGCGATTGAAACAGGAAAATTAGCCGGGCATTTTCTGGGGCGAACACCTCGTATTGCGATGCTTAGTTACTCCACCCACGGCAGCGCCCCTTCCAAATCGCCGGAAAAAATGGCTGCCGCCACAGTACTCGCCAAAAAGATGATCGCCAAGGATCGTCTCGACATGGAAATCACTGGTGAGGTTCAAATTGACGTGGCCCTGGATGCCTCCGCAGCGGAGATCAAAACCCCCGATGCCAAGGCCCACCAATCTGCGGACGTACTCGTCTATCCCAATCTCGATGCTGGCCACATTGCCTTCAAACTTCTGCAGCACATCGGCGGCGCGCAGAACTATGGTCAACTCATTCTCGGGCTTGCCCGTCCCGCGGCACAAGTGCCCCGGACTGTCACGGAGGAAACATTGCTAGGCACCGCAGCCATTCTCGGCGGCGAGGCAATCAAACTCCACGACAATGTGCTCGATGCACGTGACAGTGGATAATCAAATATCCTCTCCAGTCCTGTCACTCGGACGCGTCATCTAACATGATGCGCAGCCATATTAGATTTCTCTCCGCGGGATGCTTCCGGCGCGGACTGTTTTCCGCTTTTTTAAAGAGGCCAGGTGCTTGTCAATGAAAGTGCATCGGAGAGGTTTTACAGCGGTAAACGCACCCCTCCATGAACAGAAAATGCCAATTAGATAAGAGATATTAAACAACTTCGGAAGAAGACTAACAATTTTTTTCGTCATCCGTTTGTTAGCCTTATCTTGGAAGTTCACATATCCTAATATTTGCATTTTTACTACTTAAGGGGCCTTGGTGTTATCTACTTAATTCTACTTAGTTAATAGGTTTAGTAGAAGTTTGAGACCCATGAAATTCACGCTCCAAACATAGTTGAGCGCGGGTGTTTTTTTCAATTCCATGAGGTCGTTCTCACGAACATCCCCAAGTTTTTAAAAACTACGAGGTTCACCGACAAGGCCATCGACTCGCAGTTTTTATTCCCCATCAAACGATAAACACCCAACCCCGTTTACCCCACCCCAATGAAACTTAAATCCACCCTTGTGGCAGCGTTTTCATTTGCTGCCATGGCCACTTCACAGGCCTTCGTCATCGACTTCAACGCCCTCATTCCCACTGGAGCTTTCAGTGTGGGTGATACAATCACCTCTGGATCCTCGCTGGATGTTTACGTAGACGGTTATGGCTACGTCACATTCCAAAACGATTCCACTGCATCTGCAACCGCAGATGGGGATTTGGTGATCGGAACAACCTACTCCGACGGAGCAGGATCCATCAACTCCCTCGAAATGGAGACGGGTGAGACAGTCACCGTGATTTTCAAAGGCGCTCCAGTTACAGACGTCCAGGCCGGTTTTGCCGGAGTCAGTGCAGATCCTTTCGACACCGGTATTTTTGAGAAGGTGGTAGAGGGTCAGGAATACACTGCTGTCTCCATTGATTTATCTTACTTTCCGGGTGGTGAATACCAGGGCGCAGATGGTGTTGGACTGGAGTATGTCCAGTGGAACATCGTTCCCGAGCCAAGCAGTGCTGCACTTGGTGCGATTGGCCTCAGCATGATCTTATTCAGACGTCGCAACGCATAGATTTTGATTCTTCCACTGTCCCCCCTGCGGGAAGAATCTAAAAAAACCCTGATGGCTCGCCATCAGGGTTTTTTGTATCCATGCACAATCAGTCACTTTGCCACTATTTTTTTCTTCCAGAACGTTCAGGTAGCACCCAGTCTCCCATTTATGAACGTATTGAGGTTCTCTTCATACCTTTGCTCTCTTCTGATACTCGTATCAACTGCCCAGGCAGGCGGCAAAAAATCCCCCCCCGCATCGATCACGTTTCACCTTGAAGGGTCAGTCGCCGAGGCACCTCAATTTGCCCGCGCCTTCAACACCCTCGCTGGTGAGAGATACTTTCGCAAGGTCCCCGAAATCAGCTCAAAAAACATTCAATCCTTCAGCCCCTTTCCCGCTGATGACGAGCGCAGCTACGGGCTGGTATTCAAACTCGATGAACAGGGCACAAGGCGCCTCAATGAGGTGACCACGATGAACCAAAGCAAACTACTGCTCTCCCTAGTCAATGGCCAGCCCATTGGCGTGGTGCGCATTGATAAACCGGTGACTGATGGAATCCTGGTTGTGTGGAGTGGTATTACCGAGCAAGAAATCAAGCTCTACGATCATATCGCACCGCGCATTGGGGAGGACACCAAAGCATGGAAAGCTCGGCTAAAGAAACTCAAAAAAGAGTCAAAAAACAATTGAGCCCCATGGGTGTTTGCCGTGCTTATCACGAGCTCTAAGCATCATGCGCTTTAGTGCCAACATTTCCGGCTTTTCAACAATCAGGCTATTCGCCTTTGCTGCGATCGGCCATTGGCTTGCAATTTCAAACCTGCTGCATGCTGACCAGCATGATGAGAGGGTGGCATTGCCGACCATCAACGACTACCTTCTCAAAGGGGATGAAGAAAATTTCTACATGTATGTCTACCGTAATTTCGAGCAGCAGGAATCACGGCCCTGGACAGGTGGCCAATACGGCTTTGTGCGCAGCATGAAGCGCACAGCAGAAGGCGTCATCTGCACCAAATTCCATGAAGGCATCGATATCAAACCGATCAAACGAGACGGCTATGGAAGGCCACTTGATGACGTCAACGCCATGGCATCGGGCGAGGTCGTCTATGTGAATGCGACATCGCACCACAGCAGTTATGGCAAATATGTGGTTGTGGAGCACAGATGGAAAGGGGGACCCGTTTACAGCCTCTATGCCCACCTCGCCTCCATCGCCGTCAAGGAGGGTCAGAAAATCATGATCGGGCAGACTCTGGGAAAGCTCGGCTACACAGGGAATGGCATCAACCGGGAACGTGCCCATCTACACCTTGAATTGGGCGTGATCTTCTCTTCAAATTTCACCCCCTGGCACGACAAATACTTTCCTGACACCAATCACCATGGCAATTACAACGGAATGAACATTGCGGGCCTTGACGTCGCCACTTTTCTGATCGCCAAAAACAACAATCAGCAGCTCACCATTCCTGAGTTTGTGACCTCGATACCCATTCACTACAAAGTGGTGGTCCCCCGCAAGCAGATCAAAAAAGGCAGCCCTGAAATTGCCCGACGCTATCCATGGATGGTTCGAGAACCATACCAGAAAAATTCGCCGTCTGTTGAGATCTCATTCAGCGCCTCTGGCTTTCCTCTTGCGATAGGCTCGAGCGACAAAGCCGTGGCAGGCCCTACACTCAGCTGGGTAGAGGAGTGTCAATTACGACATGAATATCACACAAAGGGCTATGTGACCGGAACCGGCAAAAATGCGAGCCTCAGCAAGTCCGGCTTGCGATTTATCGCACTTGTCTGCGGTCAATACTGACGAGTTGCGCCACGCGTTTCCGTGACACCCTACGCATTGATCAAAAACACCGGATGCCCAGGGCCGGCTACTGCGGCAGTGAATCGACCAAGTCCAGTGCAGTCACCGTATTTTGCCAGCGCTTGTTAAAATTGTCATTCACCTCGACTAACTCAGCCGCTGCACGCTGGGCTTTGTCTGTCATCTTCATGAGCAATGCATAGCATATCGCATGCTCCGTGAGCCGTTGACCATCGAGAGTCTCGATATTGAGATCGAATATTTCGCGGTAAATACCAAGAATGCTCTCAGGCTCGATATCACCCCATGCCAGAAAAACCTCACCTGTATCATCCCTGAGTTTTAATCCCTCCCCTGTGGCCGTGAGAATTTCATGATAACTCGCTCCGTTAAGGGCCAAGACCTCTATTTGCAGCGCTTCTCTGGCCACGGCCTTTTCGAGATCTACGAGAAAAGATTGCGCTGACTTGGCCAAATACAGCCAAGCGTTCTGCTGCGCGCGCTCTGATGGCTCCGCAGAGGATAGTTGCAGCGCTTGGTGGGCGTCCGAGAATTTCGAACGGCTCACAAGCTTGTGAAATAGGACCAATTGCTCACGATAGGAAGGTGTTTTCTCCTTCTGAGCACGGGCCTGCTCCTGAGCTTTTGCCAAGGCAGCCTCGCGGGCAGCACGCTCTAAGCTTTGCAAATGCCGATGCGCCCTTGATTGCCAGACATTGACATAAAATTCAGCCCTGCCCTTGGTCTGGAGCGAGCTCTTTGTCTTTTTCAAAACCTCGAGATGCTGATCGACTTGTTTTTTATCCGCTGATTCAGGCAAGGCTTCAAGCATCTGCAAGTTTGCATAATCAGTCAGGTATTTGCCCGCAAGGTCATGATAGACCTTAAGTGGGCTTTCTCCCGGCAGCTCCCAGTTGGTCGCTTTTTCAAAGTTCGGCATCGCATGCTCCCAGGCACCCAGCTCCCAGTTTTTCAGTGCCAATGCCATGAGCTCGAGGATCGTTATTTCATCATTCCTCTTTCTATAGTGATCGGAAACTGCAGGATCCGCCAAATGTTCAGCTAACATTGCAACACTGCTGTCAGCGGACTCCCCCTGCTTTTCAATGTGCTCAAGCAATGCCTTGGCTGCCAACTCCGCCTGTCTCGTCTCACCGTCCAGCCAAGCGGCGATGATTGCCTCGACCCCTCCCCAGGATGAGGCTGGCTCGGCAACCCGTTCATCGCGCATCAATTTCTCAAAAATGCGCTTAGCCTCCATGTAGCGGCCCTCAGCCAAGTGCTGGTGAGACAGGTGAAATAGCTTCCCGATTTCCTCTGCGAGCTCCGGAGTGTAGCTGGCGTCATTACCCAGCATTGCATCACGAACATCGATCAATTCAGCAGGCCCTTCACTCTTGTCCTCATTCCCGCTATTGCTCTTAAACACCCATAGGCTGAGAATAAGCACGAGCACGCTCAGAGCACAGACCCAGATCGTAGCCATCATGATTTTTCCGCGTTGCTCTGGACAAATGTCCTCGCTCACGTATTCGGGATCATCGGCACCAAATTCCTCGATAGCATGGTTGGCAAGCGCACGCGCCTCCTCCATCTCCTTGTATGACTGGAAACGAGCATCACGGTTGAAGGACATCGCCTTCTCCACCAGCTGGCATGTCTCGGGCTTAAGCCACGGGGCAATTTTTTCCAGCGGGGCAATATGCGCCTTGCTGCTGAGCACGGCGTGCGTGGACTTCGACTGCTCAGGTATCGGCGGCCTGCCGGAGAGCGCGTGATAGAGGGTGGCCCCCAAGGCATACATATCACTGCGAAAGTCCTCTTGCTCTCCCCTGAGTGCTTCGGGCGGCACATAATAAGGTGTTGCCCACACTTCCTCAGCCTTGGCCACACCGCCATGGGTCACCAGCGCCAATCCAAAATCAACAATCTTTGCATGACCATTGGAGTCGAGAAGAATATTACCCGGCTTGATATCACGGTGTATCAAACCTGCCTCCTGCGCAGATTGCAAACCTGAGATGATTTCAGCACACAGGGGCAAAATATCAGACTCACTCATGGCTACTGAGCGCCCCATTCTCTGCTCGAGGCTCTCACCGAGTACCAACTCCATGGCGATGTAAAAATGCCCAAACGCCCTTCCCACGGTGAAAACTCTGACTACATGAGGGTGACTGATGGCGGCGGTAATGAGGGCTTCATGCTCAAACTGCCTCATTCTCTGACTGTCACGGCAATACTCGTCGTTGAGAATTTTGATCGCCACCTCACGGTCCAGAGTCAGGTCGCGTGCGATGAAGAGCTTGCTCATGCCTCCGACGGCGTGTCGGCTGACCAATTCGTAGTTACCCAGCTTACACTTCACCCTCGTGTGTTGTCCGCACTCCGGACACATGATATTGGTGAATGGCTCCATGGACGAAATATCCATCTTGCAACCGCATGAGCTGCAATGATCGATGTGCCTGTCCTCTATATTTTCCATGTCTTCGGACCGTAATAAAAATGAAATAACATCGAAACCAGTAAAGGCTCCTCAGAATGGATTGTCTCTAACCAGACGCGGGTTCTCCCTTTTTCATGTTCTCAAGCCACTGCTGAAAAAATTGCGCCTCCTCGCGCTCACGTCTGCCCCAGTCGGGATCACTCTCCCGTGGCAGTTTCATGAGGGCCACATCTATATCCAGAGCTTTACCACCTCGCAGAAGATGCAATGTCACCTTCTCGCCGGGCTGCCTGGATTTTATGTAGGTGCTGAATCTCGAGACCGCATGAGACTGGACGATTCCGACACCAAACTGCCGCCTCTCATCTGGATCTGCCGGCATAAGGTTGACCTCATCAACTCCCACAATCAAATCCCCTGCTCGGAGGCCCACTCTCTGTGCAGGCGTGTCATCAAGCACTTGCTGAACACTGACGGCCTGATGTCCCGGGGCCTTGCCGGGCAGGTCAACACCCATCATCTGGATTCCCAGAAAGCCTTTGCCTTTGCCAAAATTTCTTTGCAATGCGGCTTTTTGCATCAGGCTGTAACAGCGTGTCTGGACCTCCGGGTCATCGCTTGCTTTCCATGCCTTGTATAAGAGCTCTGGAGATGCTGTGAGATTCCCTAGCGACCACTCTTCAAGGTCTGAATATGCCTTATTCCTCGTTGAAAAATCATCCGAGGAGAGCTTTGCCACAAGTCCTGCTGGTAGCTGCAGGCGTTCAACATCGGGCTCGGCATACAACGACACGCTCATGAGCAGCCATGCACACGCTTGTATACCGAAGCACTTCAAACACATAACATGAACATTATGATCATATTCACATCAGGCAAGTTCTATTCCACACACGGTGGAATGCTGGTTTCTTGGTCATGTGAGCATTCCCAGAACAGCGCACGAAGCCCTGAACCTCCGTGCTTCATTCAAATTCGAGCGACAAATCCAAAGCTACAGCAGAGTGTGTGAGTGCCCCCACAGAAATAAAATCCACTCCCGTGTCGGCAATGCCGGCAACCGTCTCCAGTGTTACACCACCACTTGCTTCCAGCGCGACCGTGGAGCCGCACTCGTTGCGCATGGCGACAGCCTTCCTCATGCTCGCGTGATCCATGTTGTCTAGCAGGATATAATGAACCCCCCGAAGGCCCAGAAAATCCTGCACCTGCTCCAGAGTGTCTGCCTCCAACTCCACCTCAACTTCACCTCGCTCCTCGAGCAAACGATCTATCGCGCTTTGCAAGCTGTCGAGTTCTCGCTGGGCGACCAAATGGTTATCCTTCACCATGGCGCGGTCATAGAGACCCATGCGGTGATTACTTCCCCCTCCGGCAACGACTGCCATTTTTTCCAAGGCTCGCCATCCTGGCGTGGTTTTCCGTGTATCCAGGATCCGGGCATGCGTGCCCTGCGTCTCGGCTACATAGGTCTGAGTCTGGGTGGCTACACCCGATAGACGCTGCAAAAAATTCAAGGCGGTTCTCTCTGCGGTGAGGATGGATCGCGCCTGGCCGCTGACCTTCAGGACATGATCACCGGGAGCAAGCTGGTCTCCATCTGCCTTGAGTTGTGTCACCTCAAGCTCCGGGTTGACTCTGTGAAACACCTCAACGGCAACTTGCATGCCTGCCAGAACACCTTCTGCCTTTGCCCGGATGAAAGCATGGGACATCTGCTGCTCTGGCACAAAATAGTGCGAGGTAACATCCCCGGACTGCATGTCATCCCCCACGTCCTCACGCAGTGCCAGATCAATCAATGCACTGGTAATTTCACTTAGCCCATTCATAGCGGTCATTCTCAACCAGTATCACTGGATTGACAACCATCATTGCAGCCCCCAAACACAAAAATTTCCATTGTTAATCGGCACGAATCTGGCAGAAGTCTGCGCGCGATGCTGGCTATACAACATCTTCACATGGAATTTGGAGCAAGGGTGATCTTCTCAGATCTATCCTTCACTGTATTGGCCAAGGAGCGCATCGCCTTTGCCGGGCATAACGGGGCAGGTAAGTCCACCCTCATGAAATGCATTGCCGGCATTCTGACACCCAACAGTGGTCAAATCGCCAAACCCAAGTATTGCGATGTCGGCTACCTGCCGCAGGACGGCATTCACATTGCAGGCATCACCCTTTGGGAAGAGGTCGAGTCTGCCTTTGCCGAGGCACGCAATCTGCAACGTAAAATAGACGAGCTCTCGGATCAACTCCATGAGCTCGATCCGCGATCAGCCCCCTATTCGGATCTCCTTCATGACATTGGTGATCTGGAATTAAAACTAGAGGCTGCAAACCCCGGAACCATCAAACCCAAAATAGAGTCTGTCCTCGCAGGCCTGGGCTTCAAACGCTCCGACTTTGACCGGGACTGCGGAGAGTTTTCCGGGGGATGGCAGATGCGTATCGCTCTGGCAAAGCTGCTCTTGCAGCAACCGCAGGTGCTGCTTCTCGATGAACCCACCAACCACCTCGATATCGACTCCCAGAAATGGATGGAGTCCTACCTGATCAACTACCCAGGTGCCATTCTCATCATCTCACACGATCTTGCCCTGCTCGATATGCTCACTACACGCACGATCGCATTTCATCACGGAAGGGCTGAGGAATACGCCGGCAACTACTCGTTCTACATGAAAGAATCCGAGTTGCGTAAGGACATTCTCATTAAACAATACAAAGCCCAGCAGCGTGAGATCAAACAGGCACAGGAATTCATCGACCGGTTCCGATCCAAGGCCACCAAGGCTAAACAGGTGCAATCCCGGATCAAACAACTCGAAAAAATAGAGCTCATTGAGATCGAGCAGGAAGATGCCGTGATGAGTTTTCGCTTCCCTGACCCACCTGCCTCCGGCCACAGCGTGGCAGTTCTCGAAAACGCAAACAAAACCTACCACCGCGCTGGTGGCGCTGGTGGGGATGTCACTGTATTCAATGATTTCAGTATTGAGATCACTCGTGGAGAACGCATTGCCATCGTCGGACCCAATGGGGCCGGCAAGTCAACCTTTTGCCGCCTCATCACTGGCCAGGAGCAACCAGACAGCGGCAGTCACCATTTTGGACACAAGGCGGCTGCCTCGTTTTTTTCGCAGAATCATGCGGATGAGCTCGATCCGGATGTGACGGTTCTCGAATGTGCCGAGCGTGCCGCATCACGCGAAAATGCTCCCCTCGCGCGTAATTTGCTCGGCTGCTTTCTGTTCCGAGGGGATGACGTCTTCAAGAAGGTGGGAGTGCTCTCAGGTGGTGAACGCTCGCGGGTCGCTCTGGTCTGCATGCTTCTGAGACCAGCTAATTTCCTAATCCTGGACGAGCCCACCAACCACCTCGACATCCAGTCTCAGGAGGTGCTTCAGAATGCGCTGAGGGATTATCCGGGTTCCTACCTCATCGTCTCCCATAACCGCTCTTTCCTCGACCCAATCGTGGATAAGACACTCGAGTTTCGCCACGGCCAGCCACCCCGGATGTTTGCCGGCAATATCACCTACTATCTGGAGAAACTTGAGCGTGAAAAAAATGCGCAGAAATCCAGCTCTGGGATCAGCCAGACTGCTCAGAAGGGAGCCTCACAGCCCAGCACAGGAAACCGGAAGGAGCAACGCAAGCTGGAGGCCGCCCGTCGCCAACAACGCGCGAACATTCTCAAGCCATTACTGCAAGAGTCTGAGGAGCTGGAGAACAAGATCACTGAATATGAGGCCGCACAGGCAACACTCACCGATCATATGTCGGATCCGGTGACAGCTGCAGATGCTGAAAAGATGCAACAAGCATCATCAGCTTACGAAGCAATTTCCGACAAACTCGAGGCTGCCATCACCCGCTGGGGTGAGCTTAGTGATACCATTGAAAAGGCGAGGGCCGAGCTGGACTGAGCTACCCACAGTGGGAGCTCAATGCCACCCTCCATACTGGTCTTATTGCTTGTCTGCATGATGGGCCCCTGTAGTCTCGCGACATGTCAGCACGCCGGGAAAAAATGCGCGCCCTGCTAGCCACTGGGCGCATTGCCAATCTACCCACGGTGTGTAGCAATGTACTTGTCGGCTTCTGGCTTTCGAGCTCACTTCTCTACGCTCATCAATGGCAAACGCCCGATCAGGATATCAGGCCCATCGCCCTGCTCATACTGATGCTTCCATGCTGCATGATCTACGTTGCCGGCTGTATGCTGGGCGATGCTGTGGACTACCGCTTCGACCTCAAAAACAGACCTGAACGCCCTCTGCCACGTGGCATTCTCTCACCCCATGGGATCAGACGCGCATCCTATCTGCTCTTTGGCTTGGCGCTGATTCTACTCTCATTCACCAATCACCTTCTGGTATTATTTCAGGAAAATAATTTCAGCATCCCGGCTGCCGCACGAACATCCATCCTGCAGCCTGAGGAAATTCTCTGGGGTCTCCTGCTGACAGGCCTCGTCATGGCCTACGCCTTTCTGCACAAAAGAAACAAAGTTGCAGCCCTCACGATGATGGGTTCGTGCCGGTTTCTGCTCGTGGTGCTGGCGATCCTGTTTGCACACAAGACCTATCTTACCCAGACCTCAGACACGAGTGAGGGGCTCGGCTGGATTATCCATTCTGGCCAAAGCTGGATCTTCATCCCCGCTATCGCAGTGGCCGCATACACGGTCTTGCTAAGCTGGGTTGCCTCAACGGAATCCAAACCGGGCGCATTTCATGCGAGGAGGATCCTCTCTATATGCCTGCTCATTGTTCCGGCGAGCTCCCTGAGCATGATCTATCTGGCACCTATGGCAACCACCACCCAATTCATGGTTTATGCACTTACCATAATCCTCTGCTATCTCTGGATATTCCATGGCCTCAAGGCGCTCAAGCACTCAAAACCGCTTTTTGTCTCCAGAGCCCTAGCCGGGTTTTGCCTGCTGGATGCTACCTACCTCGCTCTCATCGAACCGGTGGCCGCAGCCCTTTGCTTGCTGCTTTTTGTCGCCGCACTTGCTCTGCAGAGAGCCGCGCCAGCAACGTAGAATATTGCGCGGCTAGCCCTTGCCTCGGGTCCGGGTGCTGACCCGGCCGACACTCTTCTCGATAAACTTGATAACCTCACCAGCGACATCCTTCTGAGTTGCGGTTTCAATACCCTCTAGGCCGGGCGAGGAATTCACTTCGAGTACTACAGGTCCATGGTTGGAACGCAGGAGATCAACACCGGCCATACTCAGGCCCATGATCTTCGCTGCCCTCACAGCCGTGGATCTTTCTTCAGGGGTAATTCTCACCACACTGGCATTACCTCCACGATGCAGGTTGGAGCGGAAATCGCCCTCCTTACCCTGACGTTTCATTGAGGCAATCACTTTGCCTCCAACAACCAGACAGCGGATGTCTGCCCCGCCAGCTTCCCTGATATACTCTTGGGCCAGAATATTGGCATCCAGGCCACGAAAAGCCTCGATGACGGACTCAGCCGCCTTGGACGTCTCCGCTAAAACAACACCAACCCCCTGTGTGCCCTCCAGAAGTTTCACTACCACGGGAGCCCCTCCACAAAGTTTGATCATATGTCCCGTGGCCTTGGTATCATGGGCAAAGGTCGTTACTGGTAAACCGATTCCCTTGCGTGCCAGAAGCTGAAGGCTACGCAGTTTGTCCCTGGACCGGGAGATTGCCACTGACTCGTTCACAGAATAAACACCCATGATCTCAAACTGGCGCACAACAGCCGTACCGAAAAACGTTCTTGAGGCTCCTATGCGGGGAATGATGGCATCGTAGCCCTTCAGCTCCTTGTCTCCCAGGTAAATGCTTGGCCGCATGGATGCAATGTTCATGTGGCAGCGAAGGTAATCAATGATATCCACTTCATGACCGGCACGCTCGGCAGCGTCCTTCAGGCTCTTGGTAGAGTAGAGATTTGCGTTGCGGGATAGAATCGCTATTTTCATACGTGGTGGTGATGAGATTTTCCTGAGAAATAAATACTGTTTCCAAACAAGTGTGACGCTTGGGTATCGACAACAAAATAACCGGACAGAGCACGCCGACCGAGGAGCAGAGGACACTTCATCACAGAGCGATCTGCAAGACTAAATAACACCTCCCACTCAAAACCTCCGGGCAATCTGACCGATGTCTTAATAATGAGCCTGTTCTGGCGCTGGCCCGTGGAACTCCTGATTTTTTTTGTGACCACCAAAGGGGCTTCGCAAACAATCACCTGTCCGTGATGACTGGTTGTTTTAAAACTTACCATTTGCTGGCCATCTTGCTCGAAGGTCTTTGCATCCGTGGCATTGAGACTCGAGGTATAAGCTCCGGTATCGACCTTGGCAGTCAGCATGTCAATGCCCAGCTCCGGCAGAGCCAACCACTCACGGCGACCAATGATCATCTTGCTGCGCAATTTGCCACGTACTGGAAGATTGAGATCTGTCGCCACTCTCGATGAGGCTGCAGGACGCCTGAAAGCGTCGGAAACATAGGTGGTTGGCATATGCCTTTGATAACACAAGGCCAAGCTCTTACTCAAGAATTCCCTCTGCTTAAAAATTCACTCAAATATGCAACGAATGCGTGCAATGTGGCCCGCAATTCGTTAACGTACGGACGTTATATGGCTAAAAAGCAATCACGCAAAAGAATCTCGCATCTCACAGTTGGAGACTTTTTTGAGAAACATGGCGAGAGCCTCAAGCTCGAGCTTCAGGGCAAGGCTGTTGGCTTTGACCGCAAAATCATCGAGCCCACTATCAACCATCCGGGCCTGGCCCTTGCAGGCTTTCTCTCGTATTTCGCCTACAAGCGCGTGCAAGTTCTGGGCAATTCGGAGCAATCTTATCTCAACAAGCGCAGCAAGGAAGAGCGCATCATGAGGTTTAGCGCCATCTGCGAGCGAGACATCCCCTGTATTGTCACATCCAGAAAGAAAACCCTGAGTCCAGAGCTGCTCAAGGTAGCCAACCAGGCGGGAATCGCGGTATTCACCACCCCCATGGTGACGATGAAATTCGTCAATGCTGCCACCTTGCTGCTTGAAAACGACTTTGCTCCCTCCACCACCAAGCACGGTTGCATGGTGGATTTTAGGGGCGTGGGTGTTTTGATTACGGGCGAGAGCGGAACTGGAAAAAGCGAAATTGCCATCGGTCTGCTAGAGCGCGGAGGCGCCCTGGTTGCTGATGACATGGTCATTTTACGCAGGGTCGGCAACGAAATAGAGGCCAGCGCCAAGGAATTCGCCCGCGGTTTCATCGAAATGCGCGGTATCGGAATTGTCAACGTTGCCAACATCTTTGGCCTGGGAAGTATCAGGGCCCAGAAACGCCTTGATCTGGTAATCACACTCAAGCCTTACAGTGACATGAACAATGTTGATCGCCTGGGAGTGAGCAGGAAAACCTACCGGGTTCTCGACCAGGCCATTACCAATGTGGAAATCCCCGTG
Organism: Akkermansiaceae bacterium; assembly: GCA_049632765.1. Taxonomy (GTDB): domain Bacteria; phylum Verrucomicrobiota; class Verrucomicrobiia; order Verrucomicrobiales; family Akkermansiaceae; genus Oceaniferula. Next base: position 13,490 of record JBNACB010000020.1, on the reverse strand, counting down.
GCTCCAGGTCGGGATACGACGCGTCTGGTGGCCATCACTTGCCTGGAGCACCAGCTCCGCAGCGTTGGTTACGACATGGCCAACGAATTTAACCAGAGGTTATTGGATAAGATGGCTAATGAGAACTCGGGCCTTGGTATTTAGTGCAGTAGCCTGGCCATAAATTGCCTAAAAAAATCCCTTCCCCCCAGAAGTTCAGTCCTCTAGACTCTTGCGACGATTATTGTCTCATCCCAACCAAAATATGCCCAGCAGCGAATTTACCGTTACCAACAAGCTTGGAATTCACGCTCGTCCTGCCGCCCAGTTTGTCAAAACTGCCAGTACGTTCTCGTGTGATATTCAAGTTGAGAAAGACGATGAGCAGGCAGATGGCAAGTCCATCATGGGTCTCATGATGCTGGCAGCTGGACATGGCTCGGTGCTGACAATCACCACCAGTGGTGAAGACGCGGATTCTGCACTCGAGGCACTGGGCAGCCTGATTTCCAGGAATTTTGAGGAGTAAGCGGCACGTGCTTGTGTCGGCAATGTCACCACATTGCCGATAGCTGCCTCAGATTGTGCTTTGACCAGCAGCCCCGTTCTGTGCAAACATGCCTGCGCATGCAAGGCACTGAAAAAGAGATCGTCATCCAAGGGACTCCCGGCTCACCGGGAATCGCTTTTGGTCCTGTGCATGTGAATGCCCGCGGCTTTAGTGCTCCGGAGGTCTACGAAATCAAATCCGACCATATTTCCAGTGAGCAAGAGCGCTTTCGTGAGGCATTGGACAAAACCAAGGTTGAGCTCGACGGACTCCGTACTCACATCGACCAACTCTCCGGTGATGACCACGGTAAGATCTTTGATGCCCACCTCCTCATTCTCGAAGACAAGACCCTTATTTCCAAGGTCAACAGCGCCATCGAGAACCGTCTGCAGAATGCCGAGTATTCCTTTTATGCCGTCATGCAGACTTTTCTGGAGGCAATGCGTAGAATCAACGACCCCTATCTGAGAGAACGTGCTGCCGACATTGATGACGTGTGTCAACGCGTGGTGCGCAACTTCAAGCATGATGAGGAGCATGAGGCAATGGAACGCCCCGACCACCATCACATTCTGGTGGCCTACGACCTTTCGCCCAGTGACACAGCCTCGATGGACCGCCATCATGTCCTGGGCTTTGCCACCGAGCAGGGTAGCATCAACTCTCATACCGTCATTCTGGCCCGCTCCATGGGTATTCCAGCGGTAGTTGGTCTTGAGGGCGCCATCATCGACATCAAGACCCTCTCTGAGAGTATCCTGGACGGCTACACCGGCCGGCTCATCCTCAACCCGACCAAGGAGACCGTCCGGGAATACAAAAAGCGCGCGCAAAAGCGAAAAATCGCACGCAAGAAACTCGAGACACTCCGCGAGGCCGAGACCACCACCACAGACGGCCACCACATCACACTCTCCGCGAATATCGAATTCACCCACGAACTGCCCATGGTCAAGGAGTCGGGTGCCGAGGGCGTCGGATTGTTCCGAACTGAGTTTTACTTGCTCGATGGTGGTGAAATGCCTGATGAAATGACCCAGGCAGAAGTATACACGGAAGTCGCCAAGGCGATGCACCCCAATCAGACAATCATCCGCACACTGGATGCCGGCGGCGATAAAATCACTGCTGAGCCCCTCACCCAGCCGGAGCCCAACCCGTTTCTCGGCTGGCGCGGCATCCGGGTGTCCCTCACGCGCAAGGCTCTCTTCAAAGAACAACTGCGTGCCATTCTCAGGGCAAGTGCCCACGGTAAATTGGGTATCATGTTCCCCATGATCTCCGGCCTGCGTGAAGTCAGAGCAGCCAAAGAGCTCCTGGCCTCAGCCATGCAGGAGCTGCGCAAAGAAAACATCCCCTTTGACCCCAATATTGAAGTGGGAGTCATGATTGAAATACCCTCGGCGGCCATGATGGCCAATGAGATCGCCCAGGAGGTGGACTTCTTCTCCATTGGCACGAATGACCTCATTCAGTACACAGTGGCAGTGGACCGGGTCAACAACTACGTCGCCCACCTCTACAAGCCTACCCACCCTGCTGTCATTCGCCTCATGGACATCACCGTGCGTGCTGCCAAAAACCATAAAATCTGGACCGGAATTTGTGGCGAAATGGCCGGAGACCTGACGATCATCCCCATTCTCGTGGGCCTTGGTATTGACGAGCTATCCGTGGGATCCCACCAGCTTCCCAGTATTAAAAAAGCCATTCGAAGCCTATCTCAAGAAGAGTGTTCGAAAATGGTCCAGCAGGCTCTCCAAGTAGCCTCAAGCCCGGAAATCACCGAGCTTACCCAGACCATGGCCAAGCGCTGCTATCCTGATTTGCTGGAATAGCCGAATGCGTCAGCTCACATGCCAAGCTCATCCAGCCCCTGAGTCTTCCTAGGCCTTGCGCGTAAAGACCCAGTTGACATCATCGCTTTGCGACTTGTCGTAACTATAGCCACCTTGCTTGAAGCGCTTTAACCCAGCAGGGCTTTCAATACGCTTGCGAATTGCCCATGAGGCCATCATGCCCCTGGCCTTCTTGGCGTAAAATGAGATGATCTTGTACTGACCGTTTTTCCAGTCCTTGAACACAGGGGTGATAACCGGAGATTTCAGGTCCTGCATCTGGACAGCTGAAGCATACTCATTGGAGGCAAGATTGATTACAGCATCACCATCCCCTTTGAGTTCCTTGTTAAGGCTATCCGTCAGCAGACTGCCCCAAAAATGGTAAAGATTGGATCCACGTGCATTGGCCAGCTTCGTCCCCATCTCGAGCCGATAGGGAAGCATCAAGTCAAGCGGGCGAAGAATACCGTATAGGCCCGAGAGAATGCGGATGCTTTTCTGCGCCTCGGAGAAGTCCTCCTTGTCCCACTCTTCCACAGCCAGACCCTGGTAAACATCACCAGTGAATGCCAGAATGGCCTGACGCGCCTCGGGTTTACTATAATCCTCACGCCAGTCATCAAACCTCTCAGCATTGAGCTGGGCCAACTTGGATGAGACACTCATGAGGCTCTCAAGTTCTGCAGGCTTCATGCTCTTGAGAATAGCCGCCAACTCGGCAGAGTGCCCGAGAAATCTCGGCATCGTTGCCCTCACGGAAGGGACCTCTGATTCATAATCGAGGCTTTTGGCTGGTGACAAAAGATAAAGCATGACTCAAAAAAGTGAGGATGGAAAAACCCAGCCGGGCTAGCCAGCGATCCACTCCTTGATACGGTCCGCCTGGGCCGCAAACAACGCATCCGTGCTGTCGTGGATTTCGATGGACTCGATCGTGTCGCCCTGGCTGATGGCATCCACCACGTCCTGCCCCTCAGTCACTTCACCAAAGACGGTGTGCTTTCCGTCGAGATGAGGTGTCGGTCCGTGGGTGATGAAAAACTGGGACCCATTGGTGTTGGGGCCGGCATTGGCCATGGAAAGGATTCCTGCCTTGTCGTGCTTCAGGTGTGGTTTGCACTCGCATTCAAATTTGTATCCGGGGCCTCCCATTCCCGTTCCGGTGGGATCTCCACCTTGGATCATAAAGTTGGCAATAACGCGATGAAATGTCAGGCCGTCATAAAACCCGCGGCTTGCAAGGTTGAGGAAACTGGCGCAGGTCACCTGCGTATCTCCAGCAAACATGGAAATCTTGATGGGTCCCTTGCTGGTATGGATGGTGATGTTGATGTTTTCGATATCGCTCATGTCGCAGAGAGAAAAACCATGCCGGCAGCAAAATGCACGGATTTTTTTACATATTCATACCCCTCTACATGACTCATGACTGAGTAATTCTCGCATTTTCATGATTTAAGGTTAATATATGAAGTCCCGAGCACGTATCTATCGTCATGAATGGCAAGGATTTTGAAATCAGAACAAGCAACACCCACCGTGTTCGCTTCACCCGCCATGCATTTGATCATGGCAATCGTCAGCTGGCCGATTTACTCCTCACTGATGGCAACGCCAAGGTTTTGACCTTCATCGATAATGGCGTCGCCAAGGCATTTCCAGAGCTCAAGGCCCAGGTTGCCGAATATCTGGAATGCTTGCCTGGTATAGTATCCCGGGGTGTGGTCGTTCAAACGGCAGGTGAGGAATGCAAACGCGACACTTCCATTTTACAAGATGCCTGGGACACCATCGAAGAGGCCGGCATTGATCGTCATTCTTACATTCTTTGCATCGGGGGCGGCGCCTATCTCGACGTCATTGGTCTGGCCGCCGCCACCGCCCACAGGGGCATTCGCCTGGTTCGCTTTCCCACCACCGTGCTTGCGCAGGATGACAGTGGAGTAGGTGTTAAAAACGGCATCAATGCCTACGGCAAAAAAAACTTTCTGGGCACATTCGCCGTTCCCTACGCCGTCATCAATGATTTTAGTTTCCTCCATGGCCAGCCGGAGGCCGACCGCCGCTCGGGTATTGTGGAGGCAGTCAAGGTAGCACTGGTCAAAGACGCTTCCTTCTATCGCTGGATTGAGGAGCACGGAGAACAGCTTGCCAAGCTCAACCCGCACATTTTGGAAGAAACAGTGGAACGCTCTGCCCTACTACACGCAGCACACATTGCCTATGGTGGTGACCCCTACGAGACAGGTAGCAGTCGGCCACTTGATTTTGGCCACTGGGCAGCTCATAAAATGGAGCAATTGTGCGACTTCCAACTCAGCCATGCCAATGCTGTGAGCGTGGGCTTGGCCCTCGACACGGTCTACTCATGGAAAACAGGACGCCTCGAGCAAACTGCCGCCATGCGCGTTTTAAGGCTGCTTAAACAACTTGGTCTGCCCACATGGCATGGAGCTTTGGACAAGAGAGAGGCCGACGGAACAAGATCTGTCTTTCTGGGACTGGAGGAGTTTCGGGAACATCTTGGTGGTGAGCTCACCATCCTACTGCTACGCGACCTCGGCAAAGGCGAGGATGTTCACTCCATGGACACCAACCTGCTTGATGAGTGCATCGACTGGCTGGCGGCCCAGACTACACTTCCTTCGCCGTTTTAAAGTGCATCTTTGCCACTTTCGGAAGCATCTCCGGGCCGTGTTCATCAACGAGCTGGCGTGCTGCTTGAAGGACGTGTGGCCCCGCCCCCAGCGGTATTTGAATGCCTGATTTTTCAGTGGATGCATTGATCCAGGAGACAAAGCGCTCCCGTGCCAGAATGGAAGCCGCCGCCACAGCCACATCACTCTCCCCCTTGGTGCGCTGTTGCAGCTTGAGCTTCACATCATGGCGGCCGAGCTCTCTTTCCAACACATCCTTGCGGGCAAACTGGTCACTCAAGGCACGTGGACAATCAGGAACCTTGTCGAGCAGAGAGCGAATCACTCGCGCATGCCCCCAGGCGAGCAGCCGGTTCAAATTACGATACGATTCATACATCTCATTGTAGCGCTCGGGACCGATGCTCACCACCTCGTAGGCGATGCCACGAGTCGATCTGATGACATCCGCCAGTTTGGCAATCTTGGCAGCACTGGTAATGCGCTTACTATCCATCACACCGGCATCCATGAGGGCTCTCGTGGATTGGGCATCCGTATAGACGCCCGCAATGACAAGGGGCCCGAAAAAATCGCCCTTGCCACTCTCATCAATGCCAAAGTGGGGCTCGAACATCTCCGGCTCGTGCACCTCCTCATAACCCAGCCTGGCTTCACCAAGCACCATGGGTTCCAGCGTGAACTTCACAAAATCCTCTGTATCCGACCCCTGGACCAGAACCTTGGGGCCTTTTTCATAGACGGTGACATTAAGCTTTCCCTTCTTGCCGGAGAAAAAGGCGTAGGCCTTGTCCTTCATCTCAAATCCACGCTCCTCAAGGATTGCCCGTATCACCTCCACATCCGCCTTGCTAATAGGCATGGTATAACTCGACAAGGCCATCAACTCGTCTCCTTTCTGACAAGCTGACCGTAGGCTTGAGCAAGCTGTTTGGTGACATCCCCCACCACGGGTGGTCCAGCACCAAGCAGACAGCCTCCCTGAATTTCGCGCATTGAGCTTGTGAGAAATATTTCATGCGCATCATCCACATCCTGCTTGTCGAGCTCACACTGCTCGAGTGCAAGGCCAAGCTCATTGCACAAGGTAATCACCAGCTGCCGGGTAACCCCCGGCAGACAACCACTGGCGAGAGATGGAGTGCGCACAACACCATCCTTGACTAAAAAAACGTTCGACATGGAGCCTTCCGCGAGACGATCCCGTGAGTTGAGTATCAGGGCTTCGTCTGCCCCCATGAGGCGGGCGTGACGCAATGCCAGGACCTGCTCCACATAGGAGATCGATTTTACTCCGGAGCAGGCGGCGCGCTCATTGAGAATCTGGGGAACCCACGCGAGTCTGGCTACTGTGTCTCGGGGAGCCGGATCCGCAGCGACCGCAGTGATGATCGCCGCACCCGCCGTACTTCCTCCAACGAGCGGGTTCACCCCTCCGGTGAGAGTGAGCCTCACTCGTGCCCGGCCATTTTCGAGGCCATTTGCCATGAGGACCTCAGCCACAGCAGCCTCCATGACTCCCCGCTGAGGCACATCGATACCAGTGATCTCCGCTGACTGGAGCAAACGGCTGTGGTGCTTGCTGTATGCGAAAACCTTGCCGTCATAGGCAGCCATCGTTTCAAACACCCCAAGACCGACTGTCAGCCCCAAATCAAATGGGGAAATGCGAAATTCACAGGAGGGAATTAATGCTCCGTCACACCAGATCACAGGGTCCGCGCTCATCTTCACTTTAGTACTCTTTGGGAGGCCTCACGGTCAAGAGCACTCTGCAAGTGCCCAGCGACATATTCCACCTCCTGCTCACTGATGTGAAAGGGCGGGGTAAATGCCAGCACATGACCCTCGGCACCATCTGCCAGCATGAAAACTCCGTGGCGCATCATCTCGGTCAAAAGTGAACCGGCAACATCGCCCGCAGCACTACCATCCTGATGCCTGAGTTCCACCCCGAGCATCAGCCCCCTGCCCCGGACCTCATGGATCATAGGGCTGGTCAATCCATTGAGTGTTTCCATCAGTAGCTGTGACTTCATTTCCACATTGGACCTCACCTCACCTGATAGGTGCTCTTGCAAGGATGCCACGGCCATGGCGCATCCAACTGGATTACCCAGAAAAGTACTCGTATGCAGTGCCTCTCCCGGGGACTCTGGCCATGCATCCATCACCGCAGCTTTGCCAACACAGGCTGAAATCGGGTAACCACCGCTCAGCGACTTGCCCAGACAGATGATATCCGGCGCCACACCCTCCCAATCACAAGCAAAGAGCTTCCCGGTGCGGTTGAATCCACTGTAGACCTCGTCATAGATCAACACCACATCGTTTGCATCGCACCAGGCACGTAGCGTTGCCAGAAAACCATCCGGGGGTACTACCTTGCCACCCCTGCCCTGAATAGGCTCGACCAATAATGCTCCCACTTGTTGCACATTGATCTGCTGCAGCTGATCATGCAGACGATCCATTCCGTCCTGGTCGGTGGGGAAATCCAGCTGCGAGCGCACAGGGGCCAACTGCCCCTCGAAAGGAGCCCGAAACTTCTCAATACCTGTTCCCAGCAGAGCGCCATAACCCAGGCCATGATAGCTGTTTTTAAAGCTGACCAGTCCCGCTTTACCCGTGGCCACCACCGCCGTTTTCAGAGCAGTCTCCACAGCCTCAAAACCGGAATTACTCAGAGTGGTCTTCGCCAACCCGAGATTCCAACGCTCAAAGGTCATGGCGGACAGGAGTTTACAAACTTCCACTTTCAGGGCTGTCGGATGCACATCCCCCATGCCATGGATCAGCTGTTCAGACTGCTCACGCATCGCACCTGCCGCCCAACTGTGACCCAGGCCAGCAACCCCAAAGGCAGAGGTCATGTCGATGTAGCGATTGCCGTCCTCATCCCAAACATTAACACCGTCTGCACGCTTCCAAAAGACGGGCCAGTCATCCGCCACGAAGGTCACGTTACGACATTCATAACGCTTGAGTTCTTGAGCCAGCGAGCGTGAGCGCGGGCCGGGGATCTCAGTGATCAGCTCAGGAAGCATGACCGGATTCTAGCGCCCACAAACCCGGTGTCGAGCCACGGCTTAACTTCAGGGCAATATGCCTCAGTTTCATGTTGCGCATTTTCACTCAAAACCATAACACCGATACATCATGCAAATTGATTTCGAACAACTGACCAACCAGGTTTCCCAGCTTTCGGCACAATACGGCGTCAAACTTATCACTGCCATCGTCACCCTGTGGATAGGCTGGAAAGTCGTCAATGTCCTCTGCAAGGCGCTGGATAAGTGGTTCGAGAAAGTCGACTACGACGAGGCTTTGGAGACTTTCGTGCACAGTCTGGTCTCCATGTCCTTGAGGGTGATCCTCATCATTACCTGTGCCAGCATCGCCGGTTTCCCCATGACTTCCTTTGTCGCCATTCTTGGTGCAGCCGGACTGGCCGTGGGCATGGCTCTCTCAGGCACGCTCCAGAATTTTGCCGGAGGCATTCTCATACTCATCCTCAAGCCATTCAAGGTAGGCGATTTCATCGAGACCCAGGGTTACAGCGGCAAAGTGCGCAGTATACAGATTTTCAACACCATCATCAACACAGGTGACAACAAACGCATCATTCTCCCCAACGGACCCGTGGCTACCGGCTCCCTGATTAACTACTCCGCCGAGGACAAGCGACGTGTGGATTTCACCTTTGGAATCAGTTACGACGATGACATTGATCAAGCCAAGGAGGTGCTGGCAAACATCATCAATGCTGACGAGCGCGTCGACAAAGACCCTGAGCCTCTCATTGTGGTGCAAGCACTGGCAGACAGCTCCGTGAACATCATGGTGCGTGTCTGGACAGACTCCGGCGATTATTGGGGCGTTTTCTTTGACGTAACGGAGAAAGTCAAAAAGACCTTCGACAAGGAAGGCATCTCATTCCCCTTCCCGCAAACAGATATCCGCATCCACAAAGCCGCAGAATAATCACCACCAAGGAAGGGTCTCAGCGGTTCCTTGTGCTGACTTTTTATCGGCTAAGCTCTTGATATCCTGAGAAATGCCCGGGATGCTAGCGCCGTGACAGGCGCAATCATTTTCGATTTGGACGGAACACTGGTTCACTCCCTTCCGGGTATCGCATCCGCCCTGAACAACACCTTGAAGGGGCATGATCTGCCGACCCACGAGGAAAGCAGGGTGCGCACCTTCATTGGCAACGGTATCGTAAAACTCGTCGAGCGGGCCGCTCCGGATCATTTCAATCATGAGCAGGTCCTGCAACTGACTCAGGCTGTGCGCGAAACCTATGCGCATACCTGGAAAGAGGGCACGACTGCATTTCCTGGAGTCACTGAGACCTTGATGCAATTGAGCCATGAGGGCATGGAAATCGCCGTTCTCTCCAACAAGCCCCATGGTTTCTGTGAGCAGATGACCGACTTTATTTTCCCGGAAGTCGCATTCAGTGCTGTTGTCGGCCAGCAGGATGGTGTGCCTGCCAAACCTGATCCAGGCGCCGCACTCAACCTGGCAAAACTTCTTCAACAATCTCCTGCTGATGTCGCTTTTGTTGGAGACTCCACCGTGGATATTGTCACCGCACAACGCGCCGGCATGATGTCTATTGCTGTCACCTGGGGATACCAGGATATTGCTGAACTCCTTGCCCACACGCCCGACTCAAGCATTGACCATATCGGTGACTTGCCCGGCATACTTAAAAACCAGACCACCTGAAATGCCCTACCCATCCAGACCTTCAGAGACCAACGGCATGCCCAGCGGCATACCCTATATCATCTCTAATGAGGCTGCAGAAAGGTTCTCATTTTATGGCATGAAAGCCGCCCTCGCTGTTTTTCTTGCCAACTACCTTGGTGTGCTCGGGGGCGAGTCCATGAGCGAAGCCAAGGCTACCGCGTATGTTTCTTTTTTCAACTCGGCGGTATACCTGACTCCTCTCTTCGGGGCCTTGATCGCGGATATCTTTTTCGGCAAATACCGGACCATCGTCACCCTATCGCTTGTCTACTGCCTGGGTCATCTCTCACTGGCACTGATGGGCATGGCTGGCATTGTGCAGCTGTGGCTGCTTGCCGGTCTTGGACTTATTGCCATAGGTGCGGGAGGCATCAAGCCCTGCGTATCAGCTCATGTGGGCGATCAGTTTGGCAAAAACAACCAGCACCTGATCCCTAAAATTTTCAACCTCTTCTACCTCTCGATCAATTTTGGTGCCGTGATTTCCAACCTGGCCATTCCCTATATACTCAAGTGGTATGGACCACACTGGGCATTTGGAATTCCCGGTATTTTGATGGCGATTGCCACCATCGCTTTCTGGATGGGGCGTCACAAATTTGTGCATATACCCCCTCATGGAAAAGCCTTTGGGCGGGAGCTCTTCAGCAGGGACGGGCTTGTCGCTGTGGGCAAACTCGCGCCCCTGTTCCTCTTTGTTGCCGTATTCTGGTGCCTCTTTGACCAGACTGCCAACACACTGGTTTTTCAGGCACAAAAAATGGACCTTCGCCTGCTTGATTTCAGCTTCCTGCCCCCAACATGGCGTGAACTTGAAGTCCTGCCCTCCCAGATTCAGGCCGCCAACCCCTTTCTCATCCTGATACTCATTCCCATTTTTTCCTGGTGGATTTATCCCACGGTGGAAAAAATCATCCCCCTCAATCCCCTGCGCAAAATAGGCGCCGGACTGTTTCTGATGGTTCTATCCTTCGTGGTTATTTCATTCGCGCAGGAAGCTATCGACCATGGTCATACGCCCACGGTCTGGTGGCAGCTGCTCGCCTATCTCATCTTCACCTCTGCAGAGATCCTGATTTCCATTGTATGTCTGGAATTTGCCTACACCCAGGCACCTCGCAAAATGAAATCCTTTGTGATGAGCCTGTTTTTGCTTTCCGTCTTCGCGGGCAATGCTCTCACAGGCATCATCAACACCTACATCCAAATCCCCGAGGTGAAACTCGAGACCGGGCAATTACACCATGGCTATGATGCTCTTCCCAATACCGCGGACGACTTGACCCTAAGCCCCAACGGGGAGATCGCCTCCCCCGTACTCGAACAACTCACGGAGAGCGCAGCTGCGATCCAACACATATACCTGATTAAAAAATCACTCCCCGGCACAGCGAACGGCGCCAAGGCACTTGCTATGATTAACGACCCCTGGGGCAAGCCACTACGCTATACCCTGCTCAGCTCCAACTCTGCCCGCATCTCTTCCGATGGGCCTGACCAAATCTCGAAAACCATGTGGGATCTTGGCGTGATTCTCACCGTCAAGGAGACCATTGCCGGTGAGGATGGCACATGGCTGCAAAGAGAAAAATTGCGTCTGGGCATACTGGAAACGATGCCCACACACCACAATAGCCAGCCACTGCAAACAAGCTACTTTGCCGGAGGACAAACCAAACTTGAGGGGGCAGCCTACTTCTGGTTTTTCACCAAGCTGATGTTGATCACCGCCCTCGTCTTCATTCCCTTCTCACTCTGCTACAAACCCAAGACCTATCTGCAGAAGTAAGTGCAGGTTAGCTTAAAATTTGTCGGTGACAGCCCCCGTCGAGGCCGAGGTAACATGTGCCGCGTACTTGGCCAGAACGCCCCGCTTGTATCGAGGCTCATAAGGTTGCCATTTAGCACGTCGCGCCTCCAGATCCTCGTCACTGACGTTGACAGAGATGACATTGTTCACCGCATCAATGGTGATCTCGTCTCCCTCCTCAAGCAGGCCGATGGGCCCACCCACATGCGCTTCTGGAGTGATGTGGCCCACCACAAAACCATGGCTACCACCTGAAAAGCGGCCATCAGTAATCAGTGCGACCTTGTCGCCCAGACCACGGCCCATGACGGCACTTGTTGGCCCCAGCATTTCCCTCATTCCAGGGCCACCCTGCGGCCCCTCACGGCGAATCACAATCACATCGCCATCTACAATCTTGCCATCAAGAATGGCAGTCATGGCATCCTCCTCGCAGTCAAAGACCCGTGCACTGCCGGTGAAGCTATCACCCTCTTTGCCAGTGATTTTGGCTACAGCGCCCTCAGGGGCGAGATTGCCGTAAAGAATACGCAAGTGACTGTCTCTCTTGATCGGGTTGTCCAGCGGGCGGATAATGTCCTGATCCTCGGGATATTCCAGTGGCGAGTTGGAAAGATTCTCAGCCAGTGTCTTGCCAGTTACCGTGAGGCAGTCGCCATGCAGAAGACCAGCCTCAAGCAAAATTTTCATCAGCGGGACTGTGCCGCCAATCTTTACCAGATCAGCCATCACGTATTTACCACTTGGCTTGAGGTTGGCGACCATCGGGACCCGCTTGCCAATCTCGGTAAAATCATCAATGGAGAGCTCTACACCGCATGCATGAGCCATCGCCAACAGGTGCAATACAGCATTCGTGGAACCGCCAAGTGCAATGACCACCGTGATGGCGTTTTCAAATGCCTTGCGAGTCATGATATCGAGTGGCCGAATGCCCTTGTCCATCATATTGAGCACTGCCGCTCCAGCATCGAAACAATCACGCATCTTGTCCTCCCCCACCGCATCCTGGGATGAGCTGTTGGGAAGCGACATCCCAAGAGCCTCAATAGCAGTTGCCATGGTGTTGGCGGTATACATACCACCGCAGGAGCCCTCACCAGGAATCGCATTCTCCTCTACGATACGTAGATCCTCATCGCTAAACTCACCGGCCGCATGCTTACCCACTGCCTCAAAAACTGACACAACATCCAAATCTCTTTTTTCGCCCTGAACTGTGGCGCAACCGGGCAGAATCGTACCCCCATAGACAAAAACCCCGGGGCGGTTCAGGCGAGCAAGTGCAATCACGCACGCCGGCATATTCTTGTCACAACCCCCAATGGCAACCACACCATCCATGCCTTCACATCCCGCGACGGTTTCGATCGAATCAGCAATCACCTCCCGGGAAACAAGCGAGTATTTCATACCCTCAGTCCCCATGGAAATACCGTCAGAAATGGTGATAGTGTTAAAAATGACGGACTTACCTCCGGCGGCATCCACACCCTTGGCGGACTCCCGGGCCAATCGGTCAATGTGCATGTTGCAGGGTGTCACCTGACTCCAAGTTGAGGCAACGCCCACCTGGGGCTTGGCAAAATCCTCGTTTTTAAAACCTACGGCATGCATCATCGCGCGGCTTGGCGCACGATCCGGACCATCAAAAACCTGTGAAGAATAGGGACGACGTGAATCAGACATGACCACGTGCTAATGGATCACCGGCATATTGTAAACAGACAAGTTGCCCAGCTCACCAAGAATGGGAATAACAGTGCCCACGACCAAAGAAGGTCATTTATATAATAAATCTTAATTATTTTTATATATTTTTGTATTATGTGTTCGGATTCGACTCGTAAGGAACTTAAGCGGCCGCGCTCATCGACCCCTGCCTCAAG
>JBNACB010000019.1:0-36036 GCA_049632765.1 Akkermansiaceae bacterium | reverse complement strand
AGGGTTTCCTAAACCTTAGATGTGAGTTCGATTCTCGCCGGGGGTATTTGCCACAGTCCACTCACTCACCATCCTCGGCCTTCTCTTCCATGACCTTGGTGAGTTTGTCATTGAGGTAGTCGGTGATGCGGCTGGCGAGTTCGAGGAGCTGGACTTTGTCCGTCGCATCGAACGAGCGGGGTTCGTGGCCGATGACGCAGAGGGTGCCGACGGTGACGCCGTTTTTCAAGGTAAGGGGGGCCCCGAGGTAGCAAACGATGGAATCATTGGTTACCAGGGGTGAGTTCTTGAGGTAGGACACATTCTTGGCATCTTGCACTTCAAGGACTTTATTGGAGTCCAGCACATACTGGCAAAACGACCACTCCACATCGGTGGCGCAGGCATCGGCGATCCAGCCTGAGTCCAGGCCGTGATGCGCTGCAAAATACTGCATGCTGTTGAAAAGGATGCTCACGACACTGATGGGTAAATCCAGTTTCTTGCTGGCTTCCTCAACAATGCCCATCAGGAAGGGGTCCTTCTCGTTCTCTGAGAGGCCCAATTTGGCAATGGTTTCCAAGCGCTTCTCATCGTGGAGCAGTTGTCTGATGTTTTGACGATCCGGGTTGTATGCATTGTCTTTTTCCAGTGCCAAAAAGGTGTCTACCTTGAGTTTTAGTGAGAAGCCAAAGGCTTTCACGGCCGGAGCCGAGTCAACACACCAATCTGCAATGCTACGCAGCTCGTCCACGGTGAGAAAATCTTCTGAGGTGATGGAGCATGCCTCACTGAGCTCAGCCCAGATGGGCTCGGCGCGGGCGTAGCCCAGGATGTCCGTGAGGTCAGCCTTCAAATCCAGCACGCTGGGCAGTGAGAAATGATCGTACTTTTCGAGCGGTCTGTTTGGGTCGGTCATGGTAGTTGGTCTGTGCGCGCTCCGTGAGAAAGGGGGAAGGCTTCCTTGTTGTTAGGATGTATTCTTACCCTTTTTTATTATAGTGAATGCTGGCAATGGCTGGCAATAAAAATATGATCCAGAATGGGTTACAGGGTCTGGTGACGGCCTCGATTCCCAGCCGGGTGTGTTGCTAGGCAAGAGCCCCTAGGAAAAAGAGCGCTTCGTGCTTGGCTCCGTGGCTGTGTTTTCTCATCATGGCGACAAGTCTCACCATCTATCATCAAATCCATGAAGGTTCTCATTGTTCTCACTTCACACGATCAGCTCGGCGACACCGGGGAAAAGACGGGCTTCTGGCTCGAGGAATTTGCCAGTCCCTACTATCGCCTCAAGGATGCGGGAGCTGAGATCACTCTGGCTTCACCGCGCGGGGGGCAGCCACCCCTTGACCCCAAAAGCCACGAGCCGGATTTCCAGACCGAGGACACGCGGCGTTTTGATGCAGATGCTGCTGCCCAGGATGAGCTTGCCAATACGCTGAAGCTCTCGGAGCTCAAGGCGGATGATTATGATGCTGTGTTTTACCCCGGTGGTCATGGGCCGTTGTGGGATCTCCATGCTGATGCTGACTCTATCGCGCTGATCGAGGGCTTCGTCGCTGCCGGGAAACCTGTGGCCGCCGTCTGCCACGCCCCTGCTGTACTCTTGCGTGCGAGGGACGGGGCGGGGGAGCTGCTGGTGAAAGGTAAGGAAGTCACGGCCTTCAGCAACTCGGAGGAGGCGGCTGTCGGGCTGACAGAAGTGGTTCCCTATCTACTGGAGGATGCGCTCACAGCCGCGGGTGCCATTTATGAAAAGGGGGAGGACTGGTCTTCCAAGGTCATAGTCGATGGCCTGATCATCACCGGGCAGAACCCGGCATCCTCAGCGGCCGTGGCTCTGGCCCTGTTGGAGGTTTTGCAGAATGCAAAGGATGCTTGATGTTGCGTCATCTCCTTGAGAGCATGCGTTTGTGATGAAGACCATTGCGATACTGATCATGGCCCTGTTGCCCTGTGTAGGGTTTGCCCGCATTGGTGAGTCCAGGGAGGAGTGCGACAAAAGGTATGGCAAAGTCACTGTGGAGCCCCTGGTGCATGAGGGGATCACTTATTTATCATACAAGCTTCACGGGTTTTCGGTGAGCCTCAACCTCATCGATTCCAAATGTGGGAGAATACGATACGCGAAGACAGATTACGGGAAGCTGGAGGAGGCTGAAATTGTCGCGCTACTGGCCGGCAACGGGAAGGACTGGAAGAAAATAAGCAACACCCAGTGGAAAGACTCTGCCGGCTCCATGGCGAAAGTCACCGGCAAGTATCTGGTGGTGGAGACGCTTTCCTATCGTCAGCACAAAGAGGGGAACAAGATCCCGGGGGGCAATTCAAATTAATCAGGGCCAGCTGTTTGCCCTGCTCCCATTGCTTGTTATTGCTGTGATTTTTGGTTGTGGTATGTGATCTGATAGGTGTAATCATAGAACACCTATGCGGCATCTAACACTTATATGGCTGATGTTGGTTTTGCTCCTCTCGGGGTGTTGTGACGAGGAGGCTGATGAGGCTGCCTCCGGGCAATCCGGTGATGAATCAGGCATGGCTGGTGGAATCAACCTCGACGATGCGGAGGTGCTTGCGGGCATTGTGCAGGCAGCCTTGCCCGGGGATGCGCTGCACGGACGGCTCAGTGAGGGGGAGGTGCTCGTTTATGAGGTGGATCTCGATGTGCCCCACACGGGCTGGGTGAAGCAAATGCATGCCAACGGCAAGCTTGCCGGGCTCGCCCACTACCGGGAGGGCAGGTTGCATGGTCCTGCTGCTCGCTGGTATCGAACCGGGCAGCGGGCGCAGCAGACATTTTACCAGCATGGCAAGGAGCATGGGGTTGAGACCTGGTGGTATCAGGATGGGGTGAAGTGGAAGGAAACGCATTTCAAAGATAACCGGGAGCACGGCCCGGAAACATGGTGGTATAAAAACGGGCGCAAGAGGAGCCAGACCCATTACGTGGACGGTCAGCTGCAGGGCCCTGCAGCCTCATGGCACGAGAACGGGGAGGAGTGGTATAAAATTGACTATCAGGACGGCCACATGGTCGAGCCCCGGGAGCTGTAATCCCCTGAATAAGCAGAGAGCTTTTTTATTGATGTTATTAGCCCAAGTTATGGTAGGAAAAAGCCATGCAAGAGCAACGTGATTCCAGCACGCATCCTGATATGCGCAAGTATCATGCCCAGGTGAACATTCCGAAGCCCAAGAACAACACGATCGGTATCATTGTCAGCTATGTAATGCTTGCTGCAATTTTAGCCTATGTGGTCTATGACACGCCCGCTGAGAAAGAGGTCGAGGTTGTCGTGGAGAAAAAAGCGGCGCCAGAGAAAAAGATCATCCCCAAGCCGGTGGCCGCATCAATCGTGGTCAGTGCCCCTCTGTGGCTGAATGCCCCGGAGAGTATTGACATGGAGGTGGTCGAGGACATGCGGGTCAAATTCAAGGTGGCTAATCACAACGCTTACCCAGTGACTGGGGTCAAAGTGGAGTTCTCTTTCCTCGATATTGAAGATGCAAAGGTGGGGGAGACCCTCCAGATGACTCTTGAGGATGTTATCGAGGCAAATGGTGAAATCAGTTTTGATGATTTCACTCTGGGTCAGTATCCTGCCGAGACGATAAGTATTGCAGCTAAGGTGCTGGCCGTGACCGCCGCTCAGTGATGGTATTCTGGTGCGGTGCTGTGATGTATGCCATCCGGGTCTTTGAGAGTTGCGCTCCATGGTCATTTGAATTAGTGTGTCCCAATAAGCTTTTATTTCATGAATTCCGACAACACGCATTCCGACCCTGACGAGAGAAACATGGAGCTTCCTACCAGTCAGGATAGCGGCAAACGCGTGGAGCGTGAGGAGCGTTTACGTCAGCTCGATAGCCTCGGAATGCCCGCCACGCAGAAAAAGCCGGAAATCGGAGCCTCGATCGGAGATCTGGGTGTTGGAGAAGGTGGGGACGTGCTGCCCGCGATTCATGATGATCGCCTGGGATCGAAGACCTTCGTGCCCAACGTGGCACTGGAGCTTTACGAAATCGCCGCCCAGCAGGGGGACGCACAGGCCCAGTATAGTCTCGGGCTGTGTTACCACTACGGTGAGGGCACGCTGAAAGATCCTTTCAGTGCATTCAAATGGTTTGGA
Source organism: Akkermansiaceae bacterium (assembly GCA_049632765.1). Classification (GTDB taxonomy): domain Bacteria; phylum Verrucomicrobiota; class Verrucomicrobiia; order Verrucomicrobiales; family Akkermansiaceae; genus Oceaniferula. The sequence goes on along the minus strand of JBNACB010000019.1, from coordinate 31,924 downwards.
CAGGCTGCAGAGGGAGGCCACGCCGAGGCCCAATACAGCTTGGGAGTCTATTACCAGCAGGGCATTGGCACGAAGCAAGACTCCGCGAACGCTTTCAAGTGGTTTGAGAAAGCGGCCATCCAGAATCAGGCGAAGGCCCAGCACGAGCTCGGAGAGTCGTATTTTCATGGTCGAGGGGTGGAGAAAAACCCTCCGCTGGCAAAAAAATGGATCAGCAAGTCCTATGTGAATGGCAACAAACGCGCCAGTGAATCATGGGACAAGTATGAGCTCTGGAAATATTGAGCCGGTGTTTGCCCCGGCCGTCGCCATGTGAGGACGGGCTTTGGGATGCCAAAGAGACCTGAGCTCCAGGTAAATAGGGGGCTCTGATGGGTGGCTCCCGTGTTTGGTCATGGCCAAAAATGCACGTAACGACTTGACACTGCTCTTAAACCGTGCATTTTCCCCGTCCCGCTGCGTCGGAAACGTGGCGGCAGTAACCGAAACCAACTATGAAAAAAGATTTTCATCCCGAGTATCATCCCGTGGCATTCCAGGACATGACTTCTGGTGTGCGTTTCATCACGCGCTCTACCGCCAAGTCTGACAAGGTGGAGCAAATTGATGGTGTGGACCACTACATCATTTCGATGGGTGTCACATCCGACACGCACCCGTTCTTCACCGGTCAGAAGCAGTTTGTGGACACCGAGGGACGTATCGACAAATTCCAGAAGCGCTTCGGCGCTGTGCGTCGCGCTGGCAAGCCCAAGCTCAAGTCCTAACCTGGGCGCTTGCATCGGGCATTGCCCACTGGATAATTCCAGATTTTCCCAAAGCCTCTGCCGTCACCTGCGGCAGGGGTTTTTTATGGTGACGGCAGGGGCTGGAGGTTTTATCCATTTATGATTTGGCATGGTGAATCGATCTGTTAGATTGCAGCTATGAATGCTCGGGAAGCGCTGATCGCTCTGAATATGTTGCCTAAGATAGGGCCGGTGCGAGTGCGCCGCCTAATGGAGCACTTTGGAAGTGCCAGTGATATCCTGCGCCAGTCGCAGGCCAGGTTGATGGAGGTGGATGGCATAGGGGTCGATACCGCGGAATTGATCTGTGATTGGGAAAACAGGATTGACCTGGCTGCGGAGCTCGAGGAGGCCAGCCAGAGGGGCCTGTCCATTCTGACCCTGGAGGACGAGGACTACCCCAATGCCCTCAGGGAGAGCTATGATCCACCATTGGCACTTTATGTCTGGGGCGCCCTCAAGTCTCGTGACAGTCACGCGCTGGCCATTGTGGGCTCGCGCAAGACATCCCACTATGGTGTCCAGACAGCGCGTCAGTTCGCATTTCAACTGGCGAGCAGTGGTTTCACGATTATTTCCGGTCTGGCACGTGGGATAGATACCCATGCTCACGAGGGGGCGGTAGCGGCAAAGGGGCGCACGGTGGCGGTGATCGGTTCCGGTCTGGGGCATGTCTATCCACCGGAGAACATGGCTCTGGCCGAAAAAATCGCCTCCGGTCACGGAGCCATTGTATCCGAGTTTCCCATTAACATGCCACCGAGCAAGAAAACCTTCCCCATGCGCAACCGCATTGTGGCGGCGTGGTCGCGTGCCGTGGTGGTGGTGGAGTGTCCGGAGTGGTCCGGAGCGAGGATTACGGCAAATCTGGCTGGCGAATTGGGCAGGCCCGTCTACGCCGTTCCCGGGCAAATCGATCGCCCATCCTCCGCAGGGTGCAACGCACTGATCCGCGAGGGTGCCACACTGGTCACGGGGGGGCAGGATATTGTGGAGGATCTCTCCATTTTGCCACTTGCAGGCGAAATCTCGACAGGCGGGGAGGATGCGGGTTCGGAATTGGTGTTTCCGGAGCTTGACGCTGCAGAACGAGCCATTCATGATGCTCTTGGTGAAGGAGCCCTGCGGGTGGATGAAATTCTGCGGGAAACCAATCTGTCACTGCCAGACGTGAATGCCAAGTTGCTCAAGCTTGAGATTCAGGGTCTCGTCAGTCAGCTGCCTGGTGGGCGATTTGCCACAAAAACGAGCCCCAATGTCCAAAAAGCGGCAAAATAGGGGCAAAAAACCGGTAATTTGTAAGATATCTTTTCAAGTTGGCACGGAGCCTGCTTGTATTTAATTACAAACCCAAGATTACCAACCACTGACCATCATGAAAAAAATCGAAGCTATTATCAAACCTTTCAAGCTTGAAGAAGTTAAGGAGTCTCTTTCCGATGTGGGCGTTCAAGGAATGACCGTGACGGAAGTCAAAGGATTCGGACGTCAAAAAGGACATACTGAGATCTACCGCGGCAGTGAATACACTGTTGACTTCCTTCCCAAGGTGAAACTCGAAATCATCGTTGACGATGCAGACGCCTCAAGTGTTGCAGAAGCAATCGTGAAGAGCGCCAACACCGGCAAGATCGGTGACGGTAAAGTATTCATCTCACCAGTTGAAGAGGCTATCCGTATTCGTACTGGCGAGTCCGGTATTGATGCTGTTGCCGTCAACTAGTGCATTGCTGCCTGTTTTCAGGCTTCCAGACACAGTTGTCATTTTCATTGAGCAAACCACGTCAACGGCGTGGTTTGCTTTTTTTTGTGTCCTCAGCCTAGCCTGTGCCAGCCGCATCTCATCAGGGGCTGATGGTCTGACGCTTGTCCATCATGCCTCTCATGGCGGTCCTGAGTAAATCCCTCTGTCCGTGTGGGATTGGCTGAAGTGAGGCGATGACGCCTCTTTGCTTTTGTTCCGAAAGATGCAGGATGAGCTGGCTGTCCCTGACCTCGGCATCATGAACCTCTGTCCAGTAGATCACCCTGAGGTTCTTCCCGGGCTTGAAAAAGGGGAATATCTCGACTCCGAGAGGGGTGAGAATGATGTAGGCATGCCGGCTGCAGCGTATGCCGAGCCGGAGAAACCAGAAACCGATCAGGGCATTGGGTATGATGAGCCACCACCAAGCCTTCAGCGGCGGTTGATCCATGCCCCAGTCTTGAGTCGAGAGGATCATGAGGGCGATGCCGGTACAGACGGTGAGTGAGGCGAGCACGTAAAACACGATGGCCTGGGCTCCGCGGGTGAAGCGTAGCTCCTTTTCGGGCTCCGCGACGGGCCTCGGCCCGGGGGGCAGAAAAAGGTGGCGTATTTTTTCCGCACCTGTTTGGTTTTTGTTGGCCATGACTTACTCTTTTGTGGGCCGATATCCGCATTTGTTCAATACGCAATCCTGTGCTATGGGGTTAGCTATCTTCACCACCAGCTGACCTTTTGCCCTTTACCCTCCATAGTGATTACCAGCCCTCAGGAGACCAGGGGCCGGCAATCGACAAGCTTGTCAGGTCCCTCGAGACAGGCAACAGACACCAGACGCTGCTCGGTGTCACGGGCTCTGGAAAAACATTTTCCATGGCCAACATCATTGAGCGAGTTGGCAAGCCAACGCTGGTGATGAGCCACAACAAGACCCTGGCAGCGCAGCTTTACTCTGAGCTGAAGAATTTTTTCCCGGATAACGCGGTTGAGTATTTTGTCTCCTACTTCGATTACTACCAGCCGGAGGCTTATATTCCACGTTCAGATACCTATATTGAAAAGGACAGCTCGATTAATGATGAGATCGAGCGTCTGCGCCTCAGCACGATGGGATCGCTGATCACACGCGAGGACGTCATTGTGGTCGCCTCCGTATCTTGTATCTATGGTCTTGGTTCCCCCGAGGATTACCAGAACATGATGCTGCCGGTGAAAACCGGAGACGAGCTCGATAGGGAGGATTTTCTGGCCGGTCTGGTCAGCCTGATGTTTGAGCGCAACGACATCGCTTTTTCCCGGGGGCAATTCAGGGTCAGGGGTGATGTGGTCGAGGTGCACCCCGCGTATCTCGAGGACACGGCAATCCGGGTGGAGTTTTTTGGTGATGAGGTCGAGCGGATTTCAGAAATTGATGTGCTCACGGGAAACCGGGTCGATACGTTGGACAGCCACACGTTTTTCCCAGCCAAGCAGTTCGTCACAGAAAAGGAAAAGCTCAAGCGGGCCATCACCGCCATCAAGGCGGAGTGCGTGGAACGGGTGGATTGGTTTGAGAAGCAGGGCAAGCTTATCGAGGCACAGCGCATCCGCATGCGCACGGATTTTGATATCGAGATGATGGAGGAAATGGGGTTCTGCCAAGGCATTGAGAATTACTCCCGTCACCTCACTGGCCGGGAGGCGGGTGCCCGGCCATATACCCTTTTGGATTTTTTCCCCGAGGATTACATGCTGCTCATGGACGAGAGCCATGTGAGTGTGCCACAGGTCGGTGGTATGTATGAGGGGGATAGAAGCCGCAAGACCACACTGGTAGAGCACGGTTTCCGCCTGCCCAGCGCTCTGGATAACCGTCCCTTGAAGTTCTCCGAGTTCATGGAGATGACCAACCAGCGGGTTTACGTATCAGCCACACCCGGGCCGTTTGAGTTCATCAATTCGAGGCCGGACAACAAGAAGTTCATCCCGTGGAAACGAGGTGAGTTATCCGCTGCCCAGGCGCTGAAAAAAATCCGTCAAAACATCCATGCCAGTGGTGCCGATGAGGATGTGATGGATTTCGATGTGCATTCGCCGGGAAGCAATCTTGTCGTTGAGCAAATCATCCGCCCAACCGGTCTGCTTGATCCGGTTCTCACCCTCAAGCCGCTCAAAGGGCAAATTGATGAAACCATCGACATGTGCCGCGAGCGTGTGGAGCGCAACGAGCGCGTGCTGGTCACCACTCTGACCAAGAAAACAGCGGAAGACCTCGCCGAGTATCTTCAGGAGACCGGGCTGAGAGTGCGCTACATCCATGCTGATGTCAGTGCCATCGAGAGGGTCGAGATACTGCGTGCATTGCGTGCTGCGGAAATTGATGTTTTAGTTGGGATTAATCTGCTGCGTGAGGGGCTGGATCTTCCCGAGGTATCACTGGTCTGCATTCTCGATGCGGACAAAGAGGGTTTTCTGCGCAATGAAACATCCCTGATCCAGACGGCAGGTCGCGCAGCCCGCCACGTGGACGGCGAGTGTGTGGTGTTCTGCGATGAGGTGACGGACTCGATCCAGACGCTTATTAATGTGACCGAGTATCGCCGTGCCAGACAGATGGCACACAATGAGGCGCACGGGATCACGCCAAAAAGTGTGGTGCGTGCCGTTCAGGAAAGCCTGAGTCAGCACCAGTCCCACAAAAACTCCGCCGATGAGCTCAATCAGGGTCTGGTTGCCAGTGACGAAAGTGATTATAATGTGGTCAATGTAATCTCCGAGCTGGAGGAGGAGATGCGTGAGGCGGCAGCCAAGCTCGAGTTCGAGCGTGCTGCCCACCTGCGCGACCAGATCAAAGAGTTGCAGCAAAAGCTCGAGCAGAGCTGAGGTCATTCCGGGGCCAGGGCATTAGTCACGCTAGGGCATTGACTAATGAGCCCTGAGCAGGAACTAATAACGCCAGATATGCGCCCGACATCAATCCAGATTCAGTCCGTCATGGACGCCTTTGGCCAGCAAGGCTGGCAGTATGAACACCTCGAAGGCAAGGATGTCATCCGCACGGCCTTTGAAGCGTATCACACCCAGGTGCATCTCCATGCGCAGGCCTTCCCTCAGATCAATGCCTTGTCCATTGTGGGGGAGGCTCCGCTTAGTGTCGGTGTTGAGCATGAGCCATTCATCCTCGAGCTGCTTGCAAGGGCCAACAAGAAGCTCACTCTGGGAAGTCTGGAGTATGATTTAGACCGTGAGCAACTGATGTTCCGGATTACCAATCTCTTTGAGCGAGACAAATACGACGCAGATATTATCTCGTCCATGGTGCATGCCGCGATTGCCGAGGTGGACAGGGTCACGCCCTACGCTGCTGTCATCCAGCAAACCTCGGAAAGTCTTCTCGATGACTTGTCCATTGAGCGCTTGTTGTTGCGCGATGACCTGATCCCTCCGGTTCCCGAGGATGAGGGTGGTTTTGTCTAAGCCCTGGCACTCAAGATTGGGAGACCGGGAGGGCGCATTGCCATGTATTTCATGAGCGTGGCTTTTTGCAAGAGGCCTAAAAAATGACAGCCCCGTCAACTGGGCCCGAAGGCTTTTGCTGACGGAGCTGTTCCCCCCCAAATGTCGCCTATTGCTAAGCGATGTTTGGATCATACGACTTTTTTTGAGATGCGCAACTAAAAAATCACATTTTTTTGATATTTTTGGTTTGCGTGTGGTTAAGCTGTCTTAATTTACAGCGTTAATCGCAAAATTTACCATGTTGAAGCTCGTTTCTAAGAGCGCCATTCCAAGATTTTTGAAGCCGATGTCTTCTGATGCCAGACACAGCAGCAATGAGATCACAATGGCGTTAGCCAGGTAGATGATGGCTAGCGAGAAGACTATTCCGTTCTCTTTGAGGTCGGGCTGATCCCGGGGGATCATCCACAATGTCCACAGCAGGTGGAAGGCCCAGCTAAATCCAACGAGGAAGTAGATCGCGTGGTCTTCATAGGGGTGATTGTAGAATACCCCTATAACGCTTGAGAGTGCCAGGATCACAGCCGACCAGAATGGCAGAAAGTACGGAGAGAGGGCGATGAGGGCGTTGCTCTTGTTGGTCATCACGTAACCTCCGTCAGCCGTGACGTGAATGCCGCCCACCTTGCCGCCACACGCGTAGACAAAGAGAGCGTGGGTGAGCTCGTGGCCGAGGACGTAAAAGTAAAGGAAGAGACGTTCGAGCAGACCGGTGAAGAACCAGCCGACCATGAGCAGGAAGCCAATGCCAAAGTAGAGGAAGTTAACAGAGGCATTGGTAATGGCCGCCGAGAGAAAGTCACCCCAAAGCCTCAGATCGAGCCAGTTCGCACTCAGTGCTGCCCAATGCCCGGACAAATGACCCCAGTAGGTGGCAGTGGTGTCGGCACTGGCCCTGAACAGGGGCTCCGCACTGACGCTGAACAAGGCCCATGTAATACTAATACAAAAAGGCAGGATCATGAGTGCTATGAACCAGCGCACCATGCGCTGCCCAATGTTCAAGTGAATCATGTCATGGCCCGCTGTATCAGCGATGGCAGCTTGCACAGATGTCAGCCCAAGGCGCCTGCCCATACGTCTGTTGGCACGCTGCTTGGCGCGAAGATTCGCACCTTGAAAGGCCTCGCGCAGCGTGGGGCGGCCGCTGCGCCGACTATTGCGGCTACGCACCCGCCTTTGCCTGCCGGCACTGGATGGTCTGCTTGATCTCATGTTGGACATGAGCCCGACGAATGGGCTGGGAAGGAATAAAGTTTAGATTACTTAAATATTCACAAACTGCAAGACGGGAATTTACTCCGCACAGTGCAGCGCATTGACAGGCAGGCCAGTCACACGGTGGCTGGGAGCCGGCAGGGCTGGAGACTAGTCCGTTGGGCTAGCTTTTGGTTTCTGCCAGGCACTCCACCTCCACGCCCACGCCTTCCTCCAGTACGAGCACGCGATCTGCAACCCCCAAGCGCTCCGCCTCGGAAACGAGTCTTTCGACTGGCTCGTGATAGGGCTCGTTGCCCAGTGGGAAGGTGCCGTAGTGCATGGGGATGAGAATACCGGCCTCCATTTCAATAAATGCCTGCACCGCCTCCTCCGGGTTCATGTGCACGTCACGCCCGCTCGGAGCATCATACGCCCCGATGGGCATCAATGCCACATCCGGGGTGTGGTGCTTGCCGATTTCCTTGAAGCCCTCAAAGTAGGCACTGTCACCACAGTGGAAGACTTTGCAGACTCCCGAGGCGATCATGTAACCGCCGTAATCGCGGTGGGTGTCGTGCAGGTAGCGTGCTCCCCAATGATGACTGGGGGTGTGGGTGACGGTGAGGTCTTCAAAGGTGAGTTCATCCCATACCGACATTTCGTGAACGCTATGAAAACCGAGTTTGTGCACCAGGGGGCCGCTGCCTTTCGGGACGACAATGCCCTCGTGGGATTCTAGAATTTTCAGGCTCTTTTTGTGCAGGTGATCGAAATGAGCGTGTGTCACCATGACCAGATCGACCAAGGGCATGAGCTCAAGATCGAGCCCGGGAGCCCGCTGGCGTTTGACGACCCCGTGCCAGTTGGCCCAGTTCGGGTCAATGATGACGGAGTGGTCAGGGAACTGGATGAGAAAGGAGGCATGGCCAATCCAGGTGACTCTGATTTTGCCGGCCTCGGGAGGGTGGGGGATGGGCTCACGACTCGAGCCGTTGCGTTTCTGGAAAACCTGGGGCAGGAGACGGTGGCGAAGGAAGTGGTAGTTCCTGCGCGGCCATCCCTTCTTGGGCAAAATCCCGGCATAGTCCCGCCTGCTGCCGGTGGTGTCGCTTTTCGGGTGATTGGTGCCTCGGGTGACCATAATCGACAGCCCAACTATATGCGTTGGATCCCGGAACATGCAACCCTTCTCTTATTCTCGTTGATCTTGTGCTCATCCCGTAGAATGATGCGCCCACAAAATGAGTGCAGCGAGCAAGGCGACAGTTGGCATCACCCGGGGGGACCAGGCGGGTATTGGTCCTGAGATCGTGGCAGCCGCACTTGCCTCTGGAGAGCTTTCAGGGGAGTTCACTTACCGCTTGATCGGAGAGGAAATCAAGGCGGTGCCCGGTAAGCCTGATGCCACGACGGCAAGGGCTGCCCTGGATGCCCTTGAGCAAGCCGCTGCCCTGCTCGAGAGTGGCGACATTGATGCGGTGGTTACGGCTCCTGTCGGCAAGGAGGGATTGCACGAGGCGGGTTTTGATTTTCCCGGGCAGACGGAGTTTTTTGCCCAGAGGCTTGGCTGTGACAATCACGCGATGTGCCTGACTGGGAAAAACCTGACGGTGGGTCTGGTAACCATTCATGTGGCCCTTGCTGAAGTGCCAGCCATGCTCACCAGGGAAGAGATTGTCCGGGTAGGCAAACTATTGGCCGGCTTTTGCAAGCATCGCGGCATTGCCTCGCCCCGCATTGCGGTATGCGGCCTCAATCCCCATGCGGGGGAAAATGGGGCCTTCGGCTCAGAGGAGGTAGAGATCATCGGGCCGGCGGTGCAAGAGCTGCGTGGGCTTGCAGACAATGTCTCTTACAGTGGACCGCATCCTCCCGATACCATTTTTCGCCCGGCCGCAGATGGAGAGTATGACGCGGTGCTTTGCATGTATCACGATCAGGGCTTGATTCCGCTGAAGTTGTTGGATTTTGACACCGGGGTCAATGTGACCCTCGGCTTGCCGAGGCCAAGAACCAGTCCCGATCATGGCACGGCCTACGATATTGCAGGTAAGGGTAAGGCGAATGCCAGCTCGATGATTCACGCGATTCAACTGGCATGTGAAATGGTATCCCAGCGCCCGGAGTGAGTGTATTGCAAACAGGTGAGGTGCTCAGGCGCTACTTCGGACATGATGCACTCAGGCCGGGGCAGCGTGAGGTCATCGAGCGGGTGGTGATTCACGAGAATACGCTCGCAATACTGCCCACGGGGGGAGGCAAGTCCCTCTGCTATCAGCTGCCTGCCATGTGCATGGAGGGCCTCAGTATTGTCATCTCTCCTCTCATAGCACTGATGCGGGATCAGGTCGAAAATTTGGCGGGCAAGGGGATTCCCTGCGCCAGGCTGGACTCAACCACCACTGCGGAAGAGGCGGAGCAGACGCATGCCGGCATTCTTTCCGGTGAGCTCAAGCTGCTCTATCTGTCACCGGAGCGTCTGGCAGAGCCAGCGATGCTGAATCTGCTCAAGAAGACGTCCTTGGCTCTTGTCGCGGTGGATGAGGCTCACTGTATTTCAGAGTGGGGTCACAGCTTCAGATCGTCCTATCTCCGTTTGCCCGGGATATTACGCTCGCTCAGGCCACAGGTCATTCTTGCTCTCACGGCCACTGCCTCCAGGGAGACAGCCAGAGGGATTCGCCAGGCCTTCAAGATCCTGAAGAGAAACCACGTCCAAACATCATTTTTCCGGGAAAATCTCTCCTTTAAAGTGACGGCATGCCCGACAGAAAAGAAGCAGGAGCACTTGTTGGACACGCTCAAGGTTGATGGCCGCACTCCCGCCATTGTTTATGCAACAAGGCGGGGGGATGTCGAGGAGTTGGCGGCAATGCTGAGTGCAGCGGGTATTAAGACCCGCGCCTACCATGCGGGCATGCCCGCAGATGCAAGGGCCGAGGTGCAGGATGGTTTTGTAGCACACCGTTTCCCGGTGATTTGTGCCACGATTGCCTTTGGCATGGGGGTGGACATGCCCGATGTGCGCAGTGTGATTCACTACCACCCACCCAAGTCACCCGAGGGCTGGATTCAGGAGAGCGGCAGGGCGGGGCGCGACGGCAAGCCCAGCCACTGTGAGGTGTTGATCAACGGTGATGACCACGCAGCACTTGAGAGTCTGGTCATGGCCAGGCAGCCCGGGGTCCGTGCTACCGAGGCCGTTTTGCAAAACATCTTTTCCCAGCAGAAGCGGGCAATCATCTCTCGCTACAACCTAAGTACACTCAATGACATTTCCCTGGAATTGCTCGATGTGCTGCTGGCAAGGCTCGAAAGTGGAGGCTGGATCACTCCCGATGGAGGCTCATGGATGTGGTGCCATGTGGTTCCCTTGCGCTGGGATGAAAGCGCGCGCGAGCGTATACTTCAGGGTTTTCCCAAATGGGCCAGCAGCACACTTGCCGAGCTCATGAATGCCAGTCAGCGCGTGTGCCTGCTGGATTTGGCTGAGCATGATGTGTCGCGGATGAACAAGATACTCGATTTGCTGCGCGAGCTCGAAGCGGGTGGCGAGGTCAGGCTGAAGTTGAGCCACAGCCTCGCGCATTATCGCATCAAGCGCCAGCCGGAGGATATCGCCGTGCTCATCAAGGAGATGGCTGCTGCGTTTGAGCAACATGGGGAACACGATCTCGGGCGCATCGAGGCGGTATTTGGCATGGCAGTCTCGAGGCGTTGCATCGCCGCGTCCCTCTTGTCCTATTTTGGTGAGACACTCGCCCAACCTTGCGGTCACTGCAGTTCATGCGCGGGTGACAAGCGTTCGCGCAAGCTGCCGGAATCCATGGTCGTGGATGTAAGTTTGGAAGAGCTGGAGCAGATTCAGGAAGTGGTTGCGCAGAAACGTGCTGCACTCGCGTCTCCAGAGAGGTTGGCGCGCTTCCTTTGCGGTATTCACAGCCCTGCCATGATGCGTTACCGGCTCTACAACCGACCTGAGTGGGGGATGCTCGAGCGGTTACCCTACCAGGAGGTGCTGGGATATACCCGAGCTCAGTTTGGTTAGGGCTTGCGAGGTTCGTCTTACACCATGGGCACAAACATGACAGGGGAGTAGGCTCTGCTGGTGAGCTCGCCCTCCTGGTTTTTTTCATAGATGGTAAGCATTTGCTGCCCGGTAGCCTTGGTGATGGGAATGACAGCACGTCCTCCGATCCTGAGTTGCTCAAGGAGCTGGTCCGGGCGTTGCTCGGCTGCGCACGATACAATGATGGCGTCAAATTCACCGTCTTCCGGCCAGCCCAGGTGGCCATCACCGACACGAGCGTCAATATTGCTGAGGGCGAGCTCTTGGAAATGACCCTTCGCCATGCTGGCTAGTTCAGGGATGGTCTCAAGCGTGCACACTTCCCGGGCGATGTGTGCAATGACCGCCGCCATGTAACCGCAACCTGTGCCAATATCGAGTACTCGTGAGTTTTGATTGATGTGGGCAAGCTGGATCATAAGAGCCACGATGTAGGGTTGTGAAATCGTCTGGCCCTCGCCAATGGGTAGAGGGCAATCATCGTAGGCCCTGTCCATGTATTCGGGGAGGACGAAGATTTCACGCGGCACTTTGGCCATTGCTGCCAGTACGAGTTCATCATCAATACCACGCGCCATGAGGTGCATATGCAGCATCTTGTCAATGGAGGTATTCATCGTAACACCCTAGCACGGTGTCGGCATTTTTCCATCACATAGGGGTATACCCCCGGCCAAGGCTTACTCGATATGGTAAAAGACCTTGGCTGTTTCCCGGCGGATGGCTTGTTGCTCGTCTTCGCTCAGGGGTAGGATGAGGTCATCAACTGTGTTGAGCCACGCGGGATAGGTGGTGGTGAGATTGCAGACGGGCCAGTTGGATCCGAACATCAGTCTCTCAGGGCCAAAGGCCTTACAGAGTGTTTCAAAGTAGGGTTTGAGAACCTGGCTGTGCGTGGACCTCCGGCTCACGGAGTCCATCCGGGCGCTGAGTCCGGAGATTTTACAATAGACATGAGGACGACGGGCCAGCTCCCTGACGGCGTGTGACCACAAGTCAGAGGGAGTGCCGGAATCCATGCTTGGAGAGGCGAAGTGGTTGATCGCTATTCTTTGATTGGGGTGGCGGTCGGCAAACATCATTGCCATGGGGAGTTGTTGCTCTGAAACCATGAGCTCAAGGGCAAGATCCTGGCGTGCAAGCTCGGAGACTCCGTGGTCGAAGTCCGGATTGTCGAGAAGCTCATCAGCAGAGGAGGAGTCGAAGGTTTCTCTCACGCCCACAAGCATGGGCTCGTGGAGGTACTGGTCGAGAAAGACTCTCAGATCATCAGAATCAAGAGGGGCCCAACCCACGATGCCGGCGATGAAGCCATCAGACTTCCTTGCCTGCTCAAGCAGAAAATGGTTTTCACGGTCACTGCGGCGCGACTGCACTGCGATCACCTGATCCACACCGCTGAACTCCAAGTCATCCTCCAGCTCGGCGATACAGTGATCGTGTTGCAACGCCGCCATTTCACCCGTGATCCACGGGTAATTCGCGGCTTTGTATTTCCATAGGTGGACGTGGGAATCGATCACAGGAAAGGATGCTAAAAATCCAAATCCGGAGAGCAAGACCTATGTTGAGACGGTCATGTCATTCTGAGTGTATCGAGGTTTTTGCCCGGATGCGCGGGGATAGGATTGTGTGTGTTGCCGGGCTGTGCGCAATATCGCACATGCATGAGAGTCTGATGGTGCTGCAAGCTACCGTGCCGGTCTACCTGATGGTATTGCTTGGGCTGTTGCTGCGCAGATTCAGGGTGTTGCGTCCGGGCATGGACAAGGGCCTGATGGCTGTTGCAGTGCATGTATTCTTCCCCTGCCTGATTCTCGACAAGATGCTGGCTGCAGAGGTGCTGCGAAACCCGATGGTGTTTCTCTCCTCGGCAGGAATGGGGTTTCTGTTCATTCTGGCAGGTGCTGCCCTGTCTTACTTCTTTGCGCCCCTCATTGGGCTGAGGCTTGGCGGTGGCAGGCGCACCTTTGCTGTAGCTGGAGGTCTACAGAATTATGGTTACATTGCCATTCCGCTCGTCGCCTATTTGTACCCGGACAATGATGATGTGATGGCAGTTTTGTTCACCCACAATCTGGGAGTGGAGCTGGCCATGTGGACCGTTCTGTTGATGCTGATCTCCGGGCAAATCAATCCGTCATGGAGGGTATTCATGAAAGGGCCGATCATTGCGGTGGTGTTGGGGCTGCTGCTTATGGAGACGGGGACTGACAATTACGTGCCAGATTTCATGGGTAAGTTCTTTGCGGCCTTGGGGGTGTGTGCGGTGCCGCTGAGTCTGTTGCTTGTGGGCGTGGCATTGCATGACCTGATAGGTAAGATGAAGTTTGATTGGAAAATCGGGACCGGTGCGCTGCTTGTGCGTCTGGCGCTTATTCCCGCGCTGATACTGGCCTGTGCCAGGTACCTGCCTCTGGGGATCGAACTCAAGCAGGTGCTTGTGGTTCAAGCTGCCATGCCTGCTGCAATGTTTCCCATTATCATGGCTCGTCATTATGGTGGCAGGGCGGATGTCGCCGCCACGGTGGTGCTGGCGACTACGATTGTAAGTTTACTTACCATGCCGCTGGTGATTGCCTTTGGGAAATTCTGGCTTGGGGTGTGATTTTTTTCGACAGCTCACGAAGAACCGCACACTATTTGCCCATCAGATGAACGAACTCAATATCCAGGGGCAGATAGTCAAAAGGGGAGAGCGCAAGTTGATCAAGGTGCAGGTGGGGATGTTGACCACGCATGAACCTGTCACCATGCGCGCTTGGGTGATACGGGGCAAGACTGATGGTCCAACCATGATGGTCCTTGGCTGTATCCATGGAGATGAAATCAACGGGGCTGAGATCGTTCGCAGGTTGATCAACTCACCAAGTTTGAGGAAACGTTTCAAAGGCACACTCATTGCCGTGCCGATTGTCAATGTGCCGGCGTATTCAAACAGGTCCAGGTATCTGCCTGACCGGCGTGACTTGAACCGTTTGTTTCCCGGTTCTCCCAAGGGGTCTCTCGGGGCCAGACTTGCGCACATACTTTGTAGTGATTTTCTGCCCCTGTGTGACGTGGTGGTGGATCTCCACACGGGGGCGATCAACCGCGCCAATTTACCTCAGGTCCGGGTAACAGCTGATGATGAAAAGTCACTTGAGCTCGCCAATGCCTTCGGAGCACCCGTGATCCTGACGGCCTCCGTGAGGGAGGGCACCGTTCGCGCGGCATGTAACGCAGCAGAAGTCCCCGTGATCCTCTACGAGGGGGGAGAAGCTCTTAGGTTGGATACGGCCTCGATTCGTTTTGGCAAGCGGGGGCTGCAGGCGGTGATGCGCCACATGGGCATGCTGCCCAAGCGTCCAGCAGTGGCCAGGAAAAGTGCCAAGCATGCGGTGGTGTGTGAGAAGGGATATTGGGAGCGCGCCCAGATCGGAGGGCTGTTCACCCCGCTACTGGCCCTGGGTAAAGCGGTGAAAAAGGGTGATGTGCTGGGTTTTATGGCGGATCCCCTTGGTGACTACGAGGAGGAGATTCTCTCCACCCAGACGGGTATCCTCATCGGACGCACGAACGAGGGACAGGCAGATGAGGGGGATGCGCTGTTTCACATCGGCCTCTCCAGGAACCCGAGCCGTGCCGAGCAAAAGATCGTCATGTCCGGCGAGGATTTGCCTGATATACCCGCTGACGATGATGACCACCCAGTGCATTACGATCCCTACACGGACCTCTTGTAGGACCTGAGCTTGCGAACTGGAAATGTGAAGCTTCGTGCTTGGCACAGTAAGACCAAGCGCCGAGGATGTCGGTCATGGAACATCACGTTTATTTCTGGCTGAAGCAGGAGAGGAAGAATGCGGCTGATCTGGCTGCTTTTGAGAAGGGTTTGGCAGACTTGTTTGCAATCAAGGAGGTGGCCGGTGGCATCTGGGGCAAATCCGCCGATACTCCGGAGCGGCCGGTTACTGAAAAAGGCTTCGATTATGCCCTGTCGATGAAGTTTGACTCCCTTGAGGATCATAATGTTTATCAGGATCATGTTGACCATGATGTATTTGTGGATGCCTACAAGGACTGGTGGGAAAAAGTACTGGTCATGGATGTGGGATAGGCAAATGGCTGTTTTTGGCGAGAAGCCCAAATAAACCATTGCCAGTCTCCATCGTACTGCTACAAAACGTCTTCAGCAGCCATTGGCCCATCCACTTATGTCGGGAAAACTTACCTATAAGGAATCAGGTGTGGACACCAGGGAAGCCGCCGCCCTTGTCGGTGACATCGGCGCCCACGTGCGCAGAACGCAAAACCAGCGCCAGCTCTATGGTGCATTCGGCTTGTTTGCTGCAGCTTTTGATCTGAGTGATTACCAGCAGCCGGTTATCGTGACGGGATGTGACGGAGTAGGGACAAAGCTGGAACTTTTGCTCGAGCACGATCAGCTTGAAGCTGCAGGCAAGGACCTGGTGGCGATGAGTGTTAATGACATCCTGACCACGGGTGGAGATCCTCTGATGTTTCTGGACTACATCGGCATAGCAGCCCTCGACAAGCCACTGATTACCCGATTGATCGCCGGTATGTGTGACTATCTCGAAGACTGCGGCTGCATTCTGGCCGGCGGGGAGACTGCCGAAATGCCCGGTATTGTGCCTGAGGATGTGGTGGAGCTTTCCGGTTTTTGCATCGGCTGCTGTGAGAAGCCCGATTTGATCGATCCCACTCAGATCGCCACGGGTGATGTGCTCATCGGCTATCAGTCAGATGGACCCCATGCCAATGGTTGGAGCCTGATCCGCCGGGTGCTTGCCGAGCACGGGGACGCGTTCTCCAAGGATGATATCGTCAGTTTGCTCGCTCCAACCCGCCTTTATCACGATGTCGTTGCCGATATCAGGGCAGCGGGGGTCAAGCCCCGTGCCATGGCGCACATCACCGGTGGTGGACTCCCCGAGAATCTCGAGCGCCTGCTGCCTCAGCACGGGGCAGATGTGGTGATACCGGCATGGGACAACCCGGTCATGAGCAAGCTCTTTGAGTTTGTTGATGCAGAGGACAAGTTCCACACCTTCAACATGGGCTTTGGCTGGGTGGCGATTGTATCGCCCGAGGACGCAGAGAGGGTCATGTCGGCCGGTCCAGGTGGGGTCAGAATAGGCACGATCACGGATACCCATGGTGTCAGGGTGAGTATGGAGAGCTAATGGTGTTTAGTGCTAACCGATCACGGATTCCATCATGAGTGACCCCATCAAACACGAGTGCGGTATTGCAGTAGTCAGGCTCAAAAAACCGTTATCTTACTACAAAGACAAATACGGAACTGCACTCTGGGGAGTCAACAAGCTGTTTCTGCTCATGGAGAAACAGCACAACCGTGGTCAGGACGGGATTGGCATTGGTTGTGTCAAACTCAACATGCCCCTGGGTCAGCCGTATATTTTCCGTCGCCGCGATGCAGCGCGTGACTCGATGGCGTCGGTATTTCGCAAGGAACTCAAGAGCTTCAACAAAATGGCCCGCAAGGGCGTCCTGGATCCTGAGGATCCGGATTCAGTAAAGCAGAAGTTTGATTTTGGTGGCGAGGTGCTCATAGGCCACCTTCGCTACGGCACTTCAGGCGAGTTTGACTCGGGATCGTGCCACCCCTATTTGAGGCGCTCCAACTGGCCTACCCGCACGCTGATGGTCATGGGTAATTTCAACATGACCAACACCGCCGAGCTCAACAGCAAGCTCATGGACAGGGGCCAGCACCCGGTGTTTGGAACAGACACTCAAACCGTTCTCGAGGAGGTTGGCTTTCATCTGGACGAATACCATAACGACCTCTATCGCAAGCTGAGGGACAAGGGTGTCGATGGGCGCCAGATTCCGGGACTGATTTCCGAGCAGATTGATCTGCCCTCGATCATCAGGGAATCTGCTGAGGCTTGGGACGGTGGTTACGCGATCAGCGGTATTGTGGGCAATGGAGACATGTTTGTGATGCGTGATCCTCGCGGTATTCGCCCATGTCACGTTTATGAGGATGATGAGGTCATCGCTTTTGCCTCTGAGCGAGTGCCACTGATGACGGTATTCGAGTCCAGCAAAGAAAAAGTCAGGGAGATGGAGCCCGGAACTGTGACCATCGTCCGTCGTGACGGTAGCCAGAGCACTCAGGGTTTTCATGAGGAACGGCCCAAGAGTCCGTGTTCTTTTGAGCGCATCTACTTCTCCCGGGGCAATGATCCGGTCATTTACCGTGAGCGCAAGGCCATGGGCGCTGCACTGGTTGATCAGGTTTACCAGTCCATTGGTGAGGACTTTGAGAAGGCAGTGTTTGCTTTCATTCCCAATACGGCGGAAACGGCATATTACGGATTTCTCGATGGCCTGCGCCTGCTGCGTAGACAGCAGGTGCGCTCGCAGATACTGGAGGCGTCTCAAAAAGGAGAGCTCACGGAGGACTTGTTGGACAGCCTGATCATGCGCAACTGGCCCAGAGGCGAAAAGGCCGTTCACAAGGACATCAAGATGCGTACTTTCATCTCCCAGGAAAAGGGAAGGGCGCAGCTCGTCTCCCACGTCTATGACATCACCTATGATCTGGTCAAAGAGGGGGACACGCTCGTTGCATTGGATGACTCTATCGTCCGCGGCACCACCTTGAAGGAGTCGATCCTGAAAATACTTGCTAGAACCAATCCGCGCAAGATTGTCATCTGTTCCACAGCTCCGCAAATCCGCTACCCGGATTGTTACGGCATTGATATGTCCGAATTAGGCAAGTTCATCGCGTTCCAGGCCGCGGTGAACCTCATCAAGCGTGCTGGAAACAGCCGGCTGCTTGAACAGGTGTATCAAGCCTGTAAAGCTGAGCTCAGAAAGCCAAGTGACGAGCGCACGAACAAGGTGAAGCGCATCTACGAGGATTTCACGGATGACGAAATATCCGCTGAGATCAGCCGCATGGTGAGCCCAGAGGACATCGACTGGTATGGCGAAGTCGAGGTCGTTTACCAGACCATCGAGAATCTCCACGCGTGTATCAAAGGGCCTTGTGGTGACTGGTATTTCACGGGTGACTACCCGACCCCAGGAGGTTTTGCCACGGTCAATCTCGCGTATGTGCGCTGGTATGAGGGGGCTGACGGGCGTAGTTACGACTTGCCTCTCTAGGTCAGAGGCAGCCTTGTTTTTTAGTTAGGCCATTCGTGCTTGAGTCCATGTTGTGAGTGTCTAGCTTGGCGGTGTGCAGCATCTCAGTATTTCCTCATTGAGGCATGACACGGGTGAAACTCCTCTGTCGGCTAGTTTTGATGCCCAGCTTGAGCGTAGAGTGGAGCGAGAGACCAAGGCGGGAAAACCCTTTTATGAGATTTTCCTCATGGATGAAACGGGGGAGGTGAAGCTCAAGATTTGGGATAATTTGCCGCAATTCAAGGCGCTTGAGACCATTCCGGACGGGACTTTGTTGCGTGTCAGTGGAGAGTGGACCCATAACCAGTACGGTATCGACTCTGGTAAATGGGACATGCGCTTGCTCAGCGAGCAGGAGGCTGCGGATTTTCTGGCGGGGGATCCTGAAACACGCGCCAGGCAGGATGCCGACTGGAAGGACATTGAGGAGATGATCGGGGCGATTGCCGACCCCCGATTGCGTGCTATATGTGATGAGTTTGTGGCCCAGTATGGTGAAAGGTTCCGCAGGTGCGCTGCGGCACGTAAGAATCACCACGCCCGGCGTGGGGGGCTGGTGGAGCACGTGGCTCAAATGATGCGTGCCGCTGTGGCAATGTGCTCCGTCTACAAGTCGCTGAACCGCGATCTCATGGTTAGTGGTGTTTTGTTTCACGACTGTGGCAAGATGTGGGAGAATAATTACCCTGAGGTGGGCTTTACCCAGCCTTTCAACAAGCATGGCGAATTGCTGGGGCACATTCCCCTCGGTATTGAGACGGTCAACAAGCTCTGGCGCGATATCATGGAAAAACCCTGCTCTGAGGGCTGGGACACACTTGAGCCGGCCACCGAGGACGTGCACGTGCATTTGCTAC
This sequence comes from Akkermansiaceae bacterium, assembly GCA_049632765.1. Taxonomy (GTDB): domain Bacteria; phylum Verrucomicrobiota; class Verrucomicrobiia; order Verrucomicrobiales; family Akkermansiaceae; genus Oceaniferula. The sequence goes on along the minus strand of JBNACB010000019.1, from coordinate 12,598 downwards.
ACCTTATTGCCAGCCACCACGGCACGCACGAGTGGGGCTCGCCAACCTTGCCGCGCACGCCTGAGGCGATGGCACTGCACTATGTCGATAACATGGATGCCAAGTATGAGATGATGCGCATGGGTTATGAGAGCTGTCCGGAAATTGCTCCCGGTATCCAGGAACGCCAGTTCCCACTGCCGGCAAACCTGGTCAGGCCTCTGGAGCATTTTAACCATAGCTAGATCGCTCCAAGGTGCTATACTGTGGGGTCTGAGCTGCTCTCAGGAGGGGCTCAATTTATGACGAATCAGGGGTAATCCATGTTTGCGTTTCGCTCAAGATGCGCTATGAACCCCTCTCAGCAATCCAAAAACCATGGGAAAAAACTTATATCAAAAAGTATGGGACGAGCACGCAGTCGGCACCCTTGAGGACGGGCGCACCCAGCTCTTTATCGGCACACACTTGATCCATGAGGTGACCAGTCCGCAAGCCTTTGGCATGCTACGTGACCTGGGCCTGAAGGTGAAGTTTCCCAAGAGAACGTTTGCCACGGTGGATCACATCGTGCCCACGGACAACCAGCAGCGCCCATTTGCCGATCCATTGGCTGACGCCATGATCACTGAGCTGCGCAAGAATGCAGATGAGTTTGGTATCACCTATTTCGACCTGGCTTCCGGCATGCAGGGAATTGTCCACGTGGTGGGTCCCGAGCAGGGGATCACCCAGCCGGGAACGACGATTGCATGCGGAGACTCTCACACAGCGACCCATGGTGCCTTTGGTGCAATTGCCTTTGGAATCGGCACGACGCAGGTGCGTGACGTTCTGGCAACCCAGACCATTGCCATGGAGAAACTCAAGGTGCGCCGCATTAATGTTGATGGTGAACTCAGGCCCGGCGTCTATGCCAAGGACGTGGCGTTGCACATCATTCGTATCCTCGGTGCCAACGGTGGCATAGGCTACGCTTATGAGTATGGTGGCAGCACGTTTGATGGCTTCACCATGGAGGAGCGCATGACGGTGTGTAACATGTCCATTGAGGGTGGAGCCCGTTGCGGCTACGTCAATCCGGATGAGACCACTTTTGAGTTTCTCAAGAACCGGCCCTACTCACCCAAGGACAGTGAATGGGATGAGGCGGTGAAGCGCTGGAAATCCTACGCCTCTGACGCAGATGCTGCCTATGATGATGTCGTCAACATCAATGCCGCAGATATCGAGCCAACGGTCACATGGGGAATCTCTCCCGATCAGGGCGTGGCCATCTCCGAGACGATTCCCGATCCAGCCGGCGCATCCAGTCCAGCCGAGCGTGTCAGCATTGAGGAGGCACTTGAATACATGAAGCTGCCCGCCGGGGCTCCCGTCAAGGGGACGCACGTTGACGTTGCTTTCATTGGGTCCTGCACAAACGGCCGGATCTCGGATTTTCGTGAGGTCGCCCAGCATCTCAAGGGGCGCCATGTCTCACCTGGGGTGAAGGCACTTGCCGTCCCTGGTTCCCAGATAACGGCTGCCATTTGTAAGAAAGAGGGGATTGATAAGATTTTCACCGATGCCGGATTTGAGTGGCGGGAGGCTGGATGCTCCATGTGTCTGGCGATGAACCCGGACAAGCTTCAAGGGGACCAGCTCTGTGCATCATCCTCAAACAGGAACTTCAAGGGACGTCAGGGAAGCCCCATTGGACGTACCGTACTCATGAGCCCCCTGATGGTCGCTGCTGCTGCCATTGAGGGCGAGATTGCCGATGCACGTGAGGTGTTCTCCGTAGTGCCGGTCGCCTGAAACGATTGATCTTGATGAGATTTCTCTCCATATTGCTGATCTCCCTGGTGGCATCCCATGCCTTCGCCAAGGAGGTCGCAGGCATTGATTTTGCGGGACTCAAGCACCCTGTAAAGCCATTGCTCTGGAAGGTGGAGGGCAAGGGCCTGAAGCAGGAGAGCTATTTGTTTGGCACCATTCATTTGTCAGACAAGCGGCTGACAACGCTCCATCCAGCTGCCCAGAAAGCCTTTGATCAGTCAGCTGCGCTCTATACGGAGCTGGACCTATCCATGGCCAGCCAGCTGGCAATGGTGGGCACTTTCATGCGCAAAGACAAGATGAGCCTCGAGCAACTGCTTGGCAATGAACTCTACGCCGCGCTGGAGGAGGAAATCAGGGCCGTCAATCCGGCCCTCAGTGTTAAGCCCTTTGCTCAGTTTAAGATATGGGCACTGGGTATGATGATCCCCGGAATGAAGGACCAACTTTCCGGCAAGCAGCCTCTCGACATGCAGCTGTGGACGAGGGCGACCAAGGCAGGACAAAAAACCGGTGCCCTCGAGCAAGTCAGTGACCAGGTGGGCAAGCTGGATCAACTTACCATCGGGGAACAGAAGCACATGCTCGAGGTTACGCTCAAGCTACTGAAGAAATCCCGCGAGACCGGGGTTGATCCCTTTGCCGAACTCGTTAATGCCTACTTGTCTGGTGATACAGAGGTGATCGAGGGTATGCTCAGCCAGGATTCCTACCTGGGTATCAAGATGGATCCCGCATTGGTCGAGAAATTCTATCGCCTCCTGCTCCACGAGCGCAATGTCGGCATGGCCAACACCATTCTCGATGTTCTCGCCGGTGACCCCGGTCAAACTTCTTTTTTTGCCGCCGGTGCGGCTCACTATATCGGTGAGAAATCAGTCATCTCACTACTCGAAGACGCGGGCTACAAAGTCACCCGCATGTAATTCTCCAACCATCCCATAATCATGTCCATCCCATCCATTACTCAAGTTTCAGGCACTGCAGTGTATATCCCAGGTGCAGACATTGATACCGACCGAATCATCCCGGCTCGTTATCTCCGTTGCGTCACTTTTGACGATCTCGCTGAAGGCCTGTTCCGCGATGTGCGCACCGACACCGAGGGTAACGACCTGAATCACCCTCTGGACGACCCACGCTTCGAAGGTGCCAGTATCATGCTTTCAGGACCCAATTTTGGATGTGGATCATCCCGTGAGCATGCTCCGCAGGCGATCCGCCGTGCTGGCTTTAATGCCATCATTGCAGAGAGCTTCGCTGAGATTTTCTTTGGTAACTCAACGGGACTCGGCATGCCTTGTGTCTGTGCCTCCGCGGAGGATGTCGAGGCTCTCGGAGCTGCTGTGAACGCTAATCCAGAGGTTGCGGTGAATATTGACCTTGAGTCCATGACGGTGAGTTACGGGGACCAAAGCTTTGCTGTCACGATGCCGGAATCCGCCCGGGAGGCACTCATGTCAGCACGCTGGGATCCCATTCAGGAGCTCCTCGACAACAGCCCGGCGATCGAGACCAGGGCCGAGGCTCTGCCCTACGTGTAGGTCCGCGGCAGCATCAATCCTGCCACGGAAATGTTCGCCATCGCTGGCTGCCTGGTGTAGCCTGCGGGCATGTCCCATGGAGATGTGCCTGAATGCCACTCGCCGGAAGCGATCCGGGAGCGTTTGCGTGATCAGCCTAATCAGAGTTATCTCAAGGATTTCATCTACGGGGCTATCGATGGTGCGGTGACGACCTTTGCCGTGGTGGCTTCAGTTGCGGCCACCGGCCTTTCCAGCGGGGTTGTCATCATTCTTGGCTTTGCCAACCTTCTGGCTGACGGCTTCTCAATGGCGGCGGGCAACTTTCTGGGTACTCGTGCTGAAATCCAGGCGCGCGAGCGGGCAAGGCGTGAGGAGGAACTCGAGATTGAAAACCACCCGGAGGGCGAGCGCGAGGAGATTCGCCAAATCTATGCAGCCAAGGGCTTTGAAGGTGAGGTGCTTGAGCAGGTGGTTGAGGTCATTACCGCTGACAAGAAACGCTGGGTGGACACGATGATTACTGAAGAACATGGTTTGCCGCTGTTTCAGCCATCACCATTGAAGGCTGCCGGCATGACCTACCTTGCCTTTCTGGTGGTAGGTTTCATTCCGCTGATTACTTTTGTGTTGGAATACTTGTTCCCGGGGACGGTTAGTCAGCCGTTTTTGATCGGTTCCATTCTCACCGGGATCGCATTTTTTATCGTCGGGGCGCTCAAAAGCCGCTTCGTGGAAAAGTCGTGGCTGTGGGAGGGTTTTGAGACCCTGTCAGTGGGAACCCTGGCAGCGGGCATTGCCTATGTCATCGGCCTGCTGTTGCGGCCCTTTGTCAATGTGGCAGGTTAGTAGCCAAGCCACGGGCCGAGCCATTTTTCAGTTTCCTCAATAGACCATCCCTTGCGCTGGGCGTAGTCTTCAATCTGGTCTTTCTGCAATTCGCTGATGGCAAAATACTTGCTCTCAGGGTGGGAGAAAATGAGCCCGCATACCGCGGCTCCAGGGTGCATCGCGCATGACTCGGTGAGCTCGATTTGGGCCTTTGCCGGAGCGTCGAGCAGCCGGAACAGGGTTTGTTTCTCCGTGTGGTCGGGCTGTGCAGGATATCCGGGAGCTGGGCGGATCCCCTGGTATTTCTCATGAATGAGCTCGGTATGATTGAATTCGTTGGGCCGCTCATAGCTCCACGCCACTCTGGCTCTGTGGTGGAGCAGTTCGGCAAAGGCCTCGGCGAGCCGGTCGGCTATGGCTTGCACCATGATAGCGGAGTCAAGCTCATGATCCTCCCTGAGTTTGGCGGCCCAGTCATCAGCTCCATGAATGCCCACGACAAAGGCACCTATATGATCCTGTTTCCCTGAACCCTCAGGGCAGATGAAATCACTCAGCGCGTAGTTGGGTTTGCCAGAGGATTTCTCCGTTTGCTGACGCAAGGTGTGGAATGTGCTCTTCTCATCGGGCAAAATGATGTCATCACCCACTGCATGCGCGGGGAAAAATCCATAGATGCCGTTGGCGCTGAAGCGCTTGTTGGCGATGATGTCCTCGAGCAGTTCCCGGGCATCATGGTAGAGTTTTTTGGCGATGTCCGCGGCCTCGCTGTTTTTGGTTTTCAGGGTTTCGGTTTCCGGGTCCCAGACACCGCGTAATTCCCAGGCATGGAAGAAGGGAGTCCAGTCGATGTAATCAGCCAGTTCACGTAGGGACTGGTTTTCGATCAAGCGTGTCCCGGTAAATTCAGGTTGAGGGGGGGAGTAGTTTTTCCAGTCGATGTTGACCTTTTGTTGCCGTGCCTGCTCCAGACTGACAGTGGCTTTATCCTTTTTATTGAAGGTGGCACGCAGCTTCTCGTGGCGTTCCTCGTTTTTCTGAATAAAATCCTGCTGACTGTCCTTGCTGAGCAGGCTGGTGGTTACAGGCACGGAACGCGAGGCATCGAGCACGTGAATGATCGGGCCAGAGTAGTGAGGAGCAATCTTGACAGCTGTGTGAGCAGGGCTGGTGGTAGCTCCACCTATCAGGAGTGGTGTCTTGAGTTCGCGGCGTTCCATCTCCTTGGCTACATTGATCATTTCATCCAGGGATGGTGTGATGAGACCTGAAAGCCCGATGACGTCGACTTGTTTCTCGGCAGCTACCTCCAGGATTTTTTCACAAGGAACCATGACGCCCATGTCGATGACCTCAAAGCCATTGCAGGCGAGTACGACTCCGACGATATTCTTGCCGATGTCATGCACGTCGCCCTTGACCGTGGCCATGAGCACGCGTCCGGCGGTCATGGATTTTTCCGCCTCGGCAATGGCGTGGGCTTTATCAAGTGAGCTGTTCTCAGCCATCAACTGCGCTGCAATGGTACTGACCTTTTCCTGTTTCTCCGCCTCCATGAAGGGCTCAAGGTGAGCCACCGACTTTTTCATGACGCGGGCTGACTTGACCACCTGCGGCAAAAACATTTTCCCCTCACCAAAGAGATCACCGACCACGCCCATGCCATCCATGAGGGGGCCCTCAATGACCTTGAGTGGCACCTCATACTTGATACGGGCCTCCTCAGTATCCTCAACAATGTAGGTGTCAATTCCCTTGAGCAGGGCATGCTCGAGACGTTTTTCAATGGACTGCTCGCGCCATGACAGGTCCTCGGCCTGGGCCTTCTTTTTGACGCCCTTGAATTGCTCTGCGAAGTCGAGCAGGCGTTCGGTGGCATCGGCATCACGGTTGAGCAGCACATCCTCGACATGCTTGAGCATCTCGGGAGAGATTTCGTCATACACCTCCAGCATCCCCGCATTGACAATACCCATGTCCATGCCGGCCTTGCACGCATGGTAGAGAAAAGCGGCATGCATGGCCTCACGCACCGGGTTGTTGCCCCGGAAGGAGAAGGAAACGTTAGATACACCCCCCGAGACCTTGGCGCCGGGCAGGTTCTCCTTGATCCATTGGGTGGCCTTGAAGAAATCCAGTGCGTAGTTGTTGTGCTCCTCAATGCCGGTGGCAACGGTCAGAATGTTGGGGTCAAAAATGATGTCCTGCGGATTGAAGCCCACCTCGTCCACGAGGATGCGATAGGCCCGCTCACAGATGCGGATTTTGTCTTCATAGGTGGCAGCCTGGCCGTTTTCATCGAATGCCATCACCACGGCGGCAGCACCAAATTTCATGATGGTGCGGGCACAGGATTTGAAGACCTCTTCGCCCTCTTTGAGTGAGATTGAGTTCACGATGCCCTTGCCTTGGAGGCACTTGAGGCCGGCGAGGATGATTTCCCATTTGGAGGAATCCACGGTGATGGGAACCTTGGTAATATCGGGCTCGGACTGCACCAGATTGAGGAAGCGAGTCATCATCTCCACGCCGTCAATGAGGCCGTCATCAAAGCAGATGTCGATGACCGGGGCCCCGTTTTCGACCTGTTGTCTGGCCACCGCGAGAGCGTCCTCCAGGCGACCCTCCTGAATCATTTTCCGAAATACCGGCGAACCGGCAACGTTGGTGCGCTCACCAATCATGAGGAAGTTTTTGTCCGCGGTGTGGTTGTAGGGTTCGGTGCCCGACAAGCGCAGCAGGGGCTCGATCTTGGGGAGCTCGCGTGGGGTCACGTCCTTGACAGCACGTGCGATGGCTTCGATGTGCTCGGGTGTGTTACCGCAACAGCCGCCGGCAAGGTTGATGAACCCGGACTCGGAGAAGTCACGCAACTTGTCGTGCATGTCCTCCGGGAGGTAAGGGAAGCCGGTGGGGGAGAGAGGGTCCGGCATGCCGGCATTCGGGTAACATGATACAAAGGTTTCGCAGCAGCGCGAAAGCTCGGCGATAAAGGGGCGCATCTCCTCGGGCCCGAGGGAACAGTTCAAACCCACTGCGAGAGGTTTGACATGTGCCACCGCATTCCAGAGTGCCTCGACTTTCTGGGCGGAAATCATGGTTTCTCCACCACGGCCAACAGCGGCTGATATGATGATGGGTAACTTGAAGCCATCCTCCTCGAAAACGTCCTGGCAGGCGACCAGAGCTGCCTTGGAGTTGAGTGCATCAAAGATGGTTTCAACCATCAGGATATCGACACCTCCCTCCACCAGGGCACGAATCTGGCGTTTGTAATCCTCGTAGACCTGATCAAAAGTCACCGTTCGGAACCCTGGGTCCTCCGGGTCCACGGCGGCATTGTTGAGGCCAACTGTCATGGGGCCTATGGCACCGGCCACGTAGCGCTTGATGCCGGTGGCTTCGGCAACTTCATCACAGGCAGCACGGGCGAGTCTGGCTGATTCCACATTGAGTTCATGCGCAAGATCCCTGAGAAAGGGGTCATCGATCACTTTCTGATAGAAATCAGGATCTTTGCGACCCTTGCCCGACTCGCGCGGGTCCTCGACAAAAAATTCGGATTGGGCAATCGAGGTGCCAGAGAAAGAGTTGGTCTCAATGATATCCGAGCCGGCTTTGAGAAAGCGGTGATGGATGTCACTGATGACATCCGGCCTGGTCAGGGTGAGGATGTCGCCATTGTTGAGCAGGTCTTTCTCTGTGTCTTTGAAGCGATCACCACGGGCCTCTGCCTCGGTCAGGCCATATCCCCGGATGGTTGTGCCCATGGCGCCATCAAGCATCAGGATACGTTGCTGCAGTGCGGTGGTCAGTTCGGCGGTAGCATCGGGGCGTGGCATGGCAGTACGGCGTGGTGAGTGGGATGCGATAGCGGTGAGAAATTAACGGGAAAAGCAGACAAGACAAGAACAAATCTACATATCTTGATTTATTGATGCGTTTATTTCAGCGCTTTCGCAGGTTTTAGCCCGCCATCCCCGCTTCCTCGAGCTTCTGGGCCATTTCCTCTTTCTGGAGGGCCTCGGTGAGCTCAAAGAGGTCCCCGTCAAAGACACCGTCCATATTGTGGGTGGTAAAACCGATGCGGTGGTCTGTGATACGTGATTGGGGGAAATTGTAGGTGCGGATTTTTTCTGACCTGTCCCCCGAGCCAATGAGCGAGCGGCGCTGGGCGGAGTATTGTTCCGCCTGCTCGCGCTGTTTCGCCTCGAAGAGCTTGGCGCGGATAATTTCCAGTGCCTTCTCCTTGTTCTGAGTCTGGGAGCGGCCGTCTTGGCACTTGACATAGATGCCGGTGGGAAGGTGGGTGATCTGGACGGCGGAGTCAGTGGTGTTGACGTGCTGCCCTCCTGGCCCACCCGAGCGGGTGGCTTTGATTTCGAGCTCCTCCATATTGAGCTGGATGTCAACATCCTCAGCCTCGGGCATTACGGCAACCGTGCAGGTGGAGGTGTGAATACGTCCCTGGGTCTCGGTGGCGGGCACACGCTGGACCCGGTGCACGCCTGACTCATACTTGAGAAAACGGAAGACTTCCTCACCGGTGATTTTCATGACGGCCTTAGAGAAGCCACCTGCCTCAGAGGGCATGGCTTCAATGACCTCACATTTCCAGCCACGTTGTTCTGCGTAACGCTGATACATCCGCATGACCTCCCCGGCAAAGATGGCAGCCTCGTCACCGCCTGCGCCTGAGCGAATCTCAAGCAGGGCATCTCGGTCCTCGGCTTCGTCACGGGGTAGCAGGGCATATTGTACGTCCTGGGATAGTTTTTCGATGGTGCTTTCGAGCTCGGGGATTTCCATGTTGGCCATCTCGGCGATCTCCTCATCCTCTTCCTTGGCCAACTCGCGGTTGTCCTCCAGATTTCTCTTCGCTGTCTCGAGAGTATCCCACATTTCGAGCAGCTCCTTGAGACGGCGGTGCTCGCGCATGGTCTCGGTCGCCTTTTTCTGATCAGAGAACAGATCCGGATCAGTGATAAGCTTCTCCACCTCGGCGAAGCGTTCACGGCGTTGGGAAATAAGCGTCGAATAATCCATTGTTGAATGCTGTGTTAAGTCAGGCTCCGCGCATGAGTGAAATTTCAGCGAGCGATATCAGGGCGTTGCGTATGTCATCGGCGCTGGCGGTTTTAAGATCGCTGGCTTTCATGGCCTTGTCGACGGAGAATTTGCCGGAGCGCGTGCGTCTCAGGGCCGAGAGATGCGCTCCACAGCCAAGATCCTGACCGATGTCGTGGGCGTAGGTTCGGACGTAAAAACCCTTGGAGCAGTTGACGGTGAAATCCACTTCCGGTAATGCAATGCGATCTATGTTGTAGCTGGTCACATGTACGGGGCGGGGATCACGTTTGACCTCCTGACCCTTGCGCGCAAGTTTGTAGAGCGGTACGCCATCTTTCTTAATGGCAGAGACCATCGGAGGGATTTGCTCAAAGTCCCCCGTGTAATGATCAAAAGCAGCGCTGATTTGCTCAGGGCTTAGTGGAGGAACCTCTTTGCTCTCAACCACCTCGCCCTCCTTGTCCTGGGTATTGGTGCTCGCCCCCAATGTGAGCGTGCCCTCATATTGTTTGTCCTCGGACATGAGCAGGTCCTGGATCTTGGTGGCGCGCCCGATGACGAGCATCAGCAGGCCTGTGGCCATGGGGTCGAGTGTTCCGCAGTGGCCTATTTTTTTGTATTTGAGCTGACGGCGGCAGATTGCAACAGCGTCGTGCGAGGTCATGTCCGGCTCTTTATCAATGAGCAAGACGCCACACGGGGCATTGGGATCGGGCTGCATGGTATGGGAATGAGAATGAGTACAAAAGCAGAGAGGAGTGCGTTGCCGGGATGGCGGCCATCCCATCGTACCCCGCGTGATTTGGTCACTGGGCTAAAGAGCCTCGCTGACAGCTGCGAGGACTTTCTGGCGTGCATCAGCGAGTGGTCCGGGCATGCGGATGCCGGCAGCACGTGCGTGCCCACCCCCCTTGAATTTTTGCGCCAGTTCGCTGCAATTCACTGAGCTGTCCTTGGCGCGCAAGGAGACGCGGATCTTGCCATCGGGCAGTTCTTCAAAGAACGCGGCGACGATGACACCCTGAATGCCGCGGATGATATCAATAAGGTCTTCGCTGTCCTCGGGCTTGAGCTGAAGCTCTTCCTTGACGCTGTTGGGAAGCTCCCAATGGGCAACCTTGCCATCCTGCTCCAGCTCGAGGGTGTTGAGCAGGGAGCGCAGTAGCTCGATACGGCGGTAGGGGTTGTTGTCGTAGGTGAGTGCGTTGATCGTCCCCACATCAATTCCACGTCTGACCAGATCAGCGGCCATCTCGTAGGTCGCAGCTGTGGTATTGGAATACTGGAAGGATCCTGTGTCGGTGGATACGGCAACGTAGATGGCGTCCCGTGTGAGATCTGAGAAGGGCAGTTCTTGTTCCGTGATCAGGTTGTAGAGAATCTGGCCGGTGGCAGGTGAGACCGAGTCTATGTGGTTGAGGTCCCCATACATGGGGTTGGAAACATGGTGGTCAATGTTGATCCAGAGTGAGGCATTGGCCGCTGCGTTGAGGGCATTGTCCCCGAGGCGCGGTTTCGTCGCACAGTCGAGAGCGATTGCCACCTGGACATCAAGGGGCTCACTGGGTGGAGTCTGCACCTTGTCACTGCCGGGAAGAAACGTGAGATTGTCCGGTGTCCCATCCTCATTGATGTAGTGGACGGTTTTGCCCATTTGCTCAAGGGCATGACCGAGGGCGATCTGGGAGCCGATGGCATCACCGTCTGGGCGGATGTGACTCAGGATGATAAAGGAGTCGTGTGCTCGGATGGCATCAGCTATTTCTTCAAAGGTGTTATTGCTACTCATACGGGTGGAACGTTTGGTTGATGGGGGTTTAAATGGAAATCGGGGAATGAACAGGATTTTTTAGGCGGCTTTTGTAGATGCCGGCGGTAAATTGAAGTTTTCAGGGTCAGGTTTTGTGTTTATGCTCGCTCCAGCAAAGTGGATTTCTTCAAAGACAATTGGAGCGCAGCCATAGAAATATTGATTCTGTGGGTTGGCCTTTATCAGATATACAGGGCGTTTAGAAAGACCCGTGGTGCGAGGATATTGGTGGGGCTGGTATTGCTTCTGGTCGTGCTCTCACTGCTATCCCTCTTGCTTGATTTGCAGGTTATCTGGTGGGTCCTCTACAAAATGCTGGCCCTCATGGCGCTTGCCCTGATCATTATCTTCCAGCCCGAATTACGCAACGCTCTGGCACGTCTCGGCAGCAGCAAGCTCTTCCTGTTTTCCAAAACCCAGAAGCAAGAGTTCCTCGATATTGTCTGTGATGCTGTTACCCAGTTATCGAAAAAAAGAATTGGTGCCCTGTTTGCCTTTGAGCGTGCCATTGACCTCAAGGATCATCTCGAGACGGGGGTGGAGCTTGACGCGGTACTCTCTCCGGAGTTCGCATTGACGATCTTCCATCCCAAGACCGCGCTCCATGATGGGGGCATGATTATTTCGCAGAACCGGGTTGCAGGGGCAGGATGCGTGTTCCCCGTCAGCTCGCGTGAACTCAAGGACCGCAGTACGGGTTTGCGTCACCGCGCAGCCATTGGCATTACCGAGGAGACTGACTGTGTAGCCGTGGTGGTAAGCGAGGAGACCGGGCAGGTCTCAATCTGCATAGATGGTGTTTTGGAGCGCAATCTTAGTCCGGAGGATTTCCGTGCTAGAATGGAGGCGATTTTTGTACCCGAGGATAATAACGATGAAGAAGATGCTGAAAAAGAACTGGCCGGCGAAGCTGGCGACTCTGATAGTCGCGATAGTAATCTGGTTTCTGATTAATTATATCCTGAAGAGCGAGAATCCGGGTGCATCACGTCCGGCTGCGGGTGAGGTGGATAAGTAAGGGTGAGATGATCAAGGGAATCTTTGTAACCGGTACTGATACCGGTGCGGGTAAGACATATGTGAGTGCGCTTGTGATTAAGGCGCTACGTGCTGAGGGCGTGGATGCCGTCGGCTTTAAGCCTATCTGCTGCGGTGGCAGGGAAGATGCCTACACGCTCCATGATGCATCAGGAGGGGGTGTTGAGCTTGACCGCATCAATCCATGTTATTTGCGCACGGCAGCAGCCCCGTATGTCGCAGGGATGTTTGAGAACCGGGAGCTGGAGATAGAGCCATTGATCACAGGTTACCAGCAGCTCGCTGCTGAACATGAGCTGGTCATTGTGGAGGGCGTGGGTGGCTGGCGAGTGCCGATTTTGAAAGATTACATGGTGTCTGATTTTGCCCGGGAGCTGGGCCTGCCGACCATCCTCGTGGTTGGCAATCGCCTGGGGGCGCTCAACACGACCCTGCTCAGTGTCGAGTCCATGCGCGCGGGTGGCGTGGAGCCCGCCGGGCTGGTATTCAACCACCTGGATGAGGAGCTCGATACCGCGGCCATCAC
>JBNACB010000018.1:0-37312 GCA_049632765.1 Akkermansiaceae bacterium | reverse complement strand
GTAATGTGCCCTGTAGAGAACGGCAATTTCATCGGGATTCACCCCCTCACCGATGAGCTCATCGATGCGTTCAGCCAGAAACTCCGCCTGCACGGAAGGGTCATCGAGGGCAACGAGCGCCGGAGTCATTACCCCCCCTTCCCTTGCGGGCCTCAACTCCTTTTCATACTGGGTTCTATTTGGCCGGATCGCGGCATTGGAGAGCTCGAGGACTTCTGGAACGGACCGGTAATTGGTCTCTATTTTAAATACCTCCGCATCCGGATACTTATCCTGGAAGCCAAGTATATTATCCACATTGGCACCCCGCCAGGAATAGATGGACTGGGCATCATCACCGACCACCATAAGGTATTGGTTTTCCCCCACGAGCAAATCAATCAGGTCACACTGCACCTTGTTGGTATCCTGATATTCGTCCACAAGAACGTGCTGAAATTTCCGCTGATAAAGCCGGCGCAGCTCCTGATGATCCTGTAGCAAGGCCAGGGTCTTGGTGAGTAGATCATCAAAGTCCATCGAGTTGGCCTCTTTTTTTCTCTGATGGTAAGATTTCCGGGCTTGATGAATTTCCTCCTGCCATTCCTGGAGGTGAGGGTAGCGATATTCGAGAATCTCCTCGATGGATTCACCTGTATTCTCAGCAAGACTGAATATGGAGGCCAGAAGATCCGGCTTGGGGAAACGCCTTCCACCGGTATCCAGATTCAATCCCTTGACCACATCCGAGAGCATCGATTTCTGGTCATCGCGATCGAGTATGGAAAAAGACCGGGTAAAGCCTATATCCTCCGCGTGTTTACGTAAAATACGGTTACCTATGGAATGAAAGGTACCGCTCCACAGGCTTGCAATATCCTTGGGCACAAGCTGCTCAACGCGCTCAAGCATCTCACGCGCGGCCTTATTGGTAAAGGTGAGCAGAAGAATGTTTCCCGCATCCACCCCCCTATCGAGCAAGTAGGCGACACGGTGGGTCAGCGTGCGTGTTTTTCCCGATCCCGCACCGGCAATGACGAGTGCCGGACCAGGCTTCGAGCTTACCGCTGCATATTGCTGCTCGTTGAGCTCAGAGGCATAGTCAATACCTGAGGCTGGGGCAGCTGAACCCTTCCTGGACGATAATTTGTACTCACGCGCCATGCGCGGATAAGTTAGCAGCCTTCTGAAGAATGAGAAGGGGCAAAATGACCCAAAAATGGAGAATGGAGGATCATGAGAGGCGCAACCACATCTTGGGCACTAGAGAGGCATGGACGCAAGCGACGATGTCGGCTATGCGGCAATCTCGTAATGCTCTGCGATGTCGCGCAGGATGCGATCACGGCGATCACGGGCACTCTCGAGGTCACGTGTCTTGAGGGAAAATCGCAAACGCTCTGAAGTTGCATCATTCTTGTGCACGGTGAGGTGACACCACCATACACCGCGATTGTTCCATAGATGATGATTAGGGTTTTCCTCGTTCACTCGCAAAGCTAATCGGGTTTTTGACTTGGCCATGGTATGACTGGTTTGGTTGGTTATGAGTTGACTCAGAGAGGATTTCGAATGACAGGATATGACAAATATTCCAAAGACGGCTTCCTATAAGTCCTATATTTTGTGCACGCAACCCTTTTTTCGGAGCTATATTGTATGCCGGGTGGCAACGTGCAAAAAAAATGAAGCAATTACCGTACCAACCCGAGCCCAAGATATCCGGAGAGGCACCGTCAAATCGAGTCCAGCGCCTCCTTGACCCTCCCGATCACTTCATCGGCATCTTCTAACCCCACCGAAATACGAATCAAGTGGCGGTCGAGGCCACAGCCTTCTGCCCAGTCCAACTCATCATAATGTGCCAGGAGTGTATAGGGGCAGGCCAGGCTGAACTCAGTCCCCAGACTCGGCCCCTTGGAAATCCTGAGCGCATTGTAAAATGCCGCAGTCTTTTTACGGTTTTTGAGGATGAAGGAGAGCAAACCCCCATAACCACCCTTTTTGCGTTTGATAGCGTTGTAGAAGTCAGGGGTGGTAAATTTTGGATACCAAATTTTATCAATAGCCGGATGCGTTGACAAAAAATCAGCCAGCAGTTCACCACTCTCGTTGGACTTTTTCATTCGGCCACTAAAACCGCTTATATTACGCGCCAATACCCTTGCATCGGACGAATACAACCTTGATCCCCCAGCACAATCATCATCAAAGAAATGCTGCAGCTCGGAATACTTCGAAGAGCCGGGGATGAGCGTCACCTGGCCAGCCATGACATCACCCTTGCCTGATATCCACTTGGTGAGACTCGTTGTTACGATGTCGGCAAAACGATCCACCTTGATATTGGCCACTGAACAGGTGGTATCATCGACCACGAGCGGAATACCGCCCTCACGGCATGCCTTTGCAACGGCGGCCAAATCAACGGTTCTGAGCAGAGGATTACTGGGGGCCTCACAAAAGACCGCGGAAAATTCACCATTGGCAATGCGTCCGAGAGCTTCATCAAAGGACTCTCCTACTGCCTCATTGAGAAAGACCACGCCATTGCCGAAATGATTTTGCACCCGCATTGCATCCACGTAGGGAAATTCCAACTGCAGGGTTTTTCTGCCGGGCAGCAATTGGTTCAGGGCCCGGTGAATGGCAAACATACCGGCCATACCGTTCTCATAAAGATAGACATTTTTTGTTGAGTAATCCCCGAGCTTGGCAAGCCGTTTTCGCAAGCTTTTAGCCTTGTATTCGGCAGTAGGGTCTCCCTGCATGATATGCTCGGCTTGCCTGCTGCTTATGATTTCACCTGTGTAACGCCAATATTCCATGGCAACGGGGTAATCCTCCTCGGTAACGATAAGAGCCTGCAAGCCCTCATAGCTCGCTATGCGGGAAGCTGAGCCGCTGCGTTTCTCAACAAATCGTTGTGCACGCTGCGCGATGTCACGGCTTGGAAAAACCACCACCTTCATACCATTTTGTGCAAGTGCACGCCCTGCCTCCGCAAACAATCTTGCGGTTGCCGGGTGCAATACGAAACGCGGGTATCCAGCCCTGAGTTTGCGTATGATTTTATCCCTTTTCTCCTCATACCCGAGAACAGAATCCCAGGTAGGCAAGCATACCGAACATCCATGTCTCGTCTTGGGCAATGGGATACCCAGGTCATCCTCGGTCCAAGCCGGCTTTGTAAGCAAATCTCTCAAAGTATGCGCTGGGCAATAATGCAGACAACTCAGAATGCAAGCCCATATGACAAGCACCCCCTAAAATACACCGCGGTCTGGAGGGCTCAATGCTGTTGATACAGCTCGTGGACCATCGCAACCGGCCAAACCAGCACCCCACCACCCGCGGAATCCGACGGGCGTGAAAATCCGCACCTTTTTCTCCAATTAACAAGAAAAACCGCGGCTTTGCTGGCGTTTACCATATGACAATAGGCTTCAATTTAGCTGGAAATAGCATGAACCCCGTGAGAGGCTCATGCAGTAAGTTGATGTGTTTGGTATGAGATCTCTCATTTCTGGCATACCCATCTACCACTAGGGCTCCGCCCGGCCTAGTGACATTCATTCCTGCCCATGCCGGCACAGCATCCATCTTCATCCAAGCAATCTCATCTGGCCCCCATTCCAGATGGGCTACAAAAGCAGCTCGATACGTTTCGGAAAAAGCTCTGGCACGTCAAAATCGCCGAGGCCTTTCTGGCCGGTTGTGCGGGACTGCTCCTTTCCTTTCTAATCGTCTTCCTACTTGACCGGTTTTTCGAAACTCCCCCCACCCTGCGCCTTGTCATCCTGCTGTCCGGAAGCTCACTCATCGGCATTTTTGCACCCTATTGGATTCATCGGTGGGTCTATCGTCACCGCCACGAAAACCAGCTCGCTCGATTGATCTCAGCCAGATTTCCCAGGTTGGGAGATCGTCTATTGGGAGCAGTGGAGCTCCAGGATCAGAACGAACGCAGAGAAACCCTCTCCCCCCAACTCCGTGCCGCCGCCATGAGAACGGTTGCATCTGACGCAGCCAAGGTCGATCTCTCAACCGCACTACCCAATCCTCAACATCGCAAGTGGTTATCGGCAGTAATCAGTCTTCTAGTCATCTCTGTGCTGCTCATGGCTCTGACCCCGGAAGCCAGCATCAACTCATTGAAGCGCTGGCTTATGCCGTATGCCAAAACCGAGCGCTTCACCTTCACCCGTCTTGATCTCTCTGCCATCAGCACGCCTGAGCGCATACCTTACGGCGAGGCGTTCTCCCTGGAGATACCACTCGCAAAGGACACAGGCAACAAGCCCAGGCTAGCACGCGCACGATACGGTAATGGTGAATGGATTGAGGCTCCGCTGAGCAATGACACATACACTTTCAACTTTCCCGGGCAGCGTGCCCAGGACGTGGTGACTATCGAAGCCCACGACGCCCGCCACAGTCTACCCTTCGAGCCGGTCATGAGGCCCGAGGTGCAAAGCATCCATGCCTCTGTGAAACTCCCCGAATATCTACAACGTCCAGACCAGAATTCCGACCTTCGCTCAGGCTACATCACTTTGGTGGAGGGAAGCTCCATGAAAGTTGTCACTACTACCACACGCAAACTTCTCTCTGGGCATGCCGATCTCAAGACCATGACGCGGGAGGGCAACTACCCTGCATCACCTCAAACCGAGGACAGCCAGTCACAACCACTGCAAGATCAAGAGCCTGCTCCCTTGCAAGTAGAACTTGAGCTTAAGGACAGGACGCTGACCAGCGCAGATATTCCCATTGCCATGGATCCACTGCTGCTCACTGTCCACTGGCGAGACATCTACCGCCTGGGTGCAACCAATCCCTTCCAAATACGCATCGAGCCGGTGCATGACCTTGCGCCCTCCAGCTACATGCAGGGAATTGATCGCGGTCACATCATGCTGGCCGAGGAAACGGTTCAATTTGAGATCATTGCGCAAGATGATTACGGACTGAAATCATGTGGCATCGCATGGGAGGGCTCCACTGACCAATCATCATCCGGAAAGCCGGCTCAAGGGGAGCTCACCCTCCAAAAAGGAGGCCCGACTCATGCTACGATGAATGCCCCATTCTCATTCTCGCCTGCCAACCTCAACATTGAACCTCAGAAAATCATCCTGAGATCATGGGCAGAAGATTACAAACCAGGGCGTGGGCGAGTCTACTCAGAACCTCTTGTCATATTTATACTGAGCCCGCATGAGCACGCCCAGGTACTCAAGAACCAGTTTGATAGTGCCATTGGCGAGCTTGAGGATATCGCCCGTAAGGAACAAAATCTCAACGATGAGAATTTACGGACAGAACGCAAAATGGGCAAAGATTTACAAGACGATATATTGAGAGAGAAGTTGAGGCGTCAGCAGGATGGTGAGGCAACCAACAGGGAGCGCATGCAGGACCTTGCCGAGCGCATGGAGGATCTCTTCAAAGATGCGGTGCGCAATGGCGAGGTTGAAAAACAAACACTGCAGAAAATGGCAGACGCACTCCAGTCGATGAAGGAGCTGGCAGGGCAGGATTTGCCGGAAGTTGAAAAAAAGCTTCAGGATGCTCAGGACCGCCGCAATACCAATGAAAAGTCACAACAAGACCTCCGAGAAGCCATCGCCCAGCAGGAGAAAGCGATCGAGAAAATGAATCAGGCCTTGGAGAAAGCCAATGAGGCAAACCAGATGTTTGAAGCAGGCACTTTTGTGAACCGGCTCAAGCGCGCCGCACGCACACAAGAGAGCATTGCTCACAATATTATCGAAATCATCGATGAGGTCATCGGCTACCACTACGGAGACCTTGACCCTGTCGAGCAGCGTGCAATGAGAAGATCACATGTCAAACAGAGCCAAAATGCCAATGTCCTGAGATGGATTCATGAAGATCTTGGGCATTATTACTCACGCACACAGAGACCTGAGCACAAGGAACTTCATGACATCATCCGGGAATCAATGATTGACCAAAAACTCGATGATCTGGCCAAGCAAATAGAGGCAAACATATCCTACTCCGCCATCGTTCAATCCAAATACTGGGCAGAGGAAATCAAAAAGTGGGTCACCAAACTCGAGGGCGAGAAGATGAGCGGCGGCGGCGGTGGTGCTGGCGGTGGCGGCGGGTCACAGCAAGATCAGGATTTTGAGTTTATGCTCAAAGTGATGCGCATGATTCAGAAGGAACAAGACATCCGCGCACGCACACGTGCCCTTGAGGACATGCGCCGCGCTCTACAAATTCAAAACCCCCAGACAAATTAATGAACAGGAAATTACATGCATGTTTTTACCTCGTAACCAGCTACCTGACATGCCTCGCCAGTGATGTTGCTCATGGACAAGCAAATGCCAGCGAGCCGAGCAAACAATCCATCACCGAGGCATTGCAGCAGCACGGGGAAAAAGCCCAATTGCTTGCCATGGAGCAAGATGAGCTCTCCGCAGACGTTCAGGACCTCATCGATGAGCAAACCGATGCCGAGGTAATCGGCTTGCTTCGGGAAATTGAAGTTGTCATGGCAGACGCCACTGACCTCCTTGACCAGAAAAACACGGGAGGTGAGACCATCGCCACTGAAACTGAGGTAATTGAGAAAATCTTTGAAGCGGCAAAGAAAAAACAACAGAACCAGCAAGAGGGCGGCGGATGAAAGAACAGCCAGAAAAGCATGGGTTCCATGCTGGATATGCTCAAAAACATGATGGAAGGCGGAAGAGATGTCGGCGAAAGCCAACCTCAGGGCAGTCAACCTGGAAACCAGTCTGGCCAGAGCGGCCAACAAGCTGGCAACGGTGGTAATGGCACCGGTCAGCCCGGAGGCAATGACGAGGGTGAGAACACCGCGGAAAATGCGAACCGCCGGGTCCCCAGAAACTCGGGGTCGACAGGAAGTGCCCTACCGAGGGAATTCCATAAGGCAATGGATGCCTACAACAAGGGTGTGGAACAAGAAACCCTCAGGGCCTTGCCTCCAAAATGACACCCGCGATACAAAACCCAGATATCGAATGAAATTCAAGGCTCACTCACGCCCCCTTTTTGACCACACGCACACTCCCGCCGGGGTTAGCTGCCCTAATATGCGTATCTGCGTGACTGCTGCACCTATACTACTTCTGCTGGCCTTTACACTCATGCTACCGGCGGGAGCCCAAACCATACCCCGCTTCCAGAACGATCCCATTCCCACTGAAATAGATGCTATTTACAAAAAAGGACTGCGATACCTGGCCACCACTCAATCCCAGGGTGGCTCATGGGGAGATGGCACCGGCACGAGGCCGGGGGTGGTGGGCTTGTGCATCATGGCATTTCTGGCTCATGGCGATGACCCCAACCATGGGCCCTACGCGCAGCAAATCAAAAAATCCGTGGGCTTCCTCATCAAAAGGCATCAGGAAGCTCCCAATGGCTACATAGGACCCCAGATGTATGACCACGGGTTTGCGACACTGGCACTCGCCGAGTGCTATGGCATGGTTGATGACAAACGCATTGCTTCAGCTCTGAAAAAATGTGTTGGGCTCATACTCGAGGCTCAAAAAAACAACCCTCGCGGAGGCTGGCGCTACAGTCCCGAGCGAAAAGACGCAGACACTAGTGTATCAGGTTGCCAGCTCGTTGCCCTGCTGGCCGCGCGCAATGCCGGCATCCCCGTGCCTGATGAGGCCATCGAACGCGGACTCGGCTATATGAAAAGCTGCCGTAGCTCCAATGGCAGCTATGGCTATGCTCACAAGTCGGACTCCAAGGTCACACTCACTGCCATTGGCTCACTTTGCTATGCGCTGGCCAAGAAAAAAGACGAGCCAGGGTATGATCGCTCCACGGAATATTTGGAACGCAACCTCAACAATCTCGACACTCCATGGCCATTCTACCTCCGCTACTACATGGCTCAGGCTCTTTTCCAGGCAGACGAGGAAATCTGGCAGAAATGGAACAAAAACAATACACGCCTGCTTTCAGCCCTCCAGCTTCCTGATGGGTCTTTTGCAGGGAATCATGGCAATGCCTACTGCACCGCCACAGCTTGCCTCTCACTCGCTTTAAATTATCGTTTTCTACCTATTTACGAGAAATGAAGCGCCTGATCATCATACTGTTCTTGAGCTCATGCAGCTTGTATGCCCAGACGCATCAGCACTCTAATCATGATGAGAGCAGGCAGGAGAGCCATGATCTACTGCGCTTTGTCAATAGCGATACCCTACACGGCAGCTTTCATGGCTTTTCCGATGCCCGAACGATCAAATGGAAAAGTCCCGAAGCAGCCAAACCCATACTATTTTCAACGGAGAAAATTCATCGTGTCGTTCTCAGGGATGGCCTTGCCAAATTAAGCCCACAAGCGCAATCAACGGCCACACTCGTCAACGGAGATATTGTGCATGGCAAGGTCACTGCCGCCAACGCTGACACCATCCATATCAAGAGCCCGTATCTGGGCGCCGTCGAGCTTCCCAGAGACAAGGTTTCCTCCCTTAGTTTGAAGCCACATGGCGGCAAGCTTCATTACTACGGTCCACTCAACACCCAGGGATGGAGGACCATTCCCACCAAAGCTGCTGAAGAGTCAGGTGAAGAAGATAAAAACCCAGCTTCTGCAACAGCTGCCAATTCCAGCGAAGAGCCATACCGCGGCTGGAGATGCATATCCAACGCATGGTGGTCTGGGCCGGAAAAGGACCATTGTCTGGTCATGGAAAATGCCTTTCCCGAAAAATGCACCTTATCCTTCGAGTTAGCGTGGCAAGGTTCTCTCTACGCCCAGATAGGGCTTTTTGCCGATCTTGCCCCACCCGATTGCAATAGGACAAAAAACCTTAAAAGCTACATGGCCACAGCAATTGGCAAGGCATATACCATCTATATCAACAGTCACAGCGTGAGTCTCTATACTTACAGCTTTGACGATAATGGCGAGCCTGACAAAAGCCGTGTTGAGGGCAGTGTGAGTGTGAATTTACGCAACGTAGAAAGTACTCGTATGGAATTTAGGGTCGATCGGAGCAAGAAACATCTTCTCTTCTATTTGGATGGAGAATTCAAAATGAAATGGCCGCTTGATGACTTGGCCGACAATAAGGGCAATGCCCTTGCCTTCTTCACGCCAGCCTACACCCATACCCCCTGCAAAATCCGCATTCGAGATATCACCATTACCCACTGGAACGGTCTGGAGGACTCAGCTCGCAGTGCTCACAACAGTGAGCATGACATCATTTTGCTGAGCAATGGTCTTGACCGGTTTTCCGGCACATTCCAAAGCCTTCAGGATGACACCGTTATCTTTGATGGACAATATGGAAACCAGCTCAAGATCCCCAGAGATAAAATCATCGAAATCAATTTCGCCTCAAAAGATCTGGTCGTGACTCCGAATACTCAGCCTGGATCAACAGTGCATTTTTACAACCTGCCACACGGTCGCCTCTCCGGAACACCGGTCAGCAGCACCGAGGCCCATTGCATGATATCCTCAGAGATCTTGGGCACAATCCGTCTGGACACCGATTACGTCAACATCATTGACTTCTCACAACAAAACAACCTGCTGGATTTCTGGGATGATCACTTCTAAAAATAAAAACACGGTTACTGCTATGATCCGGGGTGGCATGCTGGGCATCATGCTCATCAGCCAGTCTCTGGGCGATATCCTACAAACCGACAGAGGAGACATATTCAGTGGCACTACCCAATCCTTTCATGATGAGGTTCTTGAGTTTGCCACTCCCCTCTCGCCCAATCCATTCAAGGTCAGAACCTCCTCCGTCTACAAAATCGATTTCACGACCAAAAAACAGGAAAGCACTATACATGGCGAGGTTCTCACCCTCATCAATGGTGACAGGGTTCCATGCAATGTTCTCTCGATGGATGAAAACAAACTTCAAATCTCCACCACATATGCTGGAGAAATAAGTCTCAAACGTGAGAGTATCCGCTCACTACGTTTTGGCCTCATGAAAGGTAAATTACTATTTGCCGGCGGCCAGGATCCTCAACAGTGGACAGCACAAAGCGGCACGTGGAGCCTCAATGAGGACGCTCACTATGTTGGCAAAGGCTCACTTGCCCAAAAACTCAGCCTACCGGACAAGGCACGTTTCCAGTTCCACCTCAGTTGGGAGAAAGCTCCAAATTTTGCCTTTCGTTTTTATGCTGACGACAGTGCTGCAAGGCAGAAACAGAGCACCTACGAGTTGGTCATCAACAGCGAGGGAATGGTCATCAACCGCTATCCTGACAGCAGGCATCAAGCGACCCCAATCGCAAATTTGAGTTCTCAGGAAATCAAGGCTCTTGAGCAACCCAATCAGTCCGTTCACATCGATCTCCATGTAGGTAAATCCGATGGCCTCATATTACTCTATGTGAACTCTGAGTTCATGGGTAAATGGCAGGACCCATACGGCCCCGCAGGGGGAAATCATATCATCTTCGATAACCGCAGCGACAAGCCCGCCAATGCTGTCGTGGGCCAGATCTCTGTATCCTCTATCACAGGTGAGATTGGCGACAAATTCTTTGATCCTGACCTTGTCGCGAAGGACACTGATATTCTTGCTGACAATCAGGGCCAGGTGTTCTCAGGAAGGCTTCTTACTATCCAGCCGATAGATTCAGCCAAACGCTTGGTCACCATCAGCCACGAACTCACCGATCAACCAGAACCCATACCTGATCATAACGTCAGCACACTACTCTTCGGCAGTCACGCTGGAAAAAAGGACTCACCCCACTCCAAGTATCTCCTCACGCTCAGTGAGGGAGGCAAGCTGCAGGTCAATGAACCTAGCATGAGTGCAGAAGCCATGGTAGTGGAACACCCCATTCTTGGCTCCATTCGTTTGTTACGGAACCATGTGCAATCCATTACGAACAAGGGCAAGCAACCGCCCACAAAATAAGCACAAGCGGCCATGAAAATCATCACTCACAGCCCCTCAAAAACCCCATGCGGTAGAGCTCTCAAGCTAGGCACCGCTGTCACAGGGTTTTTGTGTCTCGCACTGGCCCACTCAGGTTTGGCCAAACCGGTGGAAGCCAAACTACTCATGACAAACGGCGACAGATTGTCCGGAACGCCCGAATTCAACGTCGAGCAACAACAACTATCTCTTGAAGCCTACTATCTTAGTGAGCCTGCCACATTACCCCTTGCCAACATTCTCTCCATAGAACTTGAAAAAAGCGAAGCCAGAAAATTGCCTGATCCCTACACCCGGATCCAGCTTCACCCACGCAATCAGGAGTCGGCCGGCGACACTTTGCTTGGAGAACTGAGAGAACTCACCGAGGACAGCATCATCGTTGATACGTGGTATGGAGGCAGCATCACCTTGAAGAGGTCAATGGTGCAGTCTCTGGAGATTATCAACCCGGGCAAAGGTCAATATTATGGCCCCAACAGTCTTGATGAATGGGAGAGCCCCGCTGGTGATGACCCGGGAAACCGGAACCCGGAATCGTGGAAATTGGAGGGAAATCAACTCGTCGCAGATGGGCACACCAACGCCCTGATCGGCAAAGACATTGGTCTGCACAAAAAAGCACATCTGAGCTTCGATCTCCAGTGGGAGAAATACCCGAGCTTTTCGATACTCCTTTATTCAAATGATGTTGCTAATACCCAGCCCACAGCCTGCTACAAAGTCCGCTTCGACAACTACTCTGCCAGCATGAGCACCTTTGCACAAGGTAGGGAAACCCGTGACAACCGCCAGCGACTCCCCCGCGAAAACTTCAAAAACGGCGGGCGTTTCGAGCTCTTCATTGATAGCGAGACTGGTGTTGCTCAATTGTATTTGAATGGCAAGCAGGCATGTATCCTTCAATCCGCCAACCCCAATCCTGCCGGTCTGGGAACGGGTCTGTCCTTCGTGGCACACACAACCAATAGAATATCCATTTCCAACATCAAGATCTCCCCATGGAGTGGAGTCAGGGGCAATGCTATAGATTCAGCTGCAGGAGACCGCCCGGATACACAGCGAGATCAGCAGCCTCACGACATCATACTACTCAATGGAGACAAAGTTCCCGGCACGGTGGGTGTGATCAAAAACGGACGCATGATGATTAAAACCCAATACACTCCCATCAACATTCCCATCAGCAATATCCAGTCCATCAGTCTTGGAGACAAACGTGAAGAACCCAAGAAATACAAGGGTGATGTCCGTGCATGGTTCCACCGCGGAGGATTTATCACGCTCAGACTCAGCACGATCAAAGACAACAAACTCAGTGGCTACAGTCAGGCAACCGGGGACACCAGTATTGACTTGAACGCCTTTTCCCGAGTCGACTTTAATATATACAACTTGGACGCCAGAGAGCAGCGCCAAAGGCATTTTTCCCAGTGAAACATTTAGCGTCATCCCTGAATTGATAAGCGCTTGATTGTTTTTGGAGTATCTCTGATGTTTGCCCTGTGACACATCATCTCATCCTCGGCACAGCCGGCCACATTGATCACGGCAAGTCATCGCTGGTCAAGTGCCTCACGGGCACTGATCCGGACCGACTTCCCGAGGAAAAATCGCGTGGTGTGACCATCGATCTGGGATTTGCGCACCTGTCCCTTGCCAAGGAAGAGGAAACCTACGAACTGGGCATTGTTGATGTCCCGGGGCACGCTGACTTTGTCAACAACATGGTCGCCGGCGTAGGCGCCCTCGATCTTGCGCTCTTCATCATCGCTGCTGATGATGGCTGGATGCCCCAATCAGAGGAACACCTGCACATCCTCAACTACCTCGGCATTTCAAATATTATCATCGCCCTCACCAAAGCCGATCTTTGCGAGGACGTCCCCTTTAGCGTGGAAATGCTGCGCGATGAGCTACAGGACACTACCATTGCAGAGGCACCCATCATCCCAGTATCCGCTGTCACCGGTGAGGGTATTGAGAAGCTCAAAGCAACAATCATTGAAAACCTCGGCCAGTGTCCACCACAACAAGACAGCCACAAACCACGCCTGTCCATCGACCGTATTTTCTCCCCCAAAGGAACGGGCACAGTCGTCACTGGCACCCTCACTGGAGGTAGCATCCAAACTGGAGACAGCCTTATTGCCCAACCCACCGGTATGACTGCCAAGGTCAGATACATCCAGAGCCACAATGAGCCTCTCGAGCGCGCAACACCCGGCATGCGAACCGCCCTGAACTTACCGGACCTCCCCATTGACAGCCCGGGGAAACCGGGCGCCAAGCGCGGCCTCACTCTCACCACCCAAAACTGCGGCATAGCAAGTGATACCATTGATATAGAACTGGTGCGGCTCGCACGCCCGATCCCCGGCATCAAACCGCGGCCGCTCAAACACATGGAAACGGTCATGGTGCATCATGGTTCGGCACGGTGCAGGGCGCGAGTCATACTTCATGACCGCAGTCACCTCAATCCTGGTGAATCTTGCCTCGCCCAGCTTCGCCTCGAATCCCCCTTGTTCTTGCTTACAGGTGACCGCATGGTTCTTCGTGATGGTGCGCAGCAAAGCACTTTGGCCGGAGCTCTCGTGCTGGACGCGCTGGCTACCAGGCATGGCTTCCGCGATGAATCCCGCGCTGCTTTTCTTCGTGCGAGGGCTGACCAGCCCGATGAGCCCGCTGTCCATATCCGCAGTCTGCTGGCCAGAGATAAAATACTCAATGCCTTGCAAGTATTGCCCAACCATCCCTTTCTTGAG
This sequence comes from Akkermansiaceae bacterium, assembly GCA_049632765.1. Lineage (GTDB taxonomy): Bacteria > Verrucomicrobiota > Verrucomicrobiia > Verrucomicrobiales > Akkermansiaceae > Oceaniferula. The sequence goes on along the minus strand of JBNACB010000018.1, from coordinate 23,613 downwards.
GAAACGCTTGAAAAAGCCTGTGATAGTATGATTTCTGAGGGAAGCATCATCCGCCACCACGACTTACTCATTCATAATAAATGGTGGAAGAACCTTATCGATGAGGCTGAACAGTGCATACGTCATTGGCATCAAAAGCACCCCGACCTGCCCTCCATGCCACTTGATGAACTGCAGGCCAATATCGCCTGCCCGCAGAATGTCAGTGACTTGCTGCAGGAAACCTTACGCAGAAAAGGATACCAAACTGACAAGCAGGGAATCGCCCACGCCAATCATCGCCTTACCCTGCCTGAGGAGATTACCCGCGTTGCGCAGGCCATCATTTCACAGCTTGATAGGGCCGGACTCAATCCACCCAACAAATCAGAGATCACCACAACACCTGAGTATGATCAGGCCATGAAGTTCCTGATCCGCTCAGGTCAGGTTATCGAGCTTGATCAAAAAATTGTCATCACCTCAAGCGCATTGGAAAACGCGATTGGGAAGGTGCGGGATTTTATCCAAATCCACGGACAGGCGACAGCCAGCGAATTACGCCAGCATCTTGACTCCACGCGCAAAATTGTGATGCCTTTGCTTGAGCATCTCGATACCATTGGCGTGACCGTCAGAAATGACAACTACCGCCAACTCAAGCAGAACAAGCTCACCTCAGGATAATCACTCCCCCTGAACTACAACGCTGAGCATCCGATGGTGAGCTGCTCTCCTATGCTCAAACAAAAAGACCCCCTGCCAGGTTCCAAGTGACATCCTGCCGCCAATAATGGGAATGACTTCACTACTCCGTGTGAGCGCCATGCGTATGTGTGAAGGCATGTCATCTGCTCCCTCGTAGGTGTGCACAAAATAAGGCGTATCCTCAGGAACGAGATGGTCAAAAAATGCCTCGAGGTCCCGCCGGGCACTTGGATCTGCATTTTCCATGATTACGAGACTGGCACTCGTATGCTGAACAAACACCGTCACCGTACCCGTGGCAATGCCTGCCTCCTGAACAATTCGAGCGACCTGGTCAGTGATCTCGTAGGTGCCCTTGCCGCTCGTCCGGATCGAAAATTCCTCTGAATGGGCGCTCACAGCATCACTCAATTACGATATCTTCAGCCATCCAGTCTGCGATGGGAAACTTCATGTCGAGATCCTTCAAGGTATCCACAATGATTCGAGCCACCACCATGTTGCGATACCACTTCCTGTCTGCGGGCACCACATACCATGGAGCATAGTCTGTCGATGTTCTTGCAATGAGATCCTCGTAGACCTCCTGAAAATCATCCCAGCGGACACGATCCTTGAGATCATCCGGGTTGAACTTCCAGTGCTTAACCACATTATTCAACCGGGACTGCAGCCGTTTTTTCTGCTCATCCTTGGATATATGCAGGAAAATTTTGATGATGGTCGTTCCCTCCTCGGCAAGCATTCGCTCAAAATCAATGATATGCTGGTAGCGGGGCTCCCAAACCGACTCGGGAAAAAGATTTTTTACTCTTACAGCAAGGACATCCTCGTAGTGGCTACGGTTGAAAACTACAATTTGGCCGTTGCGGGGAACCTTGGCATGTACGCGCCAGAGAAAGTCACGCGCCAGCTCCTCTTCAGATGGTTTTTTAAATGGCTCCACATGTATACCCTGCGGGTCGACATCGGAAAAAACACTCTTAACTGTCCCATCCTTTCCACCCGTATCCATTGCCTGGATGACAACGAGGAGGCGGTGCTTGTTCTCCGCATAAAGGTGGTTCTGCTGGATTTTCAGATCCTCCCTGAGCTGACTCATGAAAGGACCGTGCTCATCCTTGGTCCCGTCAAAGAGTGATTTGTCGTTCGTCTTGCGGTCAGCCAGTTTGAATTTCTGCCCAGGCTTGACCAAGTATTTTTCCAACGCTCCCTTGACTGGCATACGATCACTATCTCAGAGCATCCAGTATCATGGCAAGGGAGAAAGCACTAGAATTCCGTGCCGGTCTTGACTGCCTCCTCACGAAAGGCGGCTAACAATTGCTTGAAGACCTCACCAGGCTTCGCATCACCAATAGGCCGGTCATCCACTTTCACAACAGGAACCACCTCAGCAGCCGTACCTGTTAGGAAAACCTCGTCAGCAGTGTATACATCATAACGGGAAAGTGTGTCCTCGATAATGTCGATGCCCAATCGTTGGCACAAATCAAAGATCACACCACGCGTGATGCCGTCCAGTGCCCCATCGATAATCTTGGGGGTAATCACCACACCATTCTTAACGATGAATATTGTATCACCTGTGCACTCGGCAACCGTTCCCGCATCATTGAGCATCAGACCCTCCATCACACCGGCCTTGATGCACTCGACCTTGGCCATAATATTGTTGAGGTAATTGAGTGATTTCACCTGCGGACTCAAAGTCGCATGATTAGGGCGTCTTGTTGAACAAGTGATCAACTCCAGGCCATTCTCGTAATACTCCTCTGGGTAAAGCTGGATGGAAGCTGCGATGCAGAACATCGAGGGTGTCTTGCACAAGTATGGATTGAGGCCGAGACCACCGCTGCCACGAGTCACAACCAACCGCACGTATCCATCGGTAAGACCGTTGGCCCGGATGGTGTCACACACAACGTCACAAACCTCCTGCTCACTCCACGGCATTTTCAAGAGTATTGCTCTGGCAGAGAGAAACAGCCGCTCAACATGCTCCTCCAGTCGGAACACCCTACCATTGTAGAAGCGAATGCCTTCGAAAATACCATCACCATAGAGCAATCCATGGTCAAATACGGAAATTTTTGCTTCCGATGCATCCAGGAGTTCGCCGTCCAACCAGATTTTTTGTGAGTCACTCATGCGGAGTAAATTTTATTGGTTTGTAGGAAAAAGTTTAATGTGTGCAGCGGGTTAAAGCATGAATTGACTTCGATGAACACGCATTTTTTCAGACAATGATGGTATCATGGGAAATGTTGCCATCCCTGATGATGAGTTTGCGATCACCATCCTGCGCCAGCGCCTCATCATGCGTAACCACGACCAGAGTCGCCCCATCCTCAGCTGAGAGTGCCAGCAACATCTCCATGACCTGTGCCCCATTGCGGGAATCAAGATTCCCGGTAGGCTCGTCTGCAAAGATAATACGGGGTGAATTCACTAATGCACGGGCAATGGCAACCCGTTGCTGCTCGCCCCCGCTGAGCTCGGCAGGCAGGTGATCCATGCGTTTCTCCAGGCCGACACGCACCAGTGAGTCTCTCGCTTTCTCCATGAGGTCATTGCCGCCAATCATGGCTGGCACCATGACATTCTCAAGTGCCGTCAATTCCGGCATGAGGTAGTAATTCTGGAAAATGTATGACATCCACTCATTACGGACCCGGGCTTGCTGCCGCCGGGACATTACATAGAGATCCTCTCCATTGACCCGGACCTTCCCCTGCTCGGGCTGCTCCAAGCCAGCGAGTATATACATCAGGGTTGTTTTACCCGCACCACTGGGTCCACAGAGAAAGACTTTTTCCCCACGCATGATCTCCAGATCTATTCCATGCAGGACCTCGATGCGCTTCTTGCCAACCGCGTAGCCACGGTGAATGTTCTCTGCCTTGATCCATGCTTGAGCCGAATCGTGAGCCGTTGAGCTAGCCATGCATCTTGAATAGTCGATCCCCACAGAGATGCGAATATTTTTCTCGCTTATTATTGGAATAATTCACCCCCTCGGGTATTTCCCTTACATGCATCCCATTAGCCTCTCACCTCTTTACATGGAACGCGTCTGGGGCGGCCGTGAGCTTGAAAACGTCTACGGCAGGGAGCTCCCTCGCCCCGGCACCCCCTACGGAGAATCATGGGAAATGACAGACCGGCCCGAGGACCAATCCATCGTCAGTCATGGAGAGCTCAAGGGCAGATCACTTCATGAGCTGTGGCAAAACCAACGTGATGAGATCTTCGGTCCAGGTTTGCCTGACTGCCCCCGTTTCCCGCTGCTCATCAAAATTCTCGACGCCCGCGACAAGCTCTCCATCCAGGTACACCCCCCTGAGGGCATTGCAGCTGAATTGGGTGGAGAGCCAAAGACCGAAATGTGGTATATTGCCGATGCACGCCCCAACGCCAAACTCTACGTGGGACTCAAGACTGGCATCACTAAGGCTGACTTTGAGCACGCCATTAAAAACGGCACGGTTGATCAAGTCGTTCATGCCATCACACCAAAGCCCGGGGACTCCATCTTTATTCCCTCTGGTCGCTTACACGCAATCGGTGCTGGTCTGCTGATCTACGAAATTCAGCAAAATTCGGACACCACCTACCGTGTCTTTGACTGGAACCGCATGGGGCTGGATGGACAACCACGCGTACTTCACGTTGAAAACTCCATGCGCTGTATCGACTTTGATGACATTGAGCCTACAATGGATCAGCCAGACGGCAGCGTGCTCGCGCACTGCTCCCACTTTCACGTAGAGCGTGTGGATACCCCCATGGGAACAGCGCTTAACAACCCTGACCCAGAACGATTTTCCATTGTCACTGTTGTCAGCGGTGAACTTGAATCCGCTGATGGCAGGAGACACATTGCAGGTGACTTCCTGCTCCTACCCCGCCATAGCACCCCCCTGGTCGCCTCACGTGACTCCACACTCCTCCAAACCACAATTTCGCGCTGAGGCATCAGCCTGGACAGACTTCAGGAGCACATAATAACACCTGTCCTTGCCTGCAGATAAAAAATCATTGCCAAAACACGGCAAATCCACCAACATACACACGTCTGGACGACATGGCAGCTGGATTTCCTGTTGGAACCTCTCCAAACAGGAACCTTTCTTCCCCGCCAACTCACGTCACCAAGATATCACCTCTCAGGGATAGCGATTTTGTACGCCCCAGCAGCGAGTGAAATCCCACCACGGCGTAAGGTCTGTTGTACCATGACATTCACGCTCAGCACGAGCACTCTCACACTGCCTATTTTATTGCCGTTTTTCTCATCTCAGTTTTTGCCACAAACCCGGGGCAAACAGCAGCCTCCAGCAAAAACCGCAAAAACCCTCATCTCTAATCATTTACCCCAAGTATTCACCTGCTTCTATCATGAGCGACCAAGCTAATCAGGATGGCGTTTCCGATACTTCCGCGTCCAACGACACACCTCCTCCGTCAGAGGCAACGACTGACACCCAGCAGCCCAAACAGCGTATTGGGCGCGTGAAAGGCCTCGGCCCGGTCAAAAAAGGATCTGGCAACCAGACAAACCACGAGCCTTCGGGTGACGCTGACAACGCTCAGGGCGACAAGCAGCGCTCCTCCAACAAGAAATCCAGGAACCAGCACCGCAACAGGGGCAACAACAAAAACAAGCGCAATCGCCGCGACAACAACAAAAAGGAGCGCAAACCGGTCGTCCTGACGGGTGACCCCGTGGATGTCAATGGCATGCTCGAGCTTGCACCCAAGGGTTTTGGCTTCCTGCGCGTGCCGGATAAAAACTATGCCCAGTGCAAAGAAGATGTCTTCGTGCCACCGGATTTCATCCGCAAACATGGTCTGCGGGTTGGCGTTTGGATCCACGGTCGTGCCCAAGACGGCCCCCGCGGCCCACAGCTCACAGAGATTACCAGCGTCAACGACCTTTCCCCGGAAGATGCCTTCAAACTACCTCACTTCGAGGAACTCAAGGCGGTAAATCCAGACAGGCGTATCGCCTTTGAGACCACCCCCGAGCGCTTTACAACACGCGTTCTTGATATCATCTCACCCGTTGGTCGCGGACAGCGTGGACTCATCGTCTCCCCTCCCCGTTCAGGCAAGACAACCCTACTCCTGCACATGGCTGAGGCCATCAGGGAGAAATACGACGAGTCCATTCATTTGATTGTCCTGTTGGTCGACGAGCGTCCCGAGGAGGTCACCGAGTTTCGCCGATGCCTGCCTGGCGCTGAGATTTACGCCAGCTCCAATGATGACGGCGCGCGCAACCACTGCCGCATTTCAGAAATGTGCATCGAGCGCTGCAAGCGCCTCGTTGAGGGAGGCAAAGACGTCCTGGTTCTCATGGATTCCATCACACGCCTGGCCCGTGCCTACAACACCTCCATGCGTGGTGGCAAAGGCCGGGGATACCAGTCCGGCGGCATTGTCGCGGGAGCGCTTGAAATGCCCCGCAGACTCTTTGCTGCAGCGCGAAACACCCGCTCTGCAGGGTCACTGACTGTTCTTGCCACTGCCCTCATTCAGACCAATTCACGTGCTGATGAAGCGATCTTTCAGGAGTTCAAGGGCACGGGCAACATGGAGCTTGTGCTAGACCGGCGTATTGCTGAGCAGTATATCTACCCTGCAGTGGATATCTTCAAATCGGGCACCCGGCGCGAAGAGCTCATCATGGCAGAACACCTGCTTCATAAAATCAACCTCATTCGCAGGGGATTGGCAGGTCACAGACCTGAGGAAGCCATGGAGAGACTTCTCTTCTTCCTTAAAAAGTTCCCGAACAATGCCCAGATGCTCATGGAGATCAAAGGCTAGGTAAATTGTGATTGAATCATTGGCATGTCTACCAAACTCACTCGTAATTTTTCGATCATAGCCCACATCGACCACGGCAAGACCACATTGTCGGACAGGCTATTGGAATTCACTCAAACTGTCTCCGAGCGCGAGCAGCAAGACCAGTTGCTTGACGCCATGGACCTTGAGCGCGAGCGCGGCATTACCATCAAGTCACACCCGGTGACGATGTCCTACAAAGCCAAGGACGGTAACACCTACCAGCTCAACCTGCTCGACACACCCGGTCATGTCGACTTCTCCTATGAGGTATCGCGCTCACTCGCTGCGTGTGAAGGAGCCATTCTTATCATCGATGCTGCCCAGGGTGTCGAGGCCCAGACCATGGCCAACCTCCATCTCGCCAATGAGCAGGATCTGGCCATCATTCCCGTCATCAACAAAATCGACCTCCCCTCCTCAGACCTGCCAAAGGTTCACAAACAACTCGAGGACATCATCTGCATCCCCGCCGAGGAGGCCATTCCAGCGTCTGCCAAGAATGGTATCGGCATCGAGGAAATTCTCGAGGCTGTGGTCGAGCGCATTCCCCCACCTGCCGAGGACGAGGACCGTCTTCTCCGCGCCTCCGTCTTTGACTCTGTCTATGATGCCTTCCGCGGAGTTGTTTCTTATGTGAGAGTCGTGTCGGGTTCAATGAAACGTGGAACCCGCATCAAACTTTTCCACACCCCCAAAAGCTACGAGGTCAAGGAAGTCGGGGTTTTCACTCCCAAGATGTCCAAGAGAGACGAACTCGTCGCGGGAGACGTTGGTTATGTGATTGCCAACATGAAGTCAGCGGCTGAGGTCAAGATTGGCGATACTATCACCGACACCTCAAAGCCATGCTCTGAGCCACTTCCAGGATTTAAGGAAATCCAGCCCATGGTTTTCTCCGGCATCTACCCTGTGGACTCCTCGGATTTTGAGGCACTCAAGCTCGCCATGGGCAAGCTTCAGATCAATGACGCGGCTTTCACCTGGCAGAGCGAATCCTCCGCCGCGCTCGGCTTTGGTTTCCGCTGCGGATTCCTTGGTCTACTGCACATGGAGATCATCCAGGAGCGCTTGCGGCGAGAGTTCAACATGGACGTTATCTCGACCTACCCCTCGGTGATCTTTGAAGTGAGCAAGACCAATGGTGAAGAGATTATCGTAGACAACCCCTGCCTCCTCCCCGAGGCCCAGGAAATCACTGAAATACGTGAGCCTGTGGTTAGGATCTACATTATGACACCGGGTGAATTCATTGGCGATATCATCCAGCTCATCATGGACAAACGTGGCACCATGGAACACACGGAGACCATTGATGATGTCCGCGTCATGCTCACAGCTGTCATTCCTCTCTCGGAAATCTTGGTCGACTTCAACGACAAACTCAAATCCATGACCAGGGGCTACGGCTCCATGGACTATGAGCACGCTGGTTACCAGCCGGGCAAGCTTGTCAAAATGGACATGCTCATTGCCGGTGAGCCTGTTGATGCCTTTGCCACCATCGTCCACCGTGACAAGGCTGAATCTTACGGACGCCATCTCGCCAAAAAGCTCAAGGAAGTCATCCCCCAGCAACTCTTCGTGGTCGCCATTCAAGCAGCTATCGGTGGCAAGATCATTGCCCGTGAATCCATTTCCGCCATGCGTAAAAATGTCACCGCCAAGTGCTACGGAGGAGACATATCCCGCAAACGCAAACTGCTCGAAAAGCAGAAAAAAGGAAAAGCCAAGATGAAAGCCATCGGCAAGGTGAACATTCCCCAGGATGCCTTTATCAGGGTCCTCAAGAATGACTAATTTCGCCCCAGCTCCACCATCGGCATAGACAACATCGATTTTCACCATCATGACAAAGTCCATACTGATTACTGCACTCTGCCTCAGCCTGGTCAGCTGTGCAGCCCACATGCTGGTTTCTGATGGACACCAGCATTCGCATCTGGCTGCGCGGGGCAATAACACAGCCATCGACACCCAGCATGGCATTGCCTCATGGTATAGCATCAGGACAAACTACGGCACCCACACGGCCAGTGGCCGACCACTCAAAAACGATGCCTTCACTGCAGCTCATAAAGAGTGGCCCATGGGAAGCAAAGTCAAGATCACCAATCTCGACAACGGGCGCTCTGAAATACTCACCATCACAGACCGCGGGCCCTACATCAAGGGACGCGTGATTGATGTCACTATGGGGAGTGCAAAACGTCTCGGGTTCTATGAAGAAGGCCTCACCCGTACTAAGGTTGAACTGCTGAGCCGGGGCAACTGGAAATACCAGCACTAGCTGTCATTGGCTCAAACACCATCTCATTATTATCATGCGCACCCTTGCCATTGGAGATATTCACGGATCTTGTAATGCCCTCAAGACCTTGTCTGAATACGTCGGCTTTGAGAGTGATGATGTTATCGTCACCCTTGGGGACTACATTGACCGGGGCCCGGACTCCAAGGGGGTCATTGATTTTCTTATTGAACTCGGCAAAACCCACAAGCTCGTCACCCTCAAGGGCAACCATGAGGTCATGTTGGAAAACGCCCCCCTCTCCGAGCAGGAGCTCTATTTCTGGCTCTACAATGGTGGTGATACTGCGATGGCATCTTTTGGCGCCACCGATCCCTTTGCCCTCAAAGATCAAATCCCACCAGTCTACTGGGACTTCTTCAAGTCATGCAAATCCTACCACGAGACAAATGGACACATCCTCGTTCATGCCGGCCTCGACCCCGATGTTGACCCGGAAGATCAGGACGAGTCATTTACCCTCTGGCAGAGGATTTTCGATACGCAGCCACATAAATCGGGCAAAACCATCGTATGCGGGCACACCCCGCAGCATGAGGGCTACCCCCTCGTGCTTGATCACGCCATCTGCATTGACACCTTTGCCTGCCGTGGGGGCTGGCTCACATGCCTCGACATTGACTCCGGCCAGTACTGGCAAGCCAGCGAGACAGGTGAAACCCGCCAAGGCACCATATAAAGCTCCACACCCGAAGCCAGTCATTTGCAATTGGCAATTTCCTCCATTCATATAGACAAATCCCGTGAACGAATTCCAGACTGACAACCTACGCATCAGTGAAATCAAGCCCCTGATATCACCTGCAGTTCTCAATCACCATCTACCCATATCAGAGGGTGCCTCTCAGACTGTCACCACTTCCCGTAGACAAGTGGAAGATATCCTCAAGGGTAAGGATGACCGTCTCATGGTCGTGGTTGGCCCCTGCTCTATCCATGATCCCGGAGCAGCTATCGAGTATGCCACCCGGCTCAAGGAAACCAGCAAGCGCTTCACCGACGAGCTACTGATTGTGATGCGTGTCTACTTTGAAAAACCACGCACCACGGTCGGCTGGAAAGGTCTGATCAACGACCCTCACCTTGATGGATCCTTCGACATTAACCACGGCCTGCACATTGCACGTGAGCTCCTGATCGAGCTCGCCACCATGGGAGTTCCCGCCGGCACCGAATTTCTCGACACCATTTCACCGCAATACTATGCGGATCTTATCAGCTGGGGAGCTATTGGCGCCCGCACTACTGAGTCCCAAATTCATCGCGAACTCGCATCTGGCCTCTCAATGCCCGTGGGGTTCAAGAACGGCACAGGAGGCTCATGCCAAATCGCCCTTGATGCCATCAAGGCATCAGCAGGCCAGCATCACTTTCTCTCCGTCACCAAACAGGGAGTAACGGCCATCGTCTCCACCAAGGGTAACGACGCATGCCACATCATCCTGCGAGGATCCTCCAAAGGCCCCAACTATGATGCCGATAGCATCCATGAAGTCACTGAACAACTCGCAGCGGCCGGGCTTCCCGAGACCGTCATGGTGGACTGCTCACATGGCAACTCTCTCAAGGACTATCGCAACCAGCCTCAGGTCGCGCAGTCACTCTGCGAGCAAATTGCCAGTGGCAGCAAGGCCATCACATCTGTCATGATTGAGAGCAATCTGGTTGAGGGTGCTCAGAAACTCCAAGGCACCCTGGCAGACCTTACCTACGGGCAGTCTGTGACTGACGAGTGTATTGGATGGCAAACCACCGACGAGATACTCGAGGAATTTGCCAAGGCTGTCAAAACACGGCGCACGACCGTTTAAACTCCGCCACCAGAAGGCCCGGGCTCATCAGCGGAACAGTCATCCCCATCATGAGGTTGACGCACTCTCCATATCGCGGAGAGGAAACTACCAATCAAACAATGGTAAACCGCGGATATGGCGCAGGGCGTAGCCGCCAATAGTGTAAAATGCTGTTTGGCGAGGGCACTCCCCAAACCCGAATTCTGCATGCCGACTTCAATGGACATGGTCCTGCGATCCCTCTCGGCGATTCTGCAGAGGTAGCCGGCAGCATGACCAAGGAGAAAGCCCAGCGCATGGAGAATGAAAATAGCGATGAGCAAGCCACCAAAATAAGCAATGATGTTGGCCTTGGTGGCCCCCACCACACCACCGACGATAAGCACTATAACCAGAATGGAAACAAGAGGCGAAATCTTCCTGATACTGTCCAGCTTTGGACCCAGTAATTGATTCAGGACAACCCCGCCGATAACCGGCAGCAATACGATGGTGACCATACTGCGAAACATCGCCCAGGCGTCCACATCGAGGATCGCACTCGCATAGAACTTGGTGAGCAAGGGTGTGAGCAGGATGGCGGCAAAAGTAGAACACATCGTCATCAGCACACTCAAAGCCACGTTGGCTCTGGCGAGATAACAAATGACATTGGATGCTGTGCCACCCGGACAACAACTTACAAGAATAAGTCCGAGCTTGAGCATGGGCGGCAGGTTGAAAGCCGTTGCCACGGACCACCCCAGTAAAGGCATGATGAGAAACTGAGCACATACTCCGAGACCAACGACCCATGGCCTCTTGAGCACTGCCTTGAAATCATCTACACTCAGGGTCAGCCCCATGCCGAGCATAATGACCCCCAGACCTAAATTGATCAGCTTGAGATCAGTCCCCGGCAGCTTATTAGAGATGAACCAGGTAAAATGATCCGGGCAAAACCACGCCCAAACCGTGCCCAGAATAGTCCACAGCCAGAAGAGATTGCTGACACCCTGAATGAGCCTCCACATCACGGAATGACGGAGCTGCCCTTAGGAGACCCATCGCCCTCCTCGATCTTCACATCCACCTCGATATCCCCCAGTGCCCACTGGATTCCCTTCAAGTAATGCTGCAGAACCTTGGGGTTGGCATAAATATGCTCATTGTGACCCAGTGAGCAGTAAAAGACACGTCCCTTTCCATGATTCTTGATCCAGCTTACCCCGTAATCCTTGTCTGCACGCTTACCCTTGCTGATATCGGTTTGCTCCGTATCGAGTCTCAGGAGCATGTGTAATTTCTTAGGGTCATAGGGGGCCTTGAACTGATAGATCTCCTCCTTGAAATTAAGGTTTTCCCCCTCGAGATGTGCGCAGCACGCGTGCTCTTCCTGACCTTTTTCAACCATAATACTTACAGGCGTCCCCGCATTCCATGGATGCCCGTCAAAATAACCGCCAATCATCTCGCCATATTCCTTCCATGAGTAATACGTGTCTGTGGCTGCGTGAATGCCGATGAACCCCTTACCGCTCTCTAAAAACTTCATCAGGCTTTTTTTCAAGCGCTCCTCCCTCTCCAAAGCCTCTTTTCTCTGTTCAGGGCTCATCGTATTCCAATCATTCTTGGCTGGTTTGAAAACGTCCTTGGTAGTGTTCAAAAAACAGACAGCATCGAACTGACCAATCGTGTCTGGCTCAAAATTTTCCATGTCGTCACTAATGACCGCCTCGTAAGCCCCTGTTTTCTCACCAAGGATACGCAAAGCGGCCTGACCTATCGGGATCGACTTATGTCGGTAACCACGCGTCACACTGTAAACGAGCAACTTGCGGGGCTTCTGTGTCCTGTCAGCCTTGATGCCCTCGACACCTTGCTCCACCTCACCAACCCAATCTCGTGGAACTGCCGAGGTAACCGACGTGCACAGGACAGACAAAATCCATACCAAAAACAACTTATTCATAGGCTTCAAAAAGAAGCCTACACCCGACGAAATGGCAAATAAAATCAACTTTTCAGCTCTCGCTTTCCTCTTACTTGCTAACAAGCGAAACCCTGAAAAAGCGGATATGACACTATGTTCACAAAGAAAAAGTCATACCCATGTTGACACCATCGTCACTAACTGTTAGGAATCACACCGTCGCAACTGCGGCGGCGCAAGTCAGCTCATAGAGAGCACACAATTTCATCTCTACAGCTTCCACTGCGTTACAACACTTTCTTCGGCTTCATTGCCGATAGAAAACCGTGCGGGGGGTTCTGTGTGTGGGAGCCCCTCGCACACCTCTTCATTTTTCACCCCGCCTCACTTCAGCTCATAGGTCCGCTGATACTTCCCCACTCAATCAGGCTGGGCACGGGCGCAAGCTTTTCAATATTTGCTTGTCATCGTGATGATGGATCCAGATAACTTTCGTCACCATACATCATACTATGCGATATTTCCATTTCTTGACCCAGCTCTTTTCATGGCACTGCTCCACCTTCATTGGCGCTTTTACCATCATGGCATTCACCTCGCCAAACCTCATGGCCCAGGAGGATGGGAATCAGCCCGCCGCCCAGGAAGATCCGGCACCCATCAGTGAATTCATTTACGACAACGAACAACCCCGTGACTACGAGTGGACCACCAATCACATGCACATCGGTGTGCGCTGGCAGCCATATGGTGGCAGGCCGGAAAATAATGCCTATGATGCCGCCCGTCCTGTCATCTCCAAATACAGCAGTTATGCCCAGTTCTGGGTTGCATGGAGTGCGTCTGAGCCGACCGAGGAGAACACAGACTACGACAACCACATGTCGGAATACCTACGGACCATTGAGCAGTCCGTTGACGCGTGCATTGCCGAGGGCCTCAAATGCGAATTCGTCTTTTGGCACTGCCCCGCATGGGCGGCCGTGGGAGGCAAAGCAGGAGGAGTAAAAGCAAAAGATGGGCTCTACTCTGCCTTTGTAGAGCGTATAGCCCGCCACTTCAAAGGCAGGGTCCACGCCTACCAGCTGGCCCACGAGGCCAACCTGAAAATGCACCTCAATGACGGGGACATGGACTACATGATTTCCGAAGTATTCACCAAGGGAGCCAAAGCAATCCGCAAGGTTTATGGTGACGAGCCGGTCATCATCTCCACCTCTGGCTGCTCGCCTTGTTTTGGCTGTGACACCGTTGATGGGCTCAACGCCACCGGGGGCCTTGCAATCAGCAATTTCTACGATCAGCTCATCGCCTCTGGTGACATGATGGAGCAGATTGACGCACTCAACCTCAATGTATCTGACCAGAATGATGGCTACGGAATTGTGGATGGCGCCTACGTCGCCTCCGTGTGGGGCAACTACGACCTCGCGCGGAGCAAGCTCGATGCCTACGGCTACCGGGGCAAGGCAGTACTGGCCTCCGAGTCATGGATCACGTGGGACGACACCCACAACTCAGCGGATGTCAACGGCGACGGCGAGCGCGACGAACTCGATGCCTACCACAGGGCCATCACCATCATGGGGCGCTGTCTGGAACGTGGCCTCAACACCATGAACTTCCCCTGGTCTGACAACTCCAGCGCATGGTCCATGGGGCTCACCAAGCGGCATGACTACAACGGCCGCGTCAAAGAACTCAATCCGGACATCGTCATTCCCTCCAAAGACGGGGGTGCGGACATCGTGACTGCCAAGGTAACACTCCGCGGCAAGGACGATGACTTTGAAGTCAATGTTCAGGACGTCAAAGAACACTTCCCCTTCTCCATCGAGGACTACATCGACCCCGCAGACCCCAACCATCTGCACTACTACGTCTGGCGCTGGTATGCCCAGATCGCAGGTGGTAATGATGAAGTCATCAGACACGCTGTTGCCGGCGAGATAGGCAATGACATTGCCGTCTTTGGACCCGATTTCACGGGCTGGGAGCGCTACCGGGTCTCATCCTACAACCGCACCCGTGACAGCTTCATGGTGCTCATCTACGCCAGTGCAGCTAATGCAAAGCACTGGGTAAAACTCTCCATTCCTGCCACTATCCAGGATGGCTGGCATTACAACAACGAATTTTCCAACAAAGACTTCCGCGGTGAGGGTTTCAAAGATGGTGACGTCTACCGGGCCCGCATCATCACCAAGAACATCAGCCCCGTGGATGGCAGTGATATGGATGTCAAATATACCGAGACCAAGGCATACACAGTTGAGAACGGCATGCTGGACATTCCCATTATCGGCATGAACAGATTCACCGCAGTCGAGTTCATCCGTACTGAGAAGACTCCGCAAGAGATTGCCGACGAAAAGGCGGAAGAAGAAGCAAGGATCAAAGCCGAGCAAGAAGCTGCAGAAAAGGCCGGGGAAGCTACTGAGGAAGATCAGGCCGGTGACGAAGAGCAAAGCTCAGAAGAGAGCGCGGAGTAGCGTTTCAGCAGAGGCCTGACCTACTGCAAACCTTCCTAAGAGTCGCCCCCTTCGTTATCGTCACCACTTTTGAACAAACAGGTTAGCTGGGACGTACTGATGCCCACAAACAGCCACTTCAGTGCCGGTGCCCATATTGCGAGCTTCTTCACACAAATGTGTTGCTTTCCAGGCATTTATTTAATATAATTTAACTATTATGATGCGAGTTGGTTTAGTTATTTTCCCTACTCCTGCTACATCGGGCTTCATTGCCGCATTCTCTGGCAAATGAATATTAGCCCCAAAGCCGACCCCGGACCGGAATACCTCTCAGATTGGTAGGCAAAGATGAAAAGTCGCAAGCCCATCGTCATTCTTCTCGCCGGCATTTTGTGCACTGGCCTGCTCTTCACAGCCCTCAGCTATCTCGAACGCAAAAATGCCAAGGCTGAGTTTAACTTTGAAGCGGAGAGAATCCATCAGCTCATCACCGAAAAGCTGACTGCCTATGAAGAAGTCCTCATCGGCGTGAAGGCATTTTTCATGGCCTCCCAGGATGTCAGCCTCCAGGAATGGGAAATCTATTTTGATAAGTTTGATTTGGAGAAAATCTTCCCAGGTCTTCAGGGCATTGGCTACGTTCAGCGCGTCAAGTCGGACAGTGACTACCAGATGCTCAGAACAAGACTGGCCTCATACGGCATGGAGAACTTCACGATCAAGCCAGCCGGCGAACGTGAGGAGTATTACCCCGTTATTTTCCTCAATCCGCTCAATGACAGAAACCGTAAGGCCATTGGTTACGACATTTACTCGGAAGAAATAAGGCGCAATGCCATTGAAAGCGCCAAAAACAATGAGATCACATCCATCACCCGGAAAATCACCCTGGTTCAGGAAGACGAAAAAGATGTACAGGGCGGCTTGTTGATGATGGTGCCCTATTTCACCAACGAGCGCATTGGCAAACAGGATGAGCCTAGGGAACTCGACGGCATCATTGATGGAGTGATCAGGATGGACGATTTCACCAGAGAACTTATCGACAGCACGGTATTCAATAAATTGCGTCTCAGGATCTACGACCAGGACACATCATCGGAGGACAACCTGCTTTTTGACTCTTATGAAAAGGGCGCTGTCAAAATGCTCAACGACATATTCCACCGTGAAATCACCACGGACATCTACGATCAACAATGGATATTAAAGTTCGAGGGTCAGCCTGCCGCCAATTTTCTCCCCCTCTTCTTTGGCGAAAAAAGAAAACAGATCAACTTGGCCGTCCTTCTCGTCGGGTGTTTGCTCTCCGGACTTGGCGCCTACACCATGAGAAGCTTTGAGACCACTACCAGACTCAGAAAAGAGAAGGCAGTAAGTGCCCTGGCCAAGAAGATCGACATGGACATCATCAGACGTCAGGAGGAGACCTTGCTCAAATTCAAGGATCACAGTGATTACCTTGTCGTATGCATCGTAGATATCGAGAACTCGACCCGCATCACCGCGAATTTATCGGAATCAGCAACCGCTAAGCTTTACAGTGCGTTTGACAACACCATGAGTGAAATTGTTCTCTCCCGAGGCGGCACAATCGTCAAGAGCATGGGAGATGCGGTGATGTATTACTTCCATGCATCCTCCCCTCCCAGCAAAGATGAATGTCTTCAAGCCGTTCTATGCTGCCTCGACATAATCTCGGCCAAACGGGATCTCAACAAGAATATCAGCAATCGAGAGCTCGCGGAGATCAACTACCGTGTCAGCGCGGTTTATGGTTCTGTCATGTCTGCCAGCAAGAATGGCGTCCAAGACATCTTCGGCCCTACAGTAAACCAATGCTCCAAAATCAACCGCTTGGCCAAAACAAATGGCCTGGTCGTCTCCGAGCAGATCTACCAACTCATCAAAGACGATGCCACCTTCAAAACGGAGAAAATTCAGGAAACCAATCACGCTGAACATGGAAATGGTGTATACCATCTCACTTTTGATTCTATATCAGCTTAAATTTCACACTCAGTGCCTTGGTAGCCGCATCGACACGGCATGATCTATACCCCTCATCCATAAGTCATCATCATGGGCCTGTTTGAACGTTTTCTCTCCCTGTGGGTTGGTCTTTGCATTGTAGCCGGAGTGCTATTGGGCTTCTTGGTGCCGGGAAGCTTCGCCTGGATCGCGCGTCTTGAGTATGCCCATGTCAACCTCGTGGTCGCCGTCTTCATCTGGATCATGATCTACCCGATGATGGTCAACGTGGACTTTGCCTCAATCAAGGACGTGGGCAAGAAACCCAAGGGCCTCTGTGTCACCCTCGTGGTCAACTGGCTGGTGAAACCCTTCAGCATGGCAGCGCTCGGGGTCCTGTTCTTTGAGCACCTCTTCGCCGGCATGGTCGAGCCCGACACGGCGCGTGAATACATCGCCGGCATGATCCTGCTTGGTGTGGCGCCCTGCACGGCCATGGTATTCGTCTGGAGCCAGCTCGTGCGCGGTGATGCCAACTACACCCTCGTCCAGGTCTCGATCAATGACATCATCATGGTCTTTGCCTTCGCTCCCCTGGCGGCCCTGCTGCTGGGAGTCACAGACATCATCGTGCCGTGGAATACCCTGCTGCTCTCCGTCGTTCTCTACGTCGTCATTCCCCTTGCTGCCGGCTATATCACGCGCAGACTACTGGACCGGGGTGGCAACCATGAGGAAATCAGCAGCTTCACCGCGCGCCTCAAGCCCTTTTCTGTGATGGGCCTGCTCGCCACCGTCGTTCTCCTGTTCGGCTTCCAGGCCCAGACCATCATTGAAAAACCCCTGGTCATTGTGCTCATCGCCATCCCCCTGCTCATCCAGAGCTATGGAATCTTCGCCATCGCCTACGGCTGGGCCTACCTGTGGCGTGTCCCCTTCGCCACCGCGGCCCCTGCAGCACTCATCGGCACCTCGAACTTCTTCGAGCTCGCTGTGGCTGTCGCCATCGGTCTCTTTGGGCTCAACTCTGGTGCCGCGCTTGCTACCGTGGTCGGCGTCCTCGTCGAGGTCCCCGTCATGCTCTCCCTCGTTGCATTCGCCAACCGCACCCGGCACCGTTTTAAGGACTAGTGGTTGAGCTGTGCTATGGCGCATTGGCTAATGCAGCCGCCGCCTTCTTGAGCTGGCTGTTGAGCACTTCATCAACAATAACTCCGTCAATGAAATGTTCATAAAACGAGGGTAAGCTGAAGCTCGCCTGAATGTCGCCTCCCATGCGGGAAAAGGTTTCATGAGCCGCTGCCAGCACTGTCGCCCCACCTCGCCCGCCTGGCGAGGTGGAAAGTAACAGCATTGGTTTTCCAGCCCAGACATTTTGATCAATGCGTGAGGTCCAGTCATATAGGTTTTTAAAGGCCGCCGTATACGAGCCGTTGTGCTCGGCAAGCGATACAACCAGGCCGTCATGCTCCAGAATCAGATCTTTAAAGCACTGAGCATCTGAAGGAATACCATTCACTTTCTCCTCATCCTCACTGTAGAGAGGTAGGGAGAACTCACCCAAGTCGAGCTCGGTCACATACACCCCGGAGACGAGCCCAGCAGCGTAATTTGCCAACCTACGGTTGATTGAGCCAGAACTCGTTGAAGCTCCAAATGCGAGTATCTTTTTCATTACTTTAAATAGTTTGCAGCTAAATGCTCCATGGTTTGTGAGCGCAGTTGAAACTTACGACCCTGGCTTAGCCTCAAGATCCAACTTAATAATCACTTCATCGCGAATCAGGTCATCTTTTCTACCGGGATACGCAATCCCGAAGTCCTGCCGGTTGATATCAAACTCCGCCTTGATCCTGACGGCATCCTCACTCCCGCTGACCTGAGTGGGGAATGTGATATTCTTGGTCACACCGCGCAGGGTCAGATTGCCGGATAATACATACGCCCCCGGAGACTCCTGCTTGAAGGCAGTCACCTTGAACGTGCTTTGCGGGTGATTGGCAACATCAAAGAAATCGGGTGCTTTCAAGTGTCCGGTCAGTTTCTCCGCGTCAGACCATGTGGAGTTCATATCAATGACAAACTCACCTGCTTGTGGCTTGCCCTTATTCACGAGAAAGTGACCAGTAAACTGCTTGAAGCCCCCTTCGTGACTTCCCGTTACCTTGGAGCCCACAAAGCCGATCGTTGAGGAGGGGCTGAACTCGTAGCGCTGCCCGCCCTCGGCAACGGCTTCAGCCTCCGCCTCCTTGACTGAGGCGTCGGGGGTGGAATCTGCCGGGTTCTTGCAGGATGCAAGTGTAAGCACAGCCATGGATGTGATAAGTAATGTTGTTATTTTCATAGTGTTTTGGTTTTTCTTTATTTGGTTGGTTTGGTTGATAATTCAAGAGAGCCTGAAGAGCAGGAAGCTGCTATCCGCAAAGCTTTCAATGGGGAAGGCTTCAGCTGCATTTTCAATGGCCAGCCCGTCACCTGCCTGCAAGGAGTCTCCCAGTAAGGATAGACTTCCGGAAATCATCTGGATCCATGCGTGAGGTAGATCCTGAGCAGCAGCCACACTGAGCTGCTCATCTGCATTGAGCTGGCCGTAGAATATCTCAGCATTCTGACGGATGGCCGTTGAGCCGTCGCGCCCATTGCCTGAGTAGAGGAGCGTAAGCTCGTTCTCCCGGGCAAGGTCCGCCAACGGCTTCTCCATGTAGCGCGGCTCACCCCCCTGCTCATTGGGCTCCAGCCAGATTTGATAGAGCTGCGTCTTCTGTGTTTGGGAGGGGTTGAACTCACTGTGGCGTATTCCACTGCCCGCGCTCATGTATTGCAAATTACCCGGGGTGAGCACTGCTCCATTGCCAAGGCTGTCCCTGTGCTCCAGCTGCCCCTCGATGAGATAAGTGAAGATTTCCATCTCAGAGTGCGGATGCGTCGGGAAGCCGCCACCCGGCTGGATGGTGTCGTTATTCATCACCCGCAGAGAACGAAATCCCATGTGGTCCGGGTCAAAGTAATCCGCAAAGGAGAAGGTGAAGCGGGCCTGCAGCCAGCCATGGTCTCTATGGCCACGTTCCTCCGCACGTCGCTTCGTCGTTTTGATAGTCGCTGTGTTATTCATGGGGCCATTATCCCCGGAGCCAAAAAAAAATCCAATACCTTGATCTTCTAGAGGTATACGCATAGGTTATACCTCAATGGAATTGAGACACCTAAAGTATTTTGTCATGGCGGCGGAGGAAAAGAACATCAGCCGTGCTGCCGAGCGCCTCTTTGTCTCCCAGCCCGCGGTGTCCCGCCAGATCAAGGACCTTGAGGATGAGCTGGGCGTTCCCCTGTTTGTGCGTAAACCAAACGGGCTCAGCCTGACCGAGGCGGGCGCAACGGCACTGGCCCATGCGCGCGAGATCATGAGGCAGGCAAACGGCATGACCGAGGCCATGCAGGCTCTGGCAAAGCGCCGTGATTGCATGACCATCAAAGTTGGCTTTCTACCCACCGCCCTGCCCGGCTTTCTTACCAAGGCCATGAGGGAGCTCCACCGCAAGCACACGAACCTCAAGGTTCAGATTTACGACATGCCCCCACCCCAACAAGAGCAAGCCCTGCGCAAAGGGGAGATTGATCTGGGACTCATTGGTGACCCCGATGCCAGCGTGAGGCGTGACTTCCACGTGGAAACCATTCGGCGTGTCGATGTTGCCATGATCGTGCCGGATGACCACCCCCTCGCCAAACGAAAATCGGTCGAGCTCGCTGAATTTGCAGGTGACATCTTTGTCACCTTACATGAGAAACAGTTTCCCGGTCGTCCAGCCATGATGGCAGAGATGTTTTGCAAGGCTGGTATCAATCCAGAAGTCAGCCTGCGAGCCAGAGGCCTTACCGAACTCTTGGCTCTCGTCGGTTCTGGCGCCGGCGTTGCCATTGCCCCTGCAGACCTCGCGCAGCTACCCCACTCAGGCCTTGTATTCTTGAAACTCAAAAAACCCAGACGCACACTCATGTTCTCAGCAGCATGGTGTAAGAACATTGAAACTCCTGGAGTGCTGGAACTCGTGGAGCTCATGAAATCAAACTAACCACCCGGCAAACCAGAATCGCCCACTTTCCACTTGCCGCACATCACCCCACTCCTATGGGCATCATTTACTCATAGAGATCAAGCCTGCATAGACTTGGTCTCATTCCTCATCCTTCATCCTGCCGCCGGCACCACCTCGTGGAACTTGCCACTCGCCGTCAGGATCGGCGCGGCATCACTTTTACTCACACTCACATCCGCCACACCGTTGCTGGCAAAGACCGCGCTGACGGACTGGATGACCCGCTCGAACACCTCGTCCGCGTCGTCCGGGTTTGTAAGTTCCGCCCGGACCTCGAATTGCCGCTCCGCGGTCTGGACAAGCTGCACGCGCCGGGCGCGCTCATGCTCCAAGTCAAAGGCAAGTGGTGACAAGCTGACATCCCCCACCCGCACCAAGGTCGCCTGCCGCCCCTCGATTTGAAAACTCCTGCAGGGAGAACCACACGGGCAGGCATCCCGGTAAAAGCGCAGCCGGTCACCGAGATCGTAGCGGATAAATGGCTGCACATCATTGGCCAGTACCGTAAGCAGCGAGCCTGCCGAGAGCTCCCCGTCCGGCACAGGCTCATTGTTCTCATCCACCGCCTCCAGAATGACCCAGTCCTCGACGACATGCTGGCGGCCGCACTCGCACTTGAAAGCCGTGAGCAGGCACTCCGTGCAGCCATAGACATCCACAATCCCGTGCTCAAGGGATGGGAATGCCCTCAGGGCACGCTCGCGCAGCTCCGGCGTAAATGTCTCCCCCGCCACCTTGAAGAGCTTGGGCTCTATCTTCAGACGACCTGCCTCCTTCTCCCTCGTGAGAATCGAGAGCATGCTCGGATAAGTCAGCATCGCCGTCACATTCTCCAGGGCATTGAGCTCGGCCACCGTGGCCTCGATCGCCTGCTCCGCGGGAATAAAGGTCAACTCCCTCGCGAGCCGGGGAGCCAGAAGCTGCATCAGCGGATACATCCCCACACCGGCAAAATGCCCATTACCCCCCGAGATAATCACCATCACCCCCTGCCTCTGCAGCTTTTTCTCCAGCAGCAGCTGCCTCGTCGTCAGACGCGCCAGAGAAAGGCCGAAGATGAACTCGAGCATGGATGAGGTCGTCACGATCACAGCGGGCTCCCCTGAGCTTCCCGAGGTGCGGAAGACCGCATGGCGACCAATCGGCACCCCCAGATTATCCATGCTCTCCATGTGCTCCCTGGCTTGCGCCAGAGTCAGGGACCTGTCCGTGAGCCAGTCATCAAACGCAGCCATGAGCTCGGTCTTCGTCGTTACCGGCAGATCCTTAAGCTCGATCACATCCGTATCCGGCAAATCCGTGTAAAGCTTTTGAAAATAGGGAGAACCCGCACGCGCCGTCCTAACCAGACGCCGGAGATTCTTGAGTTGTTTTGCCTCGATCCTCCTGCGGCCTCCCCACGCCGTCCACAACCCACCGATCCAATACCCGATCACCCTGGCCAAACTAAACCTCATCCCACCCATACCCCACATCATCAACATCATTGCCCTGAATGACAAACCACAAATTGGCCTTATCCCTCATTCCTCATCCTTGCTTCCTTTTAGAATACCGAGCAAGCTAAGCCCCAGCATGAAACGCAGGAAACTAGAACCCACAGAGAGCGATAACATCATCCGCATGGCGTGGCATGATCGCACCAGCTTTGATGAGATACGGGAACGCACCGGCCTCAGTGAGGCTGAGGTCATTCGCCACATGCGCGCGCATCTCAAGCCATCCAGCTTCCGGCTCTGGCGCAAGCGCGTCTCCGGTCGCATCACCAAACACCGCAAACTCTTCAAGCGCAGAAATGCCTAAAGCCCGGAAGAAGATCTTCACAGCCCATGACGCCAGCCCTCACCCTCCACGGCATTGATGGCTGCCCAGCTGGCTGGCTCGTCCTTACCCAGCACCCTGATGCCCGCATCAGCGCATGCATCTTTCCTTTCGTCGATGATCTTGCCCGCATACTCGAGCCGAGCCATATCGTAGCCATTGACATGCCCATTGGCCTCCCCTGCCCGGACCACTACCCTAGGGCCTGCGACACCGGCGCAAGACAAGCACTCGGCAGCAGAGCCTGCTGCGTATTCTCTGCCCCCTGCAGAGGCACCTTGGACCACATTGATAATTACACCGCAGCATCTGCGTGGCACAAAGATACCACTGGCAAAGCCATCTCCCACCAGGCGTTCAATATCCTGCCCAAAATCCACGAGCTCGACACCTACCTGGGCCGGCATCCAGCCACAGCCGCCTTTTACGAGGTTCATCCGGAAATCAGCTTCGCCCACATGAATGGCAGTGATGAGCACATCGCCCCCCTACTCAGCAAGAAAAGCTTCCCGGACGGAGAACAAGCGCGCGCAGCCCTCATTGCGAAAAACCTCCCTGGCCAAGCCGAGCTCAGCACCCTGCAGCAACAACTCGGCCCGCGGAGCCAACATGGTAAAACCCGCTGGGAACTCAATGACCTCCATGACGCGCTGGCAGCACTCTGGAGCGCACAACGCATTAGCACGGGCAC
>JBNACB010000017.1:29874-37592 GCA_049632765.1 Akkermansiaceae bacterium | reverse complement strand
AACGAAGGCACCATGCCCTTATTGTAGCAAGGAGGTGACCTCTCCGGATTTCAGTATTGCTGCCGGGGAGGTGGAGCCGCTCTCGCATAAGCCTGTCGCTGAGCCATCGAAGCCCGCTACTGTTGGTGCCGCACAAGATCCAGTGCATGCGGCAAAGCCAGTGGAGCCTGTTGTGAGCGATATGCAGTCGCATTCCGATGGTGCGGAGCCTGTGCCAATCGCGCCGAGACCGGTTCAGGCTATTGCACCCCAGAGTGCCCCGAGTAAGGATTTTTCCCGGATCACAAAAATCAAGGATGTGCCGTCTCAAGCGGTCTCAGGGGATAGCGCAGCTGCCAACAAGCGAGGTGAGCGCCGCTTGCTCATGATGATTTTAGTGCTGCTTCTGCTGGTGATCGGCGGGTCGGCACTCTGGTTGGGTGGCGGAGGTCTGGATTTGTTGCGCTCTGAAGCTCCATCGCCTGTAGCTCAGGACACAGGTCCCAGTGCGGAGGAGCTTGAGCTGGCATGGAGGACGGAGGGCTGGAAGCAGGATGCGAGCGATGTGCTCGCGGGCTTCATGACCGCCAAGACACCGGAGGCGCGTATGAAATATGCCATAGCCAACGACGGGGTATCGGAGGAGCTCGGGCGTTTCTATCCAGCTGGGAGTGATGACATGGATACACCCCTGCAGTATTTTGTTCACAGGACGGGAACAGAGCAGGATCACCAGCGAGGTATTTTCAGGATGCAGTATCGCCAGCCATCCCAGACTGACATGCGCCATTATTTTGCCCCTATTGGATCTCTCGACAAAGCCATAGGGGTGAAGGGTGCGACCCTCATTGACATGGCGCACGCCATCGACAAAAGCCATATGTCAGCCCCCGTGGAGATACTGGCATTCTTCAAGAAAACGGATGAGGGCTTGAAGCTCGATGCCTCGGTTTTCATGCAGTGTAAGTTCAGAACGTTTCGCTCTTTTGTGGATTTCCCCCGATTGGGAGATAAAAAAATATTCCGTGTTAAAATGAGCGAAGCCATTGATCACGAACACCGGGAAAACAAAAATATCCGCACCTACCGGATTGAGGACTGCGCCTACGCGGATGACTATGTGAATGTCTCGGTGAGTGCGGATTCTGAAATTGGAAGATTGTTAGCACCTCTGAACTGGAGGGGTACAGATCGCGAATATCAATCCCGCACAGCGACGATTGAGCTCGGATGGAGCGAGGAAAAGCCGGCGCGTTTGCAGCTCGAGAGGCTCATATGCTGGGAGTTTCTGGGCTTGGGTGGTGAGCCAGGTAACACCATCGGGGAAAATCTTACTGAGATTGTCCCCAAGGTTTCCCAAACAAGTGATAACTAATGGCGGTGGAGACGACGGTTGCGGCAATCGCTTCCCCGCCGGGCATGGGTGCGGTGGGATTAATCAGAGTCAGTGGACCTGAGGCATTTACTCGTGTGAGCCTCTGTCTTGCCAAAGGGCAGGATGCTGCCCGGATTCCCGACCGCTACGCCAAACTGACGACTATTCTCGATAAGAGCGGCGATCCGGTCGACGAGGTGCTGATGACATGTTTCCACGGCCCGAAAAGCTATACCGGCGAAGATACGGTAGAGCTGGCATGTCACGGGGGAATGCTGGTGATGAAGCGTGTTTTAGAGCGGCTCTTGGATGCCGGTATCGAGCTGGCTAGTGCTGGAGAATTCAGTCAGCGGGCGTTCATGAATGGCAAAATGGATCTGACTCAAGCCGAGGCGGTGATGGATTTGATCTCGGCACAAACAGACCTCGCGATGCGCGCTGCCCACGAGCAGCTGCAGGGGACCTTGGGTCATGAATCAGAGGCAATACGTGGGGAAGTTCTGGGTATTGCGGCACATATCGAGGCCTATATTGATTTCCCAGAGGAAGATATCAATACGGACACGCAATCGGCACTGCTGGAACGCTTGGCCGATGCGCGGTCTCACATTTCCAAGCTGCTTGACACTGCGGAGCAGGGAAGGATTTTGCGGGAAGGGGTGCGAACGGTCATTTTTGGTTCTCCCAATGCAGGAAAGTCGAGCCTGCTCAACAGGCTGCTCGGATACGAACGTGCCATAGTCAGTGACGTTGAGGGGACGACGCGTGACACCGTGGAGGAGGTGGTCAATCTGCAGGGCATCCCGGTGCGCCTGATTGACACCGCGGGTATGCGTGATTCGGAGGATGTGGTTGAGGTGCAGGGGGTGAAGCGCACGCGAGACCAGTTGGGAATGGCCGATCTCATTCTGGAGGTCGTGGATGGTACCCAAGCCATGGTTCGCCATCTCACCGAGCAGGAGGTTGAGGGTCGGCACCATATCCTTGTGATCAACAAATCAGACCTGGAGGAGCATTCAGACTGGGCCGCTGCGAATGGTGTGCGCATTTCATGCATGACGGGAGACGGGCTTGCAGAACTCAGTGACGTCATCGCTAAAGAACTCTCCATGGGTTCAGGCGAATGGGGTGGTCATGCCGTGGCCATCAACGCCCGGCATCAGGCATGTCTGAAACGTGCGCAGGCGGCATTGGATGCAGCAAGTGAAACCCTGCAAGGGGGCATGGGTGCGGAGTTTGTCTCCATTGAGCTTAGGGATGCGATGGAGGCTATTGGGGAGATCGCGGGAAGGATCGACACGGAGGATTTGCTCGGTGAGATATTCAGTAGCTTCTGCATTGGTAAATAGCTGCTACATCTTCCCCTCAGAGCATCTCACGGGACTTCAGTTGTCCTGATTTTTATCGAAGAAGATTTTGATGTCCGCTTCCTTCGTACCGAGGAGTTCCTGGGCCCTGATCAGGGCATCGCGGGTGGAGATGTTCGGGTTCTGACTAAAATACATGAACAGATTGGTCTCGCCCTGGGTGCGGTCGCAACCCTCTTGCAGGGTTTCCAAGACACCGGATTTTTTGAGCACTTCATAGACCTCGCGGGTGGCCCCAGATACCAGAACGTGGACTCCTTTCCGCCGGGTGTCTTTGATCAGGTCATCAAGTGCAAGCACGCTGGTGGCGTCCAGATGTCGCGCATTCTTGAGCCGGAGGATGATGACCTTGAGGTTTTCATTGGCAATGGTGCGCTGAACCTGGGTTCGGAACAGGTCGGCAGCACCGAAGAAGAGGTCTCCCTCAACGTGGACAATGGAGATGGATGGAATTTGCCGTTGGTCTTTCTTGCCGAGCTCACGCAAATCACCTGAGTCACTGATCTCGTATTCAACCAGGTGTGGTTTGGACGCCTTGCGCAAAAACAGGGTGATAGAGAGGCCCACGCCGATGAAGATGGCATAGTCAAGGCGTGTCAGCAGAGTGGCTGCAAAGGTGGTTACAATGACCAGCGCGTCATCGGGGGTGGAGCGCAGGCAGATGCGGATGTTTTTCCAGTTAAAAAGCGAGATGGCAATACCGATGACAAGAGCTGCGAGGGATGTTTTCGGGATGTTTTCAACGATAGGCAGATTGGCCAGGGCAAAGAAGCCAAGCAGACACAGAATTCCACAGAAGACAGAGGAGAAACGCGACTTGGAGTGGGACTCGTAGTTCAGTGCTGAGCGCGTAAGCGAGCCTGAGGCAGGCATGGCTGCCACCAGAGAGGTAGCGATGTTAGCCATGCCCACTGAAAGCATGTCCTGGTTGACATCTGTGCGCCCCCCGGAGCGGCTGGCGAGGGATTTGGACATCACGGTGTTTTCCAGAGATGCCAGAAACGCGATGGCAAAAGCAACCCCCATGAGTGCTGAGATGTCATTCCAGTTGAAGTCCGGTAGGGCAGGGGAGAGGGCATCGAGATGGAAGGCATTGAAAGTCTGCAGGGACTCAAAGCCGGGAACCCACATGCGCAGCATCCAGCCGGCAAGGGATGAGATGGTGAGGCTAATCGCAAAGTTCGGCAACAAGGGGAGTTTTTTCTGCAGCCCCAGATAAAGCAGGAGAGTGCCTACACCAAGAATGACAGGTTGCAGCTGGTAGCTTGTCCAGAGGCCGGCCATTTTCTCAGCAATGGTGAAAAATGTGTTGGCGGCATAGCCCTCGTTCATCGCATCAGCGATACCCAGCACGTGTTTGAGCTGGTTGGTGAGGATGAGTAGGGCGGCACCCGTAATATAGCCAACGAGCACACTGCGACTGACGTATTGAAGTAAGTCGGCGATTTTGAACAAGGCTCCCAAAACGGACATGATGCCAACCATCATGACAAGCAGCGGCATATATGCCTCCGGCGATTTGTCGAGGGTTCCAGACGAGACCGCAAAAAAACTGAACACCATGAAGGATGTTGCATTGGTGGGGCCGAGTATGGTGTGGCGGGAGCTTGAAAAGAGTGGCGCGACCATGGCCGCGAGAGAAGAGCAAATCACGCCGTAATAGATGGGCAGATCAGCAATGGCTGCGTAGGCCATTCCCTGTGGTAGGGCAAGCAAGGCCACATTGAGTGCTGCCTTGATGTCGTAGTTGAATTTGTTGAGGTTGTAGCGTGGTAATGTCTTGCGAATGGGAAACCAATCAAGGCCATTGCCGGAGAGGATTCTGAGCGTTTCACGCTTAACCTTGCGCAGTGTCGCTTTGAGATGACGGATCATGTCTCGTTATTTTCTGCGTGCCTTGGAAAACAGGATCATGCCAAGCCCCAGGCAGGCAGCATTGGGTAACCAGTATAGAAGCGCCGCTATGTTGCCGGGCTTGTTGTCGAATGAATCAGCAATCATGAAAAACAGAAAGTAGCAGAGCCCAACGACGATACTCAGGGCGAGTCCGGTGGAGGTTTCCTTGCGTTGTGCCTGAATACCCAGGGGCACTGCAACCATGGAGAGTGCCAGACACGCCATGGAGAAAGCATAGCGGCGGTGAATCTCGTTATTGAACTCGTAACGTTTGGTTTTCACCATGTCGGGCTGCTCTGCGAGAACCTGACGTATTTGGCTGTTGGTCATCATGCTCGCTTTTTGCTTTCTCTTGCGGTCAGCTGCAAAATCAAAGAGCAGGGGCTCTTGTTCGCCGATGAAAGCCAGCTCACGCTTGCCGTCCGGGCTGCGTGCCTCCATGTAGGCGTCAGTCAGGTGAAGACGGATCTGCTTGGTTTCCTCGATAATCCTGAGTTGAGCCTCGCGTGCATAGATGCTAGCGGTGGGGAACCCCGTCTCGTTCCCCTTGTCGAGTGCGTAGAGGTGCATGCCCTGAAGAGTGTCCCCCTTGCGACCCTCGACAAAGATTTTCTGATCTTGGAAGCGCGTCTGCACGACTCCGGGATCAAGCATGGCGTTGGGGTTTGCCTTGACCGCTTCGTAGAGAACGAATTTCATCTCATCCTTGGCCTTGGGAGCCATGCTGATATTCAGCCACAGACAGAGACAGCAAAGCAGGGCCGCCATGGTGTAGACGGGCATGGCGACACGCAGTAAGCTGAGTCCTGCCATGCGCATACTCACCAGTTCGTTTTCCGCAGAGAGGCGCCCAAAAACGAGAAGTATGGCTACCAGAAACCCCCATGGAATGGTGTAGATCAGTGAGAAAGGCAGCACACTCAGGATGAAGCGCGCGACCAGCGCCGGAGAGGCATGTTCTTCAACGAGCAAGGGCCTCAGTTCCTTGAACAAGTTGCCCATCACCAGCAATACACTGAGGACAATCACGCCAAAGACCGTGGCAGCAGCAATCTGTCTGCTGATGTAGCGGTCCATGAGTCGTAACATGGAGAGCATTGTGTCTTCTAAACCACCCAGTGTCGAGAATCGACTGATATCACTTCCGCATTATGCCACGGAAAAATCAACCCCGCTGCATCGACTTCGGCTTGCCAAGAATTTCAGAGAGGATGATGGCCTGACGCGCTGATTGTGGGTTGGACAAAAGAGAGCGCACGTATGTCTGTGCTGTTGGTTTGCGCTTGGAGGTTGAGCGTTGTGCAAAACGCGAGGCTGCCGCTCTCTGTTCATCAGTCAGCACGGTCTTGACTGGCTTGTAGGTTTTAGCCGGCTGGGTTGTTGCAGTCGCTGGTGCCTGTGAATAGGCCGTTGGGGGTGAGCTAACTGGTGGAGCGGGTGGAGCCGGT
Organism: Akkermansiaceae bacterium; assembly: GCA_049632765.1. Taxonomy (GTDB): domain Bacteria; phylum Verrucomicrobiota; class Verrucomicrobiia; order Verrucomicrobiales; family Akkermansiaceae; genus Oceaniferula. Next base: position 31,527 of record JBNACB010000017.1, on the reverse strand, counting down.
GGCTCAGGGCGCCGCTGTGACTGTGTCACTGTGGTTGCAGGCGCTGAGGGCTCGACGGGCTGCTTTTTCTGGAGCCTCGTCTGGCGCTGGCGAATTTCATCGCGGAATTCCTCGTAGAGGGTCTCAAGATTGCTCGGTGGCCTTTCCTCATTGTCTGAGCTGCGGTCGCTACTTTTGATTTTTTCCGCCAGCCATCTGACCGCACTGACCACCACGAAGAGGATCAGTAGGATAACGCGGCCATCGATCTCTTGCATGGTATGAGTATGCTGGTGCTGTTGGCTATGAGCTTTTTAGAGGACGGTATGCCCGAAGGCATCTGTCTGCCTACTTGTTGTCGATGGATTCGTGATCACCACCGGCGATGGAATCGCGCATCTTGGTGTCAGCAGTGACGTTCTGGTATTTGACAAAATCCATGATGCCAAGATTACCGCTGCGGAACGCCTCTGCCATGGCAAGGGGAATCTGGGATTCCGCCTCGACCACCTTGGCGCGCATTTCCTGGGTGCGGGCACTCATTTCCTGCTCCACGGCAACGGCTGCCGCACGCCTCATTTCAGCCTTGGCCTGGGCGACCTGTTTGTCCGCCTCTGCTTGCTCCGCCTGCAGACGGGCCCCGATATTGTCAGCCACGTCGACATCCGCAATATCGATGGAGAGGATTTCGAATGCTGTGGAGGCATCAACTCCTTTTTGTAGAACCAAGCGTGAAATGCTGTCGGGGTTTTCCAGCACATTCTTGTAGGAAGCAGCGGAACCCACGGAGGTGACAATGCCCTCGCCGACGCGGGCGATGATAGTCTCCTCGGTAGCACCCCCAACAAAGCGGTCCAGGTTGGTGCGCACGGTGACTCTGGCACGGGCATTGACGGCGATACCGTCTTTGGCAACTGCGGTGATCTTGGTCACACCGCTCCCTGGGTTGGGGCAGTCGATGACTTTGGGGTTGATAGAAGTGCGGACGGCCTCGAGAACGGTTTTTCCAGTATCCTTGGTGGCAAGGTCGATGGCGCAAGCGCGGTCATAGGAGAGGGATATGCCCGCTTTGTCTGCAGCTATCATGGCGAGCACGACATGGGTGATATCTCCACCAGAGAGATAGTGAGCCTCGAGTTGATCGGTAGTAAATGGAAGCCCGGCTTTAACCGCAGTGATGCGGCTGTTGACGATGAGTGCAGGGGGAACCTTGCGGAAGCGCATGAATACAAGATTGAGGAGGCTTACCGGGGCACCTGCTGTGCGAGCTTGCAACCATATGCCAAAGAACTTGATCAGGATGGTGAAGAAAATCAGACAGACGACAATGGCTGCTGCCAGCAGGATGACGACGAATGGACCCTTTTCAAAAAGGGCAGCCAATATACTTGGGAAAGATGAGCTCAGCATGGTAGTGTAATTGTTTTTTGGGTTCTTGGTGTCTAGGTTGTTCTAGTGGTGCATGGGTTGCAAGAAACAAGAGCAAAAATTAGCTCATAATGACGTCTTGCTTTCCCGGCCGGATGGGGTATGCACCTCTTTGTCATGAAGCATTTCATTTTGAGCATACTCGTCACTACCGGCGTTTTCTCCTTTGTTTCCTGTGAACGGCACAGCTGGGAGGATAGTGCGGAGGGTGTCAAAGATGGTACGAAAAACCTCTTCCCCAAGTCA
>JBNACB010000017.1:0-29864 GCA_049632765.1 Akkermansiaceae bacterium | reverse complement strand
AAAGAGCATCACTCCTCGCAGGGGGATGACAGCCACTAAGGGTAGATCGCCATTGTGGCGATTCCATGGCGTGGATATAGTCCTCTATCGGGTGAAGCCAACCCTTGCCGGGACATGATTCCATGAAAAACCGCCGCAATCCATTATGGCTGTTGCCCAACTTGCTGAGTCTGGATGCTCCCCTCGTGGGTCTGGTCTGGATGTGGATGCTGGTTCGCTCACTCAGGGTTGACTACCTGCCGCTGGCTGTGTGGTTGGTGCTGCCCTGTGCCATATGGTGTGTGTATGTGTTGGATCGTCTTGTCGATAGCTGGTTGCGTCCAGAAGAGCGTAACACATCACCCCGGCACGTGTTTCACTGGCGGTGGCGTTGGCCCTTGCTCATGGCAGTGATCGCTGTCGCCATTTTTTGTATCTATCAGGCTTTGTTTGTCTTGTCCCGCTCCACACTGTCTGCGGGCCTGGTGACCGTGCTGATGTGCGGCGTTTATTTCCTATTGGCGTCCTGTCCGACCAAGGGGGTTCCATATGTGAAAAATTTTTTTGCGGGCATGATTTTTGCCATGGGAGTAGGTATTCCGGTCAATGCTGCCAATGCTTCGTTGTTGGTTACTGACTTGAATGATATCTACTACGCTTTTCATCACACCGGGGCATTGGATGCATGCTGGAATTTCCTGCGCATGGTGATCACTACGATCATGGTCATTTTTTATGAGAGCCGTGAGATATGGGTGTTTGGGCTTTTGTGTATGCTCAATATCACTGCTATCGACATTTGGGAGCGGGCAGGTGCGGCCAAGGACGAGGAGGTTGCACGCCATCACGAGCAGAACTTAACTCTGGGCTTGATCATTTTAGCGGGCGGTTCGTTCTTCTTCGCAGCGATGTTTGCCGATCAGTACTCCAAACCGTTTTTCTATTCGATCATGGTGGCTGCAGCTGTTTTACAGGGTATTAATCACTACCGGCATCGATTTTCCATGAATGCCCTCAGGGTTCTTGCGGATGTTGCGCTTGTCGTTCCGATACCAATTTTCTTGGTGGCGTAAGCCTCATGAATTAGCATGCCGTATATGCGTTTTCCGAGACAGCTCACGTTTTGCTTTGAGGTAGCTCAACGTGCCAGACAGAGAGTCAAACAATCCGCGCCTGCTGGAGACTCGGTCGATGACGCCCACACGGAGGAATGTGCCGGGCTTGCTCTGGAGCTGGGACTCAAGGATTTGGCCAGCCGGCTTTCGGTCACATGGAATCCGAGAATGCGCAGTACTGCCGGACGCGCCTTTTGGCCCGAGGCGCGCATCGAACTCAACCCGAGGCTGCTTGATCTGGACGCGGGTGAGGTTCGCAATACGATGCTCCATGAGCTTGCCCATCTCGTTGCTTACGCACGGGCGGGGCGCAAGAGAATCAAGGCCCATGGCAAGGAGTGGCGTCAGGCCTGCCATGATCTGGGCATTCCCAATGAATCAGCCACGCACAACTTGCCACTTCCCACCCGCGAGATACCGCGCAAGTGGCGCTACACCTGTCCTTGTTGTCAGGAAGCAATCGAGCGGGTCAGGAAAATGAAGCGATATGCCGGGTGTTATCGCTGCTGCCTTGAACACAACGGCGGCTACTACCACAAGAAATTCCGCTTGGTGGAAAGCCGTATTGAGTGAGGTATGGCATTCTTGCTCGTGGAGAGGAAATTGATGGCTAGAGAAACTTCTATGAGATAGCCGGTGATGGGTTCATTCTCACATTCGTGCCTTCCGCCGGGATGAAATGTGAATAAAGTCAGTATCGTTGCTTTTTATCGGCTTATTGTGGCATTCTTGACACTTAAATGATATCTAAGTGACTGGTGGACAGGGATTCACAGGTCTTTTCTAGCAGGAAACGAAAACCTGGTTTTGGCACCTTTGCGGCCGATTACCTAACACCTCGTTACCGGTGACAAAAGATGCTGCAAAGCACTGAATACAAGGGAGGGAGAGGACTTGTGCACAAAGCGATTAAGGATATCACCAAGTTATTCACATAGTTGATCAATAGCGCAAGGTCGCCTGATCCGGTAAATTGAGCCAAAATGACGCGCTTACAGTGGCTGGATGAGAGCTTTGGCAGATCGTTGTGAATAACATGGGCATAGAATGACAAGCAGCCTATCTGGAGCGCATCACCCAAGGTGCTGATTTTTTCCCGGTTGAGATGGTTTTTGGGGCCGTTTCCAGGGTGGGGAGGCATTCAGCAGTTAAATATTGCCCAGATAATCGGGGCAATTTGCCGTTTCTGGCGCAATTCATGACGCCGTCAGTGCCTTATATTTGTTTTATAAGATGCTATCTCATTAAGAAAACTTAATTATTAGTATACTTCAATAAATAAGAATTCATGAAAAAATATACACATTAAACATTGACCATTGGTGCACTAAAGTGTACCAAAGAGACCTGCAAGGCACTTTTTGTGTATCTATGAGCACCACGAATCACAGCATGGGGGGTTATTTCCCCTACAAGATGGACGCGAAATGTCGCGTTTCCATTCCTAGTGATTGGCGCCCTGAGATCGCGAACAGCGTGCTGCGCCTGATGGTCTCATCTAACGAGGGTTATCCCACCTTGCGCATCTTGACGGAGACGGAATTTGAGAAGATGCAACGCGAGGTTAATGAGAGCGAGCGCTCCCCTGCGCAGAAGAGAAGTATCATCGGCATCATCTTTGAGCGCTGCACCAAGGCTCATGTCAACGAGCAGGGCAAGCTTACCATTCCCAAGGCCTTGCTTGATCATCCGGGTCTGGTTCCCGGCGAAGCGATGGTTCTGGTTGGCCGCGGCGACTTTATTGAAATCCTCAATGAGGAAAATCATCGCAAGCTCCGTGCAGCTCACGAGGCCAGCATTATATCCGACGCCAATGACGAGTTTGGCTTCTTCTAAGAATACCCCCATGAACAATTTTCCTGTGCAATACGCTGATACAGAAATGACAACAATGCTGTTCCCCCAGCATGGAGATGTGCGTGCAGAGGCTGAGGCAACTTGGAGGGAGCCTCACCTCTGCACCGTCTCCCTTCTGTTGCCATGCAAGGTCAGTGGGTCCGGTCACAGACACGCTTCTTCCTGGAATACACGTCGTTGATAACATGCAGTTTACCCTTACGCATTCATGTTGTTTACTGAAACAAAGTTGGTAGCTGTCGGGGTTGGGATGACTTGGAGGGTATCCCGCCCCGACTGCTCCACTTGGTTTCGTGTTGAACACGGCGACCAGTGTATGGAACCAGAAAAACCGATTGATGCATCCTATCACACGCCCGTTTTGTTGGGCGATGTTGTGGATTGTATGCTGCCCGGGGAGGGCAAAGTCATTGTCGATGCAACCTTGGGAGGGGGCGGGCACACCGAGGCAATGCTTGCGGCCGGTGCACATGTGATCGGAGTGGATCAGGACCAGCAGGCACTCGACTTTGCGTCCAAGCGATTGGCTCGCTACGGTGACCGCTTCACAGCGCTGCATGGCAATTTTGCTCAATTGCCGGAGCTCTTGGAGAGCGCAGGTGTCAGCAAGGTGGACGGGATTCTCATCGATATCGGGGTTTCGTCCTGGCAACTTGATGAAGCAGATCGAGGGTTTTCATTTGGCAAAGAGGGGCCGCTTGACATGCGGATGGACAGATCACAGGGCAAGACAGCTGCAGATCTGGTCAACGAGTGTCCGGAGCAAGAGCTGAGAGCTATCTTTTACGAGTATGGCGAGGAGCGTGCCAGCAGCAAAATAGCCCGCAGGATTGTCGAGCGCCGCCGGGACAAACCATTCACTACGACGACTGACCTTGCCGGTTTCATTGAGACCATCATCCCGCGGGCGAAGGGCCCTTCGGGTAAAATACATCCTGCGACACGTGTCTTTCAGGCGCTGCGCATCGCTGTTAATGACGAGCTTGGTGTCTTGAGGCAATTTTTAGAAAATGCTTCCGGCCTGCTCAATCCAGGAGGGCGCTTACTGGTGATTACCTTTCACAGTCTTGAGGACCGGATGGTGAAGCAATTTTTCAAGAACGCCTCTCAATCTCACATTGACCGCAGGGAATGGCCCGAACCGAGACCCAATCCCGACTATCAATACGATCTTGTGACCCGCCGCCCGATTATCGCCGGTGCGGAGGAACTGGAGCAAAACAAAAGATCTCGCAGCGCCAAGCTGAGAGTGGTCGAAAAAAGATAAGCCCGAATCCACATGAACAAGCACCGCAGTAAAAAACGCAAGCTAAGCCTCTTGGAGACAACGCTTCTGGTTTGTGCGGGCTTGTCACTGGTGGGGGCTGGTATCTTGCATGCATGGTTCAAAACCGAGAACGGTCGGGTCCAGCGGGAGATCAGCGGCCTTGGAAATGAGGTCAAAGATTACAACGCCAAAATAAAAAGGCTCGAGGCAGATATTATTGAAGAGCAGTCCAAGCTCATGACGGATGCTGTTCTTGCCGGGCCTTCATCCCCATTTGAAGTCACTCCTGCCAATAGGCTCAATGACATACACCCTTTCTCCCAAATAAAGTCTAACGAGGTTTCCGGATCACCGCATCTTGCGAAGGGTCCGGCCTTGATTGCCAGCTCTCCGTGAATCCCGCCGTCTTCCACCGCCGTTGTATTTTTCTCTGCCTGGTCTGTGTGACCGGGCTGAGTGGTTTGTCGGCCCGGTTGGTTTATCTGCATGTTGTCAAGGCAGAGGACTATGTGGAAAAGTCAGAGCGAGTCTATCGTGAGACAGCACTTGTGGCAACGCGCGGCAGTATCATCGATCGTGACGGTATTTATTTTGCCTACAGTATCCCGCGTGTGAGCATATCAGTCGATAAAACCCAGCTGTTTGATCGGGGGTCTATGGCTCAGAAGGCGAATTCGCTGGCGATCATGGAATTACGCCAATCGCCAGAGTGGACTCTCTGGAGTGAGGCAGAGCGCGAGGATGCAATCGGCAGTCGGCAAAAAGAAATCACGGACAATCTTGCCGATGAAGACATTGTTCATAAATACGTCGAACACCTCATTGCTCATTTTGCGCAGCCACTTGGCATGACTCCGGACGAGCTGCGCAAGAGGCTGCAGATCGATGGTAAGAAAAGAGGCGACGTGGTCATCAGGAGAGATATATCGGAGGATGATGCCGACAAGCTCAAGGAGATTGCAGATGATTGCTCCATTACATTTCGTCATCACAGAGCGCATCGGTATGTGAAGGGTAGAAATGGTGTTTTTGTATTCAATGATGAGCAAAAGCGTTCCTACACGGAGCTTGAAATGGCAGCCCACCTACTGGGATTTGTCGCTGAGAGGAAGCCAAGCATTCAAGAGGCGAAAAAACTCAGAGCTCTCTCGCAGAACATCGAGGGTTTACAGGATGAAATCAGGGGTGCTGTGAGCCTAAGCCAGATTTTGCAAATACCACGCATGCAATGTGAATTGGCGATTGCCGCAGATGAGCACCACATGATTTCTGCCCGCCTGAAGCCCCAGGGGCGAGCCGGTATCGAGGCTAGGATGAATGCCATTTTGGCCGGGCAGGATGGACACGTCATCACAAGGCCAGGCAAGCTTGATGATGAGACTAAACCGCCCAAGCACGGGCTGGACGTCCAGCTTACCATAGACATTGAGATACAGCGAATTGTCGAGGAGGAGCTCGACAAGGCACTCAGCGAGTCTGGAGCCGCGAAGGGAACGGTGATTGTGATGAATCCCAAGACAGGTGCTATTCTGGGTATGGTTAGCCGGCCCACCTACAATCTCAATACGCGGGAGAATATTGCCGAAAACGGCTTTGATTACGCAACTCAGGCGATTTACGAGCCCGGCTCCACTTTCAAGGTCGTTGCGATCTCGGCAGCCATGGAAGAAGGGCTTATTCAGCCCGATAGCGTCTTTGACTGCAAGACGATGTGGAGCCCTATCAAGGTAAGAGACTGGAAGTCATTCGAGGACTTAACCGTGGAGGAAATTCTCGCCAAGTCGAGTAACGTGGGAGCTTACAAAATTGCCTTGGAGGTTGGCCCCAATACATTCTTCGGATACGCCAAGGCTTTCGGCTTTGGGGCCAAGACTGGCATCCCCATGACGGGTGAGAGTGCCGGATGGCTTATAAACACCGGCAATCCAACAGACTTTTCCCGCGTGTCGTTCGGGTATGGTGTCAGTGTGACTCCTCTGCAGATTGCATGTGCTTATACTGCCCTTGCCAATGGGGGGAAACTCATGAAGCCACGCCTGCTGAAATCCATCATTGGTAATAACGGTGTGACGCACCAGCGCTATGAGCCGGTTCAGATACGCGAGGTGATGACTGCCTCCACGGCTGCCAAAATGAGGCAAGGTCTGGCCACGGTGGTTGCCACTGGTGGCACTGGCACGCGTGCCGCGGTTGAGGGATTTGCCGCCGCAGGTAAGACTGGAACAACCCAGATGCTGCATCCTGATGGAGGTTATTACAACGGTCTGAATGATCGCGAGAGCCGTTACACTGTCTCTTTTGCTGGAATGCTGCCCGCTGATGACCCCGAGTTTGTCTGTGTGGTGGTTGTAGAGGATCCTGAGACGGGAATTCCCACACTGGATACGGACGGCAATTTGGTGGCATCACCTAAAGTAGGCGGCGGCAGTGTGGCGGCACCCATTTTCTCCCGGGTGGCAACGCGCGTAGCGAATGAATTAGGCCTGCGCCCTCATCTTGGCCTGGCAGCACAATGAAGCATTTTAAATCCATGAATCTTGAATCACTCATCAATATCCTCGAAGTAATCTCGGTCACGGGTGATTCCTCTATCAATGTGGTAGGTGTGACCTCGGATTCACGTGAAGTGGTTACTGGAGCACTTTTTGTAGCCGTGTGCGGCGTTGATGCCAATGGGCAGCAGTTCATACCCGATGCCATCACCAGAGGAGCCTCCGCCATAGTATCTGAGTCTACCCAGCCAAAAGGCGATGAAAGTGACGTCTGCTGGATCCAGGTGGCAGATGCAAGGACTGCCCTCGCGGCTTTGGCGTGCAGCTGGCACGATCATCCCTCGTCCAAAATGAAAATGGTGGGGGTAACGGGCACAAACGGAAAAACCACAACCAGTTTTATTGTCCACGCTGTGATGCAGCATGTATGGCGCCGAGCGGGCCTGCTGGGAACTGTGCAAGTTGATGATGGTGAGGGCCTCTCACAGGCGACTCATACAACCCCCGGGCCTCTTGAGCTACAGGCAATTCTGGCGAGGATGCTACAGAATGATTGCAGGGGCGTGGCGATGGAGATCTCCTCCCATGCACTTGAGCAAAAGCGCACGGATGGTCTTGAGCTGGATGTTGCTGTGTTCACCAACCTGAGCCAGGATCATCTGGATTATCATGGCACGATGGAGAATTACTATCTGGCCAAGCGCCGCATGTTTGAGCTGCTGGCTGTGCAGGAGAGTGGCAAGAAGACGACAGCGGTGATCAATCTCGACGACCCGTATGGGCAGAGACTCGTCGAGGAATTCAAGGGCCGGTTACATATGATTACCTATGGTCACGGAGTCCATGCTGACATGCGCATTGGCCGTGAGACGCAGAACGTCAGGGGAACAGAGTTTGGCATCAGATTCAGGGAACGGGATCATTTGGTGCGCACTCCCTATATAGGGCGCTTTAATGTCTACAACGCTGTCGCAGCCCTTGCAGCTGTTATTGCTGCGGGCATCAAAATACGTGATGCGGTAAGTGCCTTGGCAGATGCACCGCAGGTACCTGGCAGGATGGAAAACATTGGTTCGAGGGACGGAGCTTCTGTCTTTGTGGATTACGCCCATACGCCGGATGCGCTCGTCAATGCATGTGCTGCTCTGCGTGAGCTCAAGCCACATCGTCTGATTACGGTCTTTGGCTGTGGCGGAGACCGCGACCAATCCAAGCGACCCTTGATGGCCGCCGCTGCCTCGAAAGGGAGCGATTTCTGCATTGTTACATCCGACAACCCCAGATCGGAAAAGCCCGAGGCCATTATGGCAGATATTGAAAAGGGGATGGCTGGCGGCAGCTACCAGCTCATCGAGGATAGAATGGAAGCTATCCAGACGGCTGTGAATTTATCCGTTAAGGGGGATATCGTTTTAGTCGCCGGCAAAGGGCATGAGACTTATCAGGAAATTGCCGGGGAACGTATTGATTTTGATGACCGCAGAGCGGCCTACAAGGCCATCAACCTGAAGAAAACAATCGCCTGACTCACCGCATGAAACCAATCACCGTTGCAGAGATTATCACCGCCACAGGGGGCAAGCTTGTTGCCTCCTCCCCAGGTGATCATGACGTGCTGGTGAGCTCGGTTTCCACGGATACGCGGACCTTAAGCGAGGGCTCGCTTTTCATTGCTCTGCGCGGTGATCATTTTAACGGCCATGCATTTTTGGCCGACGCCATCAAGGCCGGTGCTGCGTGCCTTGTTGTCGATGAACTGCCAAAAGCTGACGGCAATCCCGAAGCCCCCATGGTTCTCGTCAAGGACACTTTGCTCGCCCTGCAGCGGCTTGCCAAATGGTACCGCCAGCAGCTCGATATCAAGGTCATCGGTATCACGGGTTCGAACGGTAAGACTTCCACCAAGGACTTCACAGCTGCTGTTCTAGGCGGCAAATTCAAGGTGAATGCCACCAAGGGTAATCTCAATAATCACATCGGACTGCCCCTGAGTGTCCTGTCTGCGGAAGAGACGGATCAGGTATGCGTCTGGGAGATGGGCATGAGCCATGCAGGTGAAATTGCTCCCCTCTGTGAGATAGCAGCACCCGATATCGGCATTATTACCAACATAGGGACAGCACACATTGAATTTTTGAAGACACGCGAAGGCATTGCCGAGGAAAAGAGTGCATTGGCACGGGCTTTGCCTCAACAGGGGACTCTGGTTGTTCCCGCAAGTTGTGACTTTGTCGATTACCTGATCGAGCGGACACAGGCCAAGGTGATTGTAGCGGGTAATTGCCGCGGTAAAGTACGCGCGGAAGATCTGCATATCACTGACAGCGGGTCGGCATTTACGCTGTGCATTGATCACGAGGAGGAAGTGCCGGTTGAACTACATGTCAGTGGCAAGCACATGGTTAATAATGCCCTTTTGGCAGCTGCGGCAGGTCATGCCCTCGGTATGCGCTCCGCAGAGATCGCTCAAGGCCTCAGCAAGGCTCAGTTGACGGGAGGCCGATTGCAGAAGTTTGTATCTGAGGGGGTCACCGTGTTTGACGATACCTACAATGCCAATCCTGATTCAGTGATTGCCGCCATAGACACACTTGCAGAGTTGCCCGTTCACAATGGCGCGCGCCGTCTGGTCATACTCGGTAAGATGGCAGAGCTTGGTCCCCATTCCGATGAGGAACACAGACGGGTGGGCAAGGCAGCTGCTGAGAAAAACCTTACTGTCGTGAGTGTCGGCGTGGATGCTGAGAAAATCTATGACGGGGCCAGTGAGGTGAGTGACACTGCTCATAAATTTGATGATGTTGATTCGGCGGCAGCCTGGATCAGGGATTTTTGCAAGGAGGGGGACAGCGTGCTGTTCAAGGGTAGCCGCACGGCAGGAATGGAAAATGTAATGCATAAAGCATTTCCCGGGAACTAACTCAAGGATCAGAATATGTTGTACTGGATTTACGAGTATTGGCTGGAGGCTTTTAAGGCAGGCGAAAAGTGGGCTGACACCATGAGTTTTCTGAGGCTTCTTGGATATGTGACCGTGCGTGCAGGCATGGCGTGCATGCTGACGTTCCTTGCGAGCGTTATTTTTGGCCCATGGGTTATTCGTCAGCTGGTTTCTCTCAAGGTCGGGCAGCCCATCCGTAGTGCCGAGGAAGTGCACAAGCTCAACGAACTTCACGGAGGGAAGGCCGGTACGCCAACCATGGGGGGCGTTTTGATTCTCGGCACGATGCTCATTGCGGTATTGGTTTGCGGGCGTCCTCTCAATCCCTTTGTTGCGGTCACCACCTGTGTCATGCTCGGGCTTGGCTTGTTGGGCTTTGTCGATGATTACACCAAGGTAAGGTTCAAGAGCTCTGACGGAATCCGGGGTAGGGTGAAATTGTTCTGGCAACTTGCCATCGGTTGTCTTGCTGCGGCCTTTCTCTTTTTCAAGACCAAGGAAGTCGGCATGGGATACACGATGGTTAACAACCCGATGCTGATCAGTGAGATCACCTTCCCGCTATTCAAGCAACCCCTGTTTGATATGGGTTATTTGTATATTCCGTTTTTTGCTATCATCGTCGTAGGCTGCTCCAATGCGGTCAACCTTACCGATGGTTTGGATGGGTTGGCTGCCGGCTGTACAATTACGGTCTCACTTGCCTATGCGGTGATCGCCTATCTGGCCGGTCACGCCTACATGGCCAAGGAGTATCTGTTTATCCCCTACAATACCCACGTGGTGGAGCTCTCCGTATTCTTGTTGGCCCTGGTGGGTGCCGGTTTTGGTTTCCTCTGGCACAACTGCCACCCGGCGAAAGTGTTCATGGGAGACACCGGTTCACTCGCCATAGGTGGGGGACTGGCAACTGCTGCCATTTGCGCCAAGCAGGAGCTGCTCCTCGTGATCATTGGCTGGGTGTTTGTGATGGAGGCTCTGTCCGTGATCCTTCAGGTGGGCAGCTTCAAGCTGACTGGAAAACGTATTTTTGCGATGTCTCCCATTCATCATCACTTTGAGTTGAGGGGGTGGCATGAAAGCCAGGTCATCATTCGGTTCTGGATCATCTCTGCCTTCAGTGGGTTGGTGGGTATCGCCCTGTTGAAAATTGTCTAACATGAACCTCAAGCACAAGAACGTCATAACTCTCGGTGCTGGCTCCAGTGGCCGGTCGGCAGCTGCGCTTGCCTTGGCTGAGGGGGCTGATGTCGAGGTTCATGATGCCTGTGACTCTATCACTGGTTTGCCCGAGGGAGTGAGAGCCGTTGCCAATGCAACTGTGGCGACCGGCAACTCCAGTAGTTGTGATGTCCTGGTGATCTCTCCGGGTATCGATGGCAATGGTGAGTTTGCCCAGGCTTACCGGAGTCATGCAGGTGAGATGATTGGTGAGGTAGAGCTCGCGTATCGCTATTATGGAGGTCGTGTGATCGCCATTACCGGAACCAATGGAAAAACCACCACCACGGAACTTATTGATCGCATGCTCAATCATAACGGGATTTCCGCAGTGCCCTGTGGAAACTATGGGACTCCCTTTTCAGAATTGCCCCTCATGGATAAGCCGCCTGCAGTTGCGGCACTCGAGGTAAGCTCATTCCAGCTGGAAACAGTCGTGGATTTCCATCCGGATGTGGCTGTTTGGCTCAATTTCTCAGCTGATCACATGGATCGCTACCCCACGCTGGAGGCCTACAAAGATGCCAAATTACGGATCTTTGAAAACCTTGATGAAGGGGATCACGTTGTTCTGCGCGCTGGTGAGGACGTGGGTGACTTGAAAGCCAACGTCGTAACTTTCTCCACGGAAGAGGACGCTGATTTCACGCTTCAGGATGGCTGGATCTGCCAGAATGGTGAAAAAGTCATTGATCTGTCCGTCACCCGCCTGCGTGGTTTGCATAATGCCGAGAATGCCATGGCTGCATTTGCTGCTTGCTCGGTGATGGGTGTGAAGGCAGAGGGCGCGAGTGAGGCACTCCGGGGTTTTGCGCCGCCACCGCACCGTTGTGAGCTAATACGCTCTCTGGATGGAGTCGAGTATATCAATGACTCCAAGGCGACGAACTTGCACGCACTGGACAGCGCTTTGCGCTCTCAATGCCGCCCTGTCATCCTCATCGCAGGAGGTAAGCAGAAGGGGCTTGATTACACAGAATTGTTGCCGCGTCTCAAGGAGGCAACAAAGGGCGTTGTTGTATTTGGCGAAATCGCCGGACAGCTGAGCGAAACCTTTAAGTCCCTTTCAGATCACATTTCCATCATCGTGGCTCAGAGCCTCGAGGATGCCGTTCATCAGGCCCGCGGATTGGCTGGGCATGGTGACACTATTCTTTTCTCACCCGGAACATCCTCATTTGACATGTTTTCCGGATACGAGGAACGCGGTGATTGCTTCCGCCGCATTGTCAAAGAACTGAAGTAATTTTCCAACTCACAACCAACCAATAACGTCATTATGAAAAAACAAATCCAAATAAAAAGAAACAAGCCAACAAAGTCGAACTACCGGGTGCTCTATGCTAAAACCGGTCGAAAACGCAAACTGCATGCGGCTACCACTGCTGCGTCCAGCAGACATGCTGGTTTGGGAACCGATGTGCCCAACATAGGCGTGGGTAAGGCACTCTTTGTTATTTTGGTTTTGCACGTGCTGGCAGTCGCGGCCATCTACATCCATAGCGTATTTCCCAAGGACGAAACACCAAGTGCTAACAAAGGTCAGGCTTCTTCTCCGGTGGACAAAGCTGCGGTTATCATTCCAGCTGAGGCAAAGGCACAAAAGCCTGAGGTCAAAAAGACACCGTCACCTTCAGTGCCTTTGCAGGAGCCGTCTGCCATGGGGCGCTACATCGTTGTTACCGGAGACACGTACCCTCGCATTGCCAAGAATCACAACGTATCTGTCAAAGCCCTGCGTGCGCTGAACAATGATCGTGCATTGCGGCCCGGAGTGGTGCTCGACCTGCCCGCCCAGCTCTCTGCCAGACCTGTGGATCCTACGCCCGTCATTGCAGCCAAGCCGGCAAGCCAAGCCAAGCCCAAGGCGCAATTGGTCAAGCCGTCCGCGCCCAAGGCCAAGGTCGAGACAATGAAGCAGGCCGCCCCTGTCAAGGAGGCTGAGGTTGCCACGGTTGCCAAGGCTGTTGAAGTCGTGGAATCCGCGCCCAAACCAAAAAATGATGTCAGTAAAGCTCCAAAAGCCATCCTAGTAGAGGATGAAGTTGCACAACCTGTTGCCGCTGAGATTGGTGTTAGGGACAGTGGGGAGACCTATAAAATCCAGCGTGGTGATACCTTGTGGGGTATTGCGAGCCGTTTCAAGGTAGGTCGTGATGATCTGCTGGAGCTCAATGGGATCAAGGATGCCAATAAGCTCTACGCGGGACGCACGATCAAAATCCCGGCTCAGTAAATCATTGGATGGGCGCCCTGCGCCAAATTGAATACACCCGCATCGCATTTCCCATGGGTAGAAAAAATGTCATCTTGCTTTCCTTGGCGGTGATAGCCCTGGTGACTCTTGGTCTTGTCATGTTGACAAGTACCGGAGTCGGAAATGTGAAGGCGGGGGATTACCATTTGGTTAAGAAACAGGGCCTGTTCATCATCATGGGCCTCATAGGAGCCCTGGTGATAGCCAATGTGGATTATAGAATACTCCGGCCTTTCTGGATACCGGCTCTCGTGGGATCATGTGTGCTTCTCGCACTATGCTACATGCCGGGAATCGGACAAAGTATCAAAGGGGCATCCCGCTGGATTAAGATTCCCGGCGTGCCCCAGTTTCAGCCGTCCGAGCTGGCCAAAATCTTTGTGATTATTGCTCTCGCCGCCTGGTATGCACACTACCAGACGGAAGGGCGCAAGTTTTTCAAGGGCTTTGTCTGGCCGTCGATCTTGTTGGGGATTCCTGTGCTGCTCATCTTCTTTGAAAAGGACATGGGCACGGCTGCTGCACTGGGGGCTGCAGGGGTCCTTATGATGTATGCCGCAGGGGTCAGGCTTCCGTATCTGGGAGCTGCAGCTTTGACGGCTCTTGGGGGTATGGCCTTGGTTGTGATGCAAAACCCCGAGCGGATGGGCAGGATCAGGGCGATTTTTGATCTGGAGTCACAGGAAATTGCACAGGGGCAGGGTTTTCAACAGCGCATGGCTCTCAATGCTTTTCAAAATGGCGGTATTGATGGCAAGGGCCTCGGTGATGGATACGAGAGCAGGAATTACCTGCCCGAGTCTCACACGGATTTCATTTTCCCCGTGATAGGTGAGGAGCTCGGCCTGTGGTTTACCTTGGGGAGTGTTTTTTGTTTTGTCGTTATCATGGTGTGTGGCATTGCCATTGCGATGCAGGCCAGGGACGTTTTTGGCCGGCTTCTCGCAGTCGGTTTAACAAGCGTGATCATTATACCTGCCATGATGAACATAGGTGTATGCACTGCGCTATTGCCCAATACTGGCCTGCCTCTGCCCTTCATTAGTTACGGTGGTACAAACATGTTGTTCACCCTTCTCTCCATGGGGGTGCTTGTCTCCATTCACCGGCAGGCAGCTGAAACCGCTACATCCGAGGTGGACGTCATCGCGCAGAAAAAATATTGCGTCAGGCTCTGACGCTCAGGAGTTTGGCGTCTGTGGTGAGTGGGGGTAGTCTTTGTCCGTCAAGGCTTTGATGGTGAACAGCCAGAATGAGACCAATCCCCACACTAAGCCAAGCACTACTCCGAAGTCGATGATGCCCCGCCATGGATCCGGGCAAAGGAATGTGACAATAATCACCAGGCAGATAATGCCGGTGGTCAAAATGTAGACGGTGAGTTTTGTCTTCCTGTTGGCATGAAAAAATCCCATGGCAAAGATGGGTGCTAGGAGAACACGCAGCAGGGTAGGGTGATCACCGAGATATTTAACCCGGGCAGCAGTACGAGGTGAGAATTTTTTCTGGAAGCCTCGGTAGCCCTCGGCAACAACCATAAAGATGGCGAAGGCAATCAGGACGATCCACTGCCATGGGGTTAAGCCAGTTTTGATGGCATCGGCAGCGTAAGCAGATAGGTTGATGATGGCGCGCAACAGTAGAGCACTTACACCAATGACGGCCCACGACATTCCTAGCAATCGCCCCAAAAAACGCATTACCCACGCTCTGCAATTACGTGGGTCTTGTAAAGTGCGTTGATGTCAAAAAGTTACGATCTTTACCACTGAGCTGCTTGCCTGTTTTGCGCATTGGTCATTGATAAAACCACCGCTGCCGTCAAATAATTGACCACAATGGCCGTGATGCCGGCAATCATGCTGAGCTTGTCACGCATGGTGATGAGCTCATCGTGGAAGGAGAACTGACTAACGAGATTGCAGGCCGTGAGAAGCATGTAGGCTAGCCAGAAAAACCACCAATAAGCTAACAAGCTCTTTAGCTTGGTGCTCATGCCATAGCTTGCCTGGCGCATTTCACACATGCTGACATAGGGTTTCCAGATTGAGACCACAGGGATAAAGTAATAGCCTACCGCCCGAGCTGGTGTGGTTTTCATTTTTGGGGGGTTGAGCAGCCATGCGTTTTTGCAAGTCCGGTTTACCCACCAACAATAAAACGGGAGGCAGAGAATCTGCGCGAGTATGCCGGCCATGGCGACAGCACGCAGCGTGATGCCGAGATAGTGATCCCTGCTCTCCGTGATTTCAGGGGCTACAAATAGAGGGGCGATGAGAGAGAGCAGGGTCAACATAGCAGCCAGAATCAGCCAGACAAAGATGATGGCCTTGAGGGCGTTGTTCTGCCTGAAAGCACCATAGGGGCCGGACAACGTAGCCTTTTGAGCTGGCGGCGGCCGATGCTGCGGAGATGCTTTCACGTAGATCTCTTGTTAGGAAGGCTCAGTCAAGAGCCAAGCAAATGGATCTAGCTGACGGGTTTTTTATCCAGCTCGAATGCCTCGTGGACGACTCGTGCGGCCTCCTCGATCTCGCTCTCGTTGACGGTGACCGATATTTTGATTTCGGATGTTGATATCATTCCGATGTTAATACCTGCATTTCCGAGGGCTTGGAACATCTTGGCGGCAACTCCTGAGTGGGAACGCATGCCGATACCGACAGTGCTCAGTTTGGCAAGGGCAGCCTCGGTTTCGATCTTGGCTTCACTGGAAAGCTCACCCAGGACCGGCTTGAGTGCAGCCTGGGCGCGGCCCAGATCATTGGTGTGCACGGTAAAGGAGTGACGTGCCATGCCATCGCTGGCGATGTTTGATACGATCATATCCACATTGATCTCGGCATCTGCCAGACACCCGAGGATTTTTCCTGAGTGTCCCGGGGTGTCCGGGATGTCTGTGATCGTAATGCGGGCTTGGGAGCGCTCAATGGAGACGCCTCGAATGACTACTGCTTCCATGGCTGGATGTTCTTCGGTAACTAGGGTTCCTGGGTTTTCGTTGAGGCTGGAACAGACCTCGAATACGACGCCGTATTTCTTGGCAAATTCAACAGAACGAGACTGCATCACCTTGGTGCCTGAGGAGGCCATCTCGAGCATCTCGTCATAGGAAATTTCAGGTAGTTTGCGCGCGTTGGCGACAATACGTGGGTCACAGGTGTAGACGCCATCCACATCGGTGAGAATCTGGCAAACATCTGCCTTGAGAGATGCCGCAACTGCGATGGCGCTGAGGTCGGATCCGCCACGGCCCAGCGTATGTATCATGCCATCTTCGGTCATACCCTGAAAACCAGCCACGATGACGACTTTGCCGTCGGCGAGATAGCCTTGGATCAATGACGGGTCAATATCCTCAATCCTGCCACGGGTGTGACTACCAATGGTGCGGATTCCGGCCTGGGCTCCGGTGGCGGATACAGCATCCACCCCCATATTGTGGAGAGCCATGGAAACAAGGGCAATGGACTGCTGCTCCCCGCTGGAGAGCAGGACATCGAGCTCTCGTTCGCGTGGCTGCGGATCAAGCTCATTGGCCATGCCCATCAATCTGTCGGTTACGCCTCCCATGGCAGAAACCACAGCAACAACCTGGTTGCCTTCATCAACAACGCGTTTGATTCTGGCAGCCACATTTCGAATGCGATCCAGGGTTCCAACGGATGACCCGCCATATTTTTGAACGATGAGTGCCATGCTTGGTATCCGGCTCTTGAT
This sequence comes from Akkermansiaceae bacterium, assembly GCA_049632765.1. Taxonomy (GTDB): domain Bacteria; phylum Verrucomicrobiota; class Verrucomicrobiia; order Verrucomicrobiales; family Akkermansiaceae; genus Oceaniferula. Next base: position 13,015 of record JBNACB010000017.1, on the reverse strand, counting down.
CCGGAGGGGGGCGCAGCATAGTCAGCCTGACCCTGACGTCAAGTCTGGGAAATAGCCACGCAACGCTTTTCTCGCTGAAACACAATGCACTGGAGTGGCGCTTTTTGCTTTTGATATTGAGCTTTCATGATATGCCGTGCCCATTCCAACTCTATTTATGAGCACTTCAACTCTCTCTGCTTCTCAAAATGCGCGCACCAACGCCGTGATTCGTCTGGCTGGCTATTCTCAGGACGGCATCCAGTCCGTGGGTGCATTCCTCGCCCAGCTTGCCGGTTCAACCGCACAGGAGGTCATGACCTACATGACGATTCCATCGACCATCTCAGGAGGACCATCGATTTTCCAAGTGCATCTGGGATCTGGCAAAGTATTACACCCGGGTGATGAAGCGGATACATTAGTGGCTTTTTACCAGGATTCCTACGACAACCATCTCGCATCACTGAAGGACGGGGGCATTTGTTTTTATGACTCCGATAAAGTCGAGGAAATCAAGGACGAGCGTGGGATCATCCACATTGGTGTTCCGATTACCACGGCGACAATTGAGGCCATAGGTGGCTCTGCGAAGGACCGTGGTAAGAATATTTTTGTGCTGGGCATGTTGTGTGCGGTGTATCAGCTGGACCGTGAGTCCATTACATCCATTATCGCCAAGAAGTTTGGGGGTAAGTCAGAGGATATCCTGCGAAATGCCATGCTTGCATTTGATGCCGGCTACACATGGCCCGTCAATGACATCAACCACATGCCGATGGCCCCTGGTGAAAATGCGGGGGACAAGAGAATTTCCACCGATGGTAACACGATGTTGGCGTTGGGTTTGATTGCCGGAGGTTGCCGCTACGGAGCGGGTTATCCGATCACACCATGGACCACGATCATGGAGCAACTGCGTTCCGAGCTGCCCAAGTACAATGGTATGTTCATTCAGTGCGAGGACGAGCTGGCAGCGGTCTCACTTGCCATTGGTGCTGCCTACTCAGGCCATCTGGCCATCACGGGTTCATCCGGCCCCGGACTTGCTCTCAAAGCCGAGGCCATGGGATACGCATCGATGGCAGAACTACCGCTTATCGTTGTCAACATCCAGCGGGGAGGTCCTTCGACGGGTATGCCCACATCGGTGGAGCAATCTGACCTGATGCAAGCCATCTACGGATCCCATGGGGATGCCCCCCGCGTTGTTCTGGCCCCACGCAATGTTGAGGATTGTTTCTATACTGCCGTTGAAGCATGCAGGATAGCTCGTGAGTACTCCACGCCCGTGGTGATTCTCTCCGACCAGGCCATTGCCACCCGGATCGAGGCATTCGCAGAGCCGGATCTCGAGAAATACTGGGTCGAGCCCGAGCTCGATATTGCCGAGCGCAGTGAGGACTTTAAACCCTACCCGCTGGATCGTATCACCCGTCATTCACCTCCCGGATCCCGCTCCGCTGAAGGAAAATACCCTGTGGTGACCGGTCTTGAGCATGACGAGTGGGGGCACCCCTCAGGCAACCCGGAAAATCATGCCGCCATGACCGCCAAAAGACGCAACAAGCTTATCAAACTGGCCGAGTCCCTTCCAAAGCCTGATTTCTATGGTGATGAAGCAGGGGATGTCCTCTTTGTCGGCTGGGGTTCCACCTATGGTCCGATCCACGAGGCTACCGATTTGTTGCGCGAGGAAGGCTACAAGGTAGGCTCGTTGCATATCAGGCACATTCACCCGCTGAGAACCGACCTGGGAGACATTTTCGACAATTACAAACATGTAGTAGTGCCGGAAATGAACGACTCCGGTGTTTATGGCATGGGTCAGCTGGCCACACTCCTGCGTGCTGTCACTTGCGATTCCCGCATCCGCTCTATCAACAAAACCATGGGCATCACGTTCCGTGTGAGCGAGATCGTCGACGCAACTCATCAACTTCTTGCCAAATAAAGGTATAAATCTACCACTAACCATTCTCATTCCATCATGTCCGCTCCCGCAGAAAAACTGACCAAAAAGCAACTCAAGGCTGATCACCCAACCTGGTGTCCCGGTTGCGGGGACTTTGCCGTTCTGGCGTCCTTTTTCAATGTCGTTCAGAAACTTGGCATTCCCCATGAAAAAATTGTCTGCGTTGCAGGCATCGGTTGTTCATCCCGCTTTCCCTACTTTGTAAATGCTCATGGCATTCATTTCATCCACGGTCGTGCACTGCCACTCGCTACGGGGATTTCGCTCTCGCGCCCAGACCTGCATGTGTTTGTGTTTGGGGGTGATGGTGATGGATATTCCATTGGAGGTAACCACCTGAACCACGCGGCGCGAAAGAATGTCAATCTCTCCTATGTGGTGATGGACAACCAGGTCTATGGTCTCACCAAAAACCAGACCAGCCCCACCACTCCCATTGGTAGGCGATCCAAGACAGACCCGCGTGGCTCGGTTGATTTGCCAATCAATCCCATGTCGCAGCTTGTAGCCTCTGGCGCCACTTTCATCGCGCGCACGCATGCCGTGCAAGTGAAACACATGAACGAGATGTTCGAGCGTGCCATTCTTCATCCAGGTTTTGCTGTAGTCGAGACACTCTCCGAGTGCACGATGTTCTATCCAGGTGCCTTTGATGATGGCATTCCCCGCAAGGGTGGCACCTTCGAGCTTGTGGATGAAACTTCCAGAGACATGACATCCACGGCTGAAGCCATGGCACTGGCCGAGGAAACCGAGCATGCTCCTCCCGGGAAATTCGGAGTTTATCTCGAAGCGCATCGACCCACGAAAAACGAACTCGAGAACCAGTGGCTGATCGATGCTCAGGCCAAAACGGCTGATCTGGCACAAAAAGACCTTCTCCGTCAGCGTTTCGCTGCCATGCGTTAATTCTTAAACCACTATCATGATGCAACCAGAAACCATTTGTCTTCACGGCGGTCAGCAGCCTGACCCCAGTACCAACGCATGTGCCGTGCCCGTATACCGCACGAGCTCCTTTGTGTTTGATTCCACGGAGCATGCGGCCAATCTTTTCGCTCTCAAAGAGCTGGGCAACATCTACACGCGTCTGATGAACCCAACCACGGATGTTCTGGAAAAGCGTGTCTGCTTACTCGAGGGAGCCCATGAGATGGCTGGCTTGGGCTTTGCCTCGGGAACTGCTGCTATTTTTAACAGCATTATCAATTTGGCTGAGTCGGGTGACAATATTGTTTCCGCGCGCAACCTCTATGGTGGCACATACACCATGTTCAATGACATCCTGCCCAAAATGGGTATTGATGTGAGTCTTGTGGACTCCACAGACCCAGCTAATTTTGAGGCGGCAATCAACGATAACACCCGTGCCCTATTTTGCGAAACGGTGTCCAACCCGGCACTGGAAGTTGCCGACCTTGAGGCCATTGCCAATATTGCTCATGCCCACGGCTTGCCATTGATTGTAGATGCCACTTTTTCAACTCCCTACCTCACCAGGCCTCTGGATCATGGTGCAGATATCGTTGTGCACTCGCTCACCAAGTGGTTTGGCGGGCATGGCAACGGACTGGGTGGCGTTGTTGTGGATTCAGGGAAATTTAACTGGGCTGGGGGCAAGCACCCTCTCTTTGATGAGCCGGACAGCTCCTACCACGGTCTGCGCTGGGGGCACGACTTGCCGGAGCCGCTTGCGCCACTTGCATACATCCTGCGGATGCGCACTGTACCCCTGCGAAATCTTGGTGCTTGTATCAGTCCCGACAACTCCTGGCAATTTCTACAGGGTATTGAGACCTTGCCTCTTCGCATGGAGAAACACTCAGAGAATGCGATGAAGGTTGCCAGGTATCTCAAAGGGCATGAGGCTGTGGAGTGGGTCCGCTTCCCGGGCCTGGAGGATGACCCTGAGTTCGATCGTTGTCAGAAGTATCTCAAGGGCAAAGGTGGTGGAATGGTGGTATTCGAGCTTAAGGGCGGAAGCAAAGCAGGGCAGAAGTTTATTGAGTCCCTGCAGCTTTTCCTCCACCTCGCCAACGTGGGTGATGCCAAAAGCCTCGCCATTCACCCTGCTACGACCACTCACAGTCAACTCAGTGCCGAACAGCAACTTGCGGGCGGTATCACTCCGGGCCTTGTGCGTCTCAGTGTTGGTATTGAGCACAGTGACGACATCATTGCAGATTTGGATCAAGCCCTTGCGAGTCTCTCCTGAGACGGAGTGCGCGACGTACTGCGCGCCGGGTGCGGGTCATGAGCTCATCACTCATTGATCAGGGCAAGGAGTTGCTGGGTGATGTCGGGGGCGTTTCGGGCGTAAATGAGGGGAGACATTTGGCTGCTTGAGAGCCCTGATGTTTCAATCACCCAGTGATATTGCTGCTCTTGCGCGTAGCGATGAATGATTGCATGGATCTCGTCCAGCGATGAGCGCACCAGGCTGGATAAATCCTGCTTTGCCTGTTTGAGGTGCAGGTTTTCCAGCTCGTTAATAGATTCTGTCAGGGACCTGTGTTGGTTTTGAAGATCCCTCAGGCGGGATTGATAGGTTTCATGTGTCTGGCCTGGCTCCTGTTGCCGCTCCATTTCATCAAGCAATGCGTCCATTGCCCGGGTGAGCTTCTGGCGACGGGAGAGCAGAGTGCCCAGCCTCTCGTGATACTGAGCTTGCTTGGCTAGAAGTGCCTCCCTTTGCATGGCGGTCTTCTGGTAGTGCTTGAGAAGCAGGTCAACATCGACTCTTGCGCAACGGATATCCGCCTTCGCATTCAAAGCGGTCCACGGGGTCAAAGCGGCAAGCAAGGCGAACAAGCCCAGGCGCTTCATAAGGGGACGATGCATGTGTTTTTTGTTTAGCAATACAGGCGAGACGTGTCCAGAGAGCGATGCAGGGGGGCTGGCTGAGTGCAAGCCATCATCTCCGGGCTAGAAGTAGTATTTGGAACCTGGTTTGGGGATGATGGTCTCCGAGCTCGGGAGCTTCTCAGCAAGTTGGTGCGCAAACCATTCAGTCGCATCGAGGTCGCCATGCACGAGAATCGTCACACTTGGTTTAACCCTGAGGATGTAATTGAGCAGATCTTCCCGGGTTGCGTGTCCGGAAAAATCGAAGATATCCATTGAGCAATGAAAGGGGACCGGGGGCTGTTCAGGATCCAGATTGATTACATCGCCCTTCTTGCCTGCGCGAATGTGGCCAGCCGGAGAATCCGGGTCCGCATATCCGACAAAGAGCAATGCGTTCTTCGGGTTGTCAAGAAATCCGCGGGCAAAGGTATTGGAGACGGTTTTTTCGGTCATCATGCCACTGGACAGCGCATAGATGCAACCCGGCTGGTAGACGATGGGTGCGCGCTTACGGCGGCGGCCACCGGTTTTTACCTCCATGTCCTTGAGAACACGAAAGCCAGGATGATTGCGGGGTGTTGAGTCTGCCATCTCATCAAAGATGACTGACATCTTAGTACTGAGCCCTCCAATGTAAAACGGTGCATCAGGGATCAGACCTTCTGTTTTGAAGCGATGAACCATGGTCATCACTTCCTGGGTCTTGCCCATGGCAAAGACAGGGATTAGCACGGAGCCACCCTGATGCAGACATTGCCTGATGGATTCGGCAAAACGGTTCTCCTCCTCGTGCCTGTTGTAAGTTTCCTCTCGGGGAGATGCTCCGCGGGTGGTTTCTACAATGAGCACATCGATATCTTCCTCGGGGAAATCGGCTCCCGGAATGAGTGTTTGATCCTCGAATTGAACATCACCTGTATAGAAGATGCGTTTGTCCATGGTTTCAAGCATCACGCCAGCGGATCCCAGAATGTGTCCCGCATCGTGGAAGCTGGCACGAACACCCTCACTGAGGTGGAATGGTCGCTCATAGTTGAATGTGCGCCAGCGTTTTTCCAACCGGTCGAGCTCTCGGTGGGTATAGAATGGATAGTCTGTGATGCCCAGCTCAATGCGTTTACTCTCCATGACATTGACCGAATTATGCAGCAGGGCATCTACAAGTTTTGAGGTTGCCGGTGTCATATAGACCTCGGCCTCAGGTTGGTCATTCATGAGTACTGGCAGTGATCCTGAGTGGTCGAGATGAGAGTGAGAAACAAAGATGGAGTCTACACTGCCGGGGGGGAGCTCGTGATGTGCAGGTAGAGAGTCCACACCTTCCTCTTTGGGGTGCATGCCTGAATCCAGCACGATTCGGTGGCCGTCGAGCTCCAGCAGGTAGGAGTTGGCTCCAATTTCATTGTGGCGGAGAAGTGACTGAAAAAACATCTGAGACAGGTTTTGTATTCGTTGATAGAAATATAGAGGGAGTCCTTTGCCTCACTGACTACTAGGGTGTGCGATCTCGGATGCTAACATGGCCCTGATCTCTCCTATGAGAAAAATGGACCCGCAGATGAGAAGGGGCGAGTCTGGGGCGTTACGACATGCAATGTCAACAGCTGTGGCAAGATCTTCATGCACAGAGCATGGGATTTGCCCGCCTGCGGCGCGAGCCAGTTCATCGGCATTGAGTGACCGGGGTGAGGCAATAGGAGTCAGATGAATGTGCCCGGCAATACTTGCGAGAATAGCCAGAACAGTATCGGTGTTTTTCCCCTCAACAGCACCAAAAACGATGGTTGCCCTCTGGCCGGGATACTCATTCTGCCAGGTTCTTACCAGAGCTTGGGCAGCATGTGGGTTGTGGGCAGCATCGAGAACTATGCCATGTGGTGAGAGGGGAGCGTTACAGCGCTCAAAACGTCCTGGCCAGTGGACATTGGCAAGGGCTTTGGAGATGCTTTTTTCGTCAACTGAGAGCTCTGCTTGTCTGGCTGCGGACACTGCAAGTGCAGCATTGTAGAGCTGATGACGGCCGGGGAGATTGACGGGGCTGTCTGTATGGGGCTGCGTGATAAATTCGATGGGAGCCTGCATGGCTTGAGCGCGCTCCTGAATTACTTTTTCGGCTTCAGATTGCTGTGCGCTTGATAAGACGGGTTTGCCCCTGACTATGATGCCGGCTTTTTCGGCGGCAATTTCAGCGAGCGTTTCACCCAGCCATTGTGAGTGATCCATACCGATGGGGGTAATGACGGCCACATCAGCGGGAACAGCTGTTGTCGCGTCGAGCCGACCACCCATGCCGGTTTCAAGTACGATGAGCTCACAGCCCTGCTGGCGGAAGTATCTCATGCCAAGGGCGAGGGTGATCTCAAAAAATGTCGGGTGAGTCTCCCAGTTGCTGACAAGCTCGCGAAGTTCGCTGAGATACCTGGTAGTTTGTTGTTCGCTGATTTCATCGCCATTGACCCGGATGCGTTCCTTGAAATCAACCAGATGGGGAGAGGTGAAAAGCCCGCTGCTTACTCCGCAACTGCGTGCAATGGCATCAATCATCGCACATGTGGACCCCTTGCCATTGGTGCCGGCAACGTGGATGACTTTTACCCCGGGGCCGGGCTCAGCTTCAAAATCCCGGAGCAGTCTGCGGGGTTGCTCCAAGCCGAGTTTGATACCAAACTGTTGGGTCCCGTAAAGCCAGTCAATTGCCTCCGTGTAGGTCATTGCTTCGGGTTCAACGGGCCCCGGCATTATGCTTCTGGTCAATACGCCAATGCCCCTTGGATCAGGGCATGGTGTAGCGGAGGATTTGTGCCAGCTTGGCACGCATTTTATCCCGGCTCACAATGGCGTCAATCAGGCCGTGTTCCAGCATGAACTCAGCGGTCTGGAAACCCGGGGGCAGGTCTTGGTGGGTTGTCTCCTTGACGACACGTGGACCGGCAAAGCCAATCATGCATTGGGGTTCGGCGAGATTGATGTCGCCGATGGTTGCAAAGGATGCTGTCACTCCGCCTGTGGTGGGATGAGTCATTACCGAAATGTAGGGTAGGCCAGCCTCGGATAAGCGGGCCAGGGCAGCACAGGTTTTAGCCATTTGCATGAGGGAAAGCATACCCTCCTGCATGCGGGCCCCGGAAGAGGCAGAGACAATGATCACGGCTCGTTTTTGCTCAATGGCCAGCTCAATGGCGCGGGTGATTTTCTCGCCGACAACTGAGCCCATCGATCCAGCGAAAAACTTGAAGTCCATCACGGCGATGACAGCCGGTTTGGAATCAATGGTGAGTGACCCGGTCACGACGGCATCGTTCAGCTTGGTCTTCTCCCGAAGCATGCTGATCTTGCCCTCGTAATTGTTGAATCCGAGGGGGTTTTTTGAGAATAGCTCGGCATTGGTTTCCTCGAAGCTACCGGTGTCAGCCAAAAGCTCGATGCGTTCCCGCGAACCAAGCAGGAAATGGTGTTCGCATTTGGGGCAGACGTTGAGGTTTTGTTTCAGGTCCAGAGAGTGGATGAGCTCCCCGCAATCCGTGCATTTGGTCCATAGGTCGTCGGGCATGTTGTCCCGCTTAGTGCCAGTGCCCTTGAGTTTTGGTTTGTTGAAAATTCCCATTTGTAGGTGACTCTAGGTAAGAAATAAAAAATACCAAAGCTAAAAATGATCAGTAGCTGCGTCCCCAGATTGCTCTCTGTTTCGTGGGCTCGCCAGTGATCAGACAGGGGGCTGGCTCACTCTGCTGGGCGTCGAGCGGTAGACATCGAATCGATATCTTGTGTTTTTTGGAGAGTTCCTCCTCCTGAGCGCGGCTGCCGTTCCATGGAGTCAGCAACCACCCCGGGGTATCCTGGGCCCAATGTTGCTCAAAGCCAGCCAGGTCAGAACAATCTGTTATATTTTGATCGCGAAACTCGGTGGCACGGGCAAGCAGGTTATTGTGAATATCCTGCAGGATCTCAACAGCGTTGCGGATGAAATCCTCCTTGGGAATAAAGTCTTTTTCATTGGGGCCCTGGTCCCGACGCTGCATGCAGACTTTGCCTGACTCGAGGTCGCGGGGCCCGATTTCTATTCTGATGGGGGCGCCCTTTTTCACCCATTCCCATTTCTTGACGCCACCGCCCAGATCCCGTTCATCAACATGAACCCGGAGGCCTTGTCCTGCTTGGCTAGTCTCACGCCGCAGTATTTCTGCCAGAGCATGGCATGCGTCAATCACCGCTGCCTTGCTGTCCTCCTTGGGAGTCACAGGCATGATGACGATCTGGGATGGCGCCACATATGGCGGTAGCACCAGGCCATCATCATCAGAGTGTGCCATGATAAGCGTTCCAATGAGGCGTGTTGATACCCCCCATGAGGTGGTGTGGGCGTGTTGCTGGGTTCCATCGCGTCCGGTAAAGACGATATTCTGTGCCTGTGAGAAGTTTGTTCCCAAATAGTGGGACGTGCCCGCCTGAATGGCTTTTTTATCCTGAACCATGGCCTCAACAGTGAGAGTCATGTCTGCTCCGGGGAAACGCTCAGCCTCGGTTTTCTCTCCGGCGATTACGGGAATGGCAAGATGATCACGAAGAAAATCTTCATAGAGCCGGTGAATGGTCCGGGTTTCCTCAATGGCTTCTTCCTGATTCTCGTGCGCGGTGTGACCCTCTTGCCAGAGGAACTCCGCCGTGCGCAGAAACAGGCGGGGGCGCATTTCCCATCGCATGACATTGGCCCACTGATTAATGAGGAGTGGGAGATCACGGTAAGACTCAATCCATCGGGAGAAGGCGGCGCCGATAATGGTCTCTGAGGTCGGGCGAATGACATAAGGCTCGGTGAGCTTGCCAGTGGGGATCATTTTGGTTTTACCATCCTCATCTTTTTCAGCTTCGAGCCTGTGGTGAGTGACTACAGCACACTCTGTGGCAAAGCCTTCCGCGTGTTCAGCCTCTTTCTCCAGATAGGAGAGGGGGATGAGCAGAGGGAAATAAGCATTCTGGTGACCCGTCTCTTTGAAACGGGCATCAAGCTTTTGTTGGATCAGCTCCCAGATACCGTAACCCCATGGCTTGATGACCATGCATCCACGGGTCTCTGAATTCTCTGCGAGGTCAGCAGCCCTCACGACTTGTTGATACCATTCTGGAAAGTCTTCTTCTCGCGAGGGTTGGATCGCTGTTTTTTGAGGCTTGGCCATGTCGCTGCTTTACAAATCATACTGTCAGGCAATGCACAAGCGAGATGTGCAGCAACCCTGAGATCCTCGATGCATCGTAGCAGAGATCTTTAGAGAGCTCCAAAGGCGATAATCATAAAAAGTATAATCTTTTTTCGTTTCTGCTGGTCAAGTGACGTTTCGGAAAGGTATTGTTGTCGAGAGATATTTGAACATGAATTTAGCATCCTCCTCCTTATTCAAAGGTTTCGCCATGGCGGTGACCCTCATGGCAACGGCACCATTGCTCCTTGCGCAGCAATACAAGGTGGAGTGGGACAAGCCCAAGTATGAGGCAATGGTGTCTCCGACGATCAACGGCGATACTGCAATTAAGAAATTTGATCCCAAGGAGTGGCTGGAGGTGGAGATGAAATTCAAAATCGAGGCGCAGAACAAAAATGAGGATTTTGCAGATCGAGTCACCGTGAGATGGTTTGTGGCGGCTGAGGTCACAGAGAACGGATCAACCCGTGAGCGGGTCTTGGAAAAGGAAATCAATTATGTCAATGTCCCTATCGGTGAATGGGTCTACGCATCCGTTTACCTGTCGCCCACCGCGGTCAAGCGCATTAGTGGCCGTGATCGCGCCGCGGCAAGTCTCATCACTGATGTGGGTGGTGAGATATTGGTAAACGGCACCCAGCCGGTTAAAAGTTCGGGCTTTTTTACCACCAAGTCCAAGTCCAAGGGGAAATGGTGGGAGGAAGCTGCGCGTTATAACAAGATTCCCCTGCGCAGCAAGAATGAGACCCCCTTCAAGTTTTTCTGGTGGGATCGCTATGCTGAGATTGATGAAAGTCGCTAAAAAATTAGGCCAAATAGCAATATAGATTACATTAGAACCGCGCAGTTTGTATCGTATCAGCTGCCTCCTGCAATCACCCTTCCACTGAATTATCTTACAAACCATGGCCAAGGCAAAGGAACTCGTCACCCTCAACATTGGATCCCAGCGAATCGCGATGGCCGTATTCGAGGTTTCCAAGTCAGGGCGACTCACCATCAGCAAGTATGATGCGACATCCATTCTTGCTGATCCCGCGGCGGAAATGGCCAGGCTGCCTCAGATCAGGGTTGCGATCTCCGAGCTCATAGACCGGCTCGGTATCAGCAAAACCACGAGGATTCACTATTCCATTTCCGGCCAGTCGGTATTTACGCGCTTTATCAAGCTGCCTCCCATCGAGGATGACAACATCCAGCAGCTGGTCGCCTTCGAGGCTCAGCAGCATGTGCCGTTTCCCATTGAAGAGGTCATTTGGGACTGGCAGCTTCTCGATACCAGCTCGTCGGACAAGGAGGTTGCCCTCGTCGCCATCAAGGGTGACGCCCTCAATGATCTCAATGATATCGTCACGGATACGGGACTGAGGACGATCGATGTGGATGCCTCACCGATGGCACTCTACAATGCACTCTGTTACAACTACCCTGAGCTCGAGGGAACCACCTTGCTCATTGATATAGGTGCCAAGACCTGCAACCTGATCTACCTCGAGGGTAAAAGAATGTTTACCCGTAGTGTGGCTGTCGGCGGAGCTTCCATTACCTCTGCCATTTGCAAGGAATACGGCATTAGCTTTGCAGAGGCGGAAGCGCAGAAATGCAACAACGGCCTTGTAGCTCTCAACACAGCACACACATCCCAGCTCAGTGAGGATTCCGCAGCCCTTGCCACTGTCATTCGTAATGCCCTGAGTAAGTTGCCCGCTGAAATTGCGAGGACTACCAACTACTTCCGCAGTCAGCATGGAGGCAAAGCACCGCAGAAGGTATTTCTCTCCGGTGGCGGCGCTAATCTGCCCTATATTGACAAATTCTTTGAGGAAAAACTCCGCCTGCCTGTCGAGCTGTTTAATCCGCTCAAGACCATTTCAGCCGGTGCTGACATTGACGTGGAAACAGCACGGGCTGAGGCCCACATGCTGGGCGAGTTGGTCGGGTTAGCTCTTCGGGATGAGGAGCAAATATCCCTTAAAATCGATCTGGTGCCTGATCAGGTCAAAAGAGAGCGTGAAACCACGCGGCGCAAACCGTGGTTGGTTGTGGCATCACTGGCTTTGATCGCCGGCTGGGCCTTCTGGTCCTGGTCGAACATGAGTCGCAAAGGTCTCTCTGAGGTTGCATTGAAGAAAGTGACCGCTGAGGTAGACGAGAGAAACAGGTATGCTACGCCCCTCAAGAAACTCGATACAAAAGAAGCCGAACTCGACCTCATTGCCAAGCAGTTGGTCAGGGAGCAGACAGCTCGCATCGAGTGGGTCGAAATCCTGGACGATTTGGCGCTCCATTTTAAGAGCGATTTGGTGTGGTTGGTAGATTTTGATGCAGTTGTCGGATATGCAGCGGACGAGCCCGCCTCCAATGCGCAGGAATCCGATGCCTTGGATTATGATCCATCAGCCGTGTTGCAATCCGTTATCAGTAGTGATTTTGCCAATGTAGAAAATGGCAAGTCAGCCCTTGCGCAAATCAATATGGATGCCCTCCCAGCGAAGCAGGGGCGATCAAATCCGCGGGGCGCAAAGAAACCGGCAATGCCGGAAATTACCGCCATCAGAGTAGTGGGATTTTGGCGGGGCAAGGAAGGTCACAAGGAAGTGGATACTCTGATTGATCGACTGCGCACCGGTTCCAAATATTTTGATGTGCTGCCGACGCAGCAGACGATTCTGCTCAAGCCAACAGATCTGGGTGATGCCTACGCGGCACGGTTCGAAATTATCCTGCCGCTAAAGAAACCAATCGCCTTGCCTTCTAGCTCTGGATAGGAGGCAGTTGCTTCTCTTTACACAGATACCGTAAAGCTTGCATCACACAAATTAAAATCAAACCGGACAGTAATCATATCATTGGGCCATGGATTGGATCAGGGAAAATAAATTTATCAGCGGATTGTTGGGTGTAACGCTCCTGTTCGTGGGTGGCATCTTTTACTATGGCTATTCAGAAGGGGATGAGTATCAGGCGAACATGAGCCAATTTAACCAGCTCAAGGATCAGCATAGGTCTCTGGTCA
>JBNACB010000016.1:0-39098 GCA_049632765.1 Akkermansiaceae bacterium | reverse complement strand
CCGCCCCGTCACCGTGGTCAATACTGACGGATTTCCCAGCCAGCACCGATGCATGAAACGAGCTGTTGAGGTGAACCTGAGCGGTATTCTGCCATGTATCGGGAGAAAGTTTGGCAAAGCGGCGAATCTGGGGACCGGAGAAACGTGCGGCAGCGGTTGATCCTGTGCGCCGACAGAGCTCATCGTTACCGCCTATAGCCGCCGATATTTCCTCACACTCCTCGCCGGTGGAGCTGTCCATCCAGATCGGTGAGAGCGGTCGGCTGAGGCAGGGGGCCAGCTGGTCCTTGAGGTTTGCTGTGGAGTCCAAACCTGCGAGCGCTGTGTTAAAGTGCTCGTTGAGATAGACGGTGGCGTGCTGCTGACCAGAGCCGGAGACGGCCTCGATGGCAGAGAGATCGATGCCATCATCGACGAGTTTTGTAAGCAGTAGGTCGAGGGCTTCCAGCCACATCAGCGGATCGGAAAAAACCTCCCCGGGGAGCTCTCCGTGAACAAAGCCCGATGTGGTTTGGTAATGAGGGAGGTCGCTCTCGAAATTGACCGATGCCTCGTGGACGATGCTGCCCTTTTCCGCATCTATTATCAGGGCGGAGAAGCTTTGGGTGGAGCAATCAAGTCCAAGGAACATGGGATCAATCTGGTAGTGGGAGAAACGCCTTCCCTGTCGTTACACAGGGAAGGCGCTGATTGGGTATTCGTTGAGTTAGGTAGACTGCAGATTAGAATTCATCTGCTTGCGCGATGGGTCTTTTTTCACCGCTTGCGAGCTCGACAGGTTTATATCCGCCTTTGGCTCTGAAGTAGAAGATCAGGAACAGGTAGATGACAGCCATCGTGCCCGGGATCAGGGAGTCCACCTTCAAAGTGCGGCGGTTACCCTCGATGTCGGCTGCAACAACGGTGGCTTGTGCTTCCGTGCGATCATCCACAGCAGTGCCTTTTGCTTCCTCAAGACGCTTGGCATTGATGGGCTCAACAGCATCAAATTGCAGGAATTTGCTTGGAGCTGTCTCTGAGTCTTTCCAGTCCGCATAGAGGGCTGCATCAGCCTTGTTAAGCTCTTCAGCTGCATAGCGGTCTTTGAAGTAACCAAGTCCAGGAGAACCAATGAGTCCGGCTGACATCATGCCAATACCGCCCATCAGACTCATGGCAACAGCACCTGTGGCTGGGAAGCGGTCGCCTACGACTGCGAGCATCGTGGGCCAGAAGAAGGTCTTACCAATAGCGTAGACGAGAAGTGCGCCCAGTGCCGGACCAAATGCAGTAACAGCAGATACCAGGTTGAGGCCAACACAGCCGAAGACGGCACACACAAATAAGAGGCTAATTGGGTTGAGGCCCGCTTTTTCCTCGATGAAGTGTGCACAGAAGCGAAGCAGGAACATTACCAAAGAAGTGAATACGAAGAGCATTTTGCCCTCTTGTTCACTGAGAATGGCGCCGGTGATGTTCTGAATCCAGCCATCCGTGCCTAGTTCCACAGCACCTACGAGTGCGTGTGTGATGAAGAGCACAAAGATGAGCCAGTGACCCATGGAAAACTTGGTCATCGCTCCGATGGCAAACAAGGTGGCGATACCAATGGCCAGGGAGATCATTTGTGGTGCACTGGAACCTGCTTCAAAGAATGGAGCCAGCGTGCCCTGGAAGAACAGGTAGAGCATGAAGGAGACAACCAGGCCGCCGAGAATACCGACGTCTTTGAGCATCTCGCCAAACTTGAGGCCCTTTGCGGAAGCCTCTGACTGGGGGAATTTCTGACCCAGGAACATGATACCGTATACGAGGGTGGGCACAAGGTAGAGGGCCAGTTGGCCTTTCCAGCCCCAGCCGCCTTCACCACCGAGGAACCAACCGACCATGCCGCCAAGGATCATGCCCAGTGGCCATGATGCGTGCAGGATGTTGAGGTAGTGGTTACGGTTTTCCGGGAAGAGGGTCGCGACCAGAGGGTTGGCAACGGCTTCAAGGGTTCCGTTTGCCAAGGCAAATACAAACATGCCCCAGAAAAGGAATTGATAAGCTGTGGTGGCATCTTGTCCTTGGGTGGCGCCGAAGGTGATGAAGGCAGACACCAGGTGGAAGAGGAAAGCTGCCATGACAAGTTTGCCATAACCGATTTTGTCCACAACCACGCCGCCGATCATGATGCCGAAGCAGAATCCGGTGAAACCGGCTCCGCCGATGGCACCGAGCTGGGCTCCGCTAAAGCCGAATTCAGCTGCCCAGTTGGCAAAGATGCCACCCCGGATTCCAAAACCCACACCTGCGGCAAGAATGGCAACAAAGCCAGCCCAGAGGAGTCGTTTGCGATGTATTTCGTTAGTATTGCTCATATGTTATTTTGTTTTGTCTGGTCGCACCTTGCTTAATGAATGTGCGATTGGGATTTTCTACGTGGAAAAAAACCATTAGACCAGATAATCATTGAGAATATTTTCCAACATCTCCTGGCGTCCACTTGGTAGTTGAGGTGCCGCAATGCCTTGGGCATGAGCGTCCAATGCATCCAAGCTGGTGGAGCCGGCCTCGATCTCAGCACCGATGCCACTGTCGTAAGAAGCGTAACGGTCTTTGACGAAGGCGTCCATGCGACCATCCTCGATGATTTTGTGGGCGATTTTTAACCCACGGGCGAAGGCATCCATGCCACCAATGTGGGCATGGAACAGGTCCTCGGGCTCGTGGGATTCACGGCGGCGCTTGGCGTCGAAGTTCAGTCCGCCGGTGGTGAAGCCGCCCATACCCAGCACGCGCAGCATGACTTGGGTGGTGTCGTAGACATTGGTTGGGAACTGGTCAGTGTCCCAGCCGATGAGTTCGTCACCCCGGTTGGCATCAATGGAGCCCAGTGCGTTGGCACCAATGGCGACATCAAGCTCGTGCTCCATGGTGTGGCCGGCGAGAGTGGCGTGGTTGGTCTCGATGTTGAGCTTGAAGTGATCCAGCAGGTCATACTCGCGCAGGAAGTTCAGGCAGGCAGCTGAGTCCGAATCATACTGGTGAGTTGAGGGTTCACGAGGCTTGGGCTCAATGTAGAACTGACCGGTGTATCCGATTTTCTTGGCATGATCGACAGCGAGGTGGAGCATGGCGGCGAGGTGGTCGAGCTCGCGCTTCATGTCGGTATTGATCAGTGTGGCGTAACCTTCACGACCACCCCAGAAGGTGTAGCCCTCACCACCGAGACGGTGGGTGGCCTCAAGGGCGTGCTTGATCTGGCTGGCTCCGTAGGCAAAGACATCGGCTTGGGGTGAAGTGGCAGCACCCTGGGCGTAGCGTGGGTGACTGAAGAGGCAGGCAGTGCCCCAGAGAAGCTTCTTGCCGGTCTCGTTCTGGAATTTCTCCAGCTCATCGACAACACGCTCCAGGTTTTTGTGAGTCTCCGCAAGAGTTGCTCCTTCCGGGGCGATGTCGCGGTCGTGGAAGCAGTAGTAGTCGATCTGGCTTTTCTCGAGGAACTCGAAGAAAACAGGAACGCGGTTGAGAGCGTTTTCCAGGGAGTCAGAGCCATCGTCCCATGGCATCAGAGCCGTGCCCGCGCCAAAGGGATCGCCAAGCTCGTTGCGCATGACATGCCAGTAAGCCGCTCCGAATCGGAGATGGTCACGCATGGTTTTGTTGCCGACGACTTCATCAGGATTGTAGTGACGAAAGGCGAAGGGGTTGGTTGATCCGGGGCCCTCATATTGGAAGGCAGGCACATTGGCGAAGTGTTCAGACATGGTCTTGGTATCTCTTGGTTGTTGGTTTCTGGTTCTTGGATGATCGTTATAACGGCGTCACGCAGAAGTTCATCAACTATGGAGAAAAATCTGTAACATGTCTATGGGGATAAGCGTCAATCATTTATCATTATTCGTCATTGAAAAAAACGTTTTTGGCGCCAGCCTAGTGTCGTGAATGATATGCAAGACCTTGGAGTTAATGATTTTACATCGTCGCTGGCGCCGGGGCAGATCGCGCCCGCGCTTTTTCAGGTGCTGCCCGATGTGATTTTCTGGATGAAGGATGCGGATGGTAGGTTCGTGTTTGTCAACAAGGCCTTCTCTTACGAGGTAGCCATGCGTGATGACAGTGAGATTCTGGGCCTGAAGGACGAGGATGTTTTTCCAAGAGAGTTGGCTGCCAAGTATCAGGCAGACGACGAGAGAGTTCTAAGCTCGGGGGAGGCCCTGTGGCAGGCTTCTGAGCTCACCCCTACGCGATCCGGTGGTGTGGAATGGCGTTCGACAACCAAAATACCATTGCTCAGCAAGGAGGGCATTTGTGTAGGCACTGCGGGAATCTCCAGAAGGATGGGGCACGAGGAGGGTCTTCCTGTGCCTACAAGGCATCGCAAGTTGGCAGTGATTATTGCCAAGATTTACGAATATTTGGATGAGGGCATTGAGATCAAGGAGATCGCCAAGGGAGCGGCTGTCTCCATGAGTACTCTGGAGCGTCTGTTCAAGGAACACATGAATACCACCCCTCGACGCTTTGTCACACAGGTGAAAATGGCTGCTGCCTGTGACAGGCTCATTAACTCGGGAATGCAGGTAAGTGAAGTTGCCTCCAGCCTTGGCTATGATGAGCATGGAAATTTCAGCCGTGCATTCAGCAAGGAGATGGGGATGTCGCCAAGTTCCTACAGGAGATACTACAAACAGGGATAAGACATGGAGTTACCCATTCTTGAATTGCGTGACTCTCTAGTGGCGTCTTTGGAATCATCCGGCCGGCTGCTGCTGCGAGCTCCGACGGGTTCAGGTAAATCGACCTGTGTTCCCGCAATGGTTCTGGATACGGGAGTGAAGGGATTGATTGTGGTGGTTCAGCCACGCCGGATAGCAGCACGGATGTTGGCTCGACATGTGGCAAGCTTGCGCGGGGTCAGGCATGGTGGCGAGGTGGGTCATGTGGTGCGCTTTGAAAACAACATGGGGCCGGACACGCGCATTGTTTATGTCACCGATGGTGTTCTGCAGCGTTGGTTGCAGGAGAGCCCGGGTTTGCCGGATGTCGGAGCGGTCATTTTTGATGAGTTTCATGAGCGTAGGGTGGCGAGTGATGTAGCTCTTGCCCGGTGCCTTGATTTACAGGATGGCAGCAGGCCGGATTTGAAGATTATCGTCATGTCCGCTACACTGGAGGTCGTTGGTCTGCAGGATTATCTCGAGCCGTGTGATGTGCTCGAGGCAAAAGGGCGGTCTTACCCTGTGGAGATCACTTATCGCGGTGCGGGTCCACCGCCCTTGGGCGGGCGTCAAGAGTTGAGGCTATGGGAGCGTGCGGCTGAAGCTGTGAGGGAGTGTATCGCCCATGACAGCACGGGGCACGTTCTGGTATTCTTGCCGGGCGTCTATGAAATACGCCGTTGTGTGGAGCTCATCGAGCGGGCCGGCTGGTCAAAAGGCTGGGCTGTGTGTCCGCTCTATAGTGGGCTTGCCCCCAAGTTGCAGGATGCGGCCGTGGCACCTGCCCGGCCGGGTGGCAGGCCGCGCATCATTGTATCGACCAATGTGGCGGAAACATCCCTGACTATTGACGGGGTGCGCACGGTGGTGGACTCAGGTCTGGCCCGGGTAGCGTATTACGACCCGGTGCGCGGCATCGATACACTCATGATCGAGAAGATTTCGCGTGCCTCTGCTGAACAGCGTGCCGGCCGTGCAGGAAGGACGGCACCCGGGCGATGCATGAGGCTATGGAGCGAGGCGGACCAGGGGCAGAGAAATGCTTTTGATTTACCGGAGATTCTGCGGGTGGATCTTGCCGAGGTGGTGTTGGCATTGCAATCGGCTGGTATTGAGGATGTGCGGGCATTCCGTTGGTTAGATGGTCCGCATGAGAAAGGTCTGGCCACGGCTGAAGCATTGTTGCGCCAGCTTGGGGCCGTGGACGAATTGGGCCTGATAACAGAGGAGGGAGGGAGAATGGCGAAGTTTCCGCTGCATCCGAGGTATGCCTGCATGTTGTTGGCGGCACACAAGGCCGGCTGCGTCGCCGAGGCAGGTTTCATTGCCGCGGCAGTACAGGGTGAGGGCGTGCTCGTCAGGAAGAGGGGCTCCGAGGGTAGTGCGTTCACGGAGCCGGAGGACATTTCTGATTTTGTGGCTGAGTGGCGTGCTTTTCAAGTGGCTCAGGACATGCATTTTGATTCCCGTCGCTGTGCTCAGGCAGGAATCATGGCCAGAGGGGCTCGAGAGATAGCCAAGTCATTGGAACAGATTGAGCGCGTGGCATTGAGGATGGGGCTGGATTGGCAGGAGGTGGATTTTGGTCAGCACAGTGAGGCAGTGGGCAAGGTGATGTTGGCGGCCTTCAGTGATCGCTTGGCGGTCAAGCTGGGTGAAGCGACCCTGTCTTGCCGGTTGGTGGGCGGTAGGCGAGGTAAGCTGAATACGGAGAGTGCGGTGAAGCACGCGCAGGCCTTTGTGGCTGCCGAAATCACCGAGGTCGAGGGCAAGGAAGTGGAGGTTTATCTCAATCGATGCACGGAGTTTTCACTCAATGACTTGCGCGAAATTTTTCCAGATGATTTTCATGCGCATGACGGGGCAAGTTATGACCCGGTCTCACGCCGTGTTTTGAACAAACGTGACGTTCGCTTCCGTGATCTTATATTGGAATCGAAGGAGGGTGGTGAACCTCCACTTGAGGATGCCGCTCGTTTGTTAGCCGAACAAGTCGCCTGCGGTGAGCTCAAACTCAAACACTGGGACAAGGGGGTTGAAAGATGGATTGCTCGTCTAGTCAGTCTTGGGCAATGGATGCCGGAGATGGAGCTTCCCGGATTTGATGAGGGGGACAGACTGATGGTGTTGATGGAGATTTGTCAGGGCGCGAGGTCCTACAAGGAGATCAAGAACCGTGAGGTGATGCCCGTGTTGGCAAAGTGGTTGTCGCCGGGGCAGCAAGCGGTTCTTGATGCCTACGCGCCGCTGGAGGTGACATTGAGCAACGGAAGAAAAGCAAAGGTCAGATACGATGCTGACAGCAAGCCATGGATCGCTCTCAAAATGCAGCATTTGTATGATGTGGACACATTGCCCGAAATAGCCCAGGGCAGGGTAAAACTACTCGTTCACATTCTCGCCCCCAATCAGAGGCCATGGCAGGTGACCGAGGACCTGAAAGGATTCTGGGAGAGGGGCTACCCTCAGATGAAGAAAGACCTCGCAGGGCGTTACCCCAAGCACGAGTGGCGCTAATTTGCTCTAAGATTAATTAGAATGGCCAGATAAGCGGGATGAGGAAGGTGGATACAAGCCACAGGATCACGGCGAGGGGGAATCCAGCCCGGAAGAAATCGCCGAATTTATAGCCGCCTGCACTGTAGATGAAGGTGTTTGTCTGATAGCCAATAGGGGTGGAGAAACTGGCGGAAGAACCAAACATGACGGCGATGACAAAGGGAACCGGATTCACGCCCAGAGTCTGGCCAATGATGATGGCCAGAGGCGTGAGTAAGACCGCGACCGCATTGTTGGAGACGACTTCGGTCATGATCGCTGCAAGCAGGTAAATGAGGGAGAGCATGATCAATGGATTTTCGATACCAAGACCCTGCGTCATGCCATTGGCCACGAGTTGGGCGAGTCCTGATTGCTCAATCGCCATGCCTAGGCCCAGCATGCCAAAGATCATGAAGATGACTTTCCATTCAATGGCGCGGTAGGCTTCCTGGGGCTGAACGCAGCGAGTGACCAGAACAAGCATGGCGCTGGTGAGTGCTAGCTGAACGATGGGGATTTCAGGAATGCCGAAGCGGCCACAGACTGCTCCCAAAACCATGAACAGCATGATTGCGGCAATGGCAATGGGTGCTTTGCGTGGCCTGTGAATGGTGTCCTCGGGCTCACTCAGGTTGATGAAGTCACGCCGTTGGAATAGGCTGTGCATTTTATCAGCTGGTCCCTGAACCAGAAGGGTGTCGCCGAATGCAAGTTTCTCGTCCTCAAAACGATCTTGAAGAGAGCGCCCCCGCCGATGCACGGCGAGGATGAGCACGCCGAAACGCTGCCGGAAGCGAAGCTCCTTGAGGCTCTTGCCCGTCATGGTTGACTCAGGACCAATAATACCCTCCATAAGTAAGGCGCTCTCGGTGCGGATGTCCTCAAGCCCTCGTCCGGCATTGCCCCGAACATCGATACCCTCCGTTTTCGAGATGCCGACCACGCCCTCAAGAGCCCCTTTGAAAACAATTTCATCTCCGGCTTCAAAGACGATTTCATTGAGTGGTTGTTTTAATCTGCGATTGTCTCGAAGAACCTCCAGCACGCGGGCTTTCCTCAGGTTGGCAAGTGGTGACTCCTTGAAGTTGGCGCCATCGAGCTCGCTGCCTTTTTTGACAAAGGCGTGGGTGATGAACTCACGTGAGCTCTCATTCTGAATCAAGGTTGCCAGAGTAAGGCGTTTGGGTAGCAGCCTCCTGCCTATGACGGCCATATAGATGAAGGTAGTGATCACAAAAATCAGGCCGAGGGGCGTGATGGAAAACATGCCCAGGCTGTGAATGCCATGTTTCTCTGCCACACCTACGGCGATGAGGTTGGTGGAGGTGCCGATGATGGTCATCGTGCCCCCCACGATGGCCGCGTAGGAGAGCGGGATGAGAAACTTGGAGGCTGTGTAATCGCGTCTGCGGCAAATGGCCAACACGATGGGCAGGAACACAACCACTACGGGGGTGTTGTTGACAAAGCCCGATAGTGGGGCGACGAGAGCCATCATCACCAACAACATCCGGAGGGGGGATTGTCCTGCGATGTTTTCGAACCAATTGCCCAAAGCTTCAATGACCCCGGTGCGTTCAAGACTTGCGCTCAAGATGAACATGCATGCCACCGTGATCGGGGCAGGGTGGGAGAATACCCTCAGTGCATTGGCTGGATCCTCAGGATCGACACTCAGTATACCTGACATCACACAGGCGAGTAACGCGGCCAGGGCAGTGAGCTCGACTGAGAGCCACTCCATGGTGAACGTGATGAAAACCACGATTACCAACGCGGCAAGAAAAGCCTGTTGCCATGTCTCAAAGATCCACATCACCGCCATGGTAGTATAGCGCTGGCCGCGTTTACCAGAAAACTATGTGGAAGTTTGTCAGTGCTGCAAAGGCACTAACCGACACGAAATACAATGCGTGCTTTACTGGTATCGTAGGGTGACATTTCCATTTTGACCTTGTCGCCAACGACGAGACGTATGAAGCGCTTACGCATTTTACCTGAGATGTGAGCGAGAACCTCATGGCCGCTTGGTAGAGCCACTTTGAACATGGTGCCGGCAAGTACGGAGGTGATGGTGCCCTCTACTTCGACGGCCTTGTCCTCACGGCCATCGTCTTTTTTCGTGCGTGGTCCGTAGTTGTGCCTGTTGCGGCGGCGACCTCCACCACCACGTCCTGGTCTTTTTGGTTTTCCTGCGATAACGATGCTCCTTTGTTGGTTGAGGGAACCCTTCATACATCGAGACATGCTGCACGAAAGGTGGACACATCATCTTGATTTGCCGGCATTGCGCAACCTTAAAGTCGTAAATCATCAAGCACGGGCCGCATTGTCGCGGCAGATACGATGGGGTCCTCAAGGTTGAAAACAGGCTGAAGTGGAAAACACACTTGTTTGCTGTGGACATTCCAGCAATCCACTATAGATTGATGGTCTTGTTGCTTTTGTGGTTTATCGCTTTTTGAGCCCGCCCCCAATTGTAAGTGGACAGAAGAGATAATAAGCCTTCGTTTTTTGCACTGCGGGTTGATTTCCAGGCTGCCCTCTGATCCAAGATCACGCGCATTCACATTTTGTCATTGATCCGTCACTTGGCAGGCAGATGCGCGTAAATCGACAGCAACGCATTCAAACCATTATTTACAAACCTACATAGATGAAAAATTTTTCAGACCTGGGCCTTTCCAAAGAGCTCGTCCGTGCCGTTAGCGATAAAGGCTATCTCACCCCTTCACCTATCCAGGCTGAGGCCATACCTGCCGTGCTGAAGAGAAGGGACATCCTCGCTGCTGCCCAGACCGGCACGGGTAAAACTGCAGGGTTCACATTGCCGATGATTCAAATCCTGGATGAGGCAGGCCGGGCCAAAGTTGCCAGCAGGCGGTCAATTCGTGCCTTGGTGCTCACTCCTACTCGTGAGCTGGCAGCACAGGTGAAAGAGAGTATTAAAACCTATGGGATGCACACGCAGCTCAAGAGTGCTGTGGTTTTTGGAGGAGTGAAAATCAATCCCCAGATTCGCCAGCTCAGGGACGGGGTTGATATTTTAGTGGCAACTCCAGGACGGTTGCTAGACCTGTGCGCACAGAATGTCTGTAGGCTTGAAGAGGTCAATATGCTGGTTCTGGATGAAGCCGATCGCATGCTCGACATGGGCTTTATCAACGACATCCGCAAGATCATTCGACTGTTGCCTAAAAAGCGCCAAAATCTGCTTTTCTCCGCAACTTTCTCAAAAGAGATTCGCTTGATGACTCGGGAGTTATTGAGTAACCCGATTACCATTGAAGTTAATCCCGAAAACACCGCTGCTGAGACGGTGAAGCAAAGTGCCTATCGGTGTGACTCGGAAGCCAAGCCAGCCCTGGCTATTCAGCTTATCAAAGAAGGTAACTGGGATCAGGTTCTTGTTTTCACCCGAACCAAACATGGGGCTAACCGGCTGAGTAAAAGACTCGATAAAGCAGGTATCCAATCCAGTGCAATCCACGGTGATAAAAGCCAGGGGGCTCGAACAAGGGCTTTAAAAGGGTTCAAAGATGGAAAGTTGCGAGTGCTCGTTGCCACCGACATTGCTGCACGTGGGCTCGATATCGCCCAGCTACCACATGTGATTAATTACGAAATTCCCAACGTGGCAGCTGACTACGTGCATCGCATTGGCAGAACGGGAAGGGCAGGCATGCGGGGCGAGGCCATTTCTCTGGTCTGTAATGATGAACGTCCGTTCTTGCAAGAGATTGAAAAACTCATTTCGCAACGAATTCAGATGATCGATATGGAGGGCTTTGAACCTAAGTTGTGGTCAAGCAGGGCCCCCAGTGCCCGCGAAGTGCAGAAAGCTGCGGCTGAGAGAAAGGCGATGGCAAATAAAGCCCGGGGCTCACGAAAGCCCCAGCAAGCCCGAAACAAGAAGACTGTCTCCGAGCGCGGCGAAAAATCCTCAGCAAATAGGAAATCAAGAGCCGGGGCCAAGACCAGCTTGCGGAGGCGAAGGCCAGGCCAAAGAAGAGGCAGGCGCTAGATAATGAGGCCAGGTCTGCGATCTGTATTTTCAGCTTTGTTCTCCACCCAAAGCATAGGATCCTGCTAAGAAGGGGTATCACCCAAGATCCTCGACATTGGCATAAAGTGCCCGGATGTTGAGTAGTGCCTTTTCGAGAAGTTGCGCCTCTTGTTGGGTCAGGTTGCCTTGTGTTTTGGCGGCGAGCATTTCGAGCGAGTCGAGCACGGTGGCGGCGGCTTTGAGGTTGACGCTTTTTTCTCCGGTCGCGGGATTGGGAAGCTGCCCCAGGAAAAGCCCGGCATTTTGCGCCTGGAGGTATACGAAGTCGTTAAAGCGGCTGTCTTCTGTAGGTTGGTCTGACATGGTTTCGGTGTGTTTTATTCGCAATATTTTATTGAGTCGATGGGCTGACGCTGACAATGACAGGTTCCATGCTGCCAAGGTATTTACCCGCGGCGGCTTTGATATCGTCGGCTGTGATGGCGCGAACTTCGTCGGCTGCCCGAAGGTGATGATCGGGCGGGAACCCCAGCAGGCTATCCAGTGCACTCAGCCTCGCCAGTGAGCTGGTTTTCTGGTTTGCAAGTGCGTGCGATGCCAGCCAAGTGGTTTTGACATTTTCCAGTACGTCAGGTGCGATGCCTTTTGTGGCAAGGATCCGGATTTCTTCCAGAAGGTGTTTTTTGGCAGTCTCGAGCTGATCGGGTGAGGTTCCGAGATAAAACGCAAACATGCCTGTGGTAGTGCCATGAAACTGGGTGGCAGATACATAATAT
This sequence comes from Akkermansiaceae bacterium, assembly GCA_049632765.1. Classification (GTDB taxonomy): domain Bacteria; phylum Verrucomicrobiota; class Verrucomicrobiia; order Verrucomicrobiales; family Akkermansiaceae; genus Oceaniferula. Next base: position 27,090 of record JBNACB010000016.1, on the reverse strand, counting down.
GCCAGGCCCAGTTCCTCACGAATTTTTGTGAACAGAGGGCCTGCCATGTCGGTGCAGTAATCGTGAATGAGTTCCAGGGCGAGATTGTCCTCGTCATAGGCGGAGGCACCCGTGAAGCCGACCACCAAAACAGCCTGCTGTTTGTCCAAGGTGAGCTCGTGACTGGAGACCGGAGGCTTTTCCTGTTTGGGGTGCTGCATGCGCTCGCCCTCGGGGAGAGATCCGAAATACTTGTTTGCGAGGGCGAGGGCCTCATCGGAATCAATGTCACCAAAGATGGACATCACTGAATTTTTGGCGGTGAAATGTTTGCGATGGTGGGCAATGAGTGCTTCACGATCAAGAGTGCTCAAGGATTCCTCGTTGCCGGAGGAACTCAGTCCGTAGCCACTGGGTCCAAAGAGGGAGGGCCTGAGTTGTTTGAATGCTACTGCCAGTGGGTCATTGGCCTGCTCACGGAGCCCGGCAATCATCGCATTACGTTCTCGCTCCAGAGCATCCTCAGGGAGCAAGGGATTGGCGAAAATGTCGGCGAGTATTTCCATCATGGGGCCAATATCCGGGCTCAGGCATGAGCCTGAGCTCAGGGTGGTGTTGTTGCCGCAACTCACTCCAAAACTGGCTCCCATGCCGTCCATGCTGGTGGCGATTTGCTCAGCGCTTTTTGAAGTGCTCCCCTTTGGAAGGAGTTTGGCCAGCAGGCTGTTGATTCCGTTATTAGCCGGTGTTTCGGAGGGTAATCCTGTTTGGGTTGCGATGGTCAGTGATACCGTTGGCAGCCGGCTGTCTTGCTGGGTAATCAGTGTCAGGCCGTTGGCCAAGGTGTATGTTTTCAGTTCTTCACGTTCATCAGAGCTCGTGGATATGGCATCGCCTTCGGTGCTGTCCTCGGGATCAAGTGATGTGATGGTGAGCTTATCGGTCGTGAGGTGCTTCCGGGCGGCGCGAGTCAGGTCCTCTGCAGTTACAGCATTGAGAAGTTCAACGTAGTCGCGTGTGAAATCAAGATTACGGGTTTCATGCCAGTTGGAAGCGAGGTCGGATGCTCTGCCAGAGGCGGTGGTAAGTGTGCGGAACTGGCTGACCAGTGCCATGCGTGTGGCTTTGGCAATCTCCTCGGACAGGTCCTCATTTGGCAGCAGCTCGACTTGATGGAGAATAGCCTGTTGAAGCTCATCTCTTTTGCAGTGGTCTGCGACGGCAGATACTGCGAAAAGTCCGGGGCACTCAGGATCACTCATGCACCAGGCTCCAATGTGATGACAGAGATCAGTGCGTTCACGTATATTTTGATAGAGGCGGCTGGAGCGGCCTGACCCAAGAATCGTGGCGAGGAGGTCAAGTGCCGGGGTGTCCGGATGATCCATGGCGGGGATTTGCCATGCGAGGGTGAGTTTGCTGGCCGGGATGGCGAACTTTTTGCGGCGACAGCGCAAACCGTGTTGTTTGGGTTCCGTGTAGATGGTCACGGGGTGAGTAAAACTGCGTGGGATGTCCTTGGTGATGTCCTCAAGAAGTGTGAGCATCGCCTCTTTCTCAAAATCCCCCGATATGCTTAGAAAGGCATTCTCAGTGGTGTAGCGCTCCCTGTGGTAACCAAGCATGTCGTCATGGCTGAGTTGGTTAAATAACTCCATATGCCCGATTACCGGCTGTCGGCGGGAATCATGGGCGTAGGCAGTGGAATAGAGCAGGCGTCCATTGCGGTCATCAGGGTCATCCATACCCATGTCGATCTCGCGGCGGATCACTCCCTTTTCCTTCTCAAACTCATCAATGGGAAAGCTGGGTTTGAAGACCATTTCTGTGAGTACTTTGAGAAAGGTTTCGGCACTCTCAGAGGGGCCGTCAATGTAATACACGGTGCGGTCAAATGTGGTGTAGGCATTCCATTCCCCGCCGGCAGCCTGAACCGTATCCGCTATGGACTTGCCGTCATAATTTTCCGTGCCCTTGAATACCATGTGCTCAAGGAGATGAGACAGGCCAGAACCCAGAAACTTGCCTTCATGAATGCTGCCGGTTTCCACCCAAGCCTGTGTGCTGATAACTGGTGCTGATGCATCGGCATCAAGAATCACAGTGAGACCGTTTGTCAGGACATGACTGGTTGCTCTGGTGGCAGGGAATTGCATGGCGAAAACTTGAGTTCATTGCATGTCCTATGCAAGGACGGAATGGGCTCTGGCGTAGGTCCGGACAATTAGAATTTGGTTGCAAGCTCATGGAATGAAGATAAGGTATTTTCATCTGCTGTGTGCGACCGCTAATGGTAGTACGCCCGAACCGATAGACTAGACATGGGGGCGGCCCCTACGTTCTGATGTCATGCCTTTCCAGGAAGACAGAGGGGCGGAGGATGTCCCCAACCTATTGAGCATACGGAATCGTGGCTCATACACCATGGACGGCACAGCGGATTCTTTTTTTCTTTGCGATGAGGTGCATCGGCGGAGTGACTGTTGGAGTTGCTTTTTTAGTGCAAAAAAACGGTGTTATTCGCGACCAATCTGTGGACAATGCCTCCCGTGTCCGATGATGTGATCAGCAAGTGCGCAGGAGCTGCCACGGTCAAGACTGAGATTCTGAAGGTGAATGATGATCCGTTCAGCCTCAAGTGCGGGGCGTCTTTGCCTGAGCTTGAGATCGCTTATCAGACATGGGGTACGCTCAATGAAGATGGCTCCAATGCCATTTTGCTATCCCATGCGTTGTCAGGATCTCATCATGCAAGTGGATACAACCCTGATCTCCCCGAAGCAGGGGAGTTGTGGAAAGAGGAGCTGCATTCTGGTTGGTGGGAGGAGTTTGTCGGGCCAGGCAAGGCGCTTGATACAGACCGCTTTTTTGTCATTTGTGCCAATTATCTGGGAGGTTGTTATGGGACGACAGGACCACGTTCCATCAATCCTGCAACCGGACAACCCTATGGTTCAAAATTCCCGCAGCTTTCGGTCTCTGATCAGGTTAAGATGCAGGCACTGTTGCTCGATGCCCTGGGCGTTGGCGTTTTGAGGGCAGCAGTTGGTCCCTCTGTCGGCGGCTTGGTTACTCTGTCGTTTGCGGCGACTTATCCAGACAGGGTTAAAACAGTCATTCCCATTGCCAGCGGGCTCAAGACTACAGTGCTCAACCGGCTTATTCTTTTTGAGCAAATTCTGGCCATTGAAAATGATCCCTACTTCAACGGGGGAGACTATTATGACGGGCCTCATCCGGATTACGGCTTGGCGCTTGCGAGGATGATTTCCCACAAGACATTTGTGCATCTGGACGCCATCGAAAACCGTGCCCGCAGGGAAGTGCGGCAGGACAGGGAAACCCTGGCGTGGTATGAGGTGCAGGATACATTCCAGAGCTACATGCTCCATCAGGGTAAGAAGTTCGTGAAGCGCTTTGATGCCAACACCTACCTGCGGATTATTGACATGTGGTCACGCTATGATGCCTGCAAGGAGGCTGGGGTGGATTCTGTGCAAGCACTTTTCAAGAAGTGTGCGGACAACAACCAGGACTTCCTCGTGTTTAGTATCGATTCCGATTTCTGCTTTTACCCGGAAGAGCAGGCCGAGATTGTGGCGGGCCTTGAGGCTGCGGGGGTGGAAACCATGCACATTACCGTGCATTCCGACAAGGGACACGACTCCTTTCTGCTGGAGCCGGCACTTTATACGCCACATATCGCTTACGCGCTGTCCAAGTAGCATAGGGCGCATCGACGGGCAGCTGCGTATCTTTCGCCACTCTCGCCAAAAGGTGAAGGCCCTCAAGTCGGTTGACTTGGAGGGCCCTCATATGGCTCCTGCGGTTGGGTTCGAACCAACGACCTAGTGGTTAACAGCCACCCGCTCTACCGCTGAGCTACGCAGGAATTTCCGTTTATGGTGCCACATGACCCATGGGCCACGGACGGGCGGGAAAATGCCAGATTAATGGCGTATTGCAAGAATTTTTCGGTCAAATATGAGGATTTGTTAAACGTGCCGAGGCTTGTAACAGCAAAAACGGTGATACTGAAAGTATCACCGCTTGGAAGGATTTTCTTGGCAGCAATTGCCGCGGTCAAATGACTCAGGACTTTGCTGGATTGACCTCGGCCTCGAGGTTGGCGTCCAGAAGTTCACGGCGTAGGTTCGCTCCACGCATCTTGCTCCAGATGTAGACGATGGGCGAGGCAATGAAGATGGAGGAATAGGTTCCGACAACCACACCGATCATGATGGTAAAGGAGAAGTCCTTAAGGGCAGCGCCACCAAAGATATAGAGAACGAGTACTGCGACAAACGTGGTCAATGAAGTGAGCACTGTTCGTGAGAGGGTGGAATTGATGGCGTGGTTCATGACGTCCTGCACGTCACCCCGGCGGGAACGCAGATCTTCACGAATGCGGTCAAAGACAACGATGGTATCGTTAATCGAGTAACCCGCGATAGTAAGGAAGGCACCGACATGAATCAGGGAGAGCTCCTGGCCGGAGAAAATCACAATACCCAGACAGATCAGGATGTCGTGGAAGAGAGCGGCAAAGGCACCCAGGGCAAATGAGAATTCGAAGCGGATGGTGATGTAGATGAGGATGGCTACAAGCCCGACAATTAATGCCCAGAGGGCCGTATTGAGAAATTCGCTGCCCAAGCTGGCACTGATGGTTTCCCTTGAAGGTTTGTCCTTGAGGAGCTCAAAGTTTTCAGCGAGCGCCGTTTCAATGGCTCCGATGTCCTCGGTGCTGCAACGCACGGTGAGGAGAAATTCTCCAGCGGTGGTTGTCTCCTCCTGGGAACGTGCCTGTTTGGAGAGCTCGAGCTTGTCGAGAACTTGCTGAACAGCCGGTTGATCCACGGCTTGTCCGTCTACCAACTGGTAGGAGAGCTGGGCACCACCCGTGAAGTCAATACCTAGCGCAGAGTCGCCCTTCATTCCCACTGAGCTTATTCCAGCAAGGATGAGGACAGCGGAGAGACCAAAGGCAAGTTTACGTTTGCCGAGGAAGTCAAATGCCCGCTTGGGGATCAAATTCATGAATGAGAGTTTTTTGAGTATGCCCGCGTCGGAGAACCACCAGAAGAGCACCCGGGTGCAGAGCAGGGCAGCCAGCATGGAGGCGAGAATGCCTATAGTGAGAGTTACAGCGAAGCCCTTGACTGTGCCGCTGGCACGCCAGAAGAGGATGAGTGCTGTTATCAGAGTGGTGATGTTGGCATCAAAGATCGCGGAGAAGGCCTTCTCATAGGCTGCCCTGATGGCAGACTTGAGCGACTTGCCGGCGGCCAGTTCCTCGCGGAGCCGCTCGTAAATGAGCACGTTGGCATCAACGGCGACACCGATGGTGAGGATAATACCCGCAATACCCGGAAGGGTGAAGGTGAAGCCAAACATAGCCATGGAGCCGAAGAGGATCAGGATATTGAGTGTCAGGCCAATGAGGGCAATGATACCGGCAAAGCGGTAGTATAATAAGACAAAGAGAAGGGTCAGTCCAAGGCCTGCGATACCGGCAGTGATGCCCTGGTGAACTGTTTCCTTGCCCAGAGTTGCGGAAACAGTCCGCTCCTCCTCGACAAGTAGAGGATTTTTCAGTGGGTTGAGGAGAGCAGCCGCAATGCCTTTTGCCTCCACGGCATCCTTCATGCCTGATATCTCAAAGTTTTTGCCGAGGGTGCTTTGCACCACGGGAGCACTGAGGACCTTGTCATCCAGAACGATGGCGAGACGATCCACGCCGTGCTGCATCTTGCTGGTAAGTTCCAGCATTTTGTTTGAGCCCTCGGCATTGAGTTCGACCGTGAGCTTGCCCTCGTAGGGGCCATAGAGCTCCTGCGCGTGAACGATGTAGGAGCCATCCAGGGATGAACGTCGTTTGAGCAAGATGGGCTCAGAGATAATTTTCCCATCCTCATCCTCGTCTTCGAGCAGGTAGAGTTTGTAACCGGGTGGTAAAACGCGGTCAGCCTCGTTTTCAGCAGCCAGGCTGGCGGCGAGCGCACTGCTCTCGGGATGCACGAGTTTGAGTTCGAGCTTGGCGATTTTCTCGAGTATTTCCCGGACGTTGGACGCCTCCTCAGGGCTTACTCCCGGCATCTGCACCAGAATACGGTCGCTGCCCTGGGCAACGATGAGTAAGTCCGCTGTGCCGAGGTTGTTGAGCCTTTTTTCCACCGTTTGGATAGCCTGATCAACAGCTGTCGCGGTAACGGGTAGCTTGGTGCCATCCGGGCCTATGGTGGGCTGCACCCGAAGTGTGAATGAGGATCCGCCAATAAGGTCAATACCGCCCTTGAGGCTGTGTGCTTCGGAGATGGTTGTTTTACCGGAGATAATGTTACGCCAGTGTCCTTTCGGGATGATGGAAAGCAGACTAAAGATGGCGATCAGCACCACGATCATGGAGCCGATGTTGCGTTTTTTGCGCTCAAAATCAGTGGCGAAATACCAGAAGAAGAGTGCTAGAAGGCCAAGCCCCGATAGGAATGTGATAAGTCGGTCGTCGCTAAACAGGGATGCGAGGATGGTAGTCATTTCTATGTCGTTGTTTTTCTGAGTGTTCTAAAGCACTCTTGATAATTAAGATATACGGGGAATGGCTCTCTTTGGCAAGAGCGGGATAGGCCTTGTGTCTGAACCAGACACTTGAAGGTTAGCCGACACCTCAGCCCTTGGCCTCGTCAGAAGTGTGATCCTCATCACTGGCAGAGCCGGAGGGCACGACAGAGGCAATGGAGGTTTTGTCATATTTGACAAAGGTTCCCTCAGCAATTTTCAGCGAGACGGTTTTGTCGCTGACGGCATTCACGGTGGCGTGTGTTCCTCCGATGGTGACTACCTTGTCTCCTTTTTTCAGTGCTGCTTGCTTGGCGGCAAGTTCCTTGCGCTGTTTTTGCTGCGGACGAATCAGAATGACCCAGAAGATGACAAACATGAGGATCATCATGATGAGCGGGCTGCCCAGAGGGTTGCTGCTTCCGGATCCGGGTTCGGCTGCTTGGGCGAGGATGTGGATGGTGGTGTTCATGGTTGTTGAATGTAGCGTTTGTTAAAGTTGCTTTTAAAAGAGGTGAATTGACCTGCTTCGATTGCCTCGCGCGCCTGGCGCATGAGGCGCAGGTAGAAATGCAGATTATGCAGGGAAAGCAATCTTAAAGAGAGCATTTCGCCCGCACGGAAAAGATGGCGTATGAAAGATCGTGAGTATTTTTGCAGGGAAGGGTGGGTGTCCTCGTCGAGAGGGCGGGGGTCGAACTCGTATTGTTTGTTTTTGATGTGGATCGGTCCATCAGCTGTAAATGCCATGCCGTGCCGGGCGACACGCGTTGGCATGACACAATCAAACATATCCACGCCCCGGGCGATCATTTCGAGCATTTGGGGAGGCGTGCCCAACCCCATGGCGTATCTTGGTTTGTCACTGGGGAGAAATGGAACTGCGTTCTCAATAGCGCGCAACATTTCATGCTCGGGCTCGCCGACGGAGATCCCGCCAACCGCATAGCCGTCAAAGCCGATGTCAACAAGCTCACGCGCGGATTGCTCGCGCAGGTCTGCGTAGGTGCTGCCCTGGACGATGCCAAAGATGAGCTGGCGCTGACCCGCATCGGCCCATGGAATGTGTTTGTCGGCATTTTGCTGGTGCCATTCTTTGCAGCGTGCTGCCCAGCGAGTGGTGAGGGAGAGTGAGTCGGCCGCGTAATTTTTCTCACAGGGGTAGGGCGGACACTCATCAAAGAGCATGGCGATATCGCTGCCGATCGTGGCTTGGATCTCCATGCTAAGCTCCGGGGTTAGCATGGTTTTTGATCCGTCGATGTGGTTGGCGAATTCAACGCCCTGCTCTGAGATTTTACGCAGTTTGGCGAGTGACCATACTTGAAAGCCTCCGGAGTCAGTCAGGATGGGCTTGTCCCAGGTCGAGAACTTGTGCAGGCCGCCCATTTTACGTATGACCTCCAGGCCAGGGCGTAGATAGAGGTGGTATGTGTTGCCAAGAATGATCTTTGCGTCGACCACATCAATCAATTCATCAGGAGAGAGGGTCTTGACCATGCCCTGGGTTCCCACAGGCATAAAAATGGGTGTCGGTATGTCACCGTGGGCGGTGGTGAGTGTGCCGGTTCTTGCGGCGCTCTCGCTGCATCTGTGAGAAATGTGGAAGGACAAAATTGGTGTGGGGAAAGGTTAAATGCGCCGTTTTGTTGACGCGATGATATGGAGCATGTCAGGGCTTCAGGAGGACAAAATCGGACACCACCATGAGGTGGTCTGAGCCGGGAATAACCACATTGCTTGAGCGAACCGCCTTGAGTCTCCGGGTGGTGTAAATGTAGTCAATACGCTGAAATGGCATGCGCCGGTGCCACGTGTTCGCCCAACCCGATCCCACCTGGAAGAAGGAGTCATAAAAGTCAAAGTCATGCCCATTGTTTTTGTTTCCCTGCATGGTGTCGGTGTGCAATGGGTCAGATGCGGGGGCGTTGAAATCCCCTGCGATCACCACAGGTCGCGAGGAAGCAGGATGTTCTGCTCGTTGGGTCTTCAGATACTCCAGGCACAAGAGCACCTGCAGGCGCTGTTTCTTACGGTTTTGTGCGTGATTAATCCAACAGCTTGGCTGCCACAGGCGCATGTCCGTGACCGCAGACCGAAGCTGCAGATTCACGCAGTCGATGGTTTGGCCGCCGGGAAGTTTCAGAGTGGTGTGCTGACTGTGGGGCAGGTTTGGATGGGTGTTGATGATTTCCCATGGGGTAATGGTAGCGGCGCCTTTCTCGGTCCTGATGTCATAGGCATTCGGGTAGCGTTCCAAAGGGTAGACTTTTTTAGCAATCAAGTCTGCATGCCCCGGGGTGATTTCCTGTAGGAAGAGGATATGAGGGTGGTAGTCCGCGATGAGCTGCGCCTGTTTTGCAAGCTCGGCAGGCTTCATTTTGTTTGCGCCCCAGTTCAATGTGCAAATGCGGATGGTTGGTTCTGAGTAAAATGGTTTGGGTTGGCCGGTTTCGGGGACCCCGTGGCTGCTGTTGAACAACACGTTGGATTCATCTGATGCCAGGATCACGGTGAGTATCCATAGGCAGGCAAGCATGAGAGAGAGCTGAGCACGCCAAAAAAGAAATGCAGTACCCGAGAGAACCAAGCCGAGTATGGACCACATCCATATCGGGTAGACGGTGAAGGCAGCCATCATGTCAGGTTGACGGCTGTAGCTCGCCAATGTGATCACATGGAGACCCAGTGAGGCGATGATCAGTGATCTTGGAAGCCAGAGACGCATGGCTCAACATTCTGCACCCTGAATAAGGAGCAAGGAGGTGCGGGGAGAAGGGCTCACATGCCGGGTAGGCCCAATCCGCCGGTGAGTTTGGACATTTCAGCAGCTGCCATTTCCTTGCCCTTGGTGACAGCCTCCTGGACACCCGACAGAACAAGCTCTTGGAGAAATTCTACATCTTCCGGGTCAACCACGGAGGGATCGATGGTGATGGATTGTACCTCGCCAGCACCATTGGCAACTACCGTTACCTTGCCGCCTCCGACGGAGGCCTCCACATTTGCCTTGGCCAGCTCTTCTTGTGTTTTTTGCATGCCAGCTTGCATCTGCTGGGCTTGCTTCATGAGTTTTTGAATATCCATGGTTTGTTGGGTGGTGTCTGATGATTACTTTTGGATGGTGCCCTCAAAGACTTTGAGGGCTTCTTGTATGAGAGGATCTTGATAAAACGAGTCGTCCTGCTGTGGGGGTTCATCCTCCTCGTCTGTGGCTTCAGCGGAGGCTTGCTCGGCAGGCTCTGGCTGGGCTTCGGGCTCGGGAGTCACGGCAGTAGCCTCCTCGGGAGCATCCTCAATCAGGGCATCAAGGCTTTTCTTCTGCTTGGGTGGTTGGCTGTCGTTTGGTTGCTCCGGGGATGGAGTGGCGTGTGCCGGAGGCGCAGACTCCGGGGCTTTTTCCTCAGCCGGGGGGGGAGAGGATTGAGTGGTAGCGACAGGCGGCAGGCCGTTGGTTGCGGGCTGGTCGCCGTTGAGAGGGCCCGCGCCAGCGAGGGCCTTGATGACGTCACTGATACGGGCATCGTTGAGAGATTGAATGGCTTTTATCACACCAATCTCAAAATGAAGGCGCTTGTTGGCAGCCCATTTCATGCGCCCTTCGGAGTCGGCTAAAACATCGATCAAATTCAAGATGCGATCTGTTTGTATCTCATGGGAGGCAGCCACCAGTGGGCTCCATAGCTCCTCCGGGAAACCCTCGTTTCCTGCGGAGGAATCAAGTCTGCTGACGAGCAAGGCTCGCAAACAGCCGATGAGCTCACCCAGCAGCTGGGAGAGTTCTTTGCCGCATTCGGCTTGCTGGTGGACGAGTTCCAGGGCAGCGGGGCTGTCTTTTGTGAGTATACTGGTTGCCAGGCCGGCAACCGTCTCCCGCGAGGTGAAGCCGAATATCTCGAGGACATTTTGCTCAGTGATGCTCTCACCACAGAAGGCAACGAGCTGATCGAGCATGGACTGGGCATCACGCATGCCTCCATCAGCGCCCTTGGCAATGGCCCATGCTGCTGGGTCGTCGAGCTCAACACCCTCCTCACTGGCAATATACTGAAGGTGCTTGGCAATGGTTTCCGTGGGGATGGGGCGGAGATCAAAGCGTTGGCAACGGGATATGATGGTTGGCAGGATTTTGTTCGGCTCGGTGGTCGCAAAGATAAATTTGACGTGTTCTGGAGGCTCCTCGAGGGTTTTCAGGAGGGCATTGAATGCCGCCGAAGTCAGCATGTGAACCTCGTCGATATAGTAGATTTTGAATTTACCCTGAGTGGGGGTGAACTGAACGTTTTCCCGGATATCCCGGATGTTGTCCACGCTGTTGTTGGAGGCTCCGTCTATTTCGATGACGTCCAGTGAGGTTCCATTACCTATCTCCTCACACACCGGATCGTCCGGGTCGAAATCAATGCTGGGCCCTCCGGGGCAGTTGAGGGCCTTGGCGAGAATGCGCGCAGTGGTCGTTTTTCCGGTTCCCCGGGGACCGACAAACAACCAGGCATGGGCAAGCCGGTCCCGCTCGATGGCGTTGCGAAGCGTGGAGATTACATGGTCCTGACCGAGAACATCGGCAAAGGTTCTCGGGCGGTATTTTCTGGCAAAAACCTGATAACTCACGCGATCAATCTAGTGGTGAGGAAAAATTTATCAATGCAGATCTGAGGGTCTTTTTTTTGATGATGTGGGGATTGATGGGATTGGGGTTGATCTCTCTAGCCATGTCGGTTATGCCGCCACAAGCGACTTCGTCGCACATTGCTTATGAGTGATTTCACGCCATTTCGAGAAAAGATGGAGGCGGCCTCGGTTGCTGAAGCTGCGATCCGGGCTTTCGAGCGTAACTATGAGGCTCTACTGCGCGAGGAGAACGGGTTAATTCCTGAGGAGAGTATCAGCCCGTGTGATGAATTACCGCAGCTTGAGGATCTGTCGCCGGGTACTGAGGTTTTTGATCCGGCATTGCTTGCCCAGACAGTGGTGATCAAACTCAATGGAGGACTGGGAACCAGCATGGGTCTGCAAAAGGCAAAGAGTTTGCTGCCCGTGAAGGGGGATGTGACTTTCCTTGATATCATTGCCCAGCAGATCTTGCATCTGCGTGAAAACACAGGAGCCAATGTCCGTTTCCTGCTCATGAATAGCTTTAGTACGAGTTCTGATACTCTGGATCACATGGAGGCATACGCTGAAGATAACTTATCCGGTGTGGAAACCATTGAGCTGATGCAGAATCAAATTCCCAAAATTGATGCCAAGACACTGGCACCTGTAAGCTGGGAAAAAAACGTCTCCAACGAGTGGTGCCCGCCAGGGCACGGGGATCTTTACGCGGCTCTTTCCGGGAGTGGCAAGCTCGATGCCTTGCTTGCTGACGGCATCAAATATGCCTTTGTTTCCAACTCTGATAATCTGGGAGCTGTTCTCGACGCCGGTCTGTTGCGCCATTTTGCCGAGAGCGATGCACCTTTTCTCATGGAGGTAACCCGCCGTACTGAGGCTGACAAAAAAGGAGGTCACCTTGCTGTGCGTAACGCAGACGGACAACTTCTGCTGCGGGAGGTGGCACAATGTCCGGATGAGGACATTGACGAGTTTCAAAATATCAGCAAGCACCGTTACTTCAATACCAACAGCCTTTGGATCAGACTGGATGTGCTCAAGGATCTTCTGGAGAAAGAGGGTGGAGTTTTGCCCCTGCCCATGATTCAAAATAAAAAAACCGTCGATCCCCGGGACAAGGAGTCCACTCCGGTCTATCAGCTCGAGACAGCGATGGGCGCGGCGATTGAGTCTTTCCCGGGCTCGGTTGCCGTGTGTGTCCCAAGGTCTCGTTTTGCTGCTGTGAAAACCACATCTGACCTATTCGCCATCCGGACAGATGCCTATGTGCAGCAGGCTGACGGCCGCATCACTCTGGCCCCGGAACGGCAGGGTGATCCACCCGTGGTTGTCCTCAGTGATGAATACAAGCTTGTCGACAGTCTTGAAGGCCTCGGGGTGCCGTCCCTGATCAAAGCGGGCAGACTGAGTATATCTGGACCTGTGCGCTTCTCCGAGGGTGTAGTCATTGTCGGTGATGTGAGTTTTACCAACGAATCCGGAGAGACGAAGTGGATTGCGGGAGGCACTTACCGCGACGAGGCCGTTGTGTTGTAGCGCTCGCAGGTGTGCTTGTGGCCCTGAATGGTTTGTCGTCACGGCAGGTGCATTTTGCTGACAAAGTTGACGCATTTATCTGTTTGCAAGTCGCCTGAGTTCCAAGCATATCCACCGCGTCACATGTCGAATTTTGCGAATCTTGATATCCCGGAGGACGGTTACGATGCCGTCATTTTTGACCTTGATGGAACACTGGTGGACTCCATGCCTGCTCACTTCTCAGCATGGTGCGAGGCACTTGCTAAACAGGATGTGGGGCATATTTTCCCCGAGGATGTTTTCTATGCCATGGGGGGCAGGCCAACGCATGACATCATTACTGATCTCAATGGTGAGCACGGACTTCACTTGGATCCGGCCGAGGTGGCTGTTGACAAACGCAATGCCTTTCTCAATCACCTTGATGATATTGTCGTGATCGATGAAGTCGCCAATTTTGCTCTGAGTTTGCGCGGTAAGTTTCCACTGGGTGTTGCCACCGGTGGAACGCGTTTAGTGACAGAGAAAATCCTGCAAAAGGTGGGCTTGAGCGATTTGTTTGATGAGGTAGTGACGGCAAATGACGTGCTTTGTGGCAAGCCGGCTCCTGATATCTATATCGAGGCAGCCTCGCGTTTGGGGGTGGATCCTCTCCGTTGTCTGGCGTTTGAAGATGCTGCGGCCGGAATGATGGCTGCACAATCTGCTGGTATGACGGTCGTTTGTGTGCCAGCACCTGTCAGGGTATTGTAATATCCTGACTCTCGTGATGCAGAAAGAAATCCGGATCGCGCCAGCAAAAATCAACCTCAGCCTAAGGATTTTGGGCAAGCGCCCAGATGGGTTTCACGAGATTGAGAGCCTGATGGTGCCATTACGCTCCAATGATCTTGGCGATATTCTCCATTTCGAAGTAGCTGATAGTTACAGCTTGCACTGCGAAAATGCAGAGATTCCCACCGACGAGTCCAACCTCGTATCGAGGGCTGTGCGTGTTTTTGAACAATCATCGGGGAAGACGTGTTCGTGGAAAATCTCCATTGAAAAGCACATTCCCCATGGTGCTGGTCTCGGGGGGGGCAGTAGTGATGCGGCGACAACGCTGCTAGCCCTCAATGAGCTGGAGGATGCCGGTTTTAGCCGTCGAGAATTGGCTGAAATGGGGGCCTCTTTCGGTTCGGATGTTCCTTTTTTTATTTATGAGCAGGCATGCATGGTCAGGGGCAGGGGAGAGCTTGTTGAACCAGTTGAGCTTACTGGAGTATCTGGCCAGAACTTGTTGCTTCTGAAGCCCGGTTTTGCTGTCTCTACCCCTGACGCCTATCGTGGCTGTTTGGATGCAGCCCCAGTCTCCGGTGTGGATTATTCTGAGCAACAGATGCCCTGGGGTGAGCTTGTTAATGATTTGGAAAAGCCAGTGTTCTACAAACACCGCTTTCTAGCTGAAATGAAGTTGTGGCTCTTGAGTCAGGCTGATGTGGATGCTGCCATGATGTCTGGATCGGGTTCCACGATGATGGCTTTTGTAACGGACCCGGCCTCACGCGATGATTTGCTGGCCCGGGCACGCAGGGAACTTGACCCTACTTTGTGGGGTTGTAGTGTCACCACCACTTGATTGTGAACTCGCACGGCAGACAAATCCTCAAGGATGTTTCGAGGTCTTTTTACCTCAGTATAAGGCTGTTACCCGGGCCTATGAGGGAACCGGTCAGTCTGGCTTATCTTTTGGCCCGGGCCAGCGATACACTGGCAGACACCGAGGGGCTGGATGCGGCGCTCAGGCACGAGATGTTGCTGGGCTTCGGTGATATACTCAAGGGCGCGGATCGTGCCAGTTGGATTGCGCGCTTGGAGCAAGAGGTTATTCCTCGCCAGAGCCATCAGGGAGAGAAATTGCTTTTGGCAAAAATGGACGAGATCTTTGATTGGCTGTATCGCCTCAAAGACAGCCCCGTGCATGCGGCCATTTTGCGAGTGATGGAGCATATTTTGCATGGCCAGGGCCTCGATATGGAGCGTTTCGAGTTGAGGCGGGAGCGTGGTCTGGCAAGTGATGCCCAGCTTGAGGAATATTGTTTTCTCGTGGCGGGATGCGTCGGCGAATTCTGGAGTGAAATAGGCAATATCGCTCTTCCGGGTTTTTCTACCATGGAGGCTGGTCGCCTCAAGCAGCTCGGAATCCATTACGGCATGGGTCTACAACTCATCAACATCCTGCGGGATTTGCCATCAGACCTCATGGCAGGGAGGTGTTATCTGCCCGTGTCCGATCCAGATGATATCAACGCCCTGCAGAGCGAAGCTGCTCGCTGGCGAGCCCGAGCCCGTCAATATCTGGGTGATGGGCAAGTTTATACCAAATCACTGGGGTCACGAAGGACGCGCGCAGCAACTGCTCTCCCCGGTCTCATTGGTCAGGATACACTTGATCTTCTGGATCATGCCAGTTGGGAAGACCTCGAGCGGGGTGTCAAGGTCTCCCGGATTGATGTCTATCGCTCTGCATGGCAGGCATTCTTTGTTTAGAGACTAAACTTGCAGGATGCTGGTTTATCGATTAGCTATTTGGCGTGGCCACAATGGACTCTACACAACAACTGCCCGATGCTCATGGGCACTTCGGCACCTATGGGGGCATGTTTGTGCCTGAGACCCTGATGGACCCGATGCAGGTGCTGGCAGCTGAATACGCAAAAGCAAAGGCAGATCCTGAATTCCAGAAAGAGCTGGATTATTTGCTCAGACAGTATTGCGGCCGTCCGACCCCTCTCTATTATGCCGAACGCTGGACGGAGAAGCTCGGCGGGGCAAAAATCTATCTCAAGCGCGAGGATTTGCTCCATACCGGTGCCCACAAGATCAATAATGCGATTGGACAGATTCTGCTCGCCAAGCGGCTCGGTAAAAGCCGGATCATCGCCGAAACAGGCGCGGGTCAGCATGGTGTGGCGACTGCCACTGTATGCGCCCGCTTTGGCATGGAATGCATTGTTTACATGGGAGCAGTGGACATGGAGCGCCAAGCTCTCAACGTTGCCCGCATGCAGTTGCTTGGAGCCAAGGTGGTGCCGGTAACTGCTGGCCAGGCCACGCTCAAGGAGGCAGTGAATGAAGCGTTGCGTGATTGGGTGGCAACGGTAGAGAATACTCACTATATCATAGGCTCGGCACTTGGAGCACATCCCTTTCCCATGATGGTGCGCGATTTCCACCGGATCATTGGAGTGGAGGCACGCGAGCAAATTCTCCAGCAGGAGGGGAGATTGCCGGATCTGCTGGTGGCTTGCGTAGGTGGGGGCTCCAATGCCATCGGATTGTTTCATCCTTTCATCGAGGACGAGAGTGTCAGGATGATGGGTGTTGAAGCCGGCGGAGAGGGCATCAAGCCGGAGCGACATGCTGCGCGTTTCCAAGGGGGCAAGCTGGGGGTCTTGCAGGGGTCCAAAACATGGTTGCTAGCCAATGATGATGGTCAGATTGAACTGACTCACTCGGTGAGTGCCGGTCTGGATTACGCAGCGGTAGGTCCTGAGCATGCCTATTTGAAAGATATTGGGCGTGCGGAGTATACCTACGCGACGGATGACGAGGCGCTTGCTGCATTCAGGGAGGTGTCCGAAACAGAGGGCATTTTGCCCGCACTGGAGTCTTCCCATGCACTCGCATACGTATCAAAAGCAGCGCCCACAATGCCCCGGGATAGTATTATTATTCTCAATTTGTCTGGCCGCGGTGACAAGGATGTGGAGCAGGCGGCCAAGTATTTATTGCACAAGGAGGTGGATCATTAGGGCCAGTCATGGCGGTATACATGTAGTGGCGCATTGATATGTCTCGTACCATTGGCATCATTGCCGGCTCCGGCATTTATCCAGAAGCATTCATCCGTGCTGCCCGCGTGAAGTCTCCGGACACCCGTTTGGTGATGGCTGCCTTTGATGGGGAAACCCGGGAGGAGCTGGTTGCAGAGGTCGATAACGCCGAATGGTTGAAAGTCGGACAGCTGGGTAAAATGATCCGTTTTTTTAAGAAGGCCGGTGCTGACGAGGCGGTTATGGTCGGGCAGATTGCTCCCAGGAACTTGTTTGATTTAAGGCCTGATGTCAGGACCATGATGCTATTGGCACGCACGAAGCAGAAAAATGCCGAGTCGCTCTTTGGCGGTATCGCTGAGGAGCTCGCAAAGGATGGAATCACCCTCTTGCCAGCGACCACATTTCTGGAGGATCACATGCCTGTTGCGGGGCATGTTTGCGGCCCCAAACTCAAGGGTGCTGCGATGGAGGATGCTCGCTATGGCTATGAGATCGCCAAAGAGACCAGCCGACTTGATATTGGACAGTCTGTAGTGGTGCGTAATGGAACCGTTCTCGCTGTGGAAGCTTTTGAAGGTACCAATGCGTGTATACGCCGTGGTGGGGAATTAGGGCATGGCAAAGGCGTCACGCTGGTCAAAGTGGCCAAGCCAAATCAGGATTTTCGTTTTGATGTGCCTGTCATTGGTCCGGACACCGTAAAGAATTGTGCTCGATCGGGTGTTGACGTCATCGCCATTGAAGCAGGAAAAACGCTGATGCTGGGTGCTGAAGAGGTGCACTCGATGTGTATGGAAAACAAGGTGTCCATTATTGCAATCGACGAGTGATTTTTTGCAGTGGTTTTTACGCTGCTTGTGCAGATGTCTGCTTGCACTGGGGCATAGTTTTTCTAGATTAGAGCCCATGCCCTGCACCTTTGCCCTCCCGTCTTTTTTATCCTGTTATGTGCGGGGTGGGGTAGTTCGGCCACCTTGGCTCCGTATACTTGTTTCTGTTGTTGTCCTTCTCAGCGTATCTGGCTGCACGCTCAAATTTCCATCCCTTGCGGCGACGCGCAACAATGAGCTGAACATACCTGAGCGCTACGATGCCTCTGAGCCCCCTGTGCCTGAGGTTGCTGCTGGCTTGCTGACATTGTTTTCTGACGAGTCTTTAAATGCATGTGTGGAAAAAGCTTTAAAACACAACCCTGATCTTAAGGCCAGTGCAGCCAGACTCGAGGAGTCGGGATTTGAGATGCGCAAAGCAACAGCCTCCCTGATGCCGGCATTGGATCTTTCGGGGGGCGCGAGCCGGTCCCGGAATTTCACCCGTGGCACCAGATCGATCGAGAACTCTTACGCGGCAGGGTTGGATGCCCAATGGGAACTTGATGTCTGGGGGCGTATACGTGCAGATATCAGGGCGACAGCCAGGAACAGGGATGCCCTGCTTTCAGACCATGCCTCAGCACGTGAGTCCTTAGCGGCGCAGACCATGCAGGCGTATTTCGAGCTCATTGCCAGCGACCGCCTGCTCGATCTCTCCAAGCGACGACTGACGAGCTTTGAGAAGACCTATGAGCTAGTCAAGCGCCGCTATGAAGACGGCACAGAGGATTTGGGTGATCTCGATCTCGCTCGCTCGGACATGGAGAGCTCACGTGCAGAATTGGCAAGGAAGTCAGACCTCAGGGATCAGTCCGCTCGACAGCTGGCCGCGCTGACCGGTTCCTATCCTGATGCCAAATTCTCTGCACACTCATGGCCCACGATTGGGCGGGGCGTGGAGGCAGGTATACCGTCCGCTTTGCTTATGAAACGTCCGGATATCGATGCTGCTTACCAGCGCATTCGGGCGGCGGATTCCCGTGTGCAAGTGGCGCACCGAGATCTGTATCCGCGGTTCTCACTCACGGCAAGCGGTGGTGGCCAGTCTTCCACATTGAGAGATGTCCTCGATTCTAATTTCAAGGTTTGGTCTGTTGCTGCCAACCTGTCTGCCCCTCTATTTGATGGAGGACGACGCAGAGCTGAATTGGGTGCTGCAAATGCTCGCGCCAAGGAGGCTCTGGCCAATTACCAATCCATCGTAATCAATGCTTTTCGCGAGGTGGAAAACGCACTGGGATCAGAGCTCTATCTGGTCCGCCAAGAGCAATATCATGACAATGCCTTGAAGGCAGCCCGCAGTGCCGAGGATCGCATCCGGAGAAATTATGAGACGGGCTTGGTGGAGATTCTTACCTTGCTCGATACCCAGCGACGCGCCTTCAATAGCGAGGAGTCCCTGATTAACACAAAAGCACTTCGATACAAAAACCGGGTCGCATTGGCTCTTGCCCTTGGAAAAGGGCTCTGATGGACCACCAAACTTATGAAACTTCTGCTTAAAATCATCATTCCGTTTGGCTTTATTCTGTTTGCTTTTCTGTGTGTGAAATTGCTCATCAGTAGTAAACCAAAGAATCTGCCACGCACGCCCGAACTCATAGCTCCTCAAGTTGATATCATTGAAGTTGTGCGCGAAAATCACCAGCCGCCTGTGATTAGCTACGGCACGGTGCAAAGCTATTTTGAAACAACCCTGACTCCTCAAGTGAATGGACAGATTGTTGAGGTGGCAGAGACTTTCCGCGTGGGTAATCGCGTCAAGCAGGGCGATATGCTGGCCCGCATTGACGATACTGATTATGCAGCGGCATTAGCTGGGGAGAGCTCAAGGTTCACCGAAGCCAATCGTGCTCTGGTTGAGGAGGAGGTCAAAGCCAGACAGGCTGCAGAAGACTGGCTTGCCTCAGGGCGTGATCTGAGTGAGGCAAGCGATTTTGTGCTGCGCAAGCCACAGCTTGAAGCTGCTCGAGCCCAAGCTGAGTCCGCCATGGCTGCGGAGGCAAAAGCCAAGGCTGACCTCCAACGCACGATGATCAGGGCTCCTTATGATTCGGTTGTCATGGAGCGGCACGCCGCGGTAGGTAACTATGCCAACCAGCAGCAGCCATTAGGTAAGCTGGTGGCGACTGAGCGCGTTGAAGTTCGCCTGCCGCTGACCGCGGATCAGGCTGCCAGGGTGCAGCTTGCTTCGTTGCATGGAGAGCGTGCTTCCAGAGGTTTGCCTGTGACTTTGAGTAGCGCCACAAAAAAGGGTGTGGAGTGGCAAGGCCAGCTGGTGCGTGCTGAGCCATCCGTGGATCCAAAAAACCAGGTGACGTATGTGATTGCGGAAGTGGAGAAGCCCTATGAACACAAGCCGGAGCCTCTGGTCGTGGGAACCTTTGTCAATGCCCGCATTCCCGCTCAGGTAATTACCGATGCATTCAAGGTCCCTGAGGCCGCACTCGTCAACGATGCATATGTATGGGGGGTAGACCAAGACAATGTTCTTAACCGGATCAAAGCCACACGCGTTTACGGCCATGAAGGCCATGTTTATCTGCGACTTGACAGCGATGATCAGGCCAAGGCAGGGATCGATTCTCATCTGCGCGTGGTGACACGCCCTCTGGCGACTTTCCGGGTTGGTAAGGAAGTCCAGCCAGTGTTAGCCAACTCAATAACGGACTAACTCAATGAACCCCTTGCAGAAACACCGGTTTATCAGCTGGTTTGCCACCAATCCGGTGGTGGCGAACATTCTGATGATCACCATTCTGGCGGCGGGTATTTACACGGCGTTGACGATACGTAAAGAGGGTTTTCCGGCGTTTGAGGCTGAGTCTGTCACGGTGAAAGTCACCATCAGGGGAGGTGATCCAGAGGATGTCGAGAGGGGGGTCGCCATCAAGATCGAGGAGTCCATTGAGGATGTTGAGGGCATTGATCATGTCCGGTCTGTGAGTCAAAGCAATCTGGCCACTGTCACCATCGAGGCTAAAGAAGACTACCCCATCAGTAAGCTGCTGGATGACGTTAAAATTCAGGTTGATGCAATTCCGTCGTTCCCTGAGCAGGCCGAGAAGCCGGTGGTCAGAGAAAACAAACGCAGAAGCAAGGTGCTCTGGGTTGAGATTTACGGTGATGCTGATGAGGCAACACGCAAAGAAGCCGCACGCAAGGTGCGGGATGTACTATTGCGTGAGCCAGCCATTTCCAAGGTGGAGACCATTGGAGCCCGGGACTACGAGATATCCATTGAGCCATCTGAGGAAAAGCTCAGGCTTTACCAGCTCACTTTTGACGAGGTGGCTGAGGCGGTGCGCAACAACTCACTCGACCTCGGAGGCGGGGTCGTGCGTTCAATGCGCGGCGACATATCATTGCGCTCCAGAGATCAGGCCTATTCAGAGGCGGATTTTGCAAACATCGCACTGCGCACCAATCCTGATGGTACCCGCATCTATCTCAGGGATGTCGCCGAGGTGCGTGATGGTTTCGTCGACCAGCTCTTCTTAAATCGCTTTCGGGGCCAGCCTACGACCAGCTTGAAGATTACCACTGAGGGAAGTGATGATATTATCGAGGCAGTTAATCAGGCAAGGCGTGTGGTTGGTGAGTATCATGGCTTGCCCGAGGGTCTAAACATAGCCAGCTGGTTGGATGGGTCGGTTAATATCCGTGACCGCTTGTTGTTGCTTGGACGCAACGGATTGATCGGTGTTCTTTTAGTGCTGGCATCATTGATGGTTTTCCTCAATTTGCGATTGGCCTTTTGGGTCGCCATTGGCATTCCCGTATCCCTTGCCGGTGCCCTTGCTTGTTTTCCCATTCCGGGGCTCGATTTGTCCGTCAATGTGATATCAGCATTTGGCTTTCTTATCGTGCTCGGTGTTGTGGTTGATGATGCCATTGTGATCGGTGAGTCGATCTACACTGAAAAAGAACAAGATGATCACGCCGAAGAGGGAGATGGGCCGATTCTCACTACTGTGCGTGGTGTCAGCAAAGTAGTCACGCCTGCAACATTTGGAGTTGTTACAACAATTGCCGCTTTCCTTCCCCTCACGCAAGTCAGCGGCAGGATGGGCAATGTCTTCGGGCAAATTGCAACAGCGGTTATTCTGTGTCTGATCTTTTCGCTGGTGGAGTCCAAGTTGATCCTGCCATCACATCTCGCCCACCTCAATGTCCATAAAAAACCAAGGAACCGGGTAAGCCAAGCCTGGGCACGTTTTCAAAAAGGGGTAGCCAGAAGGCTCCAGTGGTTGATTACATCCGTCTATCAACCTGCCATTGATTTTGTGATCGCATGGCGTTATGCTACGGTGGCAGCTTTCATCGCAATACTGATTGTTGTGGTGGGCCTCTTTCCAGCGGGGCAGTTGAGATTTGTTTTCTTTCCCAATATTTACCGCGACAATGCGGTGGTTTTGCTCGAGCTGGAGCAAGGGCAGTCCGTGCAGTATCTCCACGCCAATGCGCAGCGTATTGCCGATATTGCCGCCGATTTGGGCAAGAAGTATGACCGCGAGTATGGGCAAAACCCGTTTGTGGAAATCCAGATCGCATGCAAAACCAACAATAGTGCCGCCATTGCTGCAGAGCTCACCAGGTCTACTACCCGGGAGTCTCTTCCAACTGGGCAGATTCTCAAGGACTGGCGACAGGCGATTGGCCCGGTTGCGGGAGCGCGTTCCTTGTCTCTTGCTGCCAGGGCTGGTCCCCCCGGGGGAGATTTGAGAGTCAATCTGGAGAGTGAGAATCTCGATGAGATTAAGGCAGCTGCCTCTGAAATGAAGGCTTTGCTCGGAACTTATAATGGGGTCTACGACATCCTTGATAGCTTTGATTCCGGAAAACCTGAAATTCTTTACTCCGTGACTCCCGAGGGTGAGGCCGCCGGCTTTACCAAGAGAGACCTCGCAATCAATGTGAGGGATGCTTTTTACGGTCGTGAAGCCCAGCGTGTTCAACGTGGCCGTGATGAGGTGCGCGTGATGGTCCGATACCCGATCGAGCAGAGGGAGTCACTTGAGACACTCCGAAACATGCGCGTGCGCAAGGAGGACGGCACAGTCGTTCCATTCTCGGTCGTGGCTGATACGCGCTACTCAGAGTCCCTGGCATCGATCAAGCGATACGATAGTAAGCGCGTTGTTTCAGTTGAGGCAACGATGGATAAGGCCGTAACCTCCTCGGGTGAAGTTACCGCTCGTCTGGAGCAGGAATTTTTTCCCCAGATGCTCGCCAAGTATCCCGGTGTTTCGATCAGTCAGAGTGGTGAGATAGAACAGCGCAAAAAATCACTCAGCTCATTGATCAAGGGTTTCTTTTTCTCAATCGCTTTCATCTATATACTTATTGCCATTCCCCTTAAAAGCTATGCCAAGCCGCTGATCATCATGTCCGTCATCCCCTTTGGGATTATTGGGGCACTACTTGGGCATTACCTTATGGGGCTGCCAGTCTCCATTCTGTCGGTATTCGGCATTCTGGCTCTCTCGGGGGTTGTGGTGAACGACTCACTGGTGCTGGTGTGCAGGATTAATGATCTGCGCCAGGAGGGAATCAGTCTGGTTGATGCGTGTCGTCGTGCGGGAGGAGATCGTTTTCGTGCGATCTTGCTCACTTCCCTGACTACCTTCCTTGGTCTGGCGCCATTACTCCTCGAGACCGAGGTTCAGGCACAGTTCCTCAAACCCATGGCAGCATCCCTCGCATTCGGCATACTTTTTGCCACGCTTATCACTCTGGTTCTGTTGCCGGCGTTGATGGTTATTGGCAAGGAGATCAAGGACAAGTTGCGTGATGTGTATGATATTCCGTATCGTGACTAGATCATTGCTCCACAACCTGGTGGATGTCACCGGAATGAGATACAATGAACAGGTTGCCGTCACTGTCCTCGCCGAATGAGGCGATGAGGTTCAAGTTTCCCTGTCTGGGTTTGAGCCGTTCGGTCCAGTCCTGAAAATTCACAGCCTTGCCATTTTTAACTTCGATCGACCAGATTCTGGGATTGGCGTAGTCAGCAAAAAAGTATTTTCCGTGCAGGCTCTCAATGGGGCCGCGGTATACATAGCCACCTGTGACGGAGAGGCCCTCATCAGCCTCTCGACCATGCTTGTAGACATAGATTGGATCGATGGCGTTAGCCGGTGGGGGACCTCCCACGTTATTTTTGGGAGTGGCGACCACGCCTTCCCGGAGTCGCCATCCGAAGTTGGCACCTTTGCCTTGGCCGGCTGCGAGAAAGTTGATTTCCTCGCAGTGATTTTGTCCTACATCTGCGATGTAAAAATCCCGGGTGGCCCGGTCCCATGAGCAGCGCCATGGATTGCGCAGACCGTAGGCATATATTTCGGGCATGGCTGAGGGCTGCGAAAGAAATGGGTTGTCTGCAGGGATCTTGTAACCCTTCTCCGCGGAGACATCGATGCGAAGAATCTTGCCCAGATGGGTGCTGAGATCCTGACCGTGATTGAGTGGGTCATTGGCGGATCCCCCATCACCTGTTGCAATGTAGAGAAAACCATCAGGGCCGAAATCTATCCAGCCACCATTATGGTTACGTGCACTCTGTTTGATTTTGAGGAGTAGCTCACGTGTTGATGGGTCAGCATGTTGCTTGTGATCACCACTTGCTGTGAAGCGGCATATTTCGGTGTCGCCAAGCTTGTTGGTGTAGTAGACATAGAAGCGCCCTGATTCATTGTAATCATGACTGAAAGCCAGGCCGAGAAGCCCTTGCTCATTCATGCGAATCTTGATCAAGTGACGGATATCGAGAAAGTCGCTCTTCGCACCCGTCTTTCTATTGAGGATCACAATTCGACCGTCTTTCTCCACTACCCACAACGTGTCACGCTCACCATCCGGGCAAGATACCCAGACAGGCTGCTTGAACCCGGAGGCAATCAGGCGGGTGCCGACTTTGCCATGAATGGTCATCGGCATGAGTGTGAGACAGAGGAAGAGGCAAAAACGGCTCATGGTGAGAGGCTAGAACGAAAAGGGCATATTGGAAAAGTCGGAAAAATAGAGAGCCTCGCAAGCAAGTTAGGATTTGAGATATTCCTGAAGTGCTTCTCGAAGTGAATGACGAGCACGGAAAAGTTGGCTTTTTACCGCAGATACCGAGATTCCAAGAATATTGCCGATTTCATCATAGGGCATTTCCTCGTAGCGCCTGAGGATGACCGCGAGTCGTTGTTTTTCGGGGAGCTCTGCTATGGCCTGATCCACAGCCATGCGCAGTTCGCGCTGCAGCATGTCCTCATCGGGGGAAATCCTGCGCTCGTCCGGGGTTTGTAGGTGGTAGTCGTCCTCACGTTCCTCGATGGAATATTCCCGTTTGCGACTGCGGCGACGGCTCTCGTTAAAAACGAGGCGACGAGTAATGGTAAAGAGGAAGGTGGTGAACTTAGCCTTGGGCTTGTAGCGAGGAGCACTTTTCCAGAGGCGGATAAACACCTGCTGCGCGATATCCTCGGCATCAGTTGTGTTGCCAAGCATCTTGGCAACTGTTCCAACTACGACACGCTGGTGCCGCTCTATGAGCCGCTCAAATGCGTTTTCATCGCCTTGACCGACTCTCAGCATAAGCGCTACATCCAGATCGTCGTCCGATGTGTCGAGATCATTACTCCTGCTTTCGCTATTGCTTGCGGCAGTTGATCTGGACATAGGTGGATGATGATCTGGTTGCGTGGGTTGCGCGAGAAAGGAGTGCTGTGAGGCGGCATGGCTCATGATCACACAAATGCTAGATCTTAAACCGCGCAGATTGCCAATAGTTGCATGAATTTTCAGCTCCAAGTGATAACGATGCAAGTGGATTATCGCATCTGTCTTGAAGGTGGGGCCACGCAATGAAAGCTTTCCATGCCATTATGTATTTGCTAAGCACGATGGCATGGGAAAGCGGAGCCATCAGGATAATGAGAATACCGGGTGTAACGCTGGATGCCTGAGAATGTTTCTGTGGTTTGCTGTCCTGATCCTCATGTCTTATTTAGGCATTCACGTCTATTTTCTCTGGCAACCCGCAGGAACTCCGGGTCAGTTCAATGCAAGGGTGATGGATACCAGGCTCGCAGGGGTAAGTTTGTTTCCTGCACTCCGAGCATATCCGCTTGATGGTATATCCGGACGCACGAAATTGCTTGAGGGTGGCCCAGGGCGAGCACCCAAGCTCAAGGAGCGGCTTGCTAATGCGCTTGAAAGTAATATCCCCATTAGTTTTCGTGAAGAGGATGTCAATGCGTGGCTGGCGCATCGTCTCCAAATCAAGCAAGCAGGGCCTCTTTCCAGGTTGGTGGAAGTCGTGGGTGTCTGGGTTGAGTTGAGGAAAGATGAGGTCGAAATCATTATTGAGCGCAAGCTGCCCAATGCTCAAAATCACGTGTCCTCACTTTTCATGGGCTTTGATCGCAATGAGAAAGGATACAGTATTACAAGGCACTCGTGCCATATCGGCCAACTTAGATTGCCCGGTGGCTTTGCCCGTCTTCTTATGCCAGCCTATCAGAATCTGGCAAAAGAGCTCGAGGATGAGCTGCAGCCATACTACGAGAACAAAATATTCGATGTGCGGGTTGAAGATGGTGTGATTACGCTCGACCCGAGACAGATTGAATCACGGCTATGATCATGAGGGTTTGCATGAAACTGCGTTTTGTAAAAAGCCTGATGCTGATTTGCTTGCCATGGCACTTCATCGCCGTCCTGTTCCTGTGTCTCTGGATGCAGCTTGTGGTTTTCGGTGGTGAAGTCGATGACGTGGCGGGGAATGTCGCCCCGGAACAGGAAGAGATCACTACGTTTGGTGACATAGCCGTGGTGGGGGGTAACCAGAAGATTCGTGCCGGTATCGCATCAACCGCGGACAAGCTTCGAGTGGGTCTGAACAGGATTTGTGGTGAGGCGCCGACAAAGAAGATGAGCCTTCCCATCATTATCAAGTTGTATGGCGCAGAGGGTGACAAGGATGTGTCACGCAGCATGGCAACTAAGATTTCAAACCTGCAGGACCAGTACCAGCTCTTGCTCAATATTCATCTGGGTCGGGGAGTGGATCAGGATATGCTTCGCTATCATCTGGTTGAGTTGCTCCTGTACGAGCGAGGCTTGGCTGATGGCCAGCTTTTAGAAAAAGGCGAGAGGCTCATTGTCAGGCCCTGGCTGATTGTCGGGATTCTGGAAACGATGGATCTTCGCAGTGGCAATGCGGACAGGCGCCTCTACCATCAGGGGATCGATTTTATCTCGATTTTGCCGTTGGAGCAGGTTTTCGAGGCCAGTGAGAGAGAGTGGCTGGAGATGATTGGTCGTCAGCCGATTGCCTTTCGGGCTATTTCCGGTGCGATTGTCAATGCACTGCTACGCCAACCCGGCGGGAAGTCTTCAATGGCCACATATCTGGCAGATTTTGCCACCTTCAGAGGAGAGTATGAAAACCTGTTGCGCCAACATTTCCCGGGAATGAATCAGTCAAGCAGTAGTCTCGATAAGTGGGTTAATCTTGAGCTGATGGAGTTGGGCACGGCACGTGTTACGCAGGTCCACTCAATACTCGAGACAGAGGCCCGGCTGGAAAGTGTTTTGAAACTGCGCTACCGTGACGAGTCAGGTTCAGCGACGCAGGTTGATATAGCGCTTTTTGACAAGGTCATGGGCTTGGAGCTGACGCAGCGAATGGAAGCCGTGGCATCATCGCGTGCAGAGCTGGAACGGTTGAGCTACAG